>NZ_CP016761.1:1351820-2027730 GCF_001642935.1 Fictibacillus arsenicus
GCATACAAAAATGGAGGTTTTCAAATGAAGGATTTTCTGAAAATATTTCAGAACCGAAACTTCAGCAAGCTTTTTTTAGCTGGATTTACATCAATGATGGGAAGTATTATAGGCGTTACAGCGTTTATGTTTTATTTGCTGGATAAATTTAGCGAACAACCATTTTATGCGACGCTGGCAGAGTTGATGTATTCACTGCCTACATTAGCAGTCTTTTTTATTGTAGGTGTGCTTGCAGACAGGATGGACCGTCAGAAGATCGCTTTATATTGTGACTGGATTTGTGCTGTTCTTTGTTTAGCATTGATGGGTGCAATTTTGCTGGATTGGATGCCGTTAATATTTGCGGTTTTATTTTTGAGAAGTGCTGTCGGCAAGTTCTTCTTTCCAGCAGATCAAGCCATGGTGCAAGGGATTTTGTCAAAAGATGAATATGCGATTGCTGCAGGATTAAATCAGATGGTTGGAAGTATGTTCATGCTTTTTGGAAACATGCTGGGGATCTTTATTTATTGGAGTGTCGGTATTCAAGGAGCTATCGCATTTGACCTTGTTACATATGTGGTTTCCGCTTTATTGATCATGAGTATGAAAGTGAATGAAGAAGTGCGTTTGCCGAATGGAAAACATAAGTTTAAAGATATTAATATCGGGATGGTATGGAAAGATTTCGGTGCAGGCTTCTCGTATATAAAGAATTCTAAATTACTGATGGCTTTGATTTTTGGTTTTTTCTTGTTCGGTGTAGTCAATGGCGGTCTATCGGTCATGCCTGCATTTATCATGAAATACAAACTTGCTCCGGAAAATTATGAGCAAATGATGATGTGGATGGGGATTGTGTTTGGTATTTCAGTCCTGGCTGGAAGTGTAATTTGTTCGATGCTTGCTAAGAAGATAAAGCTTTCAACGGCTATTATCATTGGACTTTTTGCAAGTGGTATAGCAATTGGTCTTTGTGCAGTAGCTGCAAACATTTGGGTTTTCTTTATTTTCACTGCTCTAATGGGGCTTGGTATTCCGCTTGTAAACATTGGCTTAGGCGGATGGCTGCCAAAAATCGTGGACCCGAAAATGATGGGACGTGTTCAAGGTGCAATCACACCGATTAATATGCTTTCACACACGGTCACACTTGCATTGATTGCGGCGTTTTTTCCGAAATTTTTATCAGTTGAAGCGCTATTCTGGGTAGTAGGTGGAGCACTTTTCATTGTTGGATTGTTCTATATGTTCACATTGCCTAAATATGATGTTGAAGAAACAGAAGAAACAACTGATATGGATCTGAAAGAAAAAGTACCAGTGTAAAGCTGGTGAAAGTAACGAACCCCTTATATAATGAAAGGCGGAGGGGAAGTTATGGCATTATTTCAAAGTATTCTATTCTGGTTTTTTATTATATTGCCTATCGTTCTTTTTATCGTGGCCATCGCCAGAACATCGTGGGTGTTGATGCTCGTGAACTTGTTATTAACACTGCCGTTAGTTTGGTTTGTAGGCTGGATTACGGAAAGATATGGTGCAGTTTTTGTTGTAATCGCTATTCATCTCATCACAGGTGGTTGGCTGTGGGTGAAAAGTCAGCGAATGGATTTTAGATATTAGTATGTGAAGGTTTCTGCAGATTTCAGTGTATGCAGAGCCTTTTTTATTTGGTTGTTTTCGTAAACTTTGTTGCTCTTGAAAGTGGTTGATTTCCACTCCAGGCTGCTCGCTTTCCACGGGGCGTGCGGTGAGCCTCCTGCCGCTTTGCGCCATTAGGAGTCTCCACCTGACCGCTTCATGGAAGTATCCTTGCTCCTGCGTCTACAAGTAAATGCTACCGATGTGAGCTTCCTCGTCGCATGCCTAGCGAGAAACTTCTCATGTGGTAGGCACGCACCTTGCGCACCAATCAACTTGCAAATGATGCAGAATTGAAAAAGCCAAAAGCAACAATCCTTTAGAAAATTTTTAAAAAAACGACCGGCTGGGATGGCCGGTCTCGCTGGTGGGGAGGTTAGGTGTTGGAATATCTAACCTATATTTAGAATAACACGAACAAGTGTTCCTGTAAACTTTTTTTGCAGTCTATTTTTTCCAAAGTATTGAAAAAGTCGTTCCTTTTGGTGAACTTGACTTCATAATGAGTTCGGCACCTAAAGCTTTTGCAAGCATTCTGCTAAATGGCAAACCAAGTCCAAGTCCTCTGACTTTTAACTTTTTCTTTTCCCCTCGGAAGAAACGTTCGAAGATATATGGCTGTTCTGCTTCAGGAATGCCTGATCCTGTATCATGAACTTCGATTGCTTTCTTTGATAAGGATACAGTAATTGAGCCATCCTTTCCAAGTGCTTGGTAAGCGTTATTTAAAAGGTTGATCAAGATCTGCTGTAATCGAAGCGGATCTGTTTCTCTGAATACATTTTCTTCGGGAACAACTAACTTAATATCGAAATCCTCATTCAACGTGATTTTCCAGTGATGTACAATTTCTCTCAGAAGTTCATTCATATTGGTTTCTTCTGATCTAATAGAAAACGCTCCGGCTGATAGGGAGTTGTAATCTAGGAGATCTTCAATCATTCTCTGTAATCGGTGAATTTCTTTCATTGTAATTTCTAAAAACTCATCACTTTCATTTCCAGAAACAATCCCGTCTTTTACAGCTTGAACAAGACCGCTTATTGATGTTACAGGTGTTTTTAAGTCATGGGTAACGTCTGCCAGCAGTTCTGCGCGAAGAGTTTCGAGCTGAGTCAGCCTGTTCGTCATCTCTTCAAAAGATGTTAATAATTCATGGATTTCCTTTTCTTTTGCTTCATCGGTGTTTAAATTGATATCGTAATTGCCATCTCTAATCTGGGAAGCAGCATATGCCACATTGTGAATCGGTTTTAAAATTTTCTTAGTCAATAGATAGATGACGATCCATCCGAGCAATCCCAACCCGATCAGTAAGATGATCGGCAATCGATATTCTTGCTCAACATCTGTTAATTCTGAGGCGTTTTGCACGACAAGAACCCAGCCCGCTTGATTGTTTTCATAGACAATCGGCTTTTTCACTGCATATACATGGGTATCATTTAGTTGTAATTTTTGTACCGTTTTATTATTTTCTAAAATGTCAGAAGGAATCTTCTGGAGATTATGAAATTGATGTTCTTTAGGCATAAGTCCTTTATGAAGTGGTTTTGAATTTAGGACATTGCCATTCATATCTGTTATAAAAAACTCTGGCGGTCTGTCCATTTGAAGGACTTTGGCTCGGTCATCGAGTTTCTTGTTGAATAGGTTGTAGTCTTTATTTCTGTCTGTTGATGCGATTCGATCTGCCGCTTCAGCTGCCATATATTCCATGAGGGTTAACCGGTTCTCAAGGGTAGTATGTCTGATCCACCATAAGGAAAAGACGCTAAGGATCAGCAGTCCGATGAAAAGAGTAAACAAATATCTCGTTGTCCAATACCTTAACAATGTTGTTCGATTTTTATTTTTCATAGACACAGAACTGATACCCCAATCCTCGAAGTGTACGTATTTCTCCTTGTGAATCAGGCCATTTTGCCAGCGCTTGTCTGATTCGTTTTATCGCGAGGTCCACAGCGCGTTCACTGCCGTCGTAATCCAGTCCCCAAACTTGTTCAATTAAATTGTCCCTAGTAAATGTCCGGTTAGGCCTAGCTGCTAAAAAGAAAAGCAGGGAAAGATCTTTCGGTGTAAGAACGACAGGTTCTCCGTTTATTTTGACAACATGAGAATCAAGATTAAGGCTCAGTGATCCAAATTGTTTTATATTATCTGTCTCTAAAACATTTGCAGCACGGCGTAATACTGCATTAACTCTTGCAATGACTTCTTCACCAATGAAGGGCTTTGTTATGTAATCGTCAGCGCCTTGGTTCAATCCTTTTAAACGGTAATCGATGTCTCCAAGTGCAGTCAGCATGATAACGGGACAAGAGCTGTTTTCGCGGATTTCTTGCAGGATGCTCCAGCCATCTCGATCTGGGAGCATTACATCCAATAGTACGAGATTAGGAGTATGTTCAGTAAACATATGAAGTGCCGTTTTACCATCAAATGCCTGAAGCACTTCATAGCCTTCATGTTTTAAGTACACGGTCAAAACTCTTGAGATGGTTTCTTCATCTTCAACTAACAAAATTGTTCTCATGGCAGCTCCTCCTATTACCCATACTATACTTGAAAAATCCCCAGTTTTATAGACTGGGGACTTGATGGAAATTTAAATTTCATTTCCGGTTTCAGCAGGACTTTCTTCGTTTAATTGCGGCTGTACATCAGCTGATGGAGGAGCGTCTGGACCAAATCGTTTTCCGCCTACATGATGCTTTCCTTTACCATGATGACCATCAGGACCAAATCCGCCTTTTCCAAAAGGTAGGAAGAAATCATCCCCGCGCAATGCATCAAGCTTATCAGCATCTTTCTCTTGGATCGCTTCAATTAATTCGCGAGTTGATTTGTCTTTTGTAGAGATGCCAAGTTCCTTTGCCAGGTTCTGCACTTTTTTCTCTTGCACTTCCATTGCAATTTCAGGAATCGCTTTTCCGTCGATCGTGATATTCAGTTTTTTAGCTTCTGCTTTAACTTTTGCAGACATTACTTCATGAGCCAGTTCTCTCATTTCCTTACCGTCAGTCGATATTCCTAACTCTTTCGCTTCCTTCTTAATCGATGCAGTCATCACTTCCTGTTGAAGGGTTTGAAGGTCTTTTCCGTCTGTTGAGATGCCAAGTTCCTTCGCTTTTTTGTTAAGTGAAGCTTGTCTAATATCTTGTCTCAATGTTTCAGCATCTTTTCCGTCTGTTGAAACACCAAGTTTCTTTGCTTCTTTTTTCAATTCAGCTAAGTGAATGGCATCAAACAGTTCACTAGCATCCTTATTGCTTGTAGAGATTCCTATATTCTTCACTTTTTTCTGAAGTTTTACGAGCTGTACTTCTTCAGCCAATGTTTCAACGTCTTTTCCGGAAGTCTTAATTCCTAATTCTTTCGCTTCCTTTTTGATTTGTTCTGTGCGGATCTCCTTCATTAACGTTTCTGCGTCTTTACCGCTCGTACTGATTCCAAGCTCTTTCGCTTTTGCAAGTAAATCCTCTGAGTCTCCTTTAAAGAAGCCACCTCCAAAATGGCCGTGTCCTTTCATCTTCATCTCCCATTTTTTCGATGATGACTCTGCAGATGCAGTCTGATCGTTGTCTGCTGCAAGGGAAGTGGTTGCGTAGCCTCCAGCTAATAATGCGCCTGCGATTGTAAAACCGATTACTGATTTTTTCATGAAATGTTTTCCTCCTGGATGGTTTTGAGTAGTTTTTTCTAAGGTTCGAACCTTGTACACTTAATGTAACCACTGAAGATGTCAGCACAATGTCAGGAGAAAGAAAATATAAAAATATATTGAACATTTTTTGAAAGCAAAAATGAAGCAAGCATTTCCAATCAAATAAGGACTATTTCATTAAAAGTATAAGAAGGAATGTGTCAGGTTGATGTCAAAGGGGAAGTATGGGTCATATACCTTGCCGATTTTTATGTAAAAGGCATACACTATATTTTAAAACGCAGTATTCTTATTTGTTAGGAAGGGATTGTCATTTTGTGAGCTATTTATATGATGCATATATAAAAAATGAAACACAGCAGAAGTGGTTTAGCAAAATAGATATTTTGGCTAGTAAGTTTGCAGAGCGAGCTGATAAACATGACCGCGAAGGCAGTTTTCCTTTTGAAAATGTGGATGAGCTTAAAAAAGCTGGATACTTGTCGTTAACGATACCGAAAGAGTTTGGCGGAGAAGGGCTTAGTCTGTATGAGTTTGTGCTTTTACAAGAAAGAATTGCAGCTGGGGATGCAGCAACAGCATTGTGCCTCGGATGGCACCTTGGATGTTTTCTCGAACTATCCGAAGAGCGATCGTGGAAGGAAGAGACGTTCCGTTCATTATGCGAAAAAGTGGTAAACAATCAAGTCCTTGTAAATCGTGCGGCATCTGAACCTGCGACAGGCAGCCCGACACGCGGCGGGATGCCGCAAACGAAAGCTGTTAAGCGGGGTGATGACTGGGTGATCAATGGTACTAAGACTTTTACATCTATGGCGCCGGCATTAGATCATGCAATTGTTTCTGCACAAATTGGTGACACGGGGAAAAAAGGAAACTTTTTAATTGATATGAAGCAAGATGGAGTCACTATAGAAGAGACGTGGGATACAGTTGCAATGAGGGGAACCAGAAGCGATGATCTCGTTATGAAGGATGTAAAAGTTAATGATGAGTCTCTTGTTGAAGAAGAGCGTGGAAAATTAGACTTTCCAAAAGCTTGGCTGCTCCACATACCGGCTTGTTATCTTGGCGTAGCAGTTGCTGGAAGAAATGAAGCCGTTAATTTTGCAAAAAGCTATAAACCGAATAGTTTGCCGGGAGCTATTGCCGAGGTTCCTGAAGTTCAACGCAAGATCGGTGAAATGGAGCTCGAGCTCTTTAAGGCAAGGGAACTTCTATATTCAACTGCTGCAAAATGGGTGAATGAGCCCGAATCGAGAATGGAAATGGGACCTTCACTCATGGCAGTTAAGCATGTGGCAACAAACTCGGCTGCAAAAGTAGTAGATCTTGCGATGCGGATTGTGGGAGCAAGAAGCTTGGCCATGTCGAGTCCACTTCAGCGGCACTATCGAGATGTGCGTGCTGGACTTCATAACCCGCCGATGGACGATATGGTAATTAGTTCACTGGCTAAGAGAGCTTTAAATGAATAGCTGTAATCTTCAAAGCCTTTCAGCTCATTATAGAACTGGAGGGCTTTTTGCTGTTCGATAAAGTGGGGAGGGGGTATGTAAAGGGGTGGGATTTGTCGAGGAATTGTAGACTCGTGGATAAACAGCCGAAACTTTTTGATTGAGGGCTAAAACTCGTGGATAAACTGGCCGAATTTCTGGATTGATGCCCTGGATTCAAACTCTTGGGTAAGTCTGAATACCCCTTAAGGTATCATCTGAAAACAGTTTCGGCACCCGAAAATGCACCTGATTTGTATGTTTTACGATGTGTTCAACCTGACTTGTTTAGTTTTTTTGTGAAATCACTTCATTTGCGCCCTAAAAAATGAAATATCCCTTCTAAAAATAATCAGAAGGGATACCCACATTATGAAGGAGTATACCCTACCTCTGTTGAGGCTCGTAAAAACAAAGGTTATTTCCGAATGGATCCCCTATCCTGATTTCCAGATGGCCATGAGCTTTTTCTAATCCAGGTCTTGCATACTTGTATTTTTTTTTTCGAAATCAGTTTATTGTGCAGCTCTTCAATTCCTTCAACTTGTATACGGATTTTGATGCCAGGGCTGGAATCACCATAATGTTCTGAGAGATGCAATTGGCAAGAACCTGATGACACTTGCATATATAAAGGATAATCTTCTTCATACCGGTGCTCCCAGTCTAGATGAAACTCCAAAAAGTCTAAATAAAATTCTTTTGCTTTTTCTACGTCAAATATTCGAAGGATCGGAGTAATGCTCTTTGCTTTAATCATGTAAAGTGGTCTCCATTTTGTTTTTTACGAGTTGTTTTAATTGTTTTAGATTTGTTACAAAAAGTTCTTTCAAAGCCCAATCTTTATAGGGAGATGGGATTTTTATGTCATCCACATCTTCTTCACTCTCAGCGAGCCTCTTTACGTCTTTTATGTATTGAATAATTTGATAATAGTCTGATTTTGAACCTAACGGACCATGTCCGGGTACGGCTGTTTGTATATTCCAGGTACTCAATTCTTGCAGCGTATGCATCCAGTTATCCAGATCGGATTCATCAAAGAACGAAGGATTTGTTTGGACGAATAATAAATCTCCCATAAAAATGACCTCGTCTTCTGGTAGATATAAGAACGTATCACAAGGCGAATGACCAGCGCCTCTTGTGAAAAGCTGAGCTGTCCGTTCAGTACCATGAATAGTAAAAGCTTCAAGGAACGTACAAGAAGGGAGAGTTAGCGTCAAGGTTGGTAAGGACACTAAGATTTCCTGTAAAAAATGAATCTGTGTGAGTGTTTTTCGCGCTTTTGTCTCGTTATATTCGCTTTGTAACGTTTGTATGTAATTTTCTAATCCAGCGATATCTTGCTTCTGTACATTAATACGTTGAGGCTGAATGTCCCTCGTTTTTTTGTAGGTTACCTCACTTGATATCAGGATGCTGGAGTCGAA
This sequence comes from Fictibacillus arsenicus, assembly GCF_001642935.1. Lineage (NCBI taxonomy): Bacteria > Bacillati > Bacillota > Bacilli > Caryophanales > Fictibacillaceae > Fictibacillus > Fictibacillus arsenicus. The sequence continues at coordinate 1,360,043 of NZ_CP016761.1, forward strand.
AACCTGGTTTCCGCGGATGTGGTCTCCATGGTAATGACTGTTCACAACCCAAGAAACAGGCCGATTTGTCACCTCTTCTGCACACTTCTTTAATTCCAGTGCTGCTTGCTGTGTATTGAATGTGTCAAATACGATAGTTTTATCACCCAAATCTATGAAACCCGCATTTCCAACGGCACCGCCGCCATCCTTAGCAATAGCTGTATATATACCTTCTTTTACTTTATGAAGTTCAAAATGTTTATTTTCAGTCAGATTCATGTAATAACCAACCTCCTATCATTTAATTTTCTCTTCTAACCTGCAGAAACCTTTATATCAAGAAGGATTTTTATTCCAGAAAAAAGAATTGTAAAGGAAAGGGTGGACACTATGAAACTAGGAACGATTGTTTACTATGTCTTGTTTTTATACATCGGTTTTTTTATATTTCTCCAGGAGGATTGGTCTCCTTGGTTAGTTGGCTTCCTAGTCATTGTATTAACTTTTAGTCTTCGAAAGTTTACAGAGAGGGTCGAATTCTTACAAAGGAAAATTCACTTTCTTGCCGGGTGTGGTGTTCTTTATGGGATGCTGATCATTTGGGCGTCTGTGATTAAATTTATCGTTTATTAAAGGAGGGCAATCAATGAAAGAAAAACTAATCCGAGTAGGTACTGCGTATGTACCAGTTCGGGATCCAAACTTATCTGCTAAATGGTACGCTGAAAATCTTGGAGCTGAAATTAACTATCAGGATGAAGATAAAGCGATTATGAATCTAGCTAACCAAAGCTTTTTCCTCGTAAAGGCAGAGCAAAACGAGAGTGCCAACTTCACAGATTACAAAGGCAATGAAAGATTTAGTTTAACGTTTGAAGTCGACGGGATTGATACGCTGTATAACTTGCACGAGGAATTCAAGAGTCTAGGAATTCAGACTGGTGAAATAGAAGACCGCGGTCATGCGGGTGAGAATTTTGTATTCTGCGATCCGGATGGAAACAAATTTGATGTATGGAGTGAATTAAGTCCGTCATTTAAAAAAATGCGCGCTTCTTATTACGAGGAGGTATAAAAATGAGGTGGGTGATCGGTATCATCTTCTCTTTGTTAGGCGTTCTTCTACTAACGCAAGGTCTATCTTTAAGAGCGGCTGGAGCGGGAACCATAGATGGTGATGGTATCGGCGTTTATTTCTTAGGCATGGAAATCAATGATAAAGTGGCAACCGCCGATATACCGACTTACGCTAATGGCTTTTTAGGAACAGGCACGATTCTTTTGCTTCTTGCTGTCTCACTTTTTGTTATCCTCTTAAAAGAAAAAAACACATTCAAACCGATTCGAAGAAAAAATCATGCTTGAATTTTATGTGAAAAGGGAAATTTCATAGAAAGATAAAGAGGAACCAGGGATGAAGTCTCAAGGTTCTTTTTTCTTTTTTAATAATGTGCTGAGGAGGTAAGAGTATGAAAAAGAGACTTGTGCTCGTATTCATTTGCGGGTATTTATTGCTTGGTCCTTCGGCAAAAGTATTGTCTCCTACATTCAATGATAAAGCTGTGAACCTGTCTCACTATACTCCGATCAGCACGACAATCGTCAGCGAGAACCAAGTATTATATGATAAACAAAACCCGCTCCAGTAAATGGGCGGGTATGCTCTTATCGTTTTCCGCTTAATCCGTACATCACAAATTCAACGATGTGTTCAATCTCTTTATCATCATCCCATTCCTGGTTAGGAAAAAGAATGAAGCGGGGTAGAATGTAACCGATGATGCTTGAGGCTGACATGCGTATGATGGTTTCAGGTGGCAAGTCGATGATTTCTCCCTTTTCCTGAAAGTGCTCGATGATTTTCTTAAACTTCCCGTATACGTGCTCATTGAAAAGTTTCTGATAAGGTTCACGAAGCTCGTCGTGAAACGCAATCTCTTGTATGAAAATTTTCAACACAGAGAAATGTTTTTTTACGAACTCCAGACGATTCTTCGCGATCATTCTTAGAAAATCCTCGTAATGCTCATACTCTTTCTCAAATACTTCTTTTGCAAATGTTTTTATAAAGAAGGGAGCAGCGAACTTTGCCATTGTCGGTGTAACGATCGCTAAAAGAAGTTCCTTTTTTGTTTTGTAGTGGCGGAAGATCGTACCTTCAGCAACCCCTGCTTTCTTTGCAATTTCACTTGTGGAAGATGCTGCAAACCCTTTTTCTGAAAAAGTATCAATTGCCGCTGCTAATATTTTTTGCTGCTTTTCACTAATGACAGTGTCTTCGGTGTCATTTATCAGCTCTTTAATCCATTCTTGATCGGACATGAGTGTGTTTCTCCTTTAAACGTGCGTTTCTTTTATTATAGACACATTTTTCATCAGTGGACAAACCGTTACAGTTTTCTGTGTTTTTTTAACGCCAAAACGTTTAATACCATAAAGAGCAACGAAAAACCGGCGAGAACAAGAACTTCATCATAGATCTCTGACCATCCGCCGCCTTGGATCATTACGTCGCGAATCGCCTGGCCGCCGTAAGTCAACGGCATGAGATAACTTAGCGGCTGGAGCCAGTCAGCCATCGTTTCAATGTTAAAGAGTCCAGAGAAGAACACTTGCGGAACGACGACCAGCGGTATGAACTGAATCATCTGCAGTTCGTTTTTTGCAAATGCAGATAGCAATGTTCCTAGCGATAGAGCTGTAACGGCCAACATGAGTGTGATCAAAATAACGAACCAGATGGAACCTGCCATCAGGATGTCGAGAACATAGATCGAGAACGAGACGATAATTGCTGATTGGATAATGGTAAAAATCCCGAAACCTAAAACATATCCAGCAACCATTTCCCAGCGGCGCATCGGTGTAGCAAGCAATCGTTCCAGCGTGCCTGTCGTTCTTTCGCGCAAAAATGAAACGCCTGCGATCAGGAATACGAAAAAGAATATGAAGAATCCAATTAGAAACGGTCCGATGTAGTCAAAGGATTCCATATCAGCCGATCCGTGCAGGTATTCAATTTCTGTTTCCATTGAGTTTTGCTGGTTGCTTTGCGGAGTCAATGGTTTCAGCGTTTTTTCCACAGTCATCATTACCGCTTTGTTAGCTGTCGGATTGCTGCCCTCCAAGGTGATTTTCGTTGATGGAGGGTTGATCTCAATTATTGCATCCAGCTTTTCATTTTCTAAGTCTTCGGCTGCTAGTTTTTTATTTTCATAGACTGTAAAAGACTTATCAGTTTTCTCAAGTTGTGAAGAAATCTGTTCCGTACTGCTCATTACAGCGATCTCAGGGTCATAATCATTTCCAGAAAAAACGAGATTAACAAGCGATAAGATGAGTAATGGTGCCAGGAACATCATGGCAAGCGTTCGTTTATCCCGGATGAACTGGCGGATGATCCGTTTTACTAATGCTCTAGTTCTCATTTCGGACACCTCCGTAATAAAGGAAAGCATCTTCAATCGTTGTACTTGCTGTGGATTCTTTTAGTTCCTGAGGTGAACCTGAAGCTATTAATCTTCCATCACGCAGCATACCAAGGTGGCCGCATTTCTCTGCTTCATCCATCACGTGAGTCGTGACAAGGATCGTTGTACCAGCGTCACTTAGTTTGTAAAGTTCGTTCCAGATTGACTGGCGAAGAACAGGATCAATCCCAACAGTAGGTTCATCTAGTATTAAGATCTCGGGTTCATGAAGAAGGGCTGCAGCTAATGATAAGCGTCTTTTCATTCCTCCTGAGTATTGATGAACAGGCTTCTTTAAAAATTCAGTCAGGTTTACTAGGGAAGCAGCGTGTTCGATTCGTTCTTTTTGCTTTTGTCCTTTTAAACCGTAAATGGAAGCGAAGAACTCAAGATTTTCTTTGCCGCTCAGTTCAACATAAAGTGCGTCAGATTGAGCCATAAAACCAATGCGTGTCATGTTATGAAGATTAGGCATGAGTGTGTCGAGTACTTTAATACTGCCTTTTGTTGGGGTTTCAATGCCTGCAATCATTTTAACGAGAGTCGTTTTCCCTGCACCGGATGGACCAAGTAATCCGTAAATCTTATTCTTTTCAACGTTTAACGAAATCTTTTCTAAAACCTGATGTGAACCATAGTTTTTTGATACATCGGATACGTGTATAACAGATTTCATACGGAACCTCCTTAAAGGTTAATGATAAGAAGTGAGTAATCACTCATTTTCTATTTTTAGCATATGTGAGTGTACAGAATATTGTCAAGTGAGTACTCACTCATTTGTTTCGACACAAAAAGAGATCCCCGAATAATAAGGGGATCTTCGTATATTTGAGGGGGTATTCATCGTAGTAACGTTACTTAATAACCAGTACGGGACATTCAGCTTTTTGAACAACGTAATGGCTTACACTTCCTAAGAACAATTCTTTTACACCGCTTAACCCGCGGCTGCCGATCACGATTAAATCGATTCCGTTTAGTGACGAATAGTGGGTAAGTACGTTTCCTGGGTGTCCTTCAATCGCTTTTGCAACGATAGGATGATCTGTTTTTAGGCTGATTTCTATTTTGACATTTTGGATGATCGCTTCGTTTCTTTCTTTTAACTCGTAGGATGCTTGTTCAACAGGATAGTTTGCGTACGTATATGCCATCGTATAAACAGGCTGGTAAACGGTGACTAGGTGAAGTTCATCGTCTTTTCTTTCGTTCGCAAATTCCACTGCAAAGTCTAATGCCTTTTGGCTTTCCTGAGATCCTTCATAAGCAACAAGGATGGTTTGTATGTTATTCATCTTAAATCCTCCCTACACTTTTTATATTTTGGAACTGATTTAAGCATATGATGTTAGAAGGTATTTGTATGTGATAAACATCACAAACTTTTGCTGTTTTGAAATAATATTGACGAAAATTTCAGGAAAAACCATAATTAACCTATATTACAAGAAATGAGGGGTTAAAGATGTTAAAAAACAACACTAGCTATGTTCAAATGATGATGGTGCGGAAGGGTTGAAATTTCGTTAACACTGACCCTCCGTGTAAAAACACTAATGGGGGAATTAATTTATGTCTTTTAGCAATTATGGAGAACTTTGTACGGAAGTTTATGATCTTACTAAAAAAGTTGGACAGTCTTTTGGCGGGGACATTGAGTATTACACGAGCAGACTGAAGGAAAACGGCGGACGTACCTTGGAAGCGATGGTCGGATCCGGGCGTGTAATCATTCCGCTTTTGGAAGCAGGGCTTCACGTTGATGGAATGGACTATTCTGCTGAGATGCTGGCTTCTTGTCAAAAGCGGATCGACGCAAAAGGATTATATGCTAACCTTTATCAAAGTGATCTTCAGAAACTCGATTTGCCTCAAAAATATAAGAATATCATTATACCTGGAGGCTCATTTTTACTGATCGAAAAGCGGGAAGAGTCACGTCAGGCATTGGAACAGATGTATGAAAATCTTGAGGATGACGGGCGTTTGATCTTGGATATCTTCCTGCCTACCGATAATTTTGAAGCGGGAAAAGTGCTTCGTACATTAACGGTAGACTGCCCGAACGGGGACATCATTACGATGGAAGATAAACTAGTAGAAGTGAACTTCTTCGAACAATACAAAGTATCCTATCTAAAGTACGAAAAATGGCGTCAGGGAAGTCTTATACAGACAGAACTGCAGCGTTTTGCAATCCGCTGGTACGGAATTGAAGAACTAAAGCTGATTATGGAGAGCGTTGGTTTTAAAAATGTTTCAGCGAGTGCTGACTTCCAGTATGGAAAGAAACCGACTTGCGCCCGTCAAAGCTTTGTTTTTGAAGCAACAAAATAAAGAAGAAAAACCATTTGCTTTTGTGAGCGAATGGTTTTTTTATACAAAATTATTGTCGATTTTGTGTTTTCTGATACCGATACTGCTGCCATCTGAACCGGATAAAGCAGCCAACGCAAAATCCTAATATAGCGATGAATGATGCAGCTGCTACCATTGCAGTTGCAGCTATAGCGACCCCAGTCCAATTCAGTGTGTATCCGATAAATCCTAGAGCTAATAGCGAAATGGCGATAAGCTGGTTAAATTGCTGCTGATCTTTATCTTCAGGAATATATTCAGATGGTTTCTTTTTCAAAAATAATCCTGCAAACCTCATCACCGGATTAAAGTTAAAGAACATTCCAAGTAATCCAGCGCTTAATGGCAACAATAGAATCCATGCTTGACCAGTTAGCCATGTGGCTGCAACTGATAAAAATATAAACCATTGATTCGTGCGGACTAAAGGTCTAGGGATAGAAGCAGGACTTTTTGTCATAGTAATTCCGACCTTTCTTATAGGTTTAGTTATTATAGTGTAAGTGTATTCGGTCGATATGTGAAGTGTTAAGCACTATTAAATTTAAGAAGGGGATTAGGGCGGATAAAAAGAATCCTTTAGAAGAGGTGATACGAATGAAGATAAAACGAGATGATACAGAGGTCCATTATCAATATGCTGAGGAAATCCGAGAAAAACTGAATCAAGACACATTTGCCCAGTGGCTCGGAATTGAACTGACGGAAATGGGGCCAGGAAGTGCAGAGGCTGAGATGACGATAACGGAGAACATGCTGAACGCACACGGGACCGCGCATGGAGCAGTGCTTTTTGCGATCGCCGATTTTGTGTTTGCAGTGGCATGTAATTCATATGGAAAAACATCGGTAGGGCTGTCGGTGAACATCGGTTATTTAGCAGCTTGTCAAAAAGGGGATAAAATAACCGCAAAAGCTTCAGAAATCAAGCGGAATCATCGCACATCTTGGTATGAAGTGACGGTTGAAAACTCAAATGAGGCGGTTGCTCATTTGAGTGCACTGTCCTATAGGAAGAACGACTACTTTGTAGGCGGGGAAGAGGAGTAGCGAGGAGTAATCACATAAAAAGTTGTGATATAAAAATATAGGTTAGTCACAAAATAAATGCTGCTCATCACATAAAAAACCACTATTATCACATAATTTGGTTTATTTTACCATTTTCAATAATGAGAAAAGGAGTGAGGCACATTGATCTGCGCCTCACTCCACTTTTTTATTTTTGCAATGTTTTTTTGATATATTTGATCGTCTTTCTTAAATCCTCTGCTGTCGGTCTGCCAAATGGTCCTGTCTGAATATCGAAGTACAGCACACGTTTTTGGTCATCCACTAAAAACAGTGCCGGTTCACCGTGTTGGCCATGATCTTCATAGAGCTCTCCGTTATGATATTGCACACCATATGGTTCTGCCGCAGCTCTTTCAGGATCACTGAAAACTGGAAATGACAGTGAATGTGTTTCCTTCATTTTATTCAGGTTTTCCATTTCGTCGGTCGAAATCGCTAGAATGTGTGTGTTTAATTCATTAAAGGTGTCGATGTTCTGTTCAAGCTCTTTTAATTGATCGTTACATACCGGACACCATTCTCCCCGGAAGAAAACGAGCAGATGGAAACGTTCATCTTTCTCCAGGTGCTGATGAAAAGAAAACGGTTCTCCAGTTTCACTCTTTAAAGTAAAATCTGGCGCCTTATCGCCTGTTTTTAACATATACATCCCTCCAACTCATTAGACTCTCCTTAAGGTATACCTCTAATCATGAGATTTAAACCATTTGACCAAACAATTCCTAAAATCGGTACACATATTTTGCCGCAAGCCAATAGCCAACTTTAATAATCAATTTTTTTTCGTAAAGATTGTAAAACAATGATATTAGATTAGGGTAGCGTTAAACTTTTGGGTTAAAAAAAATAGTGCTCGACTATAGGTATATTCTACGTCTATATGTAAAAAGATTCAAAAAATGAGAAGGGTTTACAATGACTTTTTACCTATTTTAAGTTAAAGCTTTTAAAAATTAGTAGTATCTATTTGTTTTTGCTAGAATAGTAAAATTTTTCTTTATTTTCAGTTATTTCACCCCTATATTAGAAATTGTCGACGACAACAAAATTTTAAGGAGTGAAGTAAATGTTTAAGAAGATTGCCACTATGGCAGCAGTACTACCATTAGTTGTATCTCTTGCATCACCGGCTTCAGCGGCGAAAAGTACCGAAGTAAAGGCGAATGTAACTCCTCAAGAAATTATCGTAAAATTTAAAGATGGTGTTTCAGACTCCAAGGCAAAGTCGTTAGCAGTTAAAGCAAAGGATGAAGTAAAAGAAAAAGGTTCAAAATTCCACGTGATTAAAGTTAAAGAAGGAACAGTAGAAGAAGCTATTGCAGAATATGAAAAGAGCGGAGATGTAGAGTACGCGGAACCGAACTATACATACCATGCTTCTTGGACACCGAATGACACGTATTTCTCAAATGGCGTACAATGGGCTCCTCAAAAAGTCAGTGCACAATCGGCTTGGGATATTACTCGCGGATCTTCTTCTGTAAAAGTGGCGATTCTCGATACAGGTGTTGATTACAACCACCCTGATTTAGCAGGCGGAGTAATTAAAGGGTATGACTATGTGGACAACGATTGGGATCCAATGGACCGACATGATCATGGTACACATGCTGCAGGTATTGCGGCTGCAACAACAAACAATGCTCGCGGAATTGCAGGTATGGCGCCGAACGTTATGATTTATGCGGTACGTGTACTTGATGCAAACGGAAGCGGAACTTTAGATGACATCGCGAACGGGATCTATCATGCTGTTGATAACGGTTCTAAAGTTGTTTCCTTAAGCCTTGGGGGACCAAGCGGATCAACCTCCCTTCAAAACGCTGTAAACTATGCAGCTTCTAAAGGTGTAGTTGTTGTAGCTGCAGCAGGTAATGAAAGCACATCTGCTCCAAGCTACCCGGCTTACTATTCAAATGCGATCGCTGTAGCAGCTACTGACCGCAACGATCTTAAAGCTTCTTTCTCAAACTACGGTTCTTGGGTTGATGTAGCAGCTCCAGGAGTAGACATTGCTTCTACAGTTCGTAACGGAGGCTATGCTTACATGTCTGGTACTTCAATGGCTTGTCCTCTAGTAGCAGGGATTGCTGGATTGCTAGCTTCACAGGGACGCAGTGCATCCAACATTCGTGCAGCGATCGAGAACACAGCTGATTACACATCTGGGACAGGTTCTTACTACTCTAAAGGGCGTGTAAACGCAGCGGATGCTGTTCGCTACTAATCTATAAAAGTAAAAAGGCTCTCAAGAACGGACTGCGTCCAGACTTGAGAGTTTCTTTTATCATAATAGTTTTAAAAGACTAGTAAAAAATGTCGAAGCATAAGAGGGAGGTAAGGATGAATGCTTATGTTTCTCTTGCATAAATTGTCGATGTAGACATAATTCCTTATTTTAAAAATGGGACTTGTGGAAACTTTTAACAGTTTGCTAGAATAGTGATAATAGTACCCTCAGCAAGAATCTTTATTCTTTTTTTTCTAACACTAAAAAGAAAGGAGGTTCGCATCTTCTTCGGCAGTTTCATTATCTCATTGGACCAACAAGTCTTACATGAATTTTTGCAGCCCTAGTATAACCAAATGATTCACTAATCTTTTTGATAAAAAGGAGGTAAGGATCATGAGTGAAATTCGTTTAATTCCCTTTGTGCTGGAAGATGTAATGGAAATATCGAAAGAGGAAATTCCATACGGTGTTGAAATGATCAACGCTCCTGCTTTTTGGCGTGAAGGTGAAAAAGGACAAAGTGTTGTGGTGGCTGTTCTCGACACAGGCTGTGACACGAGTCATCCTGAACTCGCTAATAGAATCGCAGACGGACGGAATTTCGTAGAAGGAGAGGAAGACGATTATACGGATGCCCATTACCATGGAACACATGTTGCAGGTACGATTGCGGCAACGCTAAATAATGCAGGTGTTGCAGGCGTTGCACCAGACGTGAAGCTGCTGATCTGCCGGGTACTCGGTAAAGATGGAAGCGGAACGTATCAAGGGATTATCGATGCCATCGATTATTCGGTAAAATGGCGAGGCGAGAACGGGGAGAGAGTACGTGTGATCTCGATGTCACTCGGTGGACCGAACGATGTCCCTGAACTTCATGAAGCGATTCAAAGAGCAGTGTTGGAAGGTGTTCTTGTAGTCTGTGCGGCTGGAAATGAGGGGGACAACAAGGAAGATACAAACGAACATGCTTTTCCTGGGGCTTATAAAGAAGTAGTACAAGTTGGTGCAGTAGATGCCAAAATGAAGCTGGCACCTTTTTCAAACACAAATGATGAAATTGATCTCGTGGCACCAGGTGTTGATGTGATCTCGACCTATCCTGGTAATAAATATGCCAAGCTGTCTGGAACTTCGATGGCAACTCCGCATGTTTCAGGTGCAGCAGCTTTACTGATCGAACGAGAGGAAAAACTGTTTGGCCGCGAGCTCTCTGAAGCAGAAGTTTATGCTCAGCTCGTTAAAAACACCTTAAGCATCGGATTAACGAAGAAGGCGGAAGGAAATGGATTGCTTGTCTTGAACGCGCAGGAAAAAGCGGTGTGTGATAAGGATACTTATCGAGCAATGAGAATTCCGATGGAAACGGCAGCAGCCAAAGATCCAGACTCATAATGCAAGCCCGTTTCTAGGAGAAAGGGCGTGTTGGAGGATGGCTTATAAAATCCTGGCACTTCTTATCAGTTTCGCAATGCTAATTGTGAAAATCTATGAAGAGATGAGAAGACGTGCAAGAATGATGGCAAAGAAAGAAGAGCTGGAAAAGAAGAAGAAACGAAAGCGCAAGAAAAACGCCAAGAAAAAAGAGAAGGAAAGTGCTTAAATGAATAATTGGAACAAAAGCTGATCTGCTGGACAAGATAACGTCCGGAATAGATCAGCTTTTTTGCTGTGTGGAGCGGATTTTGAAGATGCTTTTGAACGAGGTTAATTTCCGCTGCAGGGCTCGCTTTCCGCAGGGTGTGCGGTGAGCCCATTCGTCGCCTTGCGACATTGAATGGTCTCACCTGTCCCACTCATCCTGCAGGAGTCTCGCCCTTCCGCTCCAATTAATTTTTCAATGAAGAACTTCATTAGAAAATCTTTCTATAGCAACAATCTTTTAGATAAGAGCCTAAATTAGGTTCAGTTTTTGAAAAAAACTGTTCAGAATAGGGTTTTGAGTATGCGTACTAGGGCTGGGAGGGCGTGTTGGGTGTGCTCAAGGCTCCAAACAGGATCGAATCTAAAAGTTTTGGGGCTGAATCCACGAGTTTCAGCACTCAATCCAAAAGTTTTGACTTTCAATCCAAAAATTTTTGGTGTTTATCCACGAGTGGACTCTTGTTGCCAAAATTCGTTACACCCATAACTATCAATGGACAACTCAGCTTAAAAGTTGCTTCGCTGGAAAGAAAAGGAGTAGTATATTTACACTACAATGTTTTAAGAGAGGTCGTAAATATGTTTGCTTTGCTCATAATAATCGCTGTATTAGTGGTTGTGTTCTTATTCATCACTTTTCATCCGGTGTTTGGAAGCAATCCCTCTAAAGAAACTAAAACGAAGTACAGTTCACTCGAACATTATTCTAACGGTACGTTCGTCAATCAAATTACTACCGAAATGGCTACAGATTTCCGGTCCATGCTGCCTGTATTAAAAGAATTTCTAAAAGGAAATCCGAACAGACAGCCCGCTCAGCAGATTCCAATAAAACCGCTTCAGTTTTCTGCTCAGAATATGAACCAAAAAACAAAAGTGACTTGGTTCGGTCATTCTTCGTTATTGCTGGAAATTGATAATAAACGAATCCTTCTTGATCCAATGTTCGGAAAAGCACCGTCGCCCATTCCCTGGTTCGGCAACAAACGCTACAGCAAAGAACTGCCGATTTCTGTTGAAGATCTGCCTCAGATAGATCTGGTTGTATATTCTCATGATCATTACGATCATCTCGATTATGGCACGGTAAAAAAACTAAAGAGTAAAGTAAAGCGGTTTATAGTTCCGCTCGGAGTCAGCAGCCATCTGGTAAGATGGGGTGTAGAGCCAGATAACATACAAGAATGTAACTGGTGGGATGAAATTGTCGCAGCGGGTCTCACACTTGTTTGTACACCTGCAAGGCATTTCTCTGGCAGGAGTTTAACGAATCGCAATTCAACGCTATGGTGTTCTTGGGTTATCAAAGGACAAGAGACGAAAATCTATTTTAGCGGTGACAGCGGATATGGTCCGCATTTTAAAGAGATAGGTGAAAAATATGGACCTTTTGATTTAACCTTGATGGAGTGCGGTCAATACCATAAAAAGTGGGCTGCGATTCATATGATGCCAGAAGAAACCGTGCAGGCACATCTAGATGTAAAAGGGAAGATGATGATTCCCATTCACTGGGGAGCCTTTACATTATCATTGCATAACTGGATAGATCCAGTTGAACGGGCGGTCAAAGCTGCGAATGTTAATAACGTGATGATTTCTACCCCTCAAATAGGTGAAACGATATCTTTAGATGATGAACACCCTCGTACTAATTGGTGGAAATCCTGATCAGCGGATCTCAGATTTCTTTTTCATATGATGCAAAGTAAATATCAGACTCGTCAATCCAGCAGTAAGGATCGGGCCAATGCTATAGATGAGGTATCTCCAGTCTCCGGTCACAATGGAACTAACGGTAAAAATGATTGGGAATCCTATCAGCACAAATAGGGAGGCGAACAGACCGCCTTTTAAGTTTTCTTTCATCAGGCACCTCTTTTTTTGAATTTGGTAAATTTTAACTTTATGATACCATAAAAAAGGCGGTCCCAAAATGAATTTTGAGCCGCCTTTTTCTTATTTGCTTTTCCATAACTCTAACAGAGGACCTTCTTTTCCGAACAGCGGATCCGTTTCTGGCAATGGAACTAGCATAATCTCATCGAGCACTTCAGGGCGTTCGTCAGGCTCACCTTTTTTGAGGTTGTGTTCCATTCCGCCCGGATACGCTCCAGCTACTTTAAAGTCAGTGCTGCATCCGATCATTTTATGGCCGGTTCCTGCAGGTAGAACGATAACATCCCCTTTAGAAACGGTAACGGAAACACCGTCTTCACCGCCTAATAAAAGTACGGCTTCACCGCTCATAACCCCTAATACTTCATGTGTGTTGCTGTGGTAATGGTGGTAATCGAACACGCCATTCTTCCAGCCGTTAGTCCATCCGTTTTCCTCAAAAACATCCAGTGCATCCTGAGGTTCTTTTAGTTCACCAACGTACAATAGAACTGGCCAAGAAGGATGATTTGGAATCTTGCCATCATCCGTAAAGAACAGCGTTTTAACATTTTCGCTTAACATTTTCATATCCACTTAACACCTCACCCGTTTTTCGATTCTTTTCCCTTTATTCTATAAAAAGAAACTAAAACCTTTTCTGAAAATATTTTTTATGAAGTTGAAAATGAGAGGAATCTTACGAAAGAGCTCATTATTTGACGAAAACTAATGTGTTTAAAATAGTTTCTTTTTTGAATAAAAGTGGTATTAAAAGAAGTACAAGGTTTAAATGTTATTGAAAGGTGGAAATCAGTATGAAATACAAAGTTAAGGACTGGCTCCGGTTAACGCCGCGTGAGAGATACCTGCTTTTGTTCGCTGTTTCCCAACTCCAGAAAAAGCTCCGAGCAGGTTAAAAGAACCAAATAAAATATTTTTAAGGCGTTTTCATTGCCACAACTCCCCCTTGTTTGGTTACAATAAGAGTAGATAAAGAACAGGGAGGAACACAGAATGGCTGACCTCAATACTTGGTTTGAAAAAGGCATGACTCGCTATGCATATATAAATGCTATGAATACACACAAAGAGAACCTGCTTTCGATCTATAATGCATTCGTACTTCCAGATCCGATGAAAGACGCGTTGCAAGGCATGCAAAAAAGCCGGTTAAGAGCTATTGTGATCACCGAAGACTGGTGCGGTGATGCGATGCTGAATCTCCCTGTTTTTATGCGGATGGCGGATGAAGCGCTCATTGACGTCCGTTTTATTCAGCGTGACAAAAATTCAGAACTGATGGATCGATACCTTACAAATAAAGCAAAGTCTATTCCGATCATTATTTTTATAGATGAAAAGGGAAAGGAGATTGTGAAATGGGGACCGCGCGCTCCGAAATTGCAGCAGCTTGTTGAGGAACGTAAGAAGAAGCTTCCTGCTAAAGACGATCCGCGCTATGAAAAAGCATTCAAGCTTTTTGCAGACAAAATTTCAACTCTTTTCACGACAGACCACGCCTTATGGGAAGAAGTCAGTCTTGATATCATAAAAAAATTATTAACTAAAGTAAATGTCAACAGCCTGTAACTGGGCTGTTTTTTGTCGTTCAGGAAGATTTATGCGCGCTCCGGGAGATTTTTGCTCGTCCAGAGAATATAATACGCACAATAGTAGATTTAATAAGGTTTCTTATTGTAGAATGCAACAAGCGATTCTATTTTTTGTATGAGGTGTAACATGAAAAAAGCGAACGTAATTATTTTGGCAGGATTTTTAGGAAGCGGAAAAACAACCTTGCTTAAGCAGCTGCTTCAGCGGGAAAAGGAACGAAATCACAAAACAGCTGTCCTCATGAACGAACTTGGACAAGTTTCAATTGATTCCGATGCGGTCCCGGGAGATATCCCGTTAAAAGAATTGCTTAATGGCTGTATCTGCTGCTCATTGTCCGATCAGCTTGAAAAGCAGCTTTGGGGACTTTGTAAAGAAAATGAACTCGACACTTTAATCATTGAAGCAACAGGTGCTGCTCATCCGATTGATGTGCTGGATGCTTGTTTGTCACCATACCTGCTTGATGAACTGCATGTATCTGGAATCATTTCGGTCATGGATGCACCAAGGTGGCTTGACCGGGGTACGATGAGTGTACAGGCAAAAATGCTGATGCTGGAACAAATAAAGCATGCGGACTTCATCATATGGAACAAGACTGGTGCTTTGTCAGATGAACAGAAGCAATCAATAAAAGAAGACGCGAAACGCTTGAATGAAGGGACTCCATACGTACTGACTGATTATGCGAAAACAGACATTGATCAGCTGTTCGCACTCTCTGTAAAAGACAGAAAAGAGCATCAAAAAGTTACAGCAGACAAACTAAAGGTGAAAACGTGGATGTATTCATTCACAGGTACTGTCAAAAAAGAAGCCTTTGAAAACTGGCTGCGTGAAGCACCATCTTCCATATACCGGATCAAAGGCTACATTAAGCTTGAAGACGGAAAAATCTATCTTTTTCAATACTCTTACGGGTTGCCAATTTACGAAAAAGAGCTGATGAAAATGCCGTTAAGATTAGTGTTTATCGGTGAGGATTTGGATACGGAAAAATTAGCAGAAGGATTAAAACAGATAGAGCAATAATAACAATGACGCTTTGGTAAATTACTCGAGCGTCTTTTTAATTAAAACAATAATCTCTGTTCATAAAGTCTTCCTTTTCAACCATTTCCGCTACCCCGGGAACTGTATCCGAGACTTCAATATAACTTCCAATAATCTTATTTTCTCCAGATAAGATCACTGCCTCTAAATTTCTAGTATCGCATTTTTGTTCTAATCTATATCGGTGTCTCGTTATTTTAGTTTTTTCAAGTCCGGTAAAATCAACTCCAGCTAAAGAAAAGGTTTCCAACGGCTCAGGATAGTCAGGTATCGTAAACGGTTCTTTCTTAGGGTAATAAAAAGACAGATCCCAGCCTTTTTCTTCAATAAAAGCTCTATGGCTGTCAGGAATCAGCTGTTGAAAAGTGAGTTTCATAATGAGCAAGACAAGGAAAAAAGTCAGAATGAAAAAGCCAATTGCATATCGTAACTTTTTCAACAAAAAACCTCCTTTTTTTCACTCCAATTCCAATGATTTTATGTTAGTCTAATATTATCATAATTTTCCAATTATTAGATGAGGTGATTTCTTTTGCAAACAAAAGTGATAACAGATGATCATCGTAAAATTCATAAAGAAATTTATGGAGAAAAGCCAGGTCCGGTTCGCATTCAAAGAATACCTAAACTGAAATATGTGGCACAAGAGATGAATACTAAGTATCGTATGGATTGGGCTGGGCGGCCCGAACCTGTTGATCAACAATGGATTGTCTGGAAGATCGTCAATCAGCTTAAACACATAACGAAAACAAGGATAGATTATAAGTTTAAGTTGATGCCTCACGAAATTATTTGGCATGAAAAGAATAATAATCTAGCGAGAACCACACAGTTGATGCAGGTTCCTGATTGCATTACAGATGAGATGTTTGAAGAAGCACAAAGAAATGCCGCTAAGAACTTAAAGGAGCAGATCCCAGAAACAAAGCTTATTACTGCTGAGCCGGTGTTGTGTGCACAAAAGTTACATATCGGTCATTATCGTGAATCAAATGCAACTCTATTAGAAGTCATTCAGTTCGCAGAGGATCAAGGATATCAAATAAAAGAGAGTCATCGAGAAATTTACCTGACACCTGCAATGAAATGTCATGATCCATCTACTTGGAAAACAATCGTGAGTGTGGAGTTAGAATAACAATTAGGAGAACCATATGAGCGCAGATAAAGTAAAATTCAAACTGGAATTGGAAGAAGAGAATAAGAGTTTAAGTTTTGTATTAATTCTTATATTTCTTGGTTTAATTCTTAGTTCACTCATTCTATTTTTTGTTGGGAGGGATGATCAGAGAGAATTGGATGCACAGGGGATTGCTTCACAATGGGCAGAAGCTGAACTTCAATCCAATGTATCTATGAAATATCTCCTATTATCTGAAAGCGCAAGAATAAAATATGTGGATGAAGTTCCCGATGAAAAAAACAAAAAGATTGTGGAAAGCGAATTTGAAGAGTTAGATGTGTTTCGCTGGAAAAAGAAAAAGGGGGAGTATATTTTTAAATTTCATTATTATAAATTAAAATCCTGCCCTGAGTGCCAAAAAGATGTTTGGGTCAGAGTTAAAGCGGAGGAAGGTGAATGGGTAATACCTGAGAGCCATTTTTCCGAAGTCCAGGCAGACTCACTCATAAGAAACCTTGAAGCAGAGCAGATTCCAACATCCTCAGAACAAGAAGAGGAAATGGAAAATAAGAAATCTATATTTGAAAAAATACTTAACCTCTAAATTTATTTAATGGAAGGCTTTTTTCGTAAACATTGTTGCTATTAGTAGATGTTGATTTCCGCTCCAGGACGCCCGCTTATCCCGCAGGAGTCTCGCACCTTGCTCTCCAATCAACTAGTCAAAGAAGCCTACTCAACAAAAAATGTTCAAAAGCAACAATCTTTTAAGAAAATGAGCCTAATGGAAAAAGTAAAGTAAATAAAAAAAGAGGCTGACTTAAAAGTAAAACTTTTAAAGGTCATGCCTCTTTTTATTTAACCTTTTAGATAACGTCCATTATTACAAGATGGTAGGTTATCGAATAATACTCGATAAGATAGCTGAAATACGAAGGTAATTATTTATTTTTTATTTTGTAAAAAATAAAAAATTCGGGGTGCCAAAAGTAAGTTTACCTTACTTTTGGGACAGCCCCTTTCCCTAAATAGAAACTTTCATAAATTTACTAACGTCTTCGAATCCCATTTTTTCATACAGTTTAATAGCTGTGTGATTGAAGGAATACACATTTAGTCTTACATCGCTATAGCCGTTCTTTTTGAATTCTTTAAATGCTTCTTCAATTAAAAGCTTCGAGTATCCCTTTCCTCTGTATGGGGATTTTACATACAAATCGTTGATCCAGCCGACTTCATCACCTGTTAAATAGTCAAAAGCCTTATCAATTTGAACCCAGCCCAACAAGGTATCCCCATCCATTAAACAAACAAAATAAGCATTGTATTTTGCAGAATGTTCGTAGGCTTCAATCATTCTTTCTCTATTGTCCTCAGCATTGCAGTTTGTCGCTTCTTTACGATTCACACCAGCTAATTCATAAATCTCTTCGATCTCAACCTCTGACGCTTTTTTGAATTCTAACCCCATACGTTCATCCCCTAATTGTTAACTTTTCTCTTTACTTTTTTGATGTTAACATAAATTTCCTGAAAAGTATTTATTCCAGCAGTCCTTTAAGATCTTTATAAATATAATCCGGTTTAATACCTAGTTCATCAATTTCATGCCCAGCTCGATTGATCCATGCTGTTTTAAACCCAAAAGATGAAGCGCCTGTAATATCCCAGAAGTTAGAGCTCATAAATAAGACTTCATGGGGTTCAACACCAAGCGTTTCAAGAGCATGCTTATAAGCAGCTGGAGCGGGCTTATACTGTTTTACATCATCAACTGATAAAACGTTCAGGAGGTGATTTAGTTCTCTTTTTTCAATAAGAGGATTCAGCATTTCATAGGTGCCGTTTGAAAAGATGATCTGTTTTTTATTTTGATTTTGCAAGTTCTCCAATGTGGCATGAACCTCTTCATACACTTCAAGTTCTAAGTAGGATTGCATCAAAGAATTGAGTGCATCTTCATTAATTTGAAGAGAAAGATTTTTTAAGGTATACAAAAGAGCGTTTCTCGTAACTTCAGAAAATGGTTTGTAATTGCCTGTCAGCTGATGAATCATAAAATACTCAACCTGTTTTTTGCGCCACAGTTCACTGATTTTTTTGCCGAATCCATTAAATTCAGACTCGGCTTTTACTGAAACGGAATACACATCAAAAAGAGTTCCGTAAGCGTCATATACATAAGCTTTTATTGTCATATAAACACCGCCTTTTAAGTAAAGAGTACCCTTAAATGATATGTCTCAAATTCATAAAAAATATTTTTAGTGTTCCAGGTAGAATTTCCAGCAATACGGGAATAGATAATTTATGAGGTGATAAATATGAAAATGCAATTGTACTTGTTATTCGGTTTTGTTTTTGCGCTGATTATTGCAACTTTTGCTGTTATTAATGTTGGTGATGTAGAGATCAATTATCTATTTGGAACAGCTAATTGGCCGCTTATTCTTGTTATTTTGGGATCAGCAGTTTTTGGAGGTCTTTCTGTTGGATTATTCGGCTTGATCAAAGTAATTCAGCTGCAAAGACAAGTGAAAAAGCTGCATCAGATTCACAACGAAAAGGAATCGTGGAAAGCAGAAGAAAGAAGAGAAACAGTTTCTGATACAGTTACTCCAACGCAAGAAATTCCACATGAAAAAGCAGAAGATAAATAATTTAAGAAACCCTGAAGAAGTTATGAAATTTCTTCAGGGTTTCTTTTCTATTTTTGATTTTATTAAATTGAATCTTAAACAACAGCTTTTTTAATCCACTTTCTTTCTTGATTTAATATGAAATCCAATGAAATATTATTAAATTCTTTAGCTTTTTCTATGTTACAAACGTGTCCACAGTGATCGATGATATGAAGAACGGAATTTTGTTCGTTTTCTACATGTGCATTTATACCTTTGATGAACATATGGTCTTCACTTCCAGAAATATATATCTTATTAATTTGATTTGTTTCCTGGTTTAATTTTTTGTAAATGATATTGGAATCCATAGCAAGGTTAGACCACTTAATGAACTGTTGTTTGGTACCGAGTTTCTTTGCATGTCGGATAAAAATATCTCGAGAACGTTTGTGATTCCCTTTAGGCAAAACCAAGTAAGTAAAGATTTTATATAACGTCATATAAGGAAGTAACCCTCGAATAAACTTTAAATTTGCAAACTTAGCTAAAAGATAACCGTATGTTTCCCATTTAGCTACTCCTCCACCTACGACCATTGATTTTATTCTCTCTGGTGCTTTTAATGCAAGGTGCTGTAAGATAATGCTCCCTAAAGATACTCCTATAAAATGAGCTGATTTAATATGGAGATCATTTAATATTTTGATGGTTTTCTCAGATGTGACCTTTAATAAATTTTCGTGGTCTTCCACAGGCTTTGATTCACCATGTCCAGGGAAGTCAACTAACAATAGATTAAAATGTTCTTTGAAAATATCAATCTGCTTATAAAATATGTTGTGGTTTCCGCCTAACCCGTGCAAAAATACAACCCAATCAACATTTTTATTCTTGTAATATGTTATATATCTCAATTCTTTACCTTCTCTCTAATACCTCGCTTAAAACCTTGGTTATAAAACTTTTTCTTATTTTAGCATACTAAGCTGTTCAGCGTTATTCTTTAACAGATTCTATATTTTTTGAAAATTTATACTTGAAAGCGAATTCAATTAAGGTTAAGATAGACAACAAATCATATCCGAAACGTTTTGGAGGATGAAAAGTGGCAACGATTAGGGATGTAGCAAAAAAAGCGGGAGTATCTGTTACAACGGTTTCAAGAGCATTGAACGGATATTCTGACGTAAATGAAAAAACAAGAGAACGAATTAAAGCAATCGCAAAAGAATTAAAATACAGTCCAAACCTATTGGCAAGAAGCCTCGTGATGAAGAAGACAAAAACGATCGGTTTGCTCGTTTCAGGTTTGAGGATTGAAGGAAGCAAAGACAATTTCACCTATGAGGTTCTTTGCGGAGTAAATGATTGTGCTGGAGAGCTTGGCTATGAGTTAGTGCTCATCAGTACAGACTCTAAAAAACAGCAGGAAAAGACATACAATCAGCTTGTTCAAGAGCGTAAAGTCGAAGGAATTATTCTGCAAGGAATTAAAACGGATGATCCCTATCTAGAAGAAGTTCTGAAAAGTGATATCCCATGCATTCTCATTGATATCCCGATGGAGAGCGATTCAGTTGGATATGTCACAACCGATAATAGAGACGGTGCGAAATCAGCTGTCACACACCTATTGAACCTTGGGCATAAGCATATTGGGATGATCAACGGACACAGCCAAGCTTTTGTCAGCCAAGAACGGCTAGAAGGATATCAGGAGGCACTTCAGGAGAAAGGCATTCCGTTCAACCATTTATATGTTGCGGATGGTGCTTTTTTAGAAGAAAAAGCAGAGAGCGAAACGGGAATGCTGCTCGACAAACATCCTGAGATAACAGCATTGTTTTGTGCGAGTGATCTGATGGCGATGGGGGCGATAAGAGCTGCTAAAAAAATGGGACGAAATCTTCCAGAAGACTTATCGATCGTTGGTTTTGACAATATCATTTTGTCAGCCTATTCTACACCGTCACTTACTACGATTGGGCAAGATCGCTATCAATTAGGATATGAGGCAACAAAGCTTTTAACAGATATGCTCGAAGGAAACAAAGGCAGCAAAAGAAAAGTGCTGAACACAACTTTTATAAAAAGAGAATCAACTTCTGAAAACCACAATTAGTGGTTTTTAAAATACAGGTTACCGAAAACGTTTTGGGAAACTTTTGTAATCTACAAATTAAGATGAAGCAGGGGGAAATTAACCGTGAACTACCGTGTAATTAAAGAGAACGATTTATTTTTTTTAACAGATGACAAAGGAAATATACCAAAAGAAAACAGCTACGGTCTGGGGTTGTATACAAAGGATACAAGATTTCTAAATAAGTTTGATATCAAAATAAACGGCCAGGATCCCATTCTTCTTTCTTCTTCTGCGGATGAGAACTATATGGCGAAAATTTTGCTCACAAATCCTCACATGGAAGAGGACGGTGAACTGATCCTTTGGAGAGAATCGGTAGAGATTGAAAGAAAACGCTTAATCTATGGTGGTGTACTCTATGAAACACTTCAGCTGAAAAACTATTACCCTAAACCAGTAGAGTTTGAGATCAGCGTGCATGTAGATGTTGATTTTGCGGACATGTTCATCGTAAGAGGCTTTCAATCAGGTGATGTTGGCGAGCGTACTGGCGAAGAAGCAACGGATAAATCACTGCACTATTTTTATAGAGGAGCAGATGACGTTAAAAGAGCTGCCAAGATCCAATGGGATAGGGATGCTGTAGCTGTAAAAAAAGAGGGTGAAGTAGTTTTTAAGTTTCATTTGAGCCATGGTGAAGCGCAATCTGTTACGTTTACCGTTTCTCCTGAGATCGCCGGGGAGTCTGGGACAGTAATCGAGCCTGATACAGCGCTTGAAAAATTAAAACAATCCTATGAAAAATGGGAATCCAAAACAACAAGCATTGAAACGGATTACAAACCGCTTCAAAGATTAGTAGATCGGGGTATACAAGATTTGCGTGTACTTTTGACTGATATTGGACATGGGCAGTTTCCTGTAGCGGGACTCCCGTGGTTTGGAGTTCCGTTTGGCAGAGACAGTTTAATAGCGGCGCTTCAAATGCTAGCTTTCAATCCTGAAATTGCAAAAGGCACACTCTTAACGATGGCATCTCAGCAGGGGACAAAGGTGGACCCGTGGCGAGATGAACAGCCAGGCAAAATCATGCATGAGATTCGTTACGGTGAACTTGCAGCAACCAATCAGATTCCTTTTACCCCTTATTATGGAACGATTGACGCAACACCGCTCTTCTTAGTTCTTTTATCAGAATATACGAAGTGGACAGGGGATCTTTCACTAGCAGAGAAACTTCTGCCGAACGTGGAAGCTGCTTTAATGTGGATCGACGAGTACGGGGACCGCGATGGTGATGGGTTTGTCGAGTATCATCAGGAATCCAGCAAAGGCATCGCGAACCAGGGCTGGAAGGACTCGGGTGATTCGATTGTTCATCGAAACGGGGACTATGCTGAAACACCGATCGCACTTTCTGAAGTTCAGGGATATGTGTATCAGGCAAAGCAAGGAATAGCAGCGATTTTTGAAGCTCAAGGGAAAATGGAGGAAGCGGCAAAGCTCCGAGATCAGGCTGAACAGTTAAAGAAAAAATACGATGAAAAGTTTTGGATGGAAGATCAACAGTTCCATGCCATCGCATTAGATAAGGAAAAAAAGCAAGTAGGAACGTTAACAACTAATCCGGGACATGTTCTTTTTGCCGAGATGTTAGAAGAAGACAAAGCGGATGCTGTGATTGAAAAGTTAGTATCACCAGCTTTTTTCTCAGGGTATGGCATCAGAACAATGGCAGAAGGAGAAGCAGGATACAACCCGATGAGCTATCATGACGGCAGCATCTGGCCGCATGATAACAGCATGATATTGCTGGGGATGAGCAAACTTAGCCGTCAGTCAGCAGCCAGCACAGTCATCAATGGATTGATCGAAGCGGCAGATCACTTTGAATATGACCGCTTGCCTGAACTGTTCTGCGGCTACGGTTCTGAGGTTGGGCGTGCCGTGAAGTATCCTGTTGCATGTTCGCCGCAGGCATGGGCAGCAGGGACGCCGCTTGTCTTTATCCAGACGATTCTCGGACTTTTTCCTGATAGTTTAAACAAAGTGATTACATTGTCTCCTAAGCTATTAGAAAATATGAACCAATTATCGGTTAAGAAAATAAAGATCGGTGGAGGATACCTTTCTATAAATGTGCAGCGTGAAGGAGAAGAAACGGTTGTCACTGTAGACGAAAACACAACGGGTTACGAAGTCGTTCAAAAGGAACAAACCTCTTGAAGAAGGGAGTAAACGCAATGAGACCTAAAAAATGGTTGTCATCCCTAGGAATATCATCATTGCTGCTGGCTTCAGTGTTATCGGGCTGCAGCAGCAACGACGCTAGCAAATCTGACAAAACAGAGATCGTCTTAAGCGGGTGGGGCGGTAATCCAGTCGAAAAGAAACTGTTGAATGAAGTGCTTGCTGATTTTGAAAAAGAACACCCTGACATTGATGTGAAGCTGAATACGATCAACGATCAATATATGGATGTGCTGAAAACACGGCTGATCGGAGGAACAGCGGCTGATGTGTTTTACCTGGATGCATTCGAAGCTCCTGCATTGATCGAAACGGGCGCTATTGAACCTCTCAATAAATATGTAACTGATGAATTTAATGTCAATGACTTTGAAAAACCGATGATCGATGCGTTTAAGAGTGACGGTGAACTTTATGGACTTCCGAAAGATTATTCAACATTAGCTCTTTTTTATAATAAAAAAATGTTTAAAGAACATGGAATCGCGGGACCGCCAAAAACATGGGAAGAACTGGAGCAGATCGCGAAAAAACTGACGGATGCAGAAAAGCAAGTGTACGGTCTTGGTGTGATGCCGCAGATTGAGCGCATGTACTATTTGGCAGAATCACATGGCGGTGAAGTGATCACAGACGGGCGAGCAAGCTTTGCTGATGACAAAGTCGTTAAAGCGATTCAGCCGATCGTCGATATGCGTTTGAAAGATAAATCAGCGGCTACTCCATCTGAAGTTGGAGCGGGACAGTCTGCAGGAGAAATGTTTGGACGCGGGAAAGCCGCCATGGTGGTGGAAGGAAACTGGAACATCCCGTACATGGAAGAAACATTTCCAGATATCGACTATGGTACAGCGGAACTTCCAACCGTTAACGGGAAAAAAGGAACGATGTCATTCACTGTAGGCTACGCAATGAACTCTGAGTCAAAACATAAAAAAGAGTCTTGGGAGCTTATTGAATATCTGACAGGAAAAGAAGGAATGAAAAAGTGGACAAGCAAAGGGCTGGCATTGCCAACGAGAAAATCTGTCGCAGCCGAACTTGGCTTCGATCAGGACGAACTGCGCCGGCCATTGGTAAATGGAGCAAGCTATGCGACTGTATGGCAGGATGGGCCCTCTCTTCCGATCGTCATGAACAATTTTAACAACCAGTTTCTAAGTGCTTACCTTGGTGACCGTACGCTGAAGGAAGCGTTAGAAGATGCTGAAAAACAAGCGAACAGAGAAATAAAAGTTACCGAATAAGAGAGAAGTGAGGTGAAGAACGTGAAAATGTTTACGAGAAGAGAGAGAAAAGAAGCGGGGCAGGGCTATCTGTTCCTGCTTCCGGCACTTCTTATATTAGGTGTGTTTGTTATCGCTCCAATTCTATATGCAGTATTCTTATCTTTTCATAAAGTTGAGCTGCTTGGCGGTGCAAATTATGAATTTCGAGGATTGGATAACTTTTTAAAAGTAACCTTTGATGACCGGGCGATTATCGCTTTGAAAAATACCGCCATTTATGTAGCTGTCGTCGTACCTGCACAAACCTTTTTGGCGCTGGTGCTTGCTGCTTCCCTTAATGCAGGGCTTAAGGGGCAGAAGTTTTTCCGGGTCGTTTACTTCCTGCCGACCTTAACATCCTCAGCGGTACTAACCTTAATCTTTATGTGGATGTATAACCAAAATGGCTTGATCAACTATGTACTTAAGATCTTTCATCTTCCGACCTATAACTGGATCGGTGACCCTGATGTCGCGCTGATCGCTATCATGATCATGAACATCTGGGCAACTGCACCTTTCTTTATGGTCATCTATCTCGCGGCGTTGCAGGATATTCCCGATAGTCATTATGAAGCAGCCGAGCTGGACGGAGCAGGTGCGGTTCAAAAGTTTTGGCACATCACGGTCCCAAACCTGCGCCCTGTTACATCATTCGTTGTAATCATGGGGATCATCGGAACATTCCAGCTGTTTGATCAGTCGTACATTTTCTCCGGAGGATCGGGTGGACCGAACAACTCCACGCTGACCGTTGTTCTTTTAATCTATCAATATGCATTTAAGACACTTGGGACGATGGGTTACGCAACAGCGATCGCCTTCATGCTTGCGATCATCATTCTGGTGGCCACATTAGTGCAGCGCAAATTCTCGAAAGAAGAATCACTTTACTAAGGAGGAGATACCATGAAAAAACGATCGGCTGGAAGAAAAGCACTATATGTCATCTTGGTCGTTTACGCGATCATCACCGTCATTCCGTTTTTATGGGCGCTGTCTTCTTCCTTTAAAACACTAGGTGAGATCGTAAGCGGATCGATCAACTTTATACCGAAAGATTTTACACTGGACAACTATAAACAAATTTTCTCGAAAGAGCCGTTATTCGGCAGATGGCTGTTCAACAGTCTGTTCATCGCAACAGTTGGTACTCTGCTGAATCTACTGTTCAATTCAATGGCAGGATATGCACTCGCAAGGCTAAGCTTTCCGGGGAAAAAGAGCATATTCATCATTATCCTGGCGGTTTTGATGATTCCGTTTCAGGTCACGCTCATCCCGAACTTTCTGATTTTAAAAGAGCTGGGCTGGCTGAACTCCTATCAAGGAATGATCATACCCGGTGCGGTCAACGCAACGTTCATCTTTATGATGAGACAGTTCTTTGTGAACTTCCCGAAAGAAGTGGAGGAAGCAGCAGCGATCGATGGCCTCGGCCGCTTCGGTACGTTCTTCCGTATCGTGCTTCCGCTTGCGAAACCGGCCCTAGCCGCTCAAACGATATTTGTATTCATGGCGTTCTGGAACGACTTTATGAGGCCGCTCATCATTTTGTCCGACATGGATATGTTCACACTGCCGCTCGGATTGAACTCGTTTAAAGGACAGTTCATCTCATATTGGAACTACATCATGGCGGCATCGATGGTCTTTACACTTCCAATTATCGTTCTTTACGCTTTCTTTAACCGTTATTTTGTAAAAGGAATTAAGTTTACAGGAGATAAATAGAAATTCTGCTTAAGAACTGGCTTGGCAGGTGGTTGGAATACCTCTCGAGCCAGTTTTTTTGATGCCGTCTTATCGGAATCCCACGTTAAATGAATTTATTCCTGGCTTAATTTAAATAATCCCACGAAAAAAGGCAATAATCCCACGTTAAATTTAATATAACCACGAGCCGGCAATTCTCGACAAATCTTTAAAGGATTCAAGGAGTTTCATGTAGAATTTCACATGAAACTTATTTTACAGAACAGGTGAACATATGAAGAATCAACTAGAAAAATCTACAATCAAAAAAGCAGCGGAATTATATGGAGTAAACTCTAATAATTTAACAGCCATTTCTGAAGGATTTCAAAACAAAGTTTATAGCTTCACAAGGAACAATCATGATTACATCATGCGGGTTACATCTAAAGACAAAAGAACCTTTCAAATGCTCAATGAAGAGATCTCGTGGATTCAGTTTCTGAAAAAAAGCGGTGTACCTATTAGCCGTGCTGTTTCCTCGAAAAACAACCAGTTCGTTGAGGACATTCATGAATTTTTTATAACGGTTTTTGAAAAAGCACCTGGCGGACAGGTTCAAGTTCAGGATTCAAATCAATGGACCCCCCATTTTTTTCAGCGATGGGGAAAGTTGTTAGCAAAGGTTCATCATGCTGGAAAACAATATTCTGCCGGAAAATCTAATACCGATAGACCCTATTGGAGTCCAAATCATCCTTATAATCATGACCTATTTAAGAATCTGCCATCTGAATTCATACGGAAAAAGTATGTTGAATTGATTGAAAAAATCAAGGCGTATTCAATGGATAAGCGGCATTTCGGCTTAATACATAACGATTTTCATCAGGGAAACTTCTTTGTTGATAAAGACGAAATCACACTTTTTGACTTCGACGACTGTGCTTATTTTTACTTCGCTTATGATATCTCAACTGCGTTCTATCATGCGTATTGGCAGCACACATCTTTCAATTCAACGGAAGATGATTTTGCCGTGGAGTTCCTTACTCATTTTCTGAACGGGTACGCGGAGAGTAATGTTTTAACGAATGAAATAATCGACCAGCTACCAGACTTTCTTAAGCTTCGGGAGTTATTCCTTTATGTTCTTTTTCTAAAAGCTTGGAATATTGATAAACTGCAAGATTGGCAGGAACACACGATTAATAATCTAAAAACTAACATTGAAAACAACAAAATTTATGCAGATTTAGATATGGGTTTGCTGACCAAAATTAAAAACAACATTCAAAAACCACTCTAAAAATAAAGAGTGGTTTTACCGTCTTTTATATGTTAACCAAAATATATTATTAGTTGACGCAAATTAAAACCTCCGCTATTCTAATAGCATAAACAGTTCATACATATGGAGGTTCATTCAAATGACAGCAAGAAGAAATGGGTTAAAAACAATCGATATTACGCTGATTGGAATGTTTGTGGCATTGATGGCTATCGGGGCTAACATAACAACGATCTTTCCGTTCATGGTTGTTGGCGGAGTGCCGATTACACTGCAGACGTTCTTCTGTATTCTTGCAGGAGCATTATTAGGAAGCCGCTTAGGTGCGATTGCGATGAGCGTCTACCTATTAGTTGGTTTAGTCGGAGCACCGGTCTTCGCACAGTTTAAAGGTGGTTTTGCAACCGTAGTAAGTCCGACTTTCGGTTTCCTATTATCTTTTATTCTAGTAGCCTATGTAACAGGCTTGATCATTGAAAAGAATGGCAGCAAAGCGTCCTATGTAATCGCAACACTCATCGGAACGGCGATCAACTACGTGGTTGGAACAAACCTCATGTTCATGGCATATAAGATGTGGGCTGCGGCTCCTGAAGGATTCACTTACTCTATGGCTTGGGGATGGATGATGGTTCCGCTTCCGAAAGATATTATTCTAGCAGTCTGTGCAGGGTTGATCGCTCCCCGCATTAACATCGCACGAAAAAAGACAATGGGACATCAAACAAAACACGCATCATAAAAGGGAGGACACAACATGATTTGGAAACTATTAGCGGAAAAGGTTCTAGAAGGTCAAGAGATTACGAACGAAGAAGCACTTTCCATTTTAGAATGTCCAGACGAAGACTTGCTTTTGCTGCTTCACGGTGCTTATCAGATTCGAAAACACTATTATGGCAATCTCGTAAAATTGAACATGATCATCAATACCAAATCCGGTGCATGTCCAGAGAATTGTGGGTATTGCTCTCAATCAATCGTTTCAACGGCGCCGATTGAAACGTATAAGATGATGGATAAAGACGAGATGGTGAAAGGTGCACAAACGGCATATAACCTGAACGTCGGTACATATTGTATCGTTGCAAGCGGCCGTGGCCCAACAAATCGGGATGTTGATAAAGTAGTAGAAGCTGTAAAAGAAATTAAAGATACATATGGATTAAAAGTTTGTGCCTGCCTTGGAATCTTAAAGCCAGAGCAAGCTGCAAGGTTAAAAGAAGCTGGTGTGGACCGGTACAACCATAACTTAAATACTTCTGCTCGCAATCATGAAAACATCACAACATCACATACATACGACGATCGAGTGAACACCGTGAACGTTGTGAAAGACAGCGGAATCTCTCCGTGTTCCGGAGTGATCGTAGGAATGAAGGAAACGAAACAAGATGTGATCGATATGGCACGAAGCCTTAAAGTACTTGATGCGGATTCGATTCCGGTTAACTTTTTGCATGCGATTGATGGAACGCCGCTCGAAGGAACGGACGAACTGGATCCGCGTTATTGCTTAAAGGTACTGGCGTTATTCCGTTACATCAATCCAACTAAAGAGATCAGGATTTCAGGCGGACGTGAAGTAAATTTAAGAAGTCTTCAGCCGCTAGGACTATATGCTGCCAATTCAATCTTCGTTGGCGATTACCTCACGACAGCAGGACAAGAATCTACGGCAGACCACAAAATGCTGGTAGATATGGGATTTGAAATCGACAGAACGCCTGTAATAGCCCAATAAAATAGTAATTTGATTGAAAAGCCGCTCCAAGCCTTGTTAAAATAGAAACTATTCAATTGAAGACAAGTGGGAGTGGTTTTTTTGGAGAATTGGGAAAAATGGATGGGAAAAATAAATTGGGCTGAATTAATGCTCGAAGCAGGTTTATGGGCGGCAAAATTCTTATTGATTATCATCATGTTCATCATCATCAGATCAATCGGAAGACGAGTGATCAATCGCATGTTTGAAAGAGCGGCATCTCACCGTAAGATGTCTAGCGGACGAATCATCACGCTGCAAAAGCTCGTTGTGAACTTATTCTCGTATATTTTAATATTTGTTTTTGCAGGTATCGTGTTTAAACAGTTTGGACTTGAGATTGGTACACTGATTGCAGGAGCTGGTGTCGTTGGCCTTGCTATCGGATTCGGTGCTCAAGGCCTTGTTAGCGACGTTGTAACAGGATTCTTTATTTTGCTCGAGAAACAAATGGAAGTCGGCGACTACGTAACAATTGGCGGAGTTGATGGTATCGTTGAAGAAGTTGGACTGAGAACAACACATATCAGAGCGTTTGACGGTACACTTTCATATATGCCAAATCGTGAAATCAGTACGATACAAAACCATTCTCGCGGCAACATGCGCGCGTTGGTCGACATTGGTATCGCGTATGAAGAAAACATTGATCAAGCTGTAAAAGTACTGCAAGATGCATGTGACTCTGTGAAAGCGAACAATGAAAACATTGTGGAAGGTCCGAATGTACTTGGTGTTCAAGCACTAGGTTCATCTGATGTAGTAATCCGTATTATTTCTAAAACGAGAAATGGGGAACAGTGGGCAGTAGAACGTGAACTGCGCCAGGCTTTAAAAGAAGCGCTTGATGCAAACGGCATCGAAATACCATATCCTCATCAAGTGAATGTAGAAAAAGGTGCATAAAAAAAGCCGGAATCTCCCGGCTTTTTGTTTTATGGCTATTCTTACACGGAATTCTGCTTTATATTTTGTTCTGATAAATAATCGGTCAACGCTTGCAGCCTGTTTTTATTGACCATGATATATAGGATGTCATGTGGGAGAATATCAGTTTTGCCTGTGGGTGTAATGAGTTCATCACCGCGAATCATAGCACTCACAATTGACTCATTTGGCAATGTAATTTCTTCTAGAGTCTGTCCGATGATCTTCGCATTCTCCGGAACAAAGAATTCTACAATCTCCGCATTTGCTTTACCAATTGAAACAAGTTCCAGTACATGTGGAGAAGTAGGTTTCTCTTTTTCAGTGAGCTTTAGCTTTTGCGCGACCCATGGAATCGTTGAACCTTGAATAAGTGCAGAGGTCAGCACTACGAAGAACACAAGATTGAAAAAAAGCTGACTGTTCTCAACACCTTCAATTAATGGGAAGGTTGCAAGAACGATTGGTACCGCTCCTCTTAATCCTGACCAAGATAAAAATACCTTTTCTTTAAATGTAAAAGGAGAAAAATAAGTACTAAAGAAAACACCGATCGGCCTTGCGATCAGGATTAGGATAAGTGAAATAATCATACCTTTCACGATAATTCCGATGTGGAATAATTCACTCGGAAATACAAGAAGCCCAAGTATCGCAAACATTAATATTTGCATCATCCAGGCAAACCCTTCATTAAAGCGCACGATCGAGTTTTTATACGTCAGATGGTTGTTGCCCATCAATACAGCAGCTACATACACCGCAAGCAGTCCGCTCGCACCGGCAAGCATCGTCACGCCATAGGAAAGGATAGCGAATGAGAGGGCGAATACTGGATAAAGACCGCTTGATTCAAGCTGTATCCGGTTAATTGCATAAACTGCTAATTTACCAAAAAGGTAACCAAATACAATCCCCATACCCATCTGCCAAAAGAAGGAGAAGATCAGGCTGAAGATCGAACTTGTCTCTTTGGTTAACAATTCGATGAACGTAATCGTAAGAAAAACCGCCATTGGATCATTTGAACCTGATTCCGCTTCTAATGTTGAGGCAAGTTTGTCTTTTACATTTTTGCCTGTTAACACTGAGAATACAGCTGCAGCATCTGTAGAACCTACGATTGATCCGAAAAGAAAAGCTTCCAGCCAAGTTACATCGAGTAAAAATTTCACGGCAGCTGCAACAACCGCCGTTGTAAGAAATACACCGATCGTAGCGAGCGAGAGAGATGGGTACAAGATGGGTTTAACATTCGTCCATTTTGTTTGCAATCCACCTTCAAATAAAATAATGATAAGTGCGATAACGCCAACCAGCTGGGTTAGATGTGGATCATCAAAATAAATAAAGTTAAGTCCATCGCTTCCTGCAAGCATTCCGATTCCTATAAAAAGTACGAGGGCAGGTACTCCGAATCTTGATGAGAACTTTGTGGTAATAACACCTAATAGTAAAAGAAACGCTAATAATAAAATAAAATAATCTACATTAAGGCCGTCTTCGAACATCTCAGCTCTCCTTTTTAATTGATTTTTCAAGGCTGTTTTGAAAGAAGTTGATTTCCGTTCCAGATGCTCGCTTTCCGGGGGGGGGGCGTACGGTGAGCCTCCTCTGCACTTTGCGCCGTTAGGAGTCTCACATCTTGCACTCCAATCAACTTATCAATGTAGCAAAAGAATTAATTAAATGATCATAAGTAACTCATTTTGAATAAAGCCTTTATCAAACATGCCTATACAGTATTGACGACAAATATTGTCTAGAAACAATTGACAATTTATACAAAAGAGGGTAATGTTGACCAATAAACAAAAGAGGATAATGCATCACCTTACAAGTTTTAGAACATAAACTATTGTTGTAAAGTTTTTTCTCCTTCATTTGCGGGTAAGGTTAGTTGAAGAGATTTTCAGGAGGGATTGAACGTGTCAGCGGACCATCAAAAAAGAGAGAATTTAATTGCTGATCTATTGCTACATAACATATATAAAACAAAAGATGGACGTCATCTATACGAGCTTTCTTTGCAGGATCTTGAACAACAATTTAAGGATTTATTATCACCGCCTGCACAAGAAAAACCACTTAATAATATATGAGAGATAGATTTTAAAAGGGGCTGTCCCAAAAGTAAGGTAAACTTACTTTTGGCAGCCCTAATTTTTTATTTTTACAAAATAAAAAATAAAAAGATACCCGAATTCCATCGTTCATATTAGGGTTTTTAGATAACTTACCATCTTAGATTAAGGACGTATCGAGAAAGGTTTGAATCAGAATCGATCTGACCTCAAGTTTTTTATGCTTTTGAGTAACCTCCTTTTTTTTTTGAATTGAAACAATGGTTAAAACCGCCGAACAGAATCTTTGTATCCCATACAAATGTACGGACACAAATGATAAAAGTTTCAAACAAAAAAAAGACTCCCAGCTTAAATTGGAAGTCTTCTGTCATTAAAGCTGCTTATTTTCTTCTGATTTTTCTCCCCATACTTCGGTGTTTTTAAGACCGATACTGGATGGATAGAATACAGGATTCTTGCCTTCTTTTTTCTGCTTCATATAATCACCTAGTGCATCAAACGCAATTTTTCCTAATAAGGAGATTGCAATAAGGTTGATGATCGCCATTAACCCCATGAACAAGTCAGCTAAGCTCCAAACGAAGTCAAGTGAAGCGATTGCACCGAAACCTACCATCGCTACAACAGCAATTCTATATAAGAATAACCACATTTTGTTCTGACTGATGAATTCAATATTAGATTCACCGTAATAGTAGTTACCAACTACAGAACTGAAAGCAAACAAGAGAACAATTATAGCCAGGAACGGGCCGCCCCAGGATCCAAGCAGGTTGGTCAAGGCTTGCTGAGTAAGGATAATACCGTCTGCCTCTTTAGATGTATACATACCAGAAAGAAGAATAATGAATGCTGTAGATGAACAAATCAATAATGTGTCTACGAAAACACCAAGTGATTGAATCAATCCTTGTTTTACAGGGTGACTGACATCAGCAGTTGCAGCAGCGTTTGGCGCACTACCCATACCAGCTTCATTAGAGAAAAGTCCGCGTTTGATACCGTTCATCATCGCAGCACCAAGTGCTCCTCCAGCTACTTCTTCTAATCCGAATGCACTTTTAAAGATTAAGCTGAACACTCCTGGAAGTTCTCCGATATTCGTAATCATTAAAAATAGAGCAATCAGAATGTAAAGCCCAGCCATGATCGGTACGATGATTTCAGAGACTTTTGCAATTCTCTTAATACCGCCGAAGATAATTACAGCTGTAACAACAGCAAGGAAAATACTTACATAGACAGGCTTAATATCAAAAGACTGTCCAAATGCGCTTGCGATCGTGTTTGACTGAACAGAGTTAAACGCAAGTCCGAACGTAATCGAAATTAATACTGCGAAAATGACACCCATCCAGCGTGCATTTAAAGCTTTATCCATGTAATAGGCAGGACCGCCTCGGAAAGCGACTCCATCACGTACTTTATAGATCTGAGCTAAAGTGCTTTCAACGAAAGCAGATGCAGAACCAATCAATGCGATCAGCCACATCCAAAAAACCGCTCCAGGTCCACCAGCTGTAATAGCAAGTGCTACTCCGGCTAAGTTACCGGTACCAACACGAGACGCTGTACTGATACAGAATGCCTGGAAGGACGATACACCTTTCTTATCAGCAGCTGCTCCTTCACCTAATAAACGAATCATTTCACCAATCATCCGGAACTGAACAAATTTTGTTCGAACCGTGAAATAAAGACCTAATCCGATTAACATGACAATCAGGATATAAGACCATAAATACGTGTTAACATCACCAATAAAATTGTTAAGCAAATCCATTTAAATACACCTCAATTCGTCTAATGTCTCTCTCAGCTGTACACCGCTTTCAAATGTAGCAAAACCTCACATATTTTTCAATTAAAATTTTTTCATTACAAATATCTGCCAATAAAAATGTTCCCAAATCTATAAAAAAATAAACTGCAAATTCTTATGTGAATAGGACTAAATGAACCCTTTTTCTTTCACCTTCAGATTAAGATTGAATAATATGGATAAAGTCGATTGATTTAATCGGAATTAGAAACGGGGTAGAGAAAATGGAAGGCGGAACATCCTTATTCATTCAAAAGTTTATACAATCTCCTTTACAGATAGGCAGTCTGTTTCCAAGTTCTGCTGCCTTAGCGGAGAAAATGACGTCAAATTTAAATTGGGAAAATATAAATAAAGTTGCGGAATTGGGTGCAGGTACAGGGGTTATCACTCGTTCGATTATGACAAACATGCTTCCGGGCACTAAACTGCATGTTTTTGAGAAAGACAGCGAAATGAGGAAAGGACTACAAATGAAATTTCCAGAAGCCTCCTATTATGATGATGCGTGTGGAATCATAAAGAGCTTTGGGAATAGCGAAGGGACGCTTGATGCCGTATTTTCTGGCCTGCCTTTTTCGAATTTTAATAAAAGTATCAGGATGAAAATTGTTGATGAAATATATCGGTCTTTAAGACCAGGGGGAATACTCGTAGCGTTTCAGTATTCTACACAGATGAAAAAGTCATTTCAGACTGCATTTAAAGTAGTGGATATCTCTTTCGTACCGAAGAACTTTCCACCAGCTTTTGTGTATATTTGTGAAAAATAAAAACCGGAAGCCCATCCATGGGATACCGGTATGAGATTTAACGATAAGAATGGTCTAAATGGTCAGATATAAGATGCTTATGAACCATAGCTTCCATACCTGTAATGATTAAAGCCACCAAGATTGAACCCCATATTGAGATTGAAACAGCCGGGAGAATGAGGGCCAGCAGATAAACAAGGATAAATGTGGCTGCGAAGTCGATCATCAGCTGTTTTACGTATGAAATTCTTGAAATCATGATATATTCCATGAGCACGCCGATTGGAGCAAGTACTGCCGTGATCCAGATGATGGGCTGGACAAGCTTAAAGTCTACACTTTTAAAAAGGAAGTTGGCTAGAATAAGAGCTAGCGGAATTCCTAGAAATTTAATCATCAAGCTTTGCATGATGAATCACTCCTTATAGGTTGTTGTTTTGCTGGCTGATCTCGCCTTCGTTCAAGTACAGGTTGGCATCTTCTAATTTTTGATGCTGATCTAAAGATTCACCGCGAAAGTTTTTATTTTTAGCTGTTTTTATTTTTCTTTTTTCTCTGTTTTTATCGTTCTTCATCGTTTTAGCTCCTTACGTTTTTAGTACGACTTTTATGCAATCTTCCTTGTGGTCATTAAATAAATCATAGCCATTAGCCGCCTCTTCCAAGGGGAGAGTATGTGTAATAATTTCACGAGGGTCGAATTCTTCAGCCATAATCTTATCCATTAACGTGCTCATGAGATGTATAACAGGAGCCTGTCCCATTTTTAAAGTGATGTTTCTTGAAAAGAATGCACCAAGCGGGAAGCTATTATAAAGACCTCCATATACACCTGTTATCTGTACCGTTCCAAATTTACGTACGGCTTTTGTTGCAATCTGAATGGGTCCAAGTGTACCGCCTTGAAGTTTCAGCGTTTGTCCCACTTTTTCCATCGGTGATTTTTTACCATCCATCCCTACACAATCGATGACCACGTCGGCACCGCCAAGCGTCATTTCTTTAAGATGCTCACCAGTATCGGCAAACTTTGAAAAATTAACAGCCTCCACATTGTTCATCTTTTTCGCTTTAAGAAGACGGTAATCCAGATGATCAACTGCGATTACGCGGTTTGCTCCAAGCATCCATGCAAATTTTTGAGCAAAAAGCCCAACTGGTCCGCATCCAAGTACGATCACGGAATCCCCTTTTTTCATACCGCTGTTCAGCACACTCCAATACGCTGTCGGAAGTACGTCAGATAGGAATAGAAAATATTCGTCCTCCATCTCAACTGTATCTGGAATCTTAAAAGGAGTGAAGTTTGCGAATGGAACTCTTAAATACTCTGCCTGGCCACCAGGATAGTTGCCGAATTTTTCTGAGTAACCTAAATATGCACCAGAATCGTAATGCGGATTTGCGTTGTCGCACTGGCTTTCCATCTGATGAGTGCAGTAGTGACAGCTTCCACAAGCTACGTTAAAGGGTATGACAACACGGTCTCCTTTTTTAACAGAAGTTACGTCTGTACCTGTTTCCTCAACAATTCCCATCGGTTCATGTCCGATAATATATCCTTTTGGGAGAGGGAAATTACCTTGATAAAGATGCAGATCAGAGCCGCAAATCGTTGTAGATGTGATCCTGACGATAATATCATCCTTTTTTAATAACTTTGGATCCTCAACCGACTTCACTTGTATATCTCGTTTACCTTGATACGTAACAGCTTTCATCCTCTTACCTCCAATTTTACATTCCTTATCAGAATGAACGTCGTGGCACTGTTTTATACCTATTTTCAAAAGTAATCGTTCAAAGTGTCATAAAAAGGGATGAGAGTGGGTATTACTTCAATAAGAAAGTATTTAAAAGGAGGCGGGCGAGGTGGAATATTCGCTGTACAAAAAAGACGGCAAGTTTCCATGTGATGTTACAGTCGACTATGAAAACATGGTCTTTACAGTACGGGACAGCGATACAACGGGTGAAGTGTTCAACAGTGCGAGTGAAGTTGCAGAATGGATTAAGCAGCACTGGTCTGTGGATCAATTTCAACAACCAGATGATTATTATGATTTAATGAAACATCTCGAAAGCTCCCTGCAGGAAGAAATCAAATACGAATAATTGGGGTCAGGCCAGGTGAAATTCACTTGGCTTTTTTTAATGGTCTCATATGGGAAACTCTGTCATAATGGATAAAAAAAGATGGGGGAGTTCACCTATGAAAACGAGCGAATTTGAACAGCTTTTGCCGTCTTTATTCGGGAGATGGCTAACGACTTTTGAAGATGAAGGAGAGTATGGTTTTACAAACCAAATCGAAAAAGATAATAAAAGAGTAGCTTATGCGACAAACTTGACTCCTGAAACGATAGAGAAAGCAATACAAGCCAATGCGGATCTGCTTCTCACTCATCATGATGCATGGGATTTCCTTTATGGTATGAGAGAAGAGTGTGTTAAGAAGTTAAAGAAAAACGAAATCTCACATTTTTTTATTCATTTGCCACTTGATTTTGTGGAATTTGGTACATGCACGTCATTGTTTGAACAGATAAAAATTGATGAGATGACAAGATATTCTAGTTTTGAAAACGATAAAGAGTATCCAGGAATCGGAACCTTTCATAAAGCACTTTCGTTCTCAGAGCTAAAAAGCCGACTGGAATCTAAACTGGCTGAACCTGTCCGGGCTTGGCAAAACCATGACCGGCCAATTAAAAAGGTGGCTATCCTAACAGGGGCAGGGAATAACTCTGCATTAATTAAATTTGCAAAAGAAAATGACTGTGATGCATTTATTACAGGTGAAAGGACCTTGTATTCTGTGCAGTACGCTAAGTTTGCAGGAGTCAATTTATATGTTGGAAGCCATACGTATACTGAGATTTTTGGTGTAGAAAGTTTCGGAAGGAAAGTTAAGAAAACATACCCAGTTATTGAGCTTATTCAAATAAAAGAAGATCACATCGAGTCCGTCGAAGACCATAGTTTTTCTTGTACTTAATCAGTCGTCCTCCATTTGTTTGGAGGTTTTTTTGTGCATTACATGAATTCAGTTCTTCTAATTTGATAAAAACCGTACATATTAATAGAGTTGTTTTTTATTTAAAAGCATATTAATTTAATGTTACATAACAGTATGTTAAAGTAGTATTAAGTAACATAAAATTAGGTGATGATTTCGATGGAATATGTAGAAGCATTGAGGGATATTAAACAAATTAATGCCATAAAGCGATTTTTAAAGAAACAATCAGATCGTGATTATGTTCTTTTTGTATTTGGAATCAATACAGGTTTAAAAATTACGGAAATGCTCTCCATTAAAGTCGAAGATATCATGACTGAACAATCATGTATAAAAAGTTATTATTCATGGGTTCCTAAGGAAGGCGAATCCACAAAAGAAGTATTCCTGAATGAAACCGTTCAGAAAATTTTGTTTCTATATATCCAGTCTGCCAACTTAAAGAGTGAGGATTATCTGTTTTTATCTAAAAAAACAAAGATGCCAATAACAAGACAGCAGGCATACCGCATTATCAGTCAAGCTGCCGCTCAAGTGGGAATCAAAGGCAAGATCGGCACTAATTCTTTGAGGAAAACGTTTGGCTTCCATGCCTATAAACGCGGAGTTGCAATATCCCTTCTGCAAAAACACTTCAATCATTCAAATCCGTCTGAAACACTAAAATATTTGGGGATATCCAAAAATGAAGACATTAAAACTCAAATTGATGTAAGGCTCTAAATTTTTGTTTACTAAAATCCAAGGGAGGTATTCTTTATGTGTAGATATAGAGAAATATCTGTTAGGATGCATGTTAAATGGAGGTTCGAAGTATGACAAATGAAACAATCATTAATAATCAGATAACCGAGCAAATGAATAAGCAACACCGTAAGTTAACTAAGGGGAAGCTAGCGCTACGAGGATTTTTAATTACAATTGGTGCAGTTCTAATGGCGGTCGGACTGGAAATTTTCTTAGTACCAAACAACGTTATTGATGGCGGGATTGCCGGTATTTCAATCATGGCATCTCACCTAACTGGTTTAAGCCTGGGAATCTTCCTATTCGGCCTGAACTTGCCGTTTATTTTTATCGGTTATAAGCAAATCGGTAAAACTTTTGCTATTTCAACTTTATATGGAATTATAATTCTTTCTATCGCAACGACTCTTTTACATCCAGTACCGCCTTTTACAGATGACTTGCTGCTTGCTACCGTTTTTGGCGGGATTTTTATCGGCGTAGGGATCGGTATGGTTATCCGAAGCGGAGGTTCATTGGATGGTACAGAGATATTAGCAATTTTGTCAAACAGCAAACTGCCTTTCTCTGTTGGCGAAATTATTATGTTCTTTAACATCTTTATCCTTGGAGCAGCAGGTTTTGTCTTTACTTGGGACAGAGCGATGTACTCATTGATTGCTTATTTTATCGCATATAAAACCATCGATCTAACGATTACAGGTCTCGAGGAATCGAAATCTGCGTGGATTATCAGTGAGAACCATAAAGAAATCGGTGACGCGATCCTTCACAGACTCGGACGCGGTGTTACTTACTTAAAAGGTGAAGGAGCTTATACGGGAGACGAAAAAGGTGTTGTGTTCTGTGTGATCACTCGTTTAGAAGAAGCGAAACTGAAAGACATCGTGGATGAATTTGATTCTAGCGCGTTCCTTGCCATTGCAGACATTGCAGAAGTAAAGGGCGGAAGGTTTAAAAAGAGAGGAATCCATTAACAATTAGAACAAGAGGGTGTCTCTGCATCGGGACATCCTCTTTTTATTATTCATTATTCATTTATAGATCTTTAAATTTTTTAACGGTCTTCAAAAATTTTTATAGGTCCTCAAAAAAATTTATGGGTCTTCACTGCTAGCATGCTCATTTTTAAATCTCCACACATGCTTTTAAAAGCCAGTCTGCTCCTGTCTGCAGATTTTCTGCTACGTAATCAGGCAGCACGTTCGATGTTTGGTGATTTTGTTCATAAGCAGCAGTTCCTGAACCAGTAAGAACTAACACGGCTATGCAACCTGCGGATTTTGCAGCCATTATATCTGTCCAGCGGTCCCCGAATACGGCGCATTTTGATAAATCTAAAGAATGCTCCTTTGCGGCTTTTTCGAGCATCCCGGTGGAAGGTTTTCTGCATTGGCAGCCTTCCTTATGGTGATGAGGACAAAGGTAGATTTCGTCAAAACCAAAAGCTTTAAGTTCTCTGACAAAATCATCCTCTGATGCTTCTGCTCTGCTGATTCCAGGCTGATTTGTAAAAGAAAACACTGGAATGCCTTTTGCTTTTATTTGTTCAATCACTTCAGCCGAATAAGAAAACAACTGAAATTCTCCGGGGTATTCAACTCTATCTGATCCGCCGATTGTGCCGTCACGGTCTAAGAAAACAGCTTGCAGGTCATCATTCATAAAGAATCAGCTCCTAATTAAATTTAATGTCGGCATGAGGGCATCGCTCTTTTAACATACTTAAGAACTTATCTCGATCTTTCGGTGAAATAAGCGCCATGCCGAATTGGTATTTGATATTGATCCTTTTAAGTGATAACGCGGGGCTTGAAAGCGGGTTCCACGTTTTGTGTGCAGATATAATCTCACGGTAAGGAATTCTTTTATTGATTGGTCCGCAGCGGATCACTAATTCTTTTTCGTCTAATACATAATATGTAGTAAACCAAAGCCAGCTGATAAAAATGATAAACACAATATTCAAGAGCATAGGAAAAATAGATTCTCCCATATCTACTTCCCCAGAGATAAATGCAGAAATGGTGAGGAAGGTTCCATAGCCAATGCTGCCAAACAGAATTAAGCTTAGCCAGACATCTTTTTTTGATGTGAATTTCAAGATAATCACCCCTTAAAAAGTATAACTGAAATGACCATTAGTTGAAGAAGCAGGAACAAGCATGTTGTAATTACTACTGCGTTTTTCTTTTTATAACCGTGTCTGAAAAAATAAACGACAATAGAGATAACGATGATATTCAAACTAAACAACATAGGTAAATGAAAGGCTTCTGGTAAATGTGATCGAACTAGTTTTGGGATGACATTCGGTAAAAATATAAAAAATAATAATAGAAAACCTATTAAGCTATGTTTCAAAATAACACGTCCAGTCAGTACCATTTGTTTCCATTATACGGTAAAATAGGTGAGGCTTGCAGATTAATATTAATGGGGGAAGCGGCATGGAAATCTTATTAATACGACATGGGGAATCAGAGGCTGATATTTTACAAGTTCACGAGGGAAGAGCGGACTTTGAACTAACTGATCGGGGACGGAAGCAAGTAAGAGCGATGGCTGAAAAGGTGAAACGTGATTTTCCGCCAGAATTTATTTATGCTAGCACACTGAAAAGAGCGAGTGAAACAGCTCAAGTTTTGGCTGATACGATTGGATGCCCGCTTCGGCACGAGGAAGAACTGATGGAACATAATAACGGAGTACAGGCAGGATTAAGTTTTGAGGAAGCGAAAAGTCTAAAAGCACCTGTACACTTGCATGAGAGGTTTGATGAAGGTGAATCACATATCGAGTTTCGAATGAGGATTGAGACCATCTTTTCTAAGATTTTAGCAAACTCTAAACATAAAAGAATCGCGATTGTAGCCCATGGCGGTGTTATCAACTGTCTTCTCCGGTCCTTTTTCGATATGCCGATCTCTAAGAATTTTTATTTCTTAAACGGAGATACAGGGATCAGCTTTTTAGAAATCAGTGAAAGAGGGAAAGTTGTTCACTTTTTGAATAATACAAGCCACCTTGAAACAGATGAAGAGCTTAAATCCTTCTAAGCTCATTTTTTTATGCGCTGAAATACTTATCTGTAACTTTTTACATATTCATCCGTATTGATTAATAGGGTAAAGAAACACAATTAAAGGGGACAGAGTATGAATATCTTATTATTTTCAATTGTTGTGGGGCTGGCGGCAGCGCTTGTGGTCCTTCCGATCTCACCAATAAAAAAGCCGTCAAAAAAAGAAACGAAATACAATATGACGTACGCTATTATAGGAACGATTATTTGCACGGTACCGATTGTGTTTGCTTTCTATTATATTACGAATTTAGACCGCAACTTTTCTTCTATTTGGATGCTGGCGACCATTATTACTGGATTAGGAGCATTTTTTGCGACAGGAAAAGAGCGGATGATCAAATTGCTGCTTTTCACCCTGAGTATTTTTATCGGCGTGTACTTTTTAACGGCAGGTTTGTTCAATGCTGATGAAAAGTATCAGATAGCCAAAATGCAGGAAAAGACTGAGATTGATACGTTCGATGAAAAAGAAACGCCAGCGAGTGTTCCGCCAAAGTTTGCGCGCAACAAGATGAGAAAGTCATTTGGGCAAGTGCCAAACACGAGCTATTATGAACTTGGCAATCTCCAGATTCAAAAAGTAAAAGGAGAATATGTCTATATTGCACCTGTGGAGTTTTCCGGCTTCTTTAAATGGTGGAACGGCGATGTGACGCCGGGTTACTTTACGCTTAGTGCAACTGATTCTTCAGCGAACCCGAAGTTCATAAAATCCGATATGCTGTATACTCCATCATCTTATTTTAACAAAAACATGGAACGCCACATGCGGTCGGCATACCCTGAATACATCTTTTATGGCGAACCGCAGTTAGAGATTGACGATAACGGAAAACCTTATTATGTTCGCTCATATGGGGAGTTTATCTCTGCGCGAAATGGATTTGAAGTAAAAGGAAGTGTTGTCGTCGATCCGAAGAACGGGCAAACAAAAGACTACAAATTAAAAGATGCGCCAACCTTCATTGACGGTGCCGTTTCACCAGAGACGGTAAGTCTGCAAAATAGTTATTTTGGAAATTATGTTCATGGCTTCTTAAACAGCAAGTTCGGCAAAAAAGATGTTAAGCTTCCTTCTGATGAAGGTACAGAAGCTAACGTAAGTCCGATCTTTGATGAAAACGGAGATATGTACTATTTTACTGACTTCACGAGTCCGAAAGAGGGAGTGGATTCTATGCTGGGCTACTCGCTTACGAACGCGAGAACCGGCAAGGCTACCTACTATACTGGTAATCTAGAGGAATCGTATATGGATTCTCAAGGTGCCCTGCAGATCATCCAGAAGAAGTTCATCGAAAAGAAATGGGACGGTGAAATGCCTGTACTATATAACTTTTACGGAGAACCAAGCTGGTTAACGCCGGTGCTTGATTCCAATGGATTTTTACAGAATTACTTCATCGTATCTGCAGCAAACCCAGAAATCTCTGTATACGGAAACACGCCAAACAATGCGCTGAAACAATATAAAACAGCATTGCAGCGCGGCGGGGGAAGTGTGGATGGAAGTTCTGAGGCTGAAGAAAAACAAGTAACGGGCACTGTTCTTC
The DNA here is from genome assembly GCF_001642935.1 of Fictibacillus arsenicus. Classification (NCBI taxonomy): domain Bacteria; kingdom Bacillati; phylum Bacillota; class Bacilli; order Caryophanales; family Fictibacillaceae; genus Fictibacillus; species Fictibacillus arsenicus. The sequence goes on from NZ_CP016761.1 coordinate 1,403,464, forward strand.
GTGTTTACAAAGAAAAAACGGGTGACTATACGATCGTGTCTTTCTTGTTAGACAATCGTCAGAGCTATGTCGTTTCTTCAGAAAGCAACCCGCTATCTATCTATCTTAAAGAAAGCGATAAAGTGGACGTAACGTATCAAGATACAGGAGAATCCTTCTTGCCTGTAACTGAGATCGCGATTGAAGGACTTAATTAAACAAAAAAAGCAGTGCATTTCGAAATTGAAATGACACTGCTTTTTCTTTTACTTATTGCTCCGGTACATAGCGTCTTGCACCAGAAAACTCTACTGCGTATGCAGGAGTTGAGATTGGATCTAAGCGAACGGTTGATGCTGTGTTCGGAGAGTGGATCATCATTCCGTTTCCAGCATACATCGCAACGTGGTGCACGCGGCCTTTTCCTTCATCATAAGCAAAGAACATGAGGTCTCCTGGCTTAAGCTGATCTTTATCTACGATCAGTCCTTCTTTTGATTGCGGTCCAGAATCTCTCGGGATTGTAATTCCATTTGCCTTATGAACCGTATGTGTAAAACCAGAGCAGTCAAACCCGAAGCCTGCCGCTCCAGCCCAAAGATATGGGAGACCGAGGAACTTTTTCGCTTCTTCTACAAGCTGTTCACCTGTCGGAACAGGAATATCACTTTCATTCTTATAAACCTTTGCATCTTTCGCATCCAGCCAGCGTACTTTACCTTCTGGAGTTAAAACAGCAATCGTGTGCCGGAATGCTTTTAAAACAGGAAGTCTTGTGTTGTAGCTTAATTCTAAGTCTTGTTTATGGCCGAACGGCGCTTTAGAAAGCCATGCCGTCGGATTAGTGATGAGAGCAAACGGCTTACCATCTGCACTCTCAAATCGGTCTGAGGTTGTAAGCTGTTCTAACGGCATCCAGCCAGGATATCCAAGTTCATTTCTTGGAGTGGGCTGTCCATAAACCGCAACTTTAACCCATTCGCCTTGCTGTTCTAAAACCCGGACCTTTTGTCCATAAAGAGCTTGCGTCTCAAGTTCTCCAACAAGCCAAAGCTTTTGTTCATAAGACATACTTGTTGTCCATTCTCTAAGATCAACAGGATTCGAGAGGGAAGGGCCATCAATATCATCACGTGCTGCATCTGGATTTGACCATAGTGTGGCAGCTGCAACATCAACATAAAGATCTTGCCCGATTACATTTGTTTCAGCTGTTCCTTTTTCAGCAGAAGCGGTGTTTGTGAACATGCCTAGTAACATCGCAAGCGAAAAAAGAACCTTCATTAGTTTTCGCATTTTTTGTCGCTCCTTTTTCTCTTTTTCCTCACAATTCGAGTTTTCTATAACTTTTTCCTTTATGGAGAACTAAAGATAAGTCAAATATCCTTCTGTTAAGGCTATGAAACATGAAACTAAGGTACTAAAAGAGGAAAATTACAGGTCAAAAGAAGGGGAGGGGAATGCATGGGATGAAAATAAAACAAAAAGGCTTAACCCAAAAGGATCTATTCCTCTTGAGTCAGCCTCTCTTACTTAACTAATCAAAAAACGATTTACTTCCATCAAATGGTTTCCGTAAACTACAAAAGCGGATAATACTCCTGCCAGAAGAAGGTACAAAGCAAGGACTACGATCTTCGTTTTCATGTTTGATACATAATAATTTTTTTGCTGATCATATACTTTCTTTGTTTCTGCTTTTTCAGCTAACAAACTCTTTTCATAAGCTTCAAAATAAGCGGCAGTGTTGAAGTCTGGTAATACAGGAAGAGAAGTGATTCCTTCAGGGTCTGACTCGTGATAGGCTTGTGCCAGAGCTTCTCTTTTATTGCGGTCTTTTTCATATTCTTCCCGCAGGGTTTTCAGAAAACGCTCACGATTATTTAGCATCTCAAGCTCTACAATGATCTTATGCTTCTCAATTTTCTTTTTATCCTGAAGGATTGGAAAAGTAAATCCTGTAGGAACACTGTCCTTTACGCGGTTTTTAGCAACACGAACATCTTCTATATAAGTCCCGATGATATGAGAAAAGTTCGGCATATCCCGGTATTCGTTTAATTCCTGCTGAATGTGTGAAAGTTTTTGCTGTTCAACTTCAAAGGCTTCTAATGTGAGCTCTGTTCTTTTATGTTCAAAATCTTCACGAACCCGTTTCCACCAAGTCATAATTCCGAAAAGGAAGACTAAGAAAATAATCGGATCTGGTGATATGAACAAGTACGGAATAACGATGAGGAGCCCGATAAACCAAATCTTTGTAGATAACACACCAACGATCCGACCGCCATCGAGCGGAGAAACAGGGAACAGGTTGAACAGGTTGATTATAGCTCCTAAAAAGATAACAAGACCCCAGAACGGCTGCCCGGTAGATTCATATAAAAAAACTGCGGGCATGAACGAGAGAAGCCCGAATAAAGGCCCTGCATAGGCAATATAAGCTTCGTCTTTTGCGTTCTTAGGCATTTCCTTCATACCGATCGCTGCACCCATAAAGGGTATGAATATAGCGGGTGAGGTCTTTATCCCTTTTTGTTTTGCTGCGACCAGATGTCCCATCTCATGGACAAATATTAAATAGACGATCGCTACTGCGAATTTCCATCCGTAAAAGACGGCATAAGCACCCATTGAAATGAACATGGAAATGAGTGTAGCGAACTTACCTAGTTTTAATAATCCGAACACCCATTTTAATTTACTTAATAAGAATAAACCAATACCCGCAAGAATCGTCCATAAACGGGACTGATTTTGCTTTTCTGCTTTTTCAGCCATGTATGAATCCCCCAAATGATTTCTTAATTCTATCTTAAATGATATACGTTTGAAGTGGAAAGAAGTTTCTTTTAGGTGATTGTTTCTCCGTTTTATTAGACAGTGAGCGTCACAGCTCATGCTGATAACAGGACAAAAATTAAAGCTAACCGAAAAGGTGGTCATGAAAGTAGTTGATTTGCGTTTCAGATACTCGCTTTCCGTGGGGTTGGCGGTGAGCCCACAGGAGTCTAGCATCTTACACTCCAATCAACCTATCAATGAAGAGGTGTCAGATATGAGCGGAAGGTAACGACCTAGGTGTAGAACCTGAAAGCAGCCTTTTAGCATGGGTATCCTAGAACTACACCAAAAAAATTTAGGAACAAAGAATGTCACTTGTATTTCTATAAAATTCCCTTTTCTTGTCGTTTTTTATTCGAAAATTGGGGGTATACGAAAAAGAGTACCCCTTTATTGAGTACTAATCGATTCGAATGATGTGTAAAGATGAGAAGGAGGGATCGGTTTGCCTGTGCAAAATGAACAATTAATCCAAGCAGACCCTTTTGTGTTGAGCAAATCCGAAGTTGTTCACGCTGTTAAGAAGTACTTGAACCGTGAAGGCTATGAAACAAGAAATCTTGGAGATCTCTGCGGTATTGATCTAGCAGCAGCAAATGAATACCATACACTGTTAATTGAAGCCCAAGGGAACCATGCTGAACACCACGAGAAAGAAACTGTATTTACAGGCAGTCAGCTAGATAAGCATATGAGCTGTCAGCTTATAAAATTGCTGAAAAACTATGAAAAAAATCCAGCGAAAACGTTAGTAATGGCAAATCCAGATACCCCTCGAATACGAAAGATGACAGAAAATATAAAACAAGCACTAGATGATCTTGGCGTTGTTCGCTTTTGGGTTAAAGCAGATGGAAGTATTGAGTGGGAATAATAAGTAAAAGGAAAGCACCGGAGATCTCACTCCGGTGCTATTTTACTTTTTCGATTGTATCATGGCTTTGTTCATATAGCTCAGGCAGTACGTTCATTTCTTCTATGTCACGTTTCGTTTTTTCTGTGCCAAGCAAGTAGAGAAAACGGAACAATTCGTAAGCAAGTTTACTGTCTTTACCTCGGTCATGTTCCGCATAAGCTTCATTAAAGTGCCTTTTAGGAGACCAAATATCTAACCACTCTTTTTTTGTGTTGGCTTTCATCTCATAGATAATATGTTCCAGTTGCTTTTTTTCATCATATGAAGCCTGAATTTCAAAATAATGAATAAGATCATCTGCCGGTATTGGCTGTATTTCACCCTTAGCTGTTACAAAGAACGTTTCTTTTTGTTCCATATCAAAAACCTCCTTTTTCTTTCCATTCCTTCTGTAAGAGTATTTGAAACATGGGATGAGGCCATCATAAAAAATGATACAAAAAAGAAGCTATCAGGAGCATAGCTTCTTTTAATATAAATTTGCATTTCGTTTTAATAAGGAATACACATACATATCGTAAAATTTGTCTTCAGCTTTTTGGTATTCTTTTAATAGTGCCTCTTGATTAAACCCGAGCTTCTCAACAAGTGCTCTTGATGAGGAATTCTCTGGTCTGATCGTAGCTGCGATCCGGTTAAATTCCATTCCGTTAAAACCATAATGAATTATCGCTCTTAATGCTTCATTCATAAAGCCTTTATGCCAATATTCTCGGTTAAGTTCATATCCGACCTCTGTGCGCTTATCTGATTTGCTCCAGTTATGAAAGCCGCAAGTACCAATCAGTTTTCCCTCACCTTGGAGAACGATTCCCCAGCGAATAGCACTTCCTGATTTAAAACCTTTTTCAAAAGCTTCAATGAGTGAAAATGCATCCTCTTCTGACTTCAAAGGTTCCATTCCATAGTATTGCAGTGCCTCTGCATCTGAGAAAGTAGAGTAGATCTCAGCAATATCAGACTGCAGTACTGGCCGGAGCTTCAGCCTTTCTGTTTCAATAACGGGGAAATTATCATATGTGTTCAAAAAAGCACCTTCTTTTATGAAATTGATTTTAGTTTCATTTCATCTATAAAAAGCTGTGTTAAATAAGGATCCCACTGCGTACCTTTTCCATCTTCTAAGATCACGAGTGCTTTTTCATGTGTCATTCCTTTTCGATATGGGCGGTCGGAAGTCATTGCATCATAAGCATCTGCAACTGCAATAATCCTTCCGAAAACAGGGATATCCTCGCCTGCAAGCTGTTCGGGATAGCCTTTGCCATCATACCGTTCGTGATGATAACGTACACCAGGAAGCAGCGGCTTCATTGCATCAAACGGCTGAACTTGTGCAAGTATATCTGCTCCGATAACCGGGTGTTTTTTTATTTGTTCAAATTCCTCAGGTGTCAGTTTCTCTTCCTTTAAAAGTACGATATCAGGTATTCCGATTTTGCCGATATCATGAAGCAATGCAGCTTTTCGAAGCTGCAGAAGCTGCTGAAAAGGAAGACCAGCCATCTGGCCTATTTTCATAGCATAGTCTGCAACACGGAGGCTATGACCAGCTGTGTATGGATCTCTTGCATCCAATGTAGCCGCCATCGTCGCAAAAAAGCTCTCAAGCAATTGTTTGTTTTCATGTTCACGAGACTGGATCGCCCTGGCCATATGGTTGAACCCCTTAATAAGCTTTGAAAACTCATCGGAATATAGATCATCTACTTTTGCGTTTGAGTTGCCTGTGCGGACTTCATACATACCAGCTTGAAGTTCATTCATGGGCTGCTGAATATCCTTAAAAAGAAGAAACGCACCAAAAATAGCAAAGGAAATACCTATAAGAAGTACGAAGAATGCCCAGCTCCAGTAAGAACCGTTAACTGGTGATGATAGTTGATACAATCGCACCTGATTTGCCAAAGCGAACAATAAGAGTGGGAATGTCCCGATAAAAAGTGTGCTCCACTGAATTTTACGCTGGATAGATATATGTCTGGAAGTTGCTAAAGACAAAATCACGCCATGATCTTTCAGTGTTTTCTCCTGAATATTTCTTAAAACAGGCTGAACAGCTTTTGTCGTTAAAAAGAACTCAATGATCGCATGCATGCCAGCAACTAAAATCGCGCCTAGTGAGGCAAGATATATGTAGTAATAAGGTAATGTTAAGTATTCAAAGTAAATAGCTGAAGCTGTTAAACACACCGCAGGAATAGACAGGCCGAAAAGGTGCGGACCAAGTATACGCTTTACTGTCCGAATCGGGAAATGGTGCGCATGAAAATATGCTTTTTCTGCCAGCTGCAATGCAGGTTGTTTTTTACTGAAATATGTACGGAAAACAGAAGTATGCATACGGAAAAACAGATATTCTAATAAAAACATGATTATGCAGGAAGAAACAAGTATTCCGCATAATACAAAGATTTCTTTGGCCGAAAAACGGAGTGTTGTGAATAGAAAGACGCCGCCAACTCCTAAAACCGCAGCAGTTGAACCAATTACATAATTCTTTAATAAACGTCTTTCAAATTGTTCGTGTACAGTCAATTCTCCACCCGCCTTTCTTACTATTACTTTTAAAACGATACTAATAGCATACCTTACAAAAACTTGGAAAAAAAGCTATTTTTCTACATTTTATTACATTTTTTGTAGATTTTCTTATCTTCGTATTATAAATATCGTATTTTTTTTCGTTTCCTTTAACTTAAAGGTGTAAATGAAGGTAAGATGCGGCCTGCAAGGGGATAATTCTTTAAAGTATAGCATGTGTGTGAAATGTACAAAATACACGGGATGGATAAATTCTAAGGAAAACGGGTAAGAAATGGTATACGGATGTAGGAAGGGAGCTAGAATAATGTCATTATCAACACAAGAAATGGACCATTTTAAACAAATTTTAATTGCTCGTAAAAATGAAATAAAAGAAATGAGAGAGAGAAATGACTCTTTTGGAAGTGATGTGGAATTTCCGAAAGAATCTACGGGGGAATTATCAAACTATGATAATCATCCAGGAGATCTTGGGACTGAGCTTTTTGAAAAAGAAAAAGATATCGCATTAAACGACCTCCATGAAAAAGAACTGGAGGATATCGATGCTGCACTTAATAGTATCGAAAGAGGCAAGTACGGTGTTTGTAAAACTTGCGGAGAAGATATTTTAAAAGAACGATTGGAAGCTATTCCATCTACACTCTACTGCAAGGAACACAGCCCTGGTCAGCATTCATCAGATGACAGACCAGTAGAAGAAGCTGTATCTGGTCCGGATTATTCGAGAAGAAGCAATGATGGGAAAGATGCCACATTCTTTGACTCGGAAGATGCTTGGCAATCAGTAGCGAAGTACGGAACAAGTGAAACACCGTCAGATTTTACAGATCCTGAAAAACAGGACTATAACGAGATGTACGAAGACTCAGATGATGATGATGGCTATGTAGAAAACTATGAAGGTTTTGTAACAACAGATATAACAGGAAAAGAGAGAAACGTTATACAGAACCGCAAACATGAAGAGTACGAGGAAGAGCTCGATCGCGAAGAAGAAAGACAATTAGACCGGGACAAGTACGATAAATAAATACAAAAACAGCCCATGTGAACGATGCATGGGCTGTTTTTATATGACTTTTAGCAGCTGGAAAAACAAATGACAAGCGAAACCAAGTAAACCTGCTCCTGCTAATCCTGTCATTACTCTGACGGTTATATCATTTATTAATGTGCGAAAAAAATGAACGGTAAATGCAACATTAATATTCCATAAAATAATACCAGCGATGATAAACAAACTTAGACAGGCATTAATCCACCATTCAAAATCACTAGAAATACTTTGCAGCGTTCCTCCATAAATTCCAAACCAGAACAAGAAATTAAAAGGGTTCATTAATGCAAGTATAAAACCTGTCCAATAAGGCTTCTGTTCGGGTTTCTCTTCTTTAACTGAAAGAAGTCTTTTTTGTAACCAGGCCATTCTTATTGTTGAAATTCCCAAGTACGAAAGCATGATAATCCCAGCAAACAGCATAGTGATTTGTACGATCGTATGCTGCAGGAAAGGAGAAAGACCTAAAAAGATCATAAGCATGAATATGAAATCTGCGCTTACTGCTCCTAATCCGACTAGCCAAGATGGCCAGAAACCGCCTGCTAATCCGCGTTTGATCATCTCAAGTTTAATCGGTCCTACAGGAACGGCTAAACTGATCCCAAGCATCATAAAATGAAAACTTAAAACCCAAAACTCGCTCAAAACTACTCCTCCTGGGAATTGTGCTTGTCTATCTTTCTTCGAAGATATGAGTACATGAAATAGATTATTACGGCAGGAAATGTAAAAAGTTTAACGAACAGTACATTAAAGGCTGTAACTATCATCTGCTAAAAGGAGCCAAGTCCGTGAAAAAAGCGTGTTTGCTTATCATTGATGTGCAAAAAGGTTTTGAAGATGCAGGTTTTTGGGGAGTACGAAACAATCCGAATGCTGAAGTTAATATGCTTACATTAATAGATGCATTTAGAAACACGAATTTACCCGTCTTTCATGTTCAGCACCAGTCGGAAAATGAGAATGCACCTCTGCATCCGACGAAATTAGGTTATCAGCTGAAAGCAGGATTTGAGCCGAAAGAGAATGAGCCACTTTTTATTAAGAGTGTGAATAGTGCATTTATTGGAACGACACTAAAGGACGAGCTGGACAAACAAGGAATTCATCAGCTCATTGTAGTAGGCTTAACGACTAATCATTGTGTATCAACAACGGTAAGGATAGCTGCAAACTACGGTTATGGCGTTTCTCTTGTGCAAGATGCCACGGCAGCTTTTGCTGTCACTTCTTATAATGGAAGAAAATTTTCAGCTCAAGATGTACATGAGTCCGCTTTGTCGCATTTGCACGAAGAATTTGCTGAAATTTTAAGTACAGAGGAAGTTTTGGCGAAATGGGTAAAATCATCCCACTATATCCAATAAAAACATAGACAATATTCCCCAGGAAATGTCGGATACTGTTAATGGTTTAGAGGTATTAATTTAAGGGAAAAATGAATAAACAACATAATTAGATCATTTTGAGGTGTCATAAAAACATGGTGAAAAATCAAATAGAACAGCTGATGAGAGAACCAGAACAAGAATTAGAGTTCTGGAGAGAAGAGGATCAGCAAAGAGAACTTGTTAGAATGCGTTATGTTCCCCAAGGTGAGGGAGGATATTTTCAGGTTACCTATTTAGATGAAGAAGAAGGTATCATTGGTTCACAAGTTCTTGATGAAGTAGAAGATGCAGAACGATTTTTACAAAAGAATCAACCAGCTATTTAAATAAACCAGAGGATCAGTCCTCTGGTTTTTTATTATATAAATTTCTTTTCTCGATTCCATTCTGCGGAGTGTTTTTCACATATTTGAAGATCCTCAAATTCACCATTCTTAAATTGAGAAATTATTTCTTCTGCGGTTTTATGAGCAAGCTTCAATTCTTCTTTTGATATGTCTCCTTTATTAAAGGCTTCCATTAATTCATTATCATCGAGAATAAAAATTTCCTTATCTGGCAGTATTACGATATCCAAATCGAGATCTAAAAACCAAGGGATTCCTTCTTCATCTACCCCGTGTTCTTTGCACATGTCAATATAGAATTGTACGACTTCACCATGCTGATCCAAAACAGTGGTTATCGTATATTTTTTTTCTTCTGGAAAGTGCTGGAGCCATGTATAACCCGTGTCTGCTATACAGACTTCATGATTTTTGTATTGAACGATGAGTGGTTCTGACACTTTTTTTAGATGGATTACTGTTACCTTACCTTTAAAGCAGCCGTCTTCTTTATGAACAACTTCGAAGTTTCGATCCGTAACTCTTTTCCAATCGGGTCTGTCTGCTCTTTTATGTTCCATACACACCTCCATATTTTGTAAAATTATAGCAAATTTTCTTTGCAAAGGGAAGGAACCGAAAGAATTAAGAAGAATTGAGTATATGCAAAGAAGGAGGTAAGGCATAATGAAAAAACTGCACAATGAATTAGAAGCCTTCCAATTAGAAAAAGGATGGGAGATCAGCCGGGAAAATTCAGAAAAAAGCATTGAATCACTTTTGCTTAATCATATGATGCTGACGACTGAAATTGCTGAAATAGCTGAAGAACTCCGAAAGCTGATGAATCTCTCATTCGAAATGAGAGAGGAGGGTATCGACAAAGAACATGCGTTTTTATTGGCTAAAAGAGAAGTAGCTGACGATATAGGAAAGGAAATAGCGGACAGTATTGCATATCTGTGCAAGTTTGCGACATTTTTTGGCAGGGACATAGAAGAGGATGTTCATAATAAACTTCACGAAATTAATAACCGTAAAAAACCAAATCTCCAAAAAAGAATGAAGGAAGAGGTAAAACAATGAACATTAAAGCGGATAAATATGAGTTTACATCGCATGACGGAACGAAGATTGCTGCATACGATCATGGAGGATCAGGAGAGGCTTTGATTTTCCTTCATTATTTAGGTGGGAGTGCACCATTATGGCATCCGGTTATCCAGCACTTTTTGGATAAATACCGGGTTGTGACTTATGACATGAGAGGACACGGTCTATCTGGCCAGCCAGATGACGGCTATACCTTTGAAGATACAGCTAAAGATTTAGAGGCAGTGATGGATTTCTTTTCGATTAAAAGTGCTCATCTTGTTGGAAGTTCTTATGGTTGTATGGTCGGGGCATATTTTGCTTCAACTCGTATTGACCGTGTACTGTCACTTGTAAATTCAGAAGGGGCTCTCGTTAATAATACAGGTGATGATGGGTTGTATGATGAATCGTTCGAAGAGCATATCGCAAAGTTTAGAGATCAATTAGATCCAGAGTATGATTCTGTAGAAGCGTATAAAGAATATTATAAAGAAAACTGGAAACCTTGGAATGAGGCAAGGGCTTATTTTGTGGAACACTATGTACCTCGTATGAAAGAAAACGGAAAAGTCGGGCCGCGCACAACGGGTAGTACGATGGAAAAGATTATCGCAGAAATTTATTACACGAACTTTTTAACCTGGTATGAGAAGGTAAAGTGTCCTGTCTTGTTCTTGCCAGCTGAAACAGAAGGAAATCTGGATAAAAAAGAGAGATTCATTGAAAAAGCTTCAAAGGTTCTTCCTTTTTGCAGAAAGGTCATCATTCCAGGAACGACTCATTTAATGATGTACGATCATGAAAAAGAACTTATTCAAACGATTAAAGAATTTTATGCTGATATTCCTGTCTCAGTCAAATAAGAAAGGGCTCCTCTAAGAAGGGAGCCCTGATTTTATGAATGCTGCTCTTTCTTGGAGTCCTTTCGTTTGTAAAACTGTTCTAATGCCATACATGTCAGCATTCCCATGATCAGTCCGTTGCTCAGAAGCGTTACGACGATACTCGGCCATTCTTTCAAAGCAGCTGCCGGAATGAACAGACTGCCGATACCCACCATTAAGGAAGTACTGATAATAAATAGATTTGTATCGGATTTCAACTCTGATTTATATTCTCTGAACGCCAGGCCGATCATGCTGGAGAAAGGAAGAAATATGGTCGCATATCCTACCGGTGCTGGGATACCAGCAAAGAAAAAAGTAAGCGGTGGAAAAAAGCTGATGACGATGATGAACGCATTTCCCAGAATGAAAGCCAAGCTGCTAAACATCTTTGTAGTTAAAATGAAGCCTGAAGCACCAGATATCGGTACACTGGCTACGGCCGAGAATAGACCAGCGATCCACGTATTCAGTCCCATTATGATAGACGAGCGATTATAGTTGATAGGTTCGTATTTTACACTTTCTGATTCATACGCTTTTTCCACCACGTTGATGCTGGCTACCATATTTGTCAGTAATAGTAGCCCCACAAAAAGGGAGGTAAGAATTGCTCCTCCTGATAACTCAGGCATACCCCACGCCAGCCATTCGGGAAACGCAATTACTTTCGTAGATTGCATCGTTTCTTTCGTTAAGTTTAATAGTTTAAACAGCCCCCATCCCAATATGAGGGAGATAAGAATGGAATAGCTCCGCAGCCATCGTACTTTAGATTTTCCGAGGCCGATCGATAATACAAGAATGAATAGTGATGCGGCAGCAACTTTCGCATCGGCATTTTCCTGCAGATATCCGATCCCAAGGATTCCTTTTATAAAAGAACCGCTTAATTGTGAAACGAGTAAAATAAGATATGTTCCTGTTACAAGAGGAGTAAAGAGTGCTCTTACTGAAGTGATAATACGAAAAGCACCAAGCAGAAAAAATAGAATTCCGCTGATCAGCATGCCGGCAGTCAGCTGCTGTAACCCATTGGCTGCTGTCAATGCCCCTGATGCAACGATTCCTGCGTATACGGTAAAAACTCCCCACCATAATCCAGCGGGTCCTTCATTAATTGGCAGTTTATGCCCGAATAAGACTTGTAGGATAGCAGAGAGTCCAATGATAAAAAAGGAGCGCTGCAAAAGGTCTGCTGTTTCTGCTTGTGTCATTCCGAAAGCATCGCCAATAGCGATTGGAGCTACAAGACTGCCTGCTAATATAAAGACCATCCATTGAAGTGAGGAAAATGTTAATTTCATGAGAACACCTACTGTTATGTATTTCTATTAAGCTATTTTCGTATACATTGTTGTTTTTGAAAGTAGTTGATCTCCGTTTCAGGATGCTCGCTTTCCGGGGGGCGTGCGGTGAGCCTCCCCTGCGCTTTGCGCCGTTAGGAGTCTCACCTGTCCCGCTAATCCCCCAGGAGTCTCGCACCTTGCACTCCTATCAACTCGTCAATGAAGAAATGATTTGAAAGCATCATTCTTTAGAAAATAGCCTTCTTTTATTATAGACCTTAAACTAGATTAGCAGAAGGAAAGATGTTTAGAGGGAAGTATAGTAAGGGTAATTTCCTGTAAGACACAATCACAACAAGAGGTTTGAATTTTCTGTAAATATTTTTTCGGTCTATCCTCATAAAACATATGACATACCCGAAACATATAGACACAGGTAATGACGAACCATAAACAAAGGACGATTTAAGATGCAGAAACTTACACACGATGATGTTATTCAATGGTTAGAGAAACATCTATTGGACTTTGAACAGTTTACGCCTTACTTGTTTACTTCCCAATGGATTCATTCGTTTTGCAAGGATAAAGAAAATGGAAATGAATTCGAAGTGAAATTGGATACATCTGGTCAAGAGTTGTTCTTTAGATTACTGGATAATCTGGATCAAGATGGTACATGGAAATGGCTTGGGACTATTAATAACGCAGGAGAGGTGAAATCATGAGAATTGATGGACAGCAACCGGTACAAAGAAAATACGATGTAAACAAAATGTATCAGCAGCCTTCTGTTAAGCCTCCGTCATTTGCCAAAGACGAACTTTACATATCAAACGAGGCAAAAGCATTGAATGATCATGCTCAGTTAAACATAAGAGAAAAGAAACTTTTGGATATAAAAAAACGCATTGATGCTGGAGAGTACCAGATCAATGCGAATGAAATTGCAAAAAAGATTTCACAGTTTTACTCAATTTAATTATTTTTTGTTGTTTGTGCTGTCTCTCTGTCTTAACAGGGAAACGGCATTTTTTATGAATGGCGGTATTGGTACATTCAACCTGCCTGCATTTTCAATCATAGATAATAATTCATTTGATAAATAGAAAAAGATTGTGGCGGATTGGATATATAAACCGCCTAATAATTGATCGAGAGAATGTGCTACAGCAACTATGGCAAAAACCATTACCTTTTTTAATATTCCCTTAAAGCCAACCTTGCTGTTCAGTTTTCCTTCATAAGCCGATGCTGCCAAACCCGTGATGTAATCCAGAACAACGAATAGAACTAATGTTTTTAATAAAAGGCTTGGTGTTCCAAAAAGGAAGCTTGAAAACGCTCCTATCGAAACAACGGTCATATGGTAAAATGTTGACCATCTTTCCATTCTTAATTCCTCCCTTATCTCCCAATAATCTAGTATATGCTTGTTCGCAAGCACCTGAAATGGCGAATGCCTAGTGCTTGTCCTCCTATTTTTTTGAAGGTTTATTTCAAATGTGTTAAATAGTCAAAAAATTTAAAAAATAACGAGTCAGACACGCACTATATCTGTTACAATGAAACAAATCCGGAAAGGGAGGAAAGAAATGCAATGAACAAAATTACGTTAGGCTTGCCTCCACATTGCCACAAAGTATCTTGTGACGGAAGAATGATCAAAATTAAAGACTCAGGAAACAACAAATGGACGTTTCCACTCTCTGGGACAGAAAACGCAGTTGTCGAAGAAGTAAACGATGAAACAGGACTGCTCACCATTCACGGAAAGGATAAGATACTGGCAACCCTTGAAATGCCAATTCGATTTTGTGAAGTGGGAAGAGGCTGGCTGCTTGATAAGTTACCTAAAAAGAAACGTGTAAAAATAAAATAATAATTTCCGCACAGCTGGATGCGCTCTGGCTGTGCGTTTTCATGTTATAAATCGTTTTGCTGATCGAAAAAGAGCCTTGAACAAGTAAAATATTTTTATATCAACAGCAACAGACTTTAAGGAAAATAATGTTATAATGATGAGGTAACCGTGTAGATGGGGTGAATGAATTGGGAATAACACGCCTGCCTGCACACTTAAATCACATCGCTTGGAACCGGAAAATTATTAATGTTTTTTGGGTGATTGTCTTTGTGTCAGTGTGCGTTGAGGTAATCAACAGCTTTTTTACAGAAAGGCCGCTAAAAGAATTTTATTTAGAATACGTATTATTACCGACGCTTCTCCTGTCATTGGCGGCTTTCATCGCAGAATGGGGTTATAGAAAGCAGGGTAAATACATTGACTATATCATTATAGGGGTAGCTAATTTAATCTCAGGAATCTTAGTAGGCGTACACTCAGAGATGTATGTGATGTATGCTTGTTTATTCTTTCCTATGCTGATCTCTACAATATATTTTGATAAAAAGAAGATCTGGATCTCTTTTGGACTCAGTTTAATGATTTATTTAGGATTATCAGCTTTTCATCCAATTGTAAAAGAATTAAATGATGTTATGGCACAACTGTCGATGGCGTGTATCTTGCTGACATCCACAACGATCTGTATCGGTATCATGAGCCGAGGTTACGAAATTGGACAGCATCTGATAAAAGCCCAAGCTGAACACCAGGAGCTGATGGTTAAGTCTACTATCATGGAAAAACAAGTAAAGACAGATGCTCTCACGGGTTTGTACAATCATATGGCATTCTATGAATACATGGATGTATTGCTGTTTCAAGCTGATACTTACCATTATCCGCTCCACTTAGCCGTTATCGATATCGATAATTTTAAAAAAGTAAACGATACATATGGTCACGGAATAGGTGACATCGTCTTAAAAAGAATTGCATCTGCAATAAAAGAAAATGTAACGACAGATGATTTTGTCGCCCGATATGGCGGAGAAGAATTTGTCGTTATACTAAATGATGTTGATGAAGATAAAGCTTTTAAAATTCTTGAGAATATTAAAGCTGTTGTACAAGGTCTGGAGCACCCTGAGATCTTAGAGGATAGTGTAACTATAAGTGCAGGGCTGCAAACATACCGGACAGGCATGCACAAACAGGCGTTTTTTGAAGGTGCAGACAACAGTCTGTATGTTGCTAAACGCCAGGGGAAGAACCGTGTGATCATTCAGGAGTGCAGCGAGGCGCTGCAAATTTAATAAGCAGTAATTCAAACAGTAAGGAGAAAATCCTTGCTGTTTTTCTTTTTCTTCTAAAACTCTTGTCCATGCATATGTTTGTAAAGATATGGCCATGGAGGTGAGGGCATGAGTGGACGGATGAAACAAATATTACAGATTGCCGCCACTTACATCGGCACTGTTGTAGGCGCCGGGTTTGCTACGGGAAGAGAAATCGTTGAGTTTTTTACGAAATACGGTTCAGCTGGTTTTGCCGGCATTCTGATCAGTGGGTTCCTATTTATAGTAATTGGTACAAAGCTGATGATTATGGCGAGAAGAATAGGTGCTTCTTCATTTGATGATATGAATCGTCACTTATTCGGCTCAGCAGCATCTCGAGTTGTAAACATATTAATGCTTATCATGCTTTTTGGGGTAACTGGTGTCATGCTGTCCGGAACAGGTGCATTGTTTCGTGAACAGCTTCATCTCCCGTTTCAGGCGGGAGTAATTTTAACTCTTATCGTTACGTATTTAGTAATGAAAAAAGGAATAGATGGAATTTTATGGACCAACTCACTGATCGTTCCGATTATGATTTTGTTTTCATTGGTATTGTCATTTTCAATGTTTGATTTTGGAGGACGGCAGCTTTTTGTTGCCGATGATTTTACTGGAGGATGGAAATGGCTTGTCAGTCCTTTTACTTACGCAGCTTTTAACTTAACCTTGGCACAGGCGGTGCTTGTTCCTTTGTCGCGGGAAGCTACTGATGAATCAGTTATCAAATGGGGAGGATTCTTAGGCGGAATAGGTCTTACGTTTATCCTGTTAAACAGCCATTATGTCCTTTATTCCGTTCCGCGTGTCCTGAGCTATGAAATTCCGATTGCAGAAATAGTTGGGGGGCTAGGAATCATGGTACATTACTTTTTTGTTCTCGTAATCTATGGTGAGATCTTCTCTACACTGATCGGAAATTTATTTGGCCTTGCCGGCTCGCTTAGAAAGAATATGCGGTTATCAAGCAATGCAATATTAATTTCCTTGATGCTGGGAAGCTATTTGCTGAGCCAAGTAGGATATGCAGAACTGCTGCATTATTTATATCCGGTCTTCGGAATGATTGCATTAATATTTTTAGCTGCGGTCTCTGCTAAAAAGCTTAATTGATGAATACATTGAAATATATGATGAACCGAAATTGCTGGAAGGGAAAAAAGTAAATGGCGTATTACAATAAATTAGTCCGTGATAAAATACCAGAATTGCTTGAACTTGCGGGGAAAAAAGGGACATTCCGCATTCTGGGAGATAAAGAGTTTGAAAGTGAATTAAAGAAAAAGCTCGCTGAGGGTGTGAAAGAATACAGAGAAGCGGTAAGTGAGAGCGATGCAGCAGAAGAGCTGGCAGGTTTGTTTGAGATTTTGATTGCGCTTACGAAAGTCCACCATCTCACATTAAGGGAACTGGATGAGATCAGGCAGGAGAAAGCGAAGAAGCACGGACGATTCCATGAACGTCTCTTTCTAATCAAGGTGGAAGACTAAGGTGGGGTCTGACCCCAGACAAATACAAATCACTGATTTGTATTTGTCAGAAAGACATAATGTATTATTTTGGAAAATTATGTGATGATGTACTATTTTTATGTGATTATCTTCACTTTTTATGTGATGAGGGTTAATAATTATGTGATTGTTCAATATGGGTCTATGAATCTTATAAACAAGCAAAAACAAGTACTGTCCTTATGCTTGTTTTTGCTTGTTTCAATTTAAAATCAGATAAAACAGGAAAAAACACGCAAAAAATATTTGACAAACAAGCATAATGCCGCATATGATTAGAGTACCACGTGGAAATAAAAGGTAATGGAGGAGATTTATTGTGTTTTCTGAAGAAAGAAGAGAAAAGATCTTAGAAGTGTTAAAAAATGAAGGTCGTGTTCTTGCTAAAGAGTTATCAGATGCCCTCCAAGTTTCAATTGATTCGATACGCCGTGACCTTTCAACATTAGAAGATAAAGGGCTAGTTAAACGTACACATGGCGGTGCAATACCTGTGACTGAAGTGAAGAAAGGCCCTGCTGCTCCAGCAAAACGCTACACAGAAGGATCAGACCACGAGAATGCCATTGCGAAAGAAGCAGCAAAATGGATTCAAGCTGGAGATACTCTTTTTATCGGTGGTGCATCGATTCATTATGTTCTGCTTAAATATCTTCCTGACGTTTCACTTACAGTAGTTACGAATTCCTTGAAGATTGCTGACGCACTCAGGGAAAGGGAAAACATCGATTTATATGTGATCGGAGGCAAGGTGAAGAATTCGGGTAATATGACGGATGCACTCGCCACTCAGCTTGTAAGCAAATACTCGTTTGATCTCTCATTTGCGACCGGCGGCGGTATTTCAGAACGAGGAATTAGCACAGCAACACCTGAAGCAGCTGCATTTATGAAGGCTGTTGGTGCAGTCTCCAGAAAGAGCATCGGACTTTTTCCGCATTATAAAATAGGCGTTAATGCCTTTGCGAATGTGGGACCGGTTTCTAACCTGGAGGTGATCATCACAGACGAAGAAGCACAAAGAGATGATCTTGCCGCGATTGAGCAGCAGGGCGTTAACGTGTTGATTGCCGGGACAGAGAAATCCCACTCAAAAAAAGAAAGCTAAACTTTACTACCAATCAAAAAGACCCCAACAGGAGGTCTTTTTGTTATTCTTCAAACATCATTAAAGCAAGATCGCCAACATCAGATTTTAGAACGACTAATGGACCCCCAATTCCAATCGTACCGTTTTTCATATTCGGAAGCTTCACGAGTTCTTCACCGATCGAATTACTGAGGTGGGTTCGCAGTTGCTTTGGCTCTTGTTTTGTTTTAATTGTTATATCTCCAACGTCCGATTTTGCAGTAATATCTTTCTCAATTTTTTGAAGCACAACATCAATATCGCCAACATCTGACTTTGCAGAAACAGCTCCCACAACATCATTAAGAAAAATATTACCCACATCAGTTGTAATATCAATATGTTCTGCTTTTACTTCATTAAGTGTGATTGATGCCGCGTCTGAATTTACTTGCAGACGTTTAAATTCATCTCTCGGGAGTTTAATGCTTAATTCGTAATCACCAGAAAAAACGGAGAAGTAATGTCTTTTTTGCTGTTCGGCAGTTTCGATTATGATTTTGTTTTTCTTGTTTGTAAGAGAAAACTTTAAATTATCCTCATTCTTCTTTTCAACGCTTCCTTTTAAATAGATCTCGATTTTATCGCCGTCATGCGGCCTTACAGTCACATCAGCTATGCTCGTTGAAACCTCAATATCATCTATATTTTCAGCTGAAATGGAGCGTTTTTCATTAATTTTTGCAAAGTTAAAAGGTGACTCTCCCATAACAAACAACACAGCATTGCCAGCAATGGAGACTCCTATCAGAATAAAGGCTATACGTATTATTTTTTTTATATTCATGAATACTTCCTCCTAATCATTCTCAGGTTGAACGTCAGGTAGTTTAATGTAATTTTGTATACCACTTTTGATGTTTTTATCGCACACACAAGCAAGAGAAGACCAATTCCGATTAAACCAAAAATCAAAAAGATTTCTTTTAAGAATGTTACTGTCAAGCCGTCCTGAAATAATAGGAGAAAGGGAGAAACGAACAAAGCCGCAGCCACTGCTGCTAGAACAACAGGTAATAGAATCAGTACGATAAATGGCGCAAGCACGAAGATTAGATTGAACAATCCTAATCCTAATGTCGCAAACACTGCACGGGTAACAGAGCGTAAAGATGGATCTTCTTCTGCTCTTGAGATTTCAGACTGCGCAAGGAGTTCCTTTGCTATTTTTCTTGGACTGCCAAGCCCTGAGATAATATCCTCATCCGATCTGCCGCTTTCTTGTGCCATGTTAAAATGTTCCTCATAATCTTCAAGAACTTCTCTTTGTTCATTGATAGGAAGCGACTTTAGTTCTTTTGCTAATTCATTTAAATAGTTTTTTTTATTCACTTGTTATTCCTCCTCCAGCATTTCGTTTACACCTTTAGTAAACTGCTGCCATTCTTGTAAAAGTTCATTCTTCAGCTCAAGGCCTTTATCCGTTATCTTGTAGTATTTTCTTGGCGGTCCTTCGGTTGATTCCATTAAATAGGTGGAAAACAACCCTTCCTTTGTCAGCCTTCTTACAAGAGGGTAGATGGTCCCCTCCGATATCTCGAACTTTTTTGAGATTTCCTCAACCAATTCGTAGCCATAACGGTCTTTTTTTGATGCCAGCACGAGCACACAAAGTTCAAGAACCCCTTTTTTAAATTGAACATTCATTTTCACACATCACCACTTTACTTAGTACTGTTTATTGCAAGGTACTGTATAAGTAATATATTACCATTCGCTTAAAATAGCAAGCCCTAATTTGGAAATTTATGATAAAAAATAAACTGGAAGATTTTCTGACATATCAACTGTTCATTGTGCTTATTTCATTTATGCTTACTAATAAATGCAGTAGTGTCAGGAAATGAGGTGAGGATATTGCTTCATTCTTCACATTTTTCATCCGAGGAAAAATTGAGAATACGTGAGCTGAAAAGGAAAATTAGGTCTGTAACTGATCCAGCTGAAAAGAAGGAGTTTGAAAAACAACTAAATGACATAATGGAAAAAGCGTTTATAAAAAAGCAGCTTTTAAGGCGAAATGAACTTTAGCAAGTTCGTTGTCCGCTATCTATATATAGAAAACCTTTTCAAATAACTGAATTGCCTGTCTACTTTGGAAAGTAGTGACAATTTTAACTTGTTTATGTTAAAGTGACACTAGTCTTTTTCAGATGGACAAACGTTTTCTAAGGAGTGGACACAGCATGAATCAAGAAGCAGCATTGAAAAAAGACATCGGGCTTTCTGTAGCCATGTCCATCGTTATTGGAACGGTCATTGGATCCGGTATTTTTATGAAGCCTGGAAGTGTACTCGAATACACAGGGAACTCAAATCTTGCCCTTTTAGCTTGGGCCCTTGGAGGTCTTATTACACTTGCTGGAGGTCTTACGATCGCTGAAGTTGCGACACAGATCCCGAAAACGGGCGGTCTTTATGTGTATATGGAAGAAGTATACGGCAAGCTCTGGGGTTATTTGAGCGGATGGGTCCAGACGGTCATCTATGGACCAGCCGTAATTGGTGCGCTTGGCTTGTACTTTGGATCATTGATAGCAAATCTTTTTTCTTGGGAAAAATCGTTTGGTCCATGGATTGGGATCGGAACTGTACTTTTTTTAACAATTGTAAATAATTTCGGAACAAAATACGGCGGTTTCGTACAAAACTTGTTCACGATTGGAAAGCTTGTTCCTATTGCTCTGATTATCGTGTTTGGGATTGCGCAGGGTGACGAACAGATCTTAAATTCTTCAAGCGGATCTGTAATTGAGATCAGCATGGGGGCAGCCATTTTAGCAACTCTGTTTGCCTATGATGGCTGGCTGATGGTTGGATTTGTAGCGGGGGAGATGAAGAACCCTGGGAAGACGTTGCCTAAAGCGATTATTGGCGGCATATTGATCGTAATGGCAGCTTATCTTCTCGTTAATATTGCATTGCTGCATATTCTGCCAGCTTCTGAGATCGTGAGACTTGGTGAAAACTCTGCTGCATCTGCGGCTACAATACTTTTTGGACCATTAGGCGGTAAACTGATCGCGGTCGGTATTGCGGTATCGATCTTTGGCTGTTTAAACGGAAAAATTTTAACGATTCCTCGTGTGCCGTTTGCGATGGCAGAACGAAATCAGCTCCCGATGGCAAAGACGTTCAGCAAGGTCAGCGAGAAGTACGGTACTCCGATCGCCGCAACGTACTTGCAGGTTGTTATTGCAATCATCATGATGATTATGACAGATCCTGATTATCTGTCAGAAATGGCGATCTTTGCTGTTTATATTTTTTACATTTTTGCATTTTGTGCGGTGTTTAAGCTTCGCAAGCGAAATAAAGGTGCAGCACGCGTTTACAGTGTGCCATTATTCCCGTTCGTTCCGATCTTTGCGATTATCGGTTCAATGTATATTGTCGGAGTTACAATCATGAATGATCCTTTTGATAGTTTGACAGCCATATTTATAACAGTAGCCGGACTGCCAGTCTATTATTGGCTGCAGCGTAAAAACCAAAATTCAGTATTAAAATAAATAGGCGCATTTCTATAAGATTGTTGCTACTGAGAGATTTTCTAAAGTTCTTCATTGAACAGTTAATTGGAGCGGAAGTGTGAGACTTCTGCAGGACGAGCGGGTCAGGTGAGACCACTCAATGTACGGAGTACGGAGGGGGCTCACCGCACGCCCTGCGGAAAGCGAACCACTGCAGCGGAAATTAACCACTTTCAAAAGCTACAATGTTTACGAAAACAGCCATAAAAAAAGACCCTCTCATGGGTCTTTTTTATTGTGCGATATTATTTGAACAATTCGATTTATAATGTGACTCTAGCCAATGTGATATGACATCTAATCCGTCCTGGTTCAAAGGTCTCGAAGGAAGGATCTTCATCAGCTTCTTTACTCTTACCATCGTTTTGTCTTCATGCTGAAAACGGAAGCCATGCTCCATATTTTTAATAATATGAGTCTCAGAAGTTCCCTGTACTAGTGTGTGAAGCTCCTCTAAGAGGACAGGATTAACCAGTCCATCTTTGTCACCGCAAATTGCTATAACAGGATAGTTTATCTTTTTCAAGCCATTTCTTGGGTTATAGGCAAAGTGCTCTCTGAACCACTTTGCTGGCTGTTTAAATATGAATAAAACTTTGTAAACCTCTTTATTAGATTCAATAATTTTTTGTATTTGTTTCCGGGTTTTAGCTTCTGCTTTCTTTTCATTAATAAGTAATCTCAAAAGGAACCCTTTTAAACCTTTAGAGCTTTTTAATTCTTGGTAGGTAAATAACCTTTGATATGTTGTAAATTCATCTAAATTACCAACTCCGCCGGATAGGAGCATCAATCCATTTAGTGTTTGTCTTTCCGATAATGCTGTACCTATTATTGTACCTTCACTGTGACCAGCAACGATAATTTTATCTGGATCAACAAGAGGATGGTTTTTAAGGGTTTGAAGTGCCTGTTCAGAATCTTCAACAAGCTCCCAAAGGCCGGTTGATAACCAGTCTCCTTCACTTTTACCTGTTCCTCTTTTATCGTATCGAAAAGTGATAAAACCTAAATTCGTTATGTATTCAGCAAGTTCTTTATAAACATTTAGCTGATACTTACCCTTAGGACCATTTCCATTGCGATCTAGAGGACCAGATCCAGAGATGAGCAGAACGGCTGGATATTTTTCAGTGTTGTTGATCGTCTCGGGGATTGTGAGGGTACCATACAATTTTTTATTCCCTGCGATTTCAATTTCTTTTTCTGTGAATAATGGAGTCACATTTAAAACCTCCGTCCTCAAAATGGAAAATACTTCTTAATATTGATATTAGTACAAAGGTTTACAAATGCAATATTTATTTTTCTTGTGATCAATAATAAAACCCGCCAGGAGTTTCCTGACGGGAGAATATGAAATATATGATAGCTATACGCTTAATAGTTCTTTCATTTCACGGTAGCGAGATGAAAGACTAGCTGGTGATACGCCGTATTTCTTGGCTGTTTCAGCTTGTGTGGAGTTAATGCCTCTAATATCTTTTGATACGAGGTAATCCAATGCCGCAGCATAGATTTCTTCTTTACGAATGGCTGGCTTTGATTCGTTGATGTATTCACTCCAAAGTTTTTCAGCCTCTTTAACAACTTCTGTTTCCGCATTAGCTTTAACCAGTTCAGTTACAGCTGTGTACTTTTCATCTTTCTCTTCCGAATCACTTGGAGCTTCAGCATTTTTCGCTTCTGCAGACTTTTCAGAACTAGCTTCCTTTTGTTCAGCTTTAGGCTGCGGAACCCCTGCAGATATATCGATTAACGAAAGCTGCAGTACAGCCGGGAATTGATTTTTGAAAATCTCTTTTGCATCTGCTAATGGCTGGAGTTTCTCAACGGCATCTTTTAATGGCGGCAGCTCAGAAATAGGCATCTCTACATAGCCGACATAAAATTCGTAATTGATTCCGTTCGATACGAGAGTTCCAAGCAATGCGCTGTCTGTTTTCGGTTTTTCAGCAGCGTTGATTGTCACATCGTACAGTTTCTCTGTCCATATGTCTTTTACTGTAAAAATAAAGCCTGTTTTTTGTTCGACGACTTTATATAGTGAAGGCACTGTATTTGTCCAGCCGGCTAAGATCTCGGCAACTTCAGGCTTAACAGAGTTCTTCACCTTTTCGACATAAAGCTCAACAGGTGTTTTGCCGCCATTTATTTTAGAACAGAAAACTTCCCAGCAAACAGCGATGTTCGCATACGTTTGCTCCTGGTCTTTGCCAACCGGATATTTTTTCACATACTCAGACGTACGTGCTGCTAAATCCTGCTGATAGTTCTCAAGGGCAAATTTGATAAGGCCTTCTTGATGAAAGGACACTTCGCGTGTTTGCTCTTCTTTATGTAAGCAACATTTCTTATATTTTTTTCCGCTGCCACAATAGCACGGATCGTTTCTTCCTATCATTGACATGCTATTCCTCCAGTTAAACCACTTACTTATCCTGTACATACTAGCATAAATCGGTATTTTTTCAAACAACTAATCACCAGACAACATTTTATCATAAAAATGGTTAAGAAAAAATCATTCAATAGGTTGGTTTTTCGCGCTCTGAAACCTTTATTTAGTAAAAGGCGTCTAAGCAGAAAAGGGGGATTTACGATATGTGGAAATTATGGAAAGTGTGGGTATTGATCTGTGTCTTATTATTAGGAGCCTGCAGCAGCAATGGAGGAAGTAAAAAGGAAGCTGAATATAACATGGCAGGTGGCGACAGTTCAGAAGGGAAGATGGAAGTTTCTAAGTCATCTGCAGATGAAGGGTCAGTTTCATCCGAAAAAAGCGAAAAGAAACAATCTATCCAAGATCAGCGGAAAGTTATCTATAACGCGGATCTGCGAATAACCGTTGAAAAGCTGCAGAACGCGATGGAAACGGTGCGGAAGATGGTTGATGATAAAGGCGGTTATATCGTTGAATCCAACACGAATATCGGCGAGGAAGGCTATCAGGACGGGATGATGACGGTACGTGTTCCAATGAATGGTTTCCGGCCTTTTTTACAGGAAGTGAAGGATTTAAGCGAAGGGGCTCCGCATGAAAGTGTACGAGGGGAAGATGTCACAGAAGAATATGTGGATCTGTCTTCTCGATTAAAAGCGAAGCAGCAGGTGAGAGATCGGCTTGAATCATTTATGAAAGAGGCTGAGAGAACAGAAGACTTATTAAAAATCTCTTCAGATCTTGCAAGAGTACAAGAAGAAATTGAACAGATTGAAGGAAGGCTTAACTTTTTAAAAAATCAAAGCGATTACTCGACAGTTACTATCCAGTTTGAAGTGAAGAATTTGAAGGCTGAGAAGCTGCAGACAGGTGATTTAGACACCTGGAAAAAAAACGAAGATGCTATTCATGGAGACGGTAAACTTCTTTGTTTCTGCGATTTCATTTATCGTTGTTGCATTATTTGGATTAGCGCCTGTGTGGATTGTGCTGATACCCGTTGTAATCTGGATCTGGAGAAGGACAAAAGGGCAAAAGAAAAAGCCGGGTTCTCCGACATCCATGTAATAAGTAGATACGTTTTATTCATGTCAGATAACAGGTACGTCAGAAACACCCTCTGCAGCCCGGATAACAGTCCGGAAGCTGAAAGGGTGTTTTGGCTTTTACGGCACCTTTTTTAAGGGTGAACCGTGACCAAAAGCCTTATCCGAGAAAAGCTTTGTATTCTTCAGTCAGTGTCATAAAACGCTCTTTATCTTTTTGATCCAAGGCATTGTCGATTTCTTTTTCATAATACTCTTTGTAGTAACTGTGCAGGGCTTCATCCAGAACCATTTGGGCAATAAGGCTGAAGGCAAATGGGTCTCTTTTTTGCTGTTTGTACTTCACCATCTCATTTTGGTTTTTGTTAAAAGAAGTGTTTTTGTCTTTCATCCTGTTTCCCTCCTTGAAATTATCTCCCTATCCAATTTAACCTTTTATGTTTCTAGGTTTCTACTAGTATACTGAGCAAGGTGCTCAATGACAACCATTTTATTTGAAAATTCTGAAAAAAATTTGATAATCATTCCAATGTACTGTATTTTCACCACCTTTTGGTAATTGTTTAATCGTTTGTGACATTATTACGGTTTGCTTTCCCATTTGTTTCAAGTGTTATAATTTAGTGTTATTTATGTGTTTATTTTGTGTTACTTACTATTTCCCCGTATTTTAAGAGGCTTAAACACTAAGAAACACATAATTGAAAAAAACATTGACTTTTAAACTGGTATGTGAGTAGGATGGTGTTAAATCAATATCGTCATTTCCGCTAGGGGTGCTTATGTTTTTAAGCTGAGAGAAGGTGATAGCCTTCGACCCTTTGAACCTGATCCGGTTAATACTGGCGTAGGGAAGCGGCGTGGTCCATTACAATCTACAATCGTAATAGCCACCCGCTTTTCATTTGCGGGTGGCTTTTTTGCGCTATCAGAAAATATAGCTTATTAGCATGATGATTTTCGACGTGGCACCAACAAGTTTAAGTCCATCGTATAAGTGCAACTAAGGTTGACGCGAAAGGCTTGGCGTCAAGCAAATTTTCTTTAAGTTTCTAGTTTAGGAGGGGAATCGTGATGGGACAATTAATCAAAGTATGCAAAGCACTGACAGTCGCTGGTTCTGACAGTGGAGGCGGTGCAGGTATTCAGGCTGACGTGAAGACATTCCAGGAATTTGGTGTGTACGGAATGTCTGTACTAACTGCCGTTACGGCACAAAACACGACGGGTGTCCAAGGGGTGTATCCAGTTCCTCTGGATGGATTGGAGCAGCAGTTAACGTCAATCGGAAGCGACCTTAAGCCTGACGCAGTAAAAACAGGTATGCTATTTTCAGGTGAATATATTGAAAGTGTTGCCTTTTTTATTAAAAAGTTTGGCTGGAGCAACCTGGTCGTCGATCCTGTTATGGTTGCGAAAGGCGGGGCAAGTCTTCTAGGTGAGGAGGCTCTAGAAGCGATGAAAATGTATATGCTGCCCCTCGCCAAAGTAATCACACCTAATATACCTGAAGCTGAAGCGCTGACAGGGATAGAGATTACGGGTGATGAAGCAAGACATGAAGCGGCTCGCATCCTGTTTAATATGGGCGCTGATTATGTGGTGATAAAAGGCGGACATATGGAAGATGAGTTTGTTTCAGACCTTGTCTACAACGGTAATGAAATGTGTGAACTTATTGATAAACGAGTTTACACAAAAAATACACACGGTACTGGCTGCACATTCTCAGCAGCAGTTGCAGCTGAATTAGCTTACGGAAAAACGATGGAAAACGCTGTTCGAAATGCGAAAAAGTTTATCCAGACGGCGATCGAACATGGTATTGATGTCGGTTCCGGACATGGACCTGTAAATCATTTTGCTTATAGGAGGATTCTTCATGAACAACACTAGAATACAAGAATGGAAAGCATTTGTAGAACAGATTAGGAAAGAGCGGCCGCTAGTCCACCATATTACGAATAATGTAACGATGAACTTTCTCGCCAACGGTGTTCTGGCAGCGGGTGGAAGTCCTATCATGGTTCATGACGCGCGGGAAGTAGAAGACGCAGTTGCTGTGTCCGACGCATTGGTACTTAACATCGGAACTTTGGAAGAAGCCGCAGCTGAATCTATGAAACTTGCACTTCGTAAAGCGATGCACTGTGGAGTGCCTGTCGTCCTTGATCCCGTAGGAGTAGGACTCTCTTCATTCCGCCAGGAAACCATCAAAGAATTGTTGTCAGAATATTCACAATCGAAGGAAGTCAGTCCCCAAACAATTCTGACAATTTGCGGGAATGCAGCAGAGATGAAATTTCTCGCTGGTCTTGGCTGGGATGGCCGGGGAGCGGACGGCGACCTCGGCAATTCTGAAGGTGATTTACACCAGCTTGCAATAGCTGTTGCAAAACAGACGGGGTGTATTATAGCAATGACGGGTGAGAAGGATGTCGTTTCAGATGGAGAGAGGGTTATCGAACTTTCACATGGTCACTCGATGCTTTCGCTAGTGACAGGGACTGGCTGTTTTGCTACTTCAATGATTGCGCTGTATCAGGCTAATCAAAAAGATGAAGCAGTACACAAACTTTCTTTTCTAGAGCGCACTGCTCTTGCGCTTCTGATGCTCACGAAAGCGGCAGAGGAAGCTGTGAAAACATCGAGAGGACCAGGAAGCTTTCAAACAAAGCTTTTAGATGAACTTTTTTTATTAGAAACTACGGAATCCATTTGGCAGGATAAGATCAACTGGCTTGAGAGATCACCAGCAGTTGAGAGAGGTGCACACAAATGACAGAAATCTTACAAGTGAACCTGGCTCATAAGCTATCACTCTATTTTGTAGCAGGTACGATGAACTGTGAGTCTCCAGAGTCTTTTCATGAAATTCTTCTTCAGGCTGTTAAAGGCGGCATCACAGCTTTTCAATACCGTGAAAAAGGCGCAAAGTCTTTAATAGGTGAAAATCGGTTAGAAGCAGCAAAGAGGGCTAAAGAAATTTGCAGGGATCATGGAGTGCTTTTTATTGTGAACGATGATCTGAAATTGATGAAAGCTGTGGATGCTGATGGTCTTCACGTCGGACAGACAGACGGGAGCTTAGCTTTTATTCGCAAAGAGACAGAAGGCAAGATCCTCGGCGTTTCCGCGCATACCCTTGCTGAGGCAAAAGATGCTGTTGATCACGGGGCTGACTATATCGGAGCAGGTCCCATCTACGCAACTGTTACCAAACCTGATGCGCAGGAGCCTGTAGGAACAGGGATTTTCCAAGAGTTCCGAACAAACGAGATAAGCGTTCCTGTAGTTGGAATTGGCGGAATCTCTTTGGATAATGCTGCATCTGTTATCAGTGCTGGTGCAGATGGAGCGGCAATCATCTCAGCGATCAGTCAGTCACAAGATCCGTTCAAAACATCTCGGAAATTGCTCATGGACATATTAAACGCAAAGAGGGGATTGTAAGTGAAAATTTCAGTTCAAAAGCTTACACTCATGGCAATGTTTGTTGCTATAGGCACTCTGGCTTCACACATATTGTGGATTCCAGCAGGTGTTGCAAAAGCTTTTCCAGTTCAGCATGCGATAAATGTCATCGCTGGTGTAATATTAGGCCCTCTGCCTGCAGTGATTGTAGCTTTCGCGATAGGGCTTTTGCGTAATTTGATTGGTGTCGGTTCGCTGCTTGCCTTTCCAGGTGGGATGATTGGAGCATTGTTAGCGGGGTATTTTTATAGAAGAGCTAAAACTTATAGAGCAGCAGCGGCAGGTGAGTGGATCGGAACAGGTCTTATAGGAGCGGTAATTGCAGTTCCGGTCGCAGCCCTTTTCTTAGGATCAAAGACAGGTGCATTTTTCTTTGTGCTTCCGTTTCTCACAAGTTCTGTTGCCGGTGGAATTATTGGATGGATGGTACTCAGGTTGATTAGAAAAAGTTCATACGTAAATCTGAATGCAGAGTCACACGAAAAATCTATTTAAGATCATGCACCGAATAGGCCTCCAAACCGTACACTGAGTACTATCACCCGGTGAAAAGGGGGCCTTTTATCAGATGAAAAAACGACCAAAACAGTGGGTTTATGCCGAAATGCTGCTTATGTTCTTGGGACTGCTGCTCGCCATCTATAACGGAAAGTATTGGGAGAGCCCTTCTGTATTATTTTCGATCTTAATGGCTATCTTTATATTCCGAGCAGTGGAACGAAGAATATTTAAACAAAAAACAGAATTTTGGTTTAACGTCGGGATGGCCGGGATCTTCCTTATCCTAGGCGTCATACCTCTTTTATAACGCTCTATTCCAAGATTGTTGCGTATAATTTCTTACGCTTCATTGAAAAGTTGATTGAAGTGCAAGGTGCGAGACTCCTCGAAAATGAAAATCGCATTTTCTTCGTGCGATGTAACGCTGTCGAAGCCTTCCTTGTCCTGCGGAACGAGTGTGACAGGTGAGACTCCTAATGGCGCAGTGCGCCAGGAGGCTCACCGCACGCTCCGCGGAGAGCGAGCGGCCTGGAACGGAAATCAACTACTTTAAAAACATCAAAGCTTGCGAAAACAGCCTTTAAAAAAATTCAGAATGCAGACTGTTGTTGATAGGCAGTCTGTTTTTTATGTTTCTAGGCAGGTGTATATTTTGAGTAAATCTTTGACATAATGAAGCCTAACGTAATAAAATAATTTTACGTAAAGTATTATTTTTACGTAGGGAGTAAATTCACAAAAGTGAGGTGATGTGAGTGAATAGGAATCAAACCGTACCAGAAACATTTATCGTCACAGAGCCAGAACAGGCTGCAGCACTTCTGCATCCTGTCAGGTCAGAGATCATAAGCTTATTGAAGGAACCGAGATCTGCGACAGAACTATCAAAAGTGATGAATGATTCCGCTCAAAAGGTGAATTATCATCTAAAGACACTGGAAAAAGTCGGTCTTGTTATGAGGGCAGGCACAAGGAATGTAAGAAACCTTGTAGAAGTTCTTTATAGAAGTGCGGGGAAAACTTTTCTGTTATCTGATTCACTCGGTCTGTCACAAGAAACCATCCGAAAACTGAAGGGTCAGACTGCACTAGCTCATGTATTATCTTTAACGGAGAAAATAAAACGAGACGCCGTATCCCTTATGGAAGAGGCTGAGAATGAGGAAATTCCGAGTGCAGTCATGGAGATGGAGCTCTCACTTTTAGGCGTAGAAGAACGGCAAGCTTTTTTACAAGATTACTCAAACATGCTTTCAGAACTGATTAAAAAACACCATGATCCAAAACAGGGAAAATCCACAACGTTTCATGTTTCAATGGCGATGTACCCAAAACCTGAAGGAGGCGGCACAACGTGAAAGAGGAACAGAAGAGTACGGTTACACCGATAAAAAAAGATCAAGTTACGGAAGAATCAAACGTGATCCCGATGAAAAGAGAAGTGCAGGTTGAGGGTGCTGACAGTCAGCAGCAGCCGGCGAAGATTATTTTTATTACATCAGGATTCGGGAAAATAAATGTTCCGAATACTACAAGCACAAGCCCGATGGCAATCGCGGCATAAATAGGAGGAAAACAGATGAACTTAATTCCAATGGTTGTTGAATCCACGAACCGCGGTGAGCGTTCGTATGATATTTATTCAAGGCTGCTAAAAGACCGTATTATCATGCTTGGAAGTGCTATTGATGATAATGTGGCAAATTCAATCGTCGCACAGCTTCTTTTTCTTGCTGCTGAAGATCCAGATAAAGACATTTCCATCTACATTAATTCACCAGGGGGCTCAGTAACTGCAGGCCTGGCGATCTATGACACGATTCAATTTATTAAACCAGATGTGTCCACAATCTGTATCGGCATGGCAGCATCTATGGGTGCAGTTCTATTAGTGGCTGGCGCTAAAGGAAAGCGTTATGCGCTTCCGAACGCAGAAGTCATGATCCACCAGCCGCTCGGCGGAACACAAGGGCAGGCATCTGACATGGCCATCCACGCAAAACGAATTCTGCAGACACGCGAGCTCTTAAATAAAATCATCTCAGACCGCTCCGGACAGCCTATTGAAAAAGTAGAAAAAGACACAGACCGCGACTACTTCATGTCAGCAGAAGAAGCAGTAAAATATGGGATCATCGACAAAGTGATAGAGAAGATTTAAGCATATATTAAGCATGTAGTAAGCAAATATTATATAAGAGAAGCCAGCCCGATTCGGGCTGGTTTCTCTTTGCGGGAAATGGGGTCTGACCCCTAACAATTTATTTCCCGCATGCGATATTCATTTTCTTCCTAGGCGGTTTGCTCGATTTCACGTGTCGAAAATCGCTATTTTAGTATTGGACTTGTTTGATGTGGTAATCTATTGAAAAGATACATAGTTTGGAAGTTTATGAGTAGATGAAGAAAGAAGGAATGCAGCATGGCCACATCAACAGAAAAGACGCCAAGCTTAGCGTCTTCGCAGCAGAAGACCATTTATTCAATTTTATTTGCTATTAGTTTTGTTCACTTGTTAAATGACTCGATGCAGGCTGTTATTCCTGCGATTTTTCCAATCTTAGAGAAATCGATGGGGCTTACTTTTACACAGCTCGGGTGGATTGCTTTCACGCTCAACATTACTTCGTCTGTAATGCAGCCAATCGTTGGCTGGTATACGGATAAAACGACCTCTCCGTATTTACTGCCTTTTGGCATGATGGCCAGTTTAATAGGTATGCTAGGGATTGCTTTTGCCGATTCGTTTTATATGATAATCATTTCTGTTATTGGAATTGGACTCGGATCTGCGGTATTTCATCCTGAAGGTTCAAGAGTTGCTTATATGGCTGCAGGAAATCAGCGCGGTCTTGCCCAGTCAATCTACCAAGTTGGAGGGAACTCTGGGACTTCACTGGCACCTGTGATGACTGCGCTTGTTTTTGTTCCGCTTGGTCAATTTGGGGCAGTATGGTTTACTTCGTTTGCGGCGATCGCTATTTTTGTTCTGTTTTATGTATCAGGCTGGTACGCTAGACAGCTTGCTCATTTTCCTCGCGTAAAAAAACAGACCGGTGAGAAAAAAGCGATTGATAAAAAACGTAAAAATCAAGTCATTATGGCGATGGCACTTCTTGTTTTCCTCGTGTTCGGACGGTCTTGGTATTTCTCAGGAATCAGCAACTATTATCAGTTCTATCTGATTCATGATTACGATTTGACCATCCGACAGGCGCAAATTTATTTATTTGTATTCATGGCGTCCGGGGTGCTTGGTACATTCTTCGGGGGACCGATTGCAGACCGTTTAGGAAAGAGGAACATGATCTTTTGGTCGATGGTCGGAACAGCACCATTGGCACTTCTTTTGCCGCATGTGGGATTATGGGCAGTAGCGCCGTTGTTTTTTATGATCGGGTTTATTTTAAACACAAGCTTCTCTGTTACAGTGGTTTATGCGCAAGAATTAGTTCCTGGAAGGATTGGAATGGTTTCAGGATTAATTGTAGGTCTTGCATTCGGAATGGGAGCACTCGGTTCAGTTGTGCTCGGGAAGGTAGCGGATGTTACAAGCATTTCATACACCATGCTGCTCATCAGCTTTTTACCTTTGTTAGGGCTGTTGACCGTGATGCTGCCAACTGACCGTACACTAGAGAAGTGGTCTAGAGAGTGATAGAGTGATGGGGTCTGTCCCGGGACCCCATACAAAATCCAATCAAAAAAAGATCCTAGCCGCTGGTCCGGCAAGGATTTTTCTTCTTTATTGGTTATTCAATCTACGATATCTGGCACTTGCAAACATAAACACGCCATAAGCGATAAAGCCAAGGGCTACGATTGCGAGCAGAACCGGGCCGAATGGCTGGTTCGCAAGCTCTAGAAGAGCACCGTCCAGCCCTTTTGTTTCTTCAGGATTTGCGAGAATAGCGGTTCTTATAAGGAAAAAGGCGATAATCATAAATACAATCCCGCGTGCGATCATTCCAAATGTACCGATATATCCGCTCCACTTCCATTCCTTCTTGTTCATTTCGTTTTTCTTAAGGTTCTTTTTGAATTTTCGTGACATGGCTCTGAACAGAAAAACAACTCCGATTATGCCAAAAACAAGTCCGCCGATTGCTACCAATAACTGTCCGAAAGGCTGGGCCAGCATCTGTGCAGATAAAGTCTGATACGTTTTATCCGACGATTCTCCTCTTGCACGGAAAAGAATACGCAAAGCACTAATGCACATTGCCGTATAAACACCTGCAATAATTAAATATCCAAGTCTGCTGAACCATCTCTTCCAGCTATGGTTCACGCATTCAGGATCAAAGACCGCTTTCGTAATCTGCCAGAACGCATAGGCGCTTAACCCAACGGCAAGTACAATCAATAAAACAGGTCCAAACGGCTGCTGGGCGATCGTGTAAAGTGCGCCTTGCGAGCTTGCTTCATTCAAATGTGTACCGGTTGAGGTAATCAACGCAAGAATTCCGATTACAACATACACGATCCCCTTTGACAGGTATCCTATTCTTGCAAAGCGATGTATCCACGGCCGGAAAGACTCAAAATGATTCTTAATCTTATCTTTATACGTTTCTTTTTTTACGAATGGCTGTTTTACAGTCAAATTCGGCTCTCCTTTCAGAGCAAATCACTTCTCGTCTCTGGTGGGTTATATAACAAATAAATCCGGTACAGATTACTTATGATGGTTTTTGTAACTGCATACGCCGGAATAGCCAGCAGCAAACCGATAAAGCCAAAAGCGGCACCAGACATCAGTACGACCAATATAATTGTAAGCGGGTGTATGCGAAGTTTTCTTCCCATGATCTGGGGAGATAGAATGTTACCTTCCACCTGCTGTACAACAAGCGTTACAAAAGCTACTTTTATCGCCATCACCGGATCTTGGATGAGCCCGACTAAAAGAGCAGGGAACACCCCGATGAATGGTCCAAGAAAAGGAATAACATTCGTCAAAACAGCAAAAAGAGCAAGAACGAGTGCGAACTTAAGTCCGATAATCATATAGCCGGCATACATAAATACTCCGACAAACAATGCGACCAATATTTGTCCTTTTATATAAGAAGACAGCGTAGAATCGATATCCCGCAGAATAGCAGCCACGTCATGTTCCATGTGACGCGGTACAAGTCTTAGAAAATAATTAAAAAACTTTTTATCATCAAGCAGTAAATAAAATAGAATAAACGGTACCACCAATAGAACGAGAGCAATATTCGTTAAAGTAGTAACGAGAGCAATTACATCTTTGGAGATGGAGCTTGTGAACTTTTCGAGGCGCACGGTTGCCAGTTTTGCAACCTGTGTGCTGTCAATAAATGATTTGTTTTCACCTGTGACCATTTTTCCTGTTTTTTCAGTGGCTTCACCTATTTTTTTAGGAAAGTCATTTGTAAGATTTGTTAACTGATCTGCAACGATAGGAATGGCAACACCTGAGATTCCGGAAAAAGCCAAAATTAATCCCAGCATGACTAAGAATATAGCAAGAAATTTTGGGACTTTCTTTTTGATCAAAAAACGGATGAGCGGCCGAAGCAAATAATATAACAAACCTGCGATAAACATTGGAAAGAAGACGCTCGAAATAACAAGATAAAGGAAGTCAATGAGATAGTCGATTTTCCCTAGCAAGAATAGAATCGTGAGTACGAGTACGGCACCTGCCCCGTACTTAAAGAATGAGTGCTGATACCACATAAGCAGTGACCTCCATTTCATATTAGTATTCTTTTCCCTTTTTCAAAAACTGTAATCTTTTTTTAGGGAAAATATAATTGACTTTTTTTTAGAGCGCTGATAGATTGAAAGGGTAAATGTAAACGTTTACGTAACAGAAAGCAGGTTGATGTTTTGAATCCGACAATTAAAGATGTAGCCAAGTATGCAAACGTTTCAATTGCAACGGTTTCCCGGATTGTTAATGGGCTGCCAGGCTATTCGGAGGACACGAAGAAAAAGGTGCAAGAAGCTATTGAAGCATTAGGCTACCAGCCGAACGCCATTGCACGCGGACTGATCAACAAGCGGACCCAAACGATCGGTGTCCTGTTTCCCGAAGTGTCCGGGATGCTTTCATCAGAGGTTTTAGAAGGTGTCGAGAATGCGGCTCACGACGGCGGATTCAGCGTTATCGTCTGCAATACGACATCCAGCGGAAAGCGGACAGTCAAATATTTGCGATTATTGCAGGAAAAAAGGGTAGACGGCATCATCTTTGCTTCTGAAGATGTGAAAGAAGAGTACTATAAGATTTTTCAAGAGATGAAAGTTCCTGTAGTCCTTGTCTCAACTGCATCATCAAACTATGATCTGCCTTTCGTCCGTGTAAATGATTTTGAAGGAGCTTTCCAGGCAACTGAGCATCTGGTGAAAAAAGGGCATAAGCAGATTGGCATGATAGGCGGCAGCAAGAATGATCCAATTGCGGGAGTTCCGCGTATGAGAGGTTTTAAGGAAGCACTTCAAAAGCATTCCCTGGCCTTTTCAGAAAATCACATCACGACTAACGAAGGCTACCGTTTTCAAAATGGAAAAGAGTCATTGCCTGTGCTGCTGAAGCAGCTGCCAGATATGACCGCTCTGTTTGCTGCGAGTGACGAGATGGCGATTGGAGCTATGTCCGCCGCACATCAGCTGGGCATAAAAGTACCAGAAGAACTTTCAATCATCGGATACGATAATCTGAAGATTGCAGAAATGTGTTATCCTGCGCTGACAACAGTCTCACAACCTTTAAAAGATATGGGACAAACCGCAGGCGAGATTTTAGTGAAATTGATTAAAGGTGAAGAAAAAGAAGCAGAAAGCCGTTATATGCCATTTACGATCGTAGAGAGGCAGTCAGTCTGTGATTTACATGACAAGTAAAAAACGGAGGCAACATTCGCTTCATTTTTATTTAAGAAATACGTAAACGTTTACGTAAAACGCTTACACATAAATAGGAGGCATATACAAATGATTAAAGTTACAGTATGGAACGAGAACCGACACGAACAGAAGAACCCGACAGTGCAGGAAATCTACCCAAAAGGAATTCACGGTGCCATCGCTGAGTTTTTAGAGAATGCTGGCCACGATGTGAAGACAGCAACACTTGATGAGCCAGAGCACGGTCTTACAGAGGAAGTGTTAAACAACACAGATGTTCTTGTATGGTGGGGGCACCTTGCACATGACGAAGTAGATGATGAGATCGTGAACAAAGTCCAGCAGCGTGTATTAGATGGAATGGGTCTCTTAGTTCTTCATTCCGGCCATTTTTCTAAAATCTTTAAAAAGCTTATGGGCACGTCTTGCGATTTAAAGTGGCGTGAAGCGGACGAAAAAGAACGCATCTGGATTGTGAACCCTAGCCACCCGGTAGCAAACGGTCTTGGTGAGTACATCGAGCTTGAAAAAGAAGAGATGTATGGTGAGCACTTTGATATCCCGGCTCCAGACGATCTTGTTTTTGTTAGCTGGTTTGAAGGAGGAGAAGTGTTCCGCTCAGGATGTGCTTACAACCGCGGAAAAGGGAAGATCTTCTACTTCCGTCCAGGGCACGAGACTTACCCGACTTATTACAACAAAGATGTTCAAACCGTAATTACGAATGCCGTGTCTTTCTTAGCTCCAACTGGAAGCCAGGCTCCTGTATACGGAAACGCAAAACCGCTTGAAGCAATTGGTGCAAAATAATTTTAAAGGCTGTTTTCGCAAAAACTTTGTTGTTTTTGAAAGTAGTTGATTTGCGTTCCAGGTCGCTCGCTTTCCGCGGGGCGTGCGGTGAGCCTCCTGGCGCTCTGCGCCATTAGGAGTCTCACCTGTCACACTCGTCCCGCTGGAGTCTCGCACCTTGCGCTCCAATCAACTTATCAATGAAGTGAAAGAAAAAAATAATCATAAGCAACAATATTTTAGAAAAGAGCTATTTTAAAAGAATTGGAGAGTTGGTTTCCGCGGAGCGGGCGTTGAGCCTACAGGAGTCTCGCACATTAAGCTCCAATCAATTTGTTAATGCAGAATCTGAGTAAAATTGTTTTAAGAAAGAAACCAATCATGAGGAGGAAGTTATTATGACAGTAAAAGTAGGAATTATCGGATGTGGAAGCATCGCCAATCACCGTCACCTGCCGGAGTATGCGGCAAACCAGGATGTTGAGATCGTTGCGGTATGTGATGTTGTAAAAGAACGTGCTGAAGCTGCACAAGCTATTTACGGCGGGGAAATCTTTACGGACTATAACGAGCTGCTTGCACTTGATGAAGTAGAAGCCGTAAGTGTTTGTACACCGAACTACCTGCATGCACCGGTTTCAGTTGCTGCTTTAAAAGCAGGAAAGCACGTTTTATGCGAAAAGCCGATGGCTACATCTTTACAAGAAGCTGAAGAGATGATTGAAGCAGCTGAAAAAAGCGGGAAGACTCTCATGATTGGGCATAATCAGCGTTTCGTTCCAGCACATCAAAAAGCGCGTGAGATCATTGCGAACGGTGAACTTGGGAAAGTATACAGCTTCCGTACGGCTTTCGGCCATCCAGGACCTGAGGCGTGGAGTGTTGACGGGAAGAACAGCTGGTTCTTTAAGAAGGATGAAGCATTTATCGGTGCGATGGGTGACCTTGGCGTTCATAAAACTGACTTGATTCGTTATATCCTTGGGGAAGAGATCGCAGAAGTCGGTGCGTTTGTAGAAACAAGTGCGAAGGAATTCGCTTCCGTTGATGACACAGCAGTTTGTGTATTAAAAACAGACAGCGGCATTATCGGAACACTCGCTGCAAGCTGGTCATATACGGCAAAAGAAGACAACTCAACAATCATCTATGGGGAAAAGGGAATTCTTCGCCTAGAAGACGACCCACAATATTCACTTGTAGCACAATATACAAATGGGTCGATTGTTCGTTATGAGATGGGTGCGATCCAGACGAATGAAAATCAATCAAACTCTCATGTTGTTGATCATTTTATTAAAGCGGTTGAATCAGGCGAAGCACCGCTCATCACTGGTGAAGAGGGCAAGCGTTCACTAGCAGTAATCCTTGCAGCGTTAGAATCAAATGATAAGAAGACGATCGAAAAAGTTAAAACAGGAGTACACGCATGAAATTAAGAGTAGGCATAATAGGGGCTGGCGGCATTGCGCAAGGCCGTCATATCCCCGCATTTCAACAACTTGGAGATCAAGCAGAAATTACTGCGATCAGTGATGTAAACGTGGAAGTTGCGAAATCAGTTGCTGAAAAATTTCACGTACCGAACTACTTCACAACCTATCAAGAGATGTGGCCGCATGTGGATGCTGTTGTCATCTGTACGCCGAACAAGTTTCATAGAGAAATAACTGTTGCGGCTCTAGATGCTGGTAAACACGTACTTTGTGAAAAACCGATGGCGATGACTGTAGAGGAATGCGCCGAGATGGTTGAAGCTGAAAAGCGATCTGGTAAAGTACTATCCATTGCGTATCACTATCGATATATGAAAGAATCTCAAGCGGCGAAACGTGTAATTGAGGCCGGTGAAGTAGGTAATCCATTCGTTGTTCGTGTTCAGGCTCTCAGAAGACGCAAGGTGCCAGGCTGGGGAGTTTTTACGAACAAAGAGCTTCAGGGCGGAGGAAGTTTGATAGATTACGGCTGTCATCTCCTTGATTTAACTTTGTGGCTGCTTGATAACCCGGCTATAAGTGAAGTTTCAGGTCAAACGTATAACACAGTTAGCCGTGAAGCGGAGCAGGTGAACCAATGGGGTACTTTTGATGCCGATACTTTTGAAGTCGATGATCACGTTACGGCTTATATCCGTTTAGCGAACGGCGGAACGATTCTGTTCGAAACGTCATGGGCTGCAAACATTCCAGATGATGCGGAAATGGTTCGGATCTCAGGTGACCGCGGCGGACTTGATGTGTTTCCTTTCTCGGTCAATAAAGCAGAAAACGGTATGATGACAACAACTAAGGCCGATTGGATTCTGGGAGAAGATGATCCGGGACTTCCGCAGGCTAAGAATTTTGTAGACAGCTGTCTAGGGAAAGCTGAGCCATTAGTAAAAGCGGAAGAAGCGATGAACACGTCGCGTGTCATTGAAGCAATCTATGCAAGCAGTTTAATGGGGAAAAGCGTCCCTGTTGAGAACGGAAAAGGAGTGGAGAAAGCATGAAACTAGGAGTATTTACAGTTCTTTTTTCACAAAAGTCATTCACGGAAATGCTTGATTATGTAAAAGAGGCAGGCGTTTCAGCTGTTGAGATCGGAACAGGGAACTATCCTGGCAACGCGCACTGTCCGCTAGATGATTTATTAGCGAGTGAAGACAAGCGCAATGAATATCTGCATGAAGTAGAAAAGCGCGGTTTAACGATTTCGGCATTCAGCTGTCACGGGAACCCGCTGTCTCCAGATGAGGCGTTCGCGAAAGAATCCCATGATACTTTTGTAAAAACAGTAGAGCTCGCAGGGTTGATGAACGTACCTGTCGTGAACTGTTTCTCAGGTGTTCCTGGGGATTCTGAAAGCGCCAAGTATCCGAACTGGCCGGTATCACCTTGGCCGAACGAGTACAGCGACGTACTTAAGTGGCAATGGGAAGAAAAGCTCATTCCTTATTGGCGTACATGGGGTCAGTTTGCAAAAGAGCATGGTGTTAAAATCGGTTTAGAGCTTCACGGCGGTTTCTTAGTTCACACGCCATACACGTTGTTAAAACTGCGTGAAGAAACTTGTGATGCGATCGGTGCCAACCTTGATCCTTCTCACTTATGGTGGCAAGGCATCGATCCTGTCGCAGCAATCAAGATCTTAGGTAAAGCTGGAGCGATCCATCATTTCCATGCGAAAGATACGTACTTAGATCAAGAAAACATCAACATGCACGGCTTAACAGACATGCAGCCATACGGCGCTGTTCAGAACCGTGCATGGAGCTTCCGTTCTGTAGGATGCGGCCATTCTGTTCAGGACTGGTCTGATATGATGAGTGCGCTTCGTACGTATGGCTACGACTATGTTGTGAGCATTGAACACGAAGATCCGATCATGTCAATCGAGGAGGGCTTCTCTCGCGCTGTGAAGAACCTGCAGTCGATCCTCATCTCTGAACAGCCAGCCGAGATGTGGTGGGTCTAGTACAAAAGTAGGGGTCTGACCCCAAACAAATACAAATCCGTGATTTGTATTTGTGGGGTGCACACCCCTTTGATAAGAAAGCCTGAAATCCGAACTTGCGGGTTTCAGGCTTTTTCCATTCTAAAGCAGAAAGCAACTAGAAGAACTTCGGTAAGCTAAATCTTCCTTACACGCATCGTGTCGCGAATGACTGGCCAGTTCTGCGGAAATGGAATACCCAATACCCAGAAGCTGACTCCGCGGAGACCATAATCAATGGCAGTTCTGTATTTTGCCTGAACACTCCTGGCATCCTCAAACCAGACTTCATGTTCTTTCCCTTGTGCATCGAAATACTTAAACCAAGGTGATTGATCACCTTCATCAAATTCAATGGATACATTCATCTGAGCAGCAAGATTTACAGCTGCAACGGGACTCAATGTACGGGCGAAGGTGCCTTGTACGAAAGGCAGTGTCCAATCCCGTCCATATGTGGGAACTCCCATCATTATTTTTTCACGTGGAATCACCGTAACGGCGTAATCAAGCACTTTTTTTACTTCATCCAAAGGAGCGATAGCCATCGCGCGTCCGCCTGCCCATCCCCATTCATAGGTCATGACCACAACAAAATCAACAATCTCTCCATGAGCTTTGTAGTCGTGGGCTTCGTACAAGAGGCCAGGCTGTTCTTCTTTATATTTCGGAGCAACAGCAGAAGAAACAGAATACCCTAATGGTCTAAACTTTGCGACTGCCCGCCTTAAGAAATCGTTGTAGTCTTCTTTATTCTCAGGATATACGTATTCAAAATCAAAGTTTACTCCGCGGAATCCTTTTGTTTGCATCGTGCTAAGAATATTGTTCAGAACCGTCTCTTGTAAGGAATCACTGTCCAATATCGTTTTAATCAGATCTGAATTGAATTCTCCATTTTCAATATTGGCGATTCCCATAAGAGGAGCAACCCGGTTAATTCTCGCAGCTGCAAGAACGCCTTCGTCCTGAAGAGGAGTTAATCCGCCAGACTTCGTAACCGAATAACTAAACGGTGTGATATAGGTTAGATAGGAGCCTACATTTCTTACCTCGGTTTGAGCGGCAGCCCCCATATTCGTTATATAAGCATTCACTTCTTTTACAGGTCTTTTATAAGGGATGGAAAGCCTAGTTCCTGTATAAATCAAAGCTGGATTAGCAATATTATTTTCCTTTTGTATATCTGCCACAGAAGTGCCGTATCGATTCGCAATGGCGTAGAGGGATTCACCCTGTTTCACGACATGTACGGGTATATCAATCACTTGGCCGACATATATAACAGAAGCAAGTGGTATGTTGTTCCAGCCTATTAAACTTTCAATAGTCGTCCCGAACCTGGCTGCAATCTGGTAAAGTGTATCTCCCGATTGAATTGTATATGTCGGAAAATCATTAGGAATTACGAGCGCCTGACCAACTACTAGAACATTTTGATTCTCAATACCGTTAACTTTAACGATAGAAGCTATTTGAACACCGTAGCGCTGAGAGATCTTCCAAAGAGAATCACCCCTTTGAACCACATGAATGTACATAAAAACAACGCCTCCTTTTACTCTGTATCTATTGTATTAAAAATTGACCCATTTTATGAAGAAGACAGAAGGGGGGACAGACCCGGGTCTGTCCCCCCTCTCACTTTAAAGCTGTAAAGAGTAATCGCAGAAATAAATGTAAAGCTATAATTGACAGTTCATGGCAGTATCAACTATAATTCTCAAAAACAACCAGAAACATCGATGAGGATTAGTAGATTGATCTTGTCTTTTATAGAGAGGGGGCCACCTGCTGAAAGGTTCCTGCTGACAGCCAATCGAACCTGCCTAGGAGTTCTGATTCCGTTACTAGTGGAAGATATCAGCGGTTCAAGACCGTTATCATGAAAGAGTGTAAAGCTATGCTTTGAATTAGGGTGGTACCGCCATGCAAATGGTCCCTAATATTAAGCATAGCTTTTTTTATTTACTAAAAAGAGGAGTGCATCTAATGGCAAAGGATTTTGTAAGAGACGTAACAAGTATGGATGACGATTTTGCACAGTGGTATACAGATGTAGTAACAAAAGCTGAACTAATTGATTATTCCAGTGTCCGCGGGTCCATGATTCTAAGACCTTACGGCTATGCGATCTGGGAAAACATTCAGAAGCAGCTGGATAAACGGATAAAAGAGACAGGGCATGAGAATGTCTACATGCCGCTCTTTATTCCTGAGAGTCTGCTGCAAAAAGAAAAAGATCACATCGAAGGTTTTGCACCTGAAGTTGCATGGGTGACACATGGCGGGGAAGAGAAGCTGACAGAGCGCCTTTGTGTCCGGCCGACTTCTGAAGTTCTTTTTGCTGAGCATTTTAAAAGCATCATCCATTCTTACCGTGATCTGCCTAAGCTGTATAACCAGTGGTCGAACGTTGTAAGATGGGAAAAAACGACGCGTCCTTTCCTTCGTACATTGGAATTCCTTTGGCAAGAAGGGCATACGTGCCATGAAACTGATGAGGATGCCCATGAGGAAACGGTTCGCATGCTTAATGTTTACGCTGAACTTTGTGAAGAGTATTTGGCAGTACCGGTCATCAAGGGGCAAAAAACGGAAAAAGAAAAGTTCGCTGGAGCAAAATATACGTACACGATTGAAAGTCTGATGCATGACGGGAAAGCTTTGCAATCTGGGACTTCCCATCATCTGGGAGACGGATTCGCAAAAGCGTTTGGCATCGAATTTACAAACAGAGAAGGCAAGCTGCAGACGGTGCAGCAAACCTCTTGGGGCTTCACAACACGTATTATCGGAGCGATGATCATGGTACATGGTGATGACAGAGGACTGGTTGTTCCGCCAAAGATCGCGCCAACTCAGCTTATGATCGTGCCGATCGCCCAGCATAAAGAAGGCGTACTTGATTTTGCTTACGATTTAAAAGATAAACTTTCCGCCACAATCCGTACAGGAATTGATGCAAGCGATAAAAAGCCAGGCTGGAAGTTCAACGAGTATGAGATGAAGGGAATTCCGCTTCGTCTTGAAGTTGGACCGCGTGACATCGAACAGCAGCAAGTCGTACTCGTACGCCGAGATACAGGAGAGAAACAGACCATATCAATAGAAAACTTAGAATCGCAAATACAAGAAATCTTAACCGACATCCAACAAAGCTTATTTGA
Organism: Fictibacillus arsenicus; assembly: GCF_001642935.1. Classification (NCBI taxonomy): domain Bacteria; kingdom Bacillati; phylum Bacillota; class Bacilli; order Caryophanales; family Fictibacillaceae; genus Fictibacillus; species Fictibacillus arsenicus. The sequence continues at coordinate 1,446,936 of NZ_CP016761.1, forward strand.
AAAAGCGAAAAAGCACCGCGAAGAAAAAACGTCTGTTGCCGTTACTTTCGATGAATTCAAAGAAATCCTAACAAACAACGGAGGTTTTATTAAAGCAATGTGGTGCGGAGATGAAGCATGTGAGAACTTCATTAAGGATGAAACAGGTGCAACATCACGTTGCATGCCGTTTGAACAAGAACAACTCTCGGACAAATGCGTTTGCTGTGAACAAGAAGGAAAGCACCTTGTCTACTGGGCTAAAGCATATTAATCTACGTACAAAAAAGGGGGGACAGACCCGGGTCTGTCCCCCCTTTTTTTCACTCCCCTCTATGCAAAAAGTTAATTCCGTATAAAATAGATAGTGTGACAATGAATCTAGTAAGGGGAGTAGTTTTATGAAAAATACGTGGAAAGCTTATCGCTCTCCGATCATTTTACTCATTTCGATAATTATCGGAAGTGTGATCGGTTCAGTGATGGGCAAGGATGCGGCGGTTCTTAAGCCGTTTGGGGACTTATTTTTAAATGTTATGTTCATGATCGTTGTTCCGCTTGTTTTCTTTTCGATTTCAGCGAGCGTCGCGAACATGGCAGGAGCAAAACGATTTGGCAAGATCATAAGCTCGATGCTGATCGTTTTTACTTTAACAGGTACGATCGCTGCCGTGACAAGTATGGCTGGAATCTAACTGTTTCCTCCATCTGAAGGTGTGAACATTGATCTTGTTAAACCTGATGCAGCAAACGAAGATGTCTCGATCGGTGATCAATTAGTCAGTACTGTTACCGTCCCTGATTTTGTTGATTTGTTAAGCCGTGCGAACATGCTTGCACTTATTCTTTTTTCAGTATTATTAGGCCTTGCTACATCAAAAGTGGGAGAGAAGGCTAAGCCTCTTGCGAATTTCCTCACAGCGGGAAGTGAAGTAACCCTGCAGATGGTGAAATACGTCATGTATTATGCGCCAATCGGGCTAGGAGCTTATTTTGCGGCACTTGTTGGAGAATTCGGTCCTACTTTGCTAGGATCCTATTTTAAAGCAGTACTATTCTATTATCCGTTCTCTATTGTTTATTTCTTTGGTTTCTTTACGCTTTATGCTTGGATGGCACATGGAAAGCTTGGTATCCGAACGTTTTGGAAGAACATGCTTTCTCCGTCTGTTACAAGTCTTGCTACATGCAGTTCAGCTGCTAGTATACCGGTTAACTTAGAAGCAACGAAAAAGATGGGCGTTCCTGATGATATTGCAGAAACGACTATTCCGCTCGGTGCCACGCTTCATAAAGACGGATCTGTCATTGGCGGCGTACTTAAAATCACATTCCTCTTCGGAATCTTTGGGATGGATTTCTCAGGAATCGACACATACTTCCTGGTTGGCGCAGTAGCGCTCTTAGTAGGAATGGTGATGGGAGCGATTCCTCAAGGCGGGCTGATCGCTGAGATGCTGATTCTTTCATTGTTTGGTTTCCCGGTTGAGGCTCTCCCAATCATTGCTGCAATTTCTGCTATTATTGACCCGCCTGCAACATTGCTGAACGCAACGGGCGACAATGTTGCAAGCATGATGACAGCGCGTTTAGTTGAAGGGAAGAACTGGCTGACAAAGAAAGTTTCTCCGTTAAAAGAGCAAAAAGGCGCGTAAAAATATAAGGCTGTTTTTGTAAACTCTGTTTCTCAAGGCTGTTATTGATTTCCGTTCCAGGAGTCTCGCTCCTTGCACTCCAATCAACTAGCTAAGAAGCGACTTTACAAAAAGCATCACAACAAAGCCCTTCAACTCAGATATGAGTGAAGGGCTTTTCTTTATAGCAATCTCTCTTCCGCAGGGATGCCTCTTAAGTGTCCTGCATCACCATATTTGCAGATACGCAGATACTCACCCCACACACGAGATCTTCCTTCATGTGTCAGGTGCCAGTTATCACGCCTGATTCCTTCACCGCTGTAGACAGCAGGAAATCCAAATGGGACAAACCGAATTTCCTTAGTCAAGTACTTCTGCAATGTTCGAATCTGCCTTCCAGCACAATGTGCTTTACATACAACAAGAAGGGACTTCACTTTTGTAAAATCAAATACTTCAAGCGCATGTATTACATTTTCCATAGAGTTCCTAGATGTCTCTTCATAAATAATACATTTCTCAGGTACACCTGCTTCAATCATTTTTCTCTTTATTACGAGTGATTCCGGAATTGTTCTGTCTTCCCATGCTGCATGCTTTTTTCCGGTCGGACTCACTCCGCCCGTTACAACAAATGTCCTGCTTAATCCAGTTTGATATGCTTTAATCGCTGCTTCCCAATGACCGGGATGCGTTCCGCCAAAGACAAAAACAGCGTCACAAAGTTCTGGGATGTCATCATAATAAAAAACTATATCAGTGAGCCAGTCAATCTGCTCTTTCGTTAATTCAGGTACTTTTTCCGGTTCTTTCGCAATAAGCGGTTTCATTCCAATTCCTCCTTAAGCAGTTGCTTTCACGGCAGTTTTACTAGTATAAAACCGGTTAAATGCCATCTGAAAAAGAAACATGCCCATCATACCCAACAATAAATACAAAGTTCCCATTGTCCATGACGGTAAAAATGCTCCGATTGTAAGCCCCAAAGAACCAGCAATTTTTGCCGCTTGAAAAACAAGCCCGTTCATCGCCATATACGAACTTCTCTTAGTCTCATCAGCCAAATCTGCCAAGAAGGCCTGGCGGATTGGAACGTAAAGCAGTTCACCGATCGTGTAGAGAAGAACCGCACTCATCAGGATGCTCATAGAGTTGGATGCACCAACGACAGAGTAGCCAAAGGTATATAGAGACAACCCAATAAAAAAGACTTTCATATCATTGAACCGTTTCATCTGTTTTGTGAGCCATATGGTTAATAAAACGACAAGCACCGTGTTTTCCGTAGATAGCCAGCTCAGCATTCTAATGCCTGTCATCTCAAACGAAAAGCCATTCCAGAAGGTTAGAGTGCGCACTTCAAACTCCTGATCTAATCGGACACCGATATAGTTATGCATCTGGAACTCTAACGACATAATACAGATGCTGCCTGCAACATAGAGCATGAATGTTTTATCATGCATGACAGAGCGGTAGTTTTCAATGACGTCACACAAGACATTTCGCTTTTCTGAACTGACCACAGCACTTTTTGATTCAAACGACTCGGTCATCCAATACGTAACAAGGATCCAGGTGAAAATTGATACGAAGGTAAGCACTAAAAACAATTCGAACCTGTGAGATTTAAACAGCAACCCTCCGACGATTGCTCCTAAAGCAATCGATAAGTTAATAGACCAATAGTTTAAGCTGTACATGAATTTGCGGTTTTCCGGTGTGCTCACATCGATCAGCATAGCTTCTGCTGCCGGATTCATCAGTCCTGAGCTGACACTTGAAACCAACATCATAGAAAATGTCAGCCAGACTGAATCAAGAAAAGGCGAATTCGCCAGTGCCATTACAGCAAATGAAGCTACCTGTATGCCTTGAGCAGTTACCATCACTTTTTTCCTGCCGACCCTGTCAGCAATATAGCCTCCATAAAAACTAACGAATAGTGAAACTAGAACGTTGATGATCAAAAGAAAACCAGCCATTACTTGGCCAACCTTCATAGAAAAGTAGATCGCCATGAATGGAAATATCATCGTACCAACAATTCGCGTTAAAAAGGACGTTATGATCCGGATCTTTATATTCCGGTGCAATTCTCTAAACCCCATAAAAGTCACTCTCCTTATTTCCAATTTTATCTAGAAAAAGGAGAAGAAAAAGGGTAAACTTTTTATTATTATTTCCCCTTTTAATATTTTGGAGGTAACCCTATGAAACTGCTGGACTATTATGTGAGTCTTCGGCTGCATCAAAAAGAAAATGACTTCACAGATACAATGAATATAACCGTGCAGGAACTTGCTGATGTTTTGTGCTGTACGGAGCGGAATATTAAGATTCTTTTAAAACGGATGGCGGCAGAAAAATGGCTCACCTGGAAACCGGGGAGGGGGAGAGGCAATACTTCAACTCTAACTTTCCATAAAGATATACGTACAGGTCTTCTTGAGATTTTTCATCAAATGCTGCAGAAAGAGGACGTGAACGCGGCTATTAATCTTTTAAAAGAAAATCTTCCAGAGGATATTAAAGAAGAACTTCATCACACGCTCAACACTTATTTTGGCTATCAGGAGAAAGGACCCGAAACCACGAAAGATGTTCTGAAGATACCGATGACACGAGAGCTATCCACACTGGATCCAGCCTTTGTTTCTGTATCCTCTGAATCACACTTTGCCCGGCAGATCTATGATACGCTTCTGCAATATGATGAGAAGGAAAAAGTATTTACCGCTCATCTGGCCCATGATTACGACGTATCAGCAGACGGAAGGACGATGACCTTTTACTTAAGAAAAGGCGTTATGTTCCACAATGGAAAACACATGACTTCTAAAGATGTACTTTATACCTTTCAAAGATTAAAAGATCAGAACGCGAACTCGCCATGTCAATGGCAGACAGCACTTGTATTAGATGTTAGGTGCATTGGTCTTTACACGATCCAATTCTCCCTGAAAAGAAAAACTAGGATGTTTCTGCATTTTATGAGTTCGATCTCGATGGCTGTCCAGCCTGAAGATGAAACGGAATTGATCGGAACCGGGCCGTTCTCCGTAAAGGATTTTCGAGATGATGTCCTCATATTAGAGGCGAATACTCATTATTTTAAAGAAAGAGCATGGCTTGACCGGATTGAGATCTGGCAGATTCCGCAGAATACAAAAGTAGATCTTCATTATGAACTGCCGGAAGAATCTGGCAATGAACAGCTTGGTGAAGCTGTGAACCTTTTGCAGGTGGGAAGCAACTATATCACGTTTAACTTAAATAAAGCTTCTATTGTTCAGAATTGGCACTTCAGAAACGCTATCTATCATTTGTTTGATATTCATTTGATGATAAAAGAGCTAAAGAAAGACAAGCTATTAGCGGCAACAAGTCTTTTTCCAGAAAAGAGCCTTGAGAATCCGCCTTCTGAAAAAACTTTGAAACAGGCTGAAGAATCCCTTCATGCATCTGGATATAACGGAGAGATCCTTAAAGTAAGTTTTTTTGATATGAAATACAGCAATGAAGATGCAATGTGGCTAAAGAAGAGAGCAGAATCAATTGGTCTGAATCTGAAGCTTCATCCTTTTCCACTCACGGATTATTACAAAGAGGAAGTGACAGCTAACTCAGATATGATTCTTATGGGTGAGATGTTTGAGAACAATATTGTACTTGCTTTTATTAATTTTTTTAAGCATAAAGCAAGTTTCGTTAATCGTTTTTTGGCAGGGCAAGAAGAAGAGCACATTCAGCGAATTGTCGACCTTCTCATGGACGAAGAGGATGAGGAGAAACAAAAAGATTATATGGACGAAATTGAACATTATCTGCAAGAGAGGAGACTTGTTCTTAACAGTTATCATACATACCGGAAAAAGAATTTCCCGGCCAGCCTGAAGAATGTTTCCATGAACACCTTCGGGTGGGCGGATTTCAGAAAGATTTGGATCAAGCCAGCTGTTAAATAAATGCTCTTATCTAAGGTGGCGAGACTTTTGAGGCTTCATCACATGCCTCTATGAAAAAGAAGCACGGTTTCCCGGGCTTCTTCTCTTATTTAGAAAAATAAAATCAGTACAAAATATGATAATGCAGCAAGTGTTGCTGAGATCGGTAATGTAATACACCAAGTGATTAACATGGTCTTAGCAGTTCCCCATTTAACGCCTCTTAAACGGTGAGATGCACCGACACCTAGAATAGAAGATGTAATTACGTGAGTTGTACTAACAGGAATACCGAGAACTGAAGCACCAAGGATTACTGAAGCACCCGTTAAATCAGCAGAAACACCGTTAACTGGACGGATCTTCATAATCTTACCGCCAACTGTTTTGATGATCTTCCAACCGCCGACTGAAGTTCCAAGTCCCATTGCAAGAGCACAGGAAACCTGAACCCATAACTGAATATCTGTACTATCTGTGTAGCCGTTAGCAATTAAAGCCATTGTAATGATACCCATCGCCTTTTGAGCATCGTTTGTACCATGTGAATAGGCTTGAAATGCAGCAGTTAGCACTTGAACTTTTCGGAAATTATTGTTTGTTTTTGTTAAATTAGCATTTTTAAAGATACGTTTAATTGCATGATAGAATACAAACCCAACTGCAAATGCCAAAATTGGAGAAAGCAATAAACCATAAATAATTTTAAGGAAACCGGAATAATGCAAAGCTTCAAATCCCGCAGCCGCAATAGCAGCTCCGGCGATCGATCCGATGATCGCATGTGATGAAGAACTTGGAATTCCGTAATACCACGTGATCAAGTTCCATGCGATCGCCGCTATTAGAGCGGCTAAAATTACAACTGATCCGTTTTGAAGAGTAAATGGATCCACTATATCTTTTGTAATCGTTTTTGCTACACCTGTAAACGTCATAGCTCCGACAAAGTTCATGACAGCAGCCAATAGAATGGCTTTTCTAGGTGTTAGGGCTTTTGTTGAGACCGATGTTGCAATAGCGTTTGCAGTATCATGGAAACCGTTGATAAAATCAAACGCTAGTGCACCGATAACAACGAGAATAGTAAGGATTAATATAGAATCAAATTCCATAGCAAATACCCGTTACGCGTTTTTCATGATAATGGATTCAAGTGTGTTTGCAACATTTTGGCAGCTGTCGGCGATGCCTTCAAGTACATCATACATTTCTTTGTACTTGATAACTTTGATTGGATCCGTTTCAGTTGCAAACAATTGGCGCTGTGCTTCACGATATAGATCGTCACATTTTGATTCATAATCTTTAATCTTAATCGCATGTTCACGCATATCAAGAAGTTTTTTATCAGCAAGAAGATTTACTGTAAGCAAAATCTCATCTGCACTTAATTTAATGTTTTCAACAAACTTCACCATATATTCATCAGGATTTGTGATGGCATAAATATCAAAGAGGGCAGAGGCCTGTTCGATGCCATCTAAAATATCATCCATGCTCATAGCAAGTGATAAGATGTCTTCTCTTTCGATAGGTGTAATAAATACTTTGTTCAATTCCATGATAACAGTATGAACATAAGAATCGCCTTTTGACTCAAGCTCTTTCAAATGATCAGCAAACTCACGCAAGTCATCTTCGTTCTTGATCTTGAAGTCGTAGAAATAACCAGCAGATTCCTTAAGGTTGCTTGCAATATCCGTTAGCATTACAGCAAACTTATCCTTTTTCTTTGTAAACATAAGTACCCTCCAAAAGAAATGTCTTTAATCCTTTTTCTTTAACCTTTTATATCAGCAGTTATTTTGTCTTTTTTAACCACCCAACACATTATACAAAAAAATTGTCGAAAAAGAATGAATTGTAATCAAAAATTTACAAAACTTTTTCTGGCTCATAGTTTCTTTATACATTTCCCTAATAAAAATATCGTAAGCAGAAAAAAGATTTCCTGTTGAAAGCTTCTTATAGAATCTTGTAATAAAGTTTAATAGTGCTCATTTTTGCCGTAATTGCAAACTCGTGGTTTCAAGCCCAAAACTTTTGGATTATCCGCATGTAGTCTGCGTCCGTCTATTCCTTCGGTTGTGATAATCCATAGAAGAACATTTGGAAGATATCCGAGGCTAATTTTTTTCCGTTCTCAGCTGTAATCATGGATATGAGCATGTCGTTATTAAAAAGCTGGATATATACCATGATCGATTGTTCAGAAAGGTCCGGGTTGATTTCTCCCGTTTTCTGCGCGTCCTTGATTAATTGCATTATCAATGGAATAGCATGTGAAGATTGGAATTCAGTCAAATATGCTCTCAATTCCTCGTCAACTAACATCATTTCTCTTATGACTTCTGGATGAATATTGGCTACCTGCTTCGTTTTATGAAGGATGCTCGTCTTCATTTTTTCCAGAAATGAGATGTTTTTATCAAACAGATCTTTATGAAACTCATATTGTTCGATCGTATAATCTTTGATAACTTCCCTAAATAATGCTTCTTTGCTGCCAAAATGATTGTAGATTGTAACTTGGGAAACACCTGCTTCTTTAGCGATGTCTTCGATTTTAATATCTTTAACGCCTTGCTGCTGAAACAGGGTAAAGGCGGCTTTTTTTATATCCATTTTCTTTTGTTCTTTTCGGCGTTCATATCCGTTCAAAACACTTCACCTCAATAATAGGATAAAACATTTTTTGAAAAATAACAAACATCATATTTCAAAAAGTTCTTGCCAAATTATTTAAATGGGTATATGATAATTTTGAAATATAAGCATATAAATATTTCAAAAAGAAGGTGTGTCTTATGATAATAGTTAAACAGCTTACAAAACGTTTTACACCTGAAAAAGGCTTGTTTGATTTGAATTTTGAAGTAAAAAAAGGTGAAGTTTTTGGCTATATCGGACCAAACGGAGCAGGCAAGTCTACGACGATCCGCCATTTAATGGGCTTTATGAAACCTGACGAAGGAAGTTCCACCATCAATGATCTGGATTGCTGGGCAAAGTCAGCTGAAGTTCAAAAGATGATCGGATACCTGCCCGGGGAAATTGTCTTTTTAGAAGGAATGAACGGGCTGGATTTTTTAATCCTTATGCAAAAAATGAGAAGACATAAAATGACTCAAAAAAGAGATGAGCTGATCGAGCGGTTTCAGCTGGATGTAAAAACACCTATCCGCAAAATGTCAAAAGGGATGAAGCAAAAGGTGGGAATCATTGCAGCCTTCATGCACGATCCAGAGGTACTGATCTTAGACGAACCTACTTCAGGGCTTGACCCGCTTATGCAGCGTGTATTCATTGACTTAATTTTAGAAGAAAAACAGAAGAACAAAACGATCCTGATGTCATCGCACAGCTTTCAAGAGATCGAGCGCACGTGTGATTCAGCGGGAATAATTAAAGATGGCAGGCTTGTAGCATTAGAAGATATCCATTCGTTAAGAACCGTGCAAAGACGGATATTCGAAGTGAAAGTAAAAAATGAAATAGATATTGATACCATCCATCAATCCAATCTCCAAACAGAGATCATGGGGAAAAAGACGATTCATGTAACCGTTCAGGGGAACGACCAGGAATTTATTCAATTGCTAAGCAGATGTGAAGTGGAGCATGTAGATACGAGACCGCAGGATCTGGAAGATATCTTCATGCACTATTACGACAGAAGGGAAGTGGCGAAATGAGCTGGCCTCTCTACCTTTCGATGATGAAAAGCCATGCGAAAATGCTCGGAGGCTTCATATATGGTGCAGTAGCTTATATCGTATTGATCATTTGGATTTATCCTTCAATTGCTGACATGAAGGGATTTAACGACATGATTAATGCACTGCCAGAAGGAATGCGCAAGCTGATCGGCATGGAAAATGGGATCAACTCACTGGCTGATTACATTGCAGGGGAATTTTACGGCATGCTGTTTTTAATCATTCTTATGATCTATGTCATCCTAACTTCTACCCGGTTAATGGCCCGCCTAGTGGATCAAGGTTCCATGGCATATTTGCTTGCGACACCTAATTCAAGGTTTAAAGTTGCTGCTACCCAAGCTGCAGTAATCATTACCGGACTTGGAATGATTGTTGCTTTTACAACACTAAGCGGTATTGCCGCAAGTGAATGGCTGATTTCGGGTTATGAGCTTGATGTGGCTTCATTTATTACACTTAATGTTTTAACGTTCCTCATTTTTCTAGTGATTGCCGGATATTGTTTCTTCATTTCATCTTCGTTTAATGATGAGAAGAAGGCGCTTGGTATTTCTGCCGGGTTAACCCTCTTCTTTTATATGCTGAACATGGGAGGAAAGCTGAGTGAAGAAACAGAATGGCTATTGAACTTTACGATATTCAAATTGTATGACCCGATTAAAATGATTAACAATGAAACAGATGCAATGTTAACCGGTTCGATGCTTGGGCTAGCGGCGATCCTTTTATTCGGTGGGAGTCTAATCGTTTTTAAAAGAAGGAATCTTCCTCTTTAGATTATGTCCCGTGGAAGCTCGCTTCGGGAGGGTGTTGTTGTAGTCGCAGGTCAGCACTTCATATTACTTTCACCGCGGCTCACCTTACCCCTCGCGGAAAGCGAGCATCCTGAAGCGGAAATCAACCACTTCTATATAGAAGCATTCATACCAATCTTTGAAAAAAAGAAGTATAATAAAAATAACAATTTACGTGTAACATTTTTTAAAGGATCCACATAGAATAGTAAGGCTAGGAACCGAATATTGGATAGTTTTCAGGCTGCTGTCGTTTAGACGGCAGCATTTCTGCTTTTATAAGGGTAATGAGGATGATTGTTATTATCAATACGTAGGAGGGAAGTTAAATGGAACTCTCTGCACGGACTCAGCTAATATTCGCAACCACGGCCGGGTTTTTAATTCTATCGGCGTGGCTGATCGAAACGTATACGCAATCACCATTCTATGTACTGTTCTATATACTGGCTTTTATTGTTGGCGGTTATGCTAAGGCAGTTGAAGGCATACAAGGAAGTATCGAAGAAAAGCAGCTGAATGTTGAACTATTGATGATGTTGGCAGCGATTGGATCTGCGGCCATCGGCTATTGGGGAGAAGGGGCTGTCCTCATACTGATTTTTGCATATTCTGGTGCACTCGAAAGTTATACCCTTCAAAAAAGTGATAAAGAAATCAAATCACTAATCTCTTTACAGCCTGAAGAAGCATGGCTTATTTCAGGAGAAAAAGAATATCGGGTAAATGCGTCAAGTTTAGAACCTGGTAATCTCATTAAAGTAAAACCTGGAGAAAGAATTCCAGCAGATGGTGTCGTACAAAGGGGAAAGTCTAATGTAAACGAATCAGCTTTAACTGGCGAATCATTTGCAAAAGAGATAGGACCCTCCTCAGAAGTATTGGCGGGTACTTTAAATCAATCGGGTCTTCTCGAGATTTCCGTAACGAAGCATATGAAAGATTCGGTTTTTCAAAGAATGATTGACCTTGTAAACAGGGCTCAGAGCGAAGCACCGCCTGTTCAGAGGAAAATAGAAGAATTTGAAGCGAAATATGTTTTATTTGTATTATTAGCTGCAGCATTAACGGTGCTGGTACCTGGATCGACAGGTATATGGAGTTATTCAGAATCGTTATACCGTGCGTGTGTGTTATTGGTTGTAGCATCACCATGTGCACTTGTTGCCTCGACTATGCCAGCATTGCTAGCTTCACTTTCAAATGCAGCTAAGCAAGGGATTCTTTTTAAAAGCGGTGTGTTCATGGAGAAGCTAAATATGGTGAACGTGATTGCATTTGATAAAACAGGAACTCTCACAGAGGGGAATCCATCCGTGACGGCGGTAAAGTATGTTCATCCTTCAATAAAGGAAGAAATATTGATCCCGATTATTTATACGATTGAAAAAAACAGTACTCATCCATTAGCAAAAGCGATTTTAAATAAATTAGAACCGGACTTTAAGGACAACGAGAAAGAGATCATCTCTTATGAAGATATCCCTGGGTTAGGTGTTAAGGCGGAAGCGGCAGGTATTCAATGGAAGATCGGCAGCAGGGAATTGACAGGTATAAATGATAAAAGAGAGTCAAAATTAATCGAAGATCTAATGAAACATAATGAAGTTACAGGTCAGACGGTGGTATATGTCACGGCTGATGATGAGCTGGCGGCATACTTTTTAATAGGGGATACCGTTCGCGATGAAACTATAGATGCCATTGAAGCCCTGAAACAAAAGCAAATCTTAACGCTAATGTTAACTGGCGATTCCAAACGCGGAGCCGAAATGATAGGAAGGCTCGCAAAAGTAGATGAAGTGGGCTATTCCTGTATGCCTGAAGATAAAGTGAACACGGTTAAGAGATGGAAAGAGCGGCAGGCTGTAGTGGCTATGATCGGTGATGGTGTGAACGATGCTCCTGCTTTAGCGGTTGCGGATGTCGGTGTTGCGATGGGAATGGGAAGTGACGCCGCGATTGAAACAGCAGATATTATTTTAGTGAAGAATGATCTTAGCAAATTATTATATGCCATGCGTTTATCAGAGCGGTTATCAAATATCGTTAAACAGAACATTGTATTTTCGGTTGGTGTCATTCTTTTCTTGCTGTTTGCAAATTACTTTCAGGTTCTGACACTGCCTTATGGGGTGATCGGACATGAAGGGAGTACAATAATTGTCATTTTAAACGGGCTCAGGCTGTTGAAAGGCTAAGCGTTGGTAGTTTTTCGAAACTTTGTTGCAAGTAAAACGAGGGTTAGTTGATTTCCGCTCCAAGGGCTCGCTTTCCGCGGGGTGTGCGGTGAGCCCCCTAGGCGCAACATTTTTATTCATTAAAGCATTTGTGCTCCTGCGTCTACATGCAAACCCTGTAGATGCGGGCTTCCTCGTCGCATGCCTTTCGAGATGATTATCTAAGTAGCTGGCACGCTGCAATCAACTTGTCAATGAAGAAACTTCACAAAAGCAATCCAAAAATAACATTCTTAGAAATGAGCCCAAAACATAAAGAAAAAGCCGGACATCGCGTCCGGCTTTATAACTTACATCAAAATTTATTATTTACATCACTTTGTTTTTTCTCATAGGAAGTAGAATCTGTTCCAGTCATTGTACGGGGTTTTACTACAGCAGTTGAATTTGATGAAGATTGAGTGCTGTATCCGTCTCTTTCTGCTTCCTTTTTTGCTTCATCGATCGCTGTTTTTGTTTCGCTCTTAGCTTCTTTAACCGTATTTTTAGCTTCCTGAAGCTTTTGTCGGGCAGAAACTGACATGCTGCTTGATTTATCTTTCATAGATTCAACAGCATCTTTTGCGTCCATCTTGCCTAGCTTAGCTTTTAGCATCGTTTCGTCTTTCTTTTGCATTGTACGCTCTTTAAGCTTGATGGAAGTGTCGCGCAAATCGTTTCTGAACTCATTGCCTTTCTTTGGCGCATATAAAAGTGCTGCAGCAGCACCTACTAAACTCCCGACTACAAGTCCAGTTGTAAAACCTGATCCAGAACCTTTTTTGTTATCATATGTTTCCCGTGTTTGGAAATCGGAATGCGTGAATACCGGCTCCGCTGTTGTAGTATGTGTTGTGTGTGTATTTTCGTTATGCATAATCAATTCCTCCTTTTTTGCTTGTATATAAATCGTACCCGGAAGTGCTTGGAGTTAAACACTTAAGCCATAAATGTATAAGCGAATAAAGGGATTTGTCTAAATGACGGCATAGAAAAAGCCGGGCTATACCCGGCAGGTTTTCTATTTATTTCATTAGCTTTTGAGTTCAGGAAGCATTCGGATTTCCTCATTCATTGCTGATTTACAAATGGGGCATTGAGGTTCTTTTTGCAAAGAAAAGTCAGCGCGCATCCAGCATGAGCAACCGTCACTCGAACATGCCCAAACCTTCGTTTCTACGTCTGGAATCGGCTCTGCAGGTTGTTTTGAAAAAAAAGCCATAGATATCCCCCTTTTCTGTTCTACTTATAGTATACGCCTAAAAGAGGAAAAATATGTATCATTTTGATTACATATTCAAAATAAGTTCATTTTTCGCTGAGATTTCTTTTGCCCAGCGAGCATGAATCACCCTTATCTCATAGGGGGAATGAATGGTTATGTCTGATTTTAATAACCACAAATAGTCTGCTATTTTATTTATGTGATTCAATAAAACTCTGCCCTTTAGCATGATGGTGCCGTCTTCAAGTTTGACGATGAATTGTTTAAGAAATGGATGTGAGATGCAGTAATCCGTCTTTTCTGGTGCAATTTCAGCAACAAGCTCAAAAAAGGAACGCGGAGTAATTCTGGATGCCCAGTTATGGATTGTAATATCAGTAAAGTCTTTTATATCCATAGGTTCATAGTTAATCACAGCTTGATGGATATCCGAAAGATTAAATACATGAAAATCTGTCAGTGAGTAGCAATAGGCTGGACAGAACCACTCTCCATTTTCATTGTAGATACCGATAGGCTGGATATTGCAGTATGTCTTAGAATCTTGAATATGATAAAGAACAGTAACGATTTTTTGTTTTATTGCCGCTTCAAGCATTACTGGTGCATGCAAACTTTGCTCAGGAAGGGGAAAGTTTATTGAAAGGCGTTTTTGAATGTGATCCCAATTATCTTTAGCATCTTCTGGCAAATATTGAAGAAGTTTATGAGAGACAGATCTGCTTTGAATTTGAAAGGGAAAACTTTCTGTACCATATGATTGAAGACCATATAATATAGCGGAAGCTTCCATTTCAGTAAATCCGATTGGCGGAAGTATACGATCGTTTTCAATCCGGTATCCGCCATGGGGACCAAACTCGGAAATAATCGGCAATCCCATCTCCATTAGCCTCAATAGATCACGCTGTATAGTACGGGTAGAAACTTGAAATTCAACCGCTAATTCTTTTAATGTAAATTGTTTTTTAGTATTAATAGATAATAATAGTCTTTCTAATCTTTTTATCTTTGACATGTTTGACCCCTATTAGTTGTATTCAAACTTTTGTACTACTCGGTTGTATTTTATATCGTACATAATTATTGAATTGTTAGTGTTTCACCGAATAAAGTCGAAATAATAGCTTGAAAACAAAATAACACGTTATCCATTTTAGATAACGTGTTAAGTGTAAATATGAAAAGTAGTAAGACTAAGCTGGGATTATTTTTTAGGGCAGGGTGTTTGAAGTTTTAGTTTTTTACGATCGAAGAAAGATGTTCAAAACATTCAACCATATCAGCTAGCTGTTTCTCAGTAAGCTGGGACATGTATTTTGTTAAAACACCATTTCTCTTTTCCTGAATCATTTCAAAAGCATCTAAACCAGCTTGGTTCAGATGAACATAGACGATTCGACGATCTAATTCCGAACGATACCGGTCAACTAATCCTCTTTTAACAAGTCTGTCAATGATGACGGTAGTAGCACTTGCACGAACTTTCATAGCGTCGGCAATTTCAGAAACGGTCCATTTTTCACGAGTAGAAAGTGTCTTCAAAATTTGAAATTGTGTAGAGGTAATCTCTTCTTCTTCCCAAATTTCAGGTTTTAACACGTCCATGATTTCTACAAAAGCCTTCTCTATCCGCTCTACTTCTATTAAAACATTTCTACTTTCTGCTACCACTTTCACAGTACTGCCTCCTTAGCTTACATTACTCCTATTTTAATATAAATTTCCGATAAGTTCCATTAATATGTAGTATAAAGTATCTAGTTACCAATGTGTATCTCTGCGCTAGTATTTAAACTATTGAAATATAGATTTAATTTAGCAATAAAAATATATTCCTGTCATAAAAGAGGAATTCTTTCATGAATATCTAATAGAAAAAGAGAGAAAAAAGGGGGAAGAGAGATGGCACGTATTGCTTGGATTACAGACAGTACAAGCTGTATTACACAAGAAGAAGCGAAGCAGCTTGGCATACATATTATACCGGTATCGGTCATTATGGGAGAAGAGGTATACAAGGATGGTGTTGATATCACACCAGATGAATTTTATACAAAATTGGAAACAATTACCGAACTTCCGAAAACAAGTCAACCAACTGTTGGTGAGTTTTCTGATTTCTATGAAGTGCTTAAGCACGATTATGACTGTGGCATCGCTGTACACGTATCAGAGAAATTCAGCGGTACGATCAACGGATCAAGGCTTGGAGCAGATATGGCAGATTTTCCTGTACATATCGTAGATTCGAAAATCACTTCTGAAGCTATGAAACAGCTTGTGTTAAAAGGAAAACGATTAGAAGAAGAAGGACTTGCTCCTGAAGAAATCGCTACACGATTGAGAGATTCAGCAGATCATGTTAAAGGGTATGTATGCATCGGGAGTTTAGAGCAGCTGAGACTTGGAGGCAGATTATCCGGTGCAAGTTTCTTGGTTGGAAACCTCCTGCAGATCAAGCCTATCCTGACATTTGATAATGGATCACTTGTACCTTTTGAAAAAATAAGAACGCTAAAAAAAGCAGAGTCGCGTGTACTTGCTCTGTTTGAAGAGGCAGCGGCACGAACATCTGTTAATGGAGTAAGTGTCATATATAGCGGTTCATCTGAAAAAGCAGAAGATTGGCTTCACCTTCTAAAAGATAAATATCCAAACATCACGATTAACCTGGGACAGCTTAGTCCGGCAATCGGGGTCCACGTGGGAGCAGGTACTCTTGGCATCCTTTGGTTTGAGGATTAAGATTTTACAGCAAAAGGCAAAAGTGTAAAAAGTAACAGGGGACAGACCCGGGTCTGTCCCCTGTTACTTTTTTAAGATTTTTTACGGACAGCTGCGATGATCAGCAAGATCCAGATGAACAGCAGGGGCAGCAGGTAATACATTTCCTGAAACAGCTCCAAAAAAAAGAACTCTTTTAAAATGGTACGAAGGTTTGTCAGGATAATAATACCACCGGCCAGCACACCTAATAATGCTGGTTTTAGATGTTTTACAAGCCAGGCGGCAAACGGAGCAGCAATGACACCGCCAACCATCATGGCAAGAACGATTTGCCAGTAAAGGGTTTCCCAGCCGATGAACAAAAAGAAGCCGATTGATGCTGATAAAGATACTGCAAATTCGCTAAAGTTAACTGATCCAATGGCCATGCTTGGTGTCAGGTGTCTCTGTGTTAGAAGTAATGGCGTGGTCAATGGACCCCAGCCACCACCGCCTGAAGCATCCAAAAATCCGGCGGCAAATCCTACTGGTCTATAAAGTTTCCCTATTTTTTCAGTGTCTTCTTTAATGATTGGCCTTGCTGAAATCTTTAACATTAAAAAGCGGAATATAACATAAATTCCTAATCCGAGCAAAAATAAAGAGATATATGGTTTTATGAACACAGCCGGGATATAGCTTAAAAATGCAGCTCCTGAAAAAGCACCAACAGCTCCAGGTAGCACTAACTTTTTAACAATATTTATATCAACGTTCCCAAACTTGAAATGAGAGTAACCAGAAGCGGCTGATGTTACAACTTCAGCTAGGTGAACAGAAGCTGATGCGATCGCAGGAGAAAGTCCGATCATTAACAGGAGAGTAGTAGAAGTTACACCGTAGGCCATACCGAGTGATCCATCAATCAGCTGAGCCATCAGACCGATCAAGGCGAGCACTATAATTTTTTTCACGTATTGTCCTCCAATAAACCGATATCCTATAGATTATGTGGACAAACGTGATTCTGTTTAGGCAAAACCCTGAATGTAATCAGATTCCTTGTAAAATAGAGAAAACACCCGCAAAACATGATTAAATAATTGTTTTTTTGATCATTTTTCGATAAGGTAGTAGACAGTGTTGCAAGTAAAGGTTAAGAGCCTTTATTTTGTGGAATAATACAAAAAAGTACGAAATACATAAAATGGAGTGATAAGAACAATGGAAATCGGATTGATCGGCCTCGGTAAAATGGGCTTTAATATGGCATTGAACATGAACGATAAAGGCTATACTGTTATCGCTACTGATGTTAACAAAGACACAGTTAAAGAGATTTCTGAACAAGGTGTTAAAGGTGTCGAGTCAGTTGGAGAGCTCGCAAACTCATTCTCAGGAAGAAAGGCTGTCATTCTTCTTGTACCGGCAGGTGAAATTGTTGACCAAGTAATCAACGAGCTTAAACAGCACCTTTCAGAAGGGGATATTATTGTTGATGCGGGGAACTCCATGTACAAGCATACACTTCGCCGTTACGAAGAATTAAAAGCTGATGGCATCCACTTTGTTGACGTTGGTACTAGCGGAGGAACAGATGGTGCTCGCTACGGACTTTGCGCAATGATGGGCGGAGACGACGATGCGGTAAATTACCTTGCACCGCTTTATGAAAAAATTTGCGTTGAAAAAGGTTTCTTGATCACTGGCCGCGCTGGATCTGGCCATTTCTTAAAGATGGTTCATAACGGTATTGAGTACGGTATGATGCAAGCGATCGGTGAAGGATTTGAAATCCTGGACAAGAGTGATTTCGATTATGACTATGAGGCTGTTTCGAGAGTGTGGAACAACGGATCTGTTATCCGAAGCTGGCTCATTGAATTGATGGAGAATGCGTTTAGCAAACAGCCTAACCTGGAAGATATCCGCGGCGTTATGAACTCTTCAGGTGAAGGGATCTGGACAATTGAAGCTGCACTTGATTATCAGGCATCAGCTCCAGTTATCGCACTTTCACAATTCATGCGTTTCCGTTCATTAGAAGATGACACATTCCACGGTAAAGTAGTTGCTGCACTGCGTAATGAGTTCGGCGGACATGCTGTCGTAAAAAAATAATTCTTTAACGCTCTATTCTAAGATGAGAGATTTCGTGGAAACTTCTTTATTGAATAGTTAATTGGAGCGAAAGGACGAGACTCCTCGAAAATGAAAATCACATTTTCTTCGTGCGATATAACGCTGTCGTAGCGTTCCTTGTCCTGCAGGATCAGTGGGACAGGTGAGACCAGTCAATGTCGGGAGGCGACGAGGGGCTCACCGCACACCCTGCGGAAAGCGAGTTCTGTTGTGGAAATTAACTTCTTACAAAAACAACAAAGTTTACGAATACAGCATGTTTAAAGACCTCTGTGCCAGGGTGAAAAGCAGAGGTCTTTTACTATTTTTATCAAGAAAAACATATACTATCAATGACTTGAAAGGGATAGGAGTTTAGATTATGGAAAACAAATATATACGCGAGTCACGCACTGTTAAATCTTCAGTTGTACTGCCTCCTGATACAAACAATCATGGAACGCTCTTTGGAGGCAAGCTTATGGCTTATATTGATGATGTTGCAGCCATTTCTGCGATTCGCCATGCACGCAAACATGTTGTTACAGCCTCTACTGATTCGGTAGATTTTCTACAACCAATTAAAGAAGGTTATTCCGTTTGCTTAGAGTCGTTCGTGACTTGGACAAAAACTACTTCGATGGAGGTTTTCGTGAAAGTCATTGCAGAGAACCTGCTGACTGGAGAACGTAAAGTGTGCGCCGTTTCTTTTTTAACATTTGTAGCCATGGGAGAGGATGGAAAGCCTACACCTGTGCCAAAAGTCATACCTGAAACAGAAGAAGAGAAATGGCTGCATGAACATGCACCAGAACGGGCGATCGCAAGAAAAAAACGCCGTGAAGAAAGCAAAAAGTTAGCAAAAGAATTCGGTGTGAAAAAGCCATGGGATTCAATTTGAGCATAAAGATATATTTTTAAAAATTATAGATGTTAAGATTCGCAAAATGAGAATAAGGTGATATAATAAAGTTAACCTTTTTCCAGCCAGGGATACAGAACCCTGGCATTAATCTTGTTAAATTGTTTGAAGCCCCTAATTCGTTGGTAAGACGAATTAGGGGCTTTTTTGTGCTGTAAATTTACATAACCATGGACACTTCCGCAAATGCTAAGAAAAGATTGGAAAAAAGGCGGATGGTTATGCGGAATAGAAGAAAACGCCCTATTATCAAAACCCATAAAAAACTATCTGATATGATTGCGGATAAAAAAGCCGGCGAAAGTTCTTCTCTTCAAACGAAGTCAGGTGCTTCAGAAGTTCAAATTCGAGAATTCAATGATCAGCAGCAACCAGTGAAAGTAGGAGAATTGAGCCCAGCCTTACATATCAATGTTGATAGAATTAAAAACCGTCTTGGTAATCCGACGGACCTCATTATCCGGGAATTTGAGTTTGAACTTGAACAAAAGGTAACAGCAACACTTATATTCCTGGAAGAGATGAACGATACACAGCTCTTAAGTGAATTTATTTTAGAACCACTGATGAATCTTACATCCGAAAAACAATCATCTCCAGTTCCCATAAACCATGCACTTCATTACATTAAGCAGAATGCACTTGCTTTAGGAAGAGTGCTAGATGTCGAAACAGAAGACGAATTGCTGGAAGCGCTGCTTGCCGGATTAAGTGTCCTATTAGTCGAAGGTAATACGAAAGGCCTTAAGATGGGCACTAACGGCGGAAAAATGCGGAACATTGAAGAGCCGACATCTGAGGTTGTTATTCGCGGTCCGAAAGAAGCTTTCACGGAATCAATAAAAACGAACATTTCATTAATCCGAAGAAAATTAAGATCACCAGATTTGCGAATTGAAAAGTTTATAGTCGGTGATATCACTAGAACAGATTTAGCCATTGTATATATGGATAACATCGTAAACCCTTTAATCGTAAAAGAAATAAAAGAAAGAATTGAACAGGTAAAAACGGATGGCCTACTTGAAACGGGCCAGCTTGAAGAATTCATACAAGATGAGACGGTTACTGTTTTCCCGCAATTGATGAGTACTGAAAGACCTGATGTGGTTATCGGTAATATTTTAGAAGGACGGGTAGGCATCATTGTAAACGGAACACCATTTTCACTTATCGCACCTTCGCAATTTATTCAGTTCTTTCAATCATCTGAAGACTATTACATGAGATATGACATCAGTACTTTTTTGAGACTGCTTCGTTTTTCCGTTTTTATTATCTCGTTGATTGCTCCATCCATTTATATCGCCCTTACAACCTTTCATCAGGCTATGATTCCTACTACATTGCTTTTTGGTATTGCTGCTCAGCGTGAAGGTGTACCTTTTCCAGCTATAGCGGAGGCACTAGTTATGGAGATTACATTTGAGATATTACGTGAGGCGGGAATTCGGATGCCCCGTGCAGTTGGTGTAGCCGTATCGATCGTTGGTGCACTTGTATTAGGACAGGCAGCTGTTCAGGCAGGGCTCGTATCACCTGCTATGGTTATCGTTGTTGGGATTACAGCAGTTGCCAGTTTTGCAATTCCTTCATTTGCTGTCGCAACATCAGCCCGTTTACTCCGGTTTCCTCTGATGATTATCTCTTCAGTGTTTGGTTTTTATGGGTTAACTCTTGCGCTGATCGTAATCGTTGCTCATTTAACGAGTCTGCGGTCATTCGGTATTCCATACTTAAGTCCGTTTGCTCCGATACAAACACAGGATTTAAAGGACAGTTTATTCCGATTTCCTGTCACTCACTTATTTAAGCGGCCAGAAAAGCTGGCAAAGAAAAATGCTACCCGTACGCTGCCTTATGAAGTTAAGAAAAAGAGAGAGGAGGAAACAACAAGATGAGTTTCTTGAAATGTTTCGTCCCTCTCTCCCTATGTCTTCTTTTTCTGGCAGGGTGCTGGGATCAGAATGAGCTAGACGAGCTTTCGATCGTGATGGGAATGGGGATCAATATAGATAAAAAAGGGGATTTGATCGTCACATATCAGGTAGTGAACCCAACAGAAGTCGCACCTGGGGTTTCGGGCGGAGGCGGCGGAAAACAGCCTGTATTTACAGTTTATGAAACAAAAGGAAATAATTTGATGGAAGCAACGAGAAAAGCTACTAAACAAACTTCGCGCCGTCTATTTTTTGCACATGCCCGCATGGTTGTATTTAGCGAGAAACTAGCAAAAGAAAATATTTATGAAGCACTCGATATGATGTCGCGCGATCCGGAAGTACGTTCTACGATACAGGTTCTGATTGCAAGAAATACAACACCTTCTAAAATATTAAGAACGTTTACGGCTATAGATAAAGTGACTTCAGATGAAGTGGCTGCAATCTTAAGAATATCTGAAAAAACCTGGGGAGAAAATGTTCAGCAGGATATAAATGAAGTTCTTCAATCTATTATCAATGAAGGCGGAGAGCCTTTAATTAACGGGATTGAAATTATGGGTGATAAAGAGCTCGCTGTTACAGCTAAAAACTATGAGGTAGGAGATCCCGCGAGAGTAAAAGTGTCAGGGATGGGTGTTTTTAAACAAGGTAAATTAAAAGGATGGCTCGATGGACCTAAAGCGAGAGGCGTTCTATGGTTAAGAGGAAAAATTGCAAGCTCCGTTGTAACTGTGCCTTGCAAAGGCAATAAAAAAGGGTATGCGATTGAAGTTGTCCGTTCCAATACTGAACTCTCAGCTTCCACTGAAAGAGATGTTCCAACAATAAATGTTGAGGTTTTTCCTGAGACGAATATTGCGGAAACAAATTGCCCGGTTAATCTTGAAAAGCCATCTGAAATATTTAAAATTGAAAAAATGTTCAACAATGTGATTGAGAAAGAAATAACGAAAACGATAAAGGCTGCGCAGAATTTCAATAGTGATGTAATCGGATTTGGTGAACTGCTGTACCGGGAAAACCCTGAAAAGTGGGATCGCGTTTATAAAAAGAACTATAATCGGGTTTTTCCTGAGATCCAGGTCAGAGTTAAAGTGGACTCACGGATCAGAAGGTCAGGAATTCGAACTTCTCCATTTTTATTTGAGAAAAATCAAGAGAATAAGGAGGAAGTTGAATCCTCATGAAAACGTATAAGATCGATCTTCAGCAGTATTTTATTCTTATCGTGTTGTTTGAACTTGGTAGTGCTATTCTTGTCGGACTTGGGATGAATGCTGGCAGAGACGCATGGATCGCCATTTTGTTTGGTATGTTTGCAGGAATGATCTTGTTTGTAGGGTACTTCTTTTTGTATAAACAGTTTCCTGAAATGTCCTTAACGCAATATATACAAGTGTTATTCGGGAAGTATGTAGGGAAGTTTTTTGGATTTTGCTATATGCTGTACTTTTTGTACCTTGCGTCCAGAGTGTTGCGTGACTTTGGAAGTTTGCTTCTGTCAGCTGTTTTTGTACAAACACCGATTATCGTAGTGAACACCTTAATGGTCGCAACGATTGTGTATGTCTTAAAGCTTGGATTTGAGGTCCTGGCTCGAACAGGAGAAATATTTTTTGGGTTGGTTGGCTTGGTAGGGATTACATTGGCGGTATTAGTTTTATCGGCAGATCTTATGGAATACAACTACTTGCTTCCTATATTTGGAGATGGAGTTATACCTGTATTAAAAGCAGCTTTTCCAGTAACGCCGACGTTTCCTTTTGGAGAGATGATTGTTTTCACTATGCTGCTTCCTTATTTAAAAGTGAAAAACAAAAATAAGGCTTTAAAGGTAGGTTTATTAGGAATGGGAGTAAGCGGTATAGTATTAAGTACGACGATTGCAATGGATATCGCCGTTCTAGGCGGACACGTCGCAACTCATGTTTACTTTCCTCTTTTAGCAGCTGTAGCGAAGATCAATCTCGGAGAATTTATACAGAGACTTGATGCATTAGTTGTATTTACATTAATCATTGGTGGATTTTTCAAGGTTGCCGTCTTTTTATACGTATCTGTAAAAGCCGCGCAGGATGTATTTGGAGTTAAGGAAGAAACCACAATCATCGGACCGATAGGAGTTGTTGTCATTCTATCTTCGATTGGGATTGCATCTAATTACGTAGAACATATTAATGAAGGGTTGAATGTTGTGCCTCAATTTATTCACATTCCGTTTCAGGTTGTTTTACCTGCAATCTTTATTATTGTATTCTTAATTAGAAGAAAGCAGCTTAAGCATTTTGCTTCCTCTTCATCCAGCTAGACCACATGAATGTTAGCAATGGAAGTATGAACAATACGATCACCAGGAAAAATTCCACTTTATCCACATATTTAAAAAATGAAAAAAAGGATCGTTTGAAGACGGTTAAAGGCGGTGTGCCCATAAACCAGTCAATGCCAATTAATAGGGCAATCATTGCAGTAAGTATTATCAAATAGATGGATACAGGGTTTATCATTTCTATCGCCTCCTGAAGAATAGTTTTTACAGTATTCTGCCACTTATCCATCATTAAAAGGGAGCGGGGAAAATGTGCGGCAGGTATTTTCTTTATTATGACAAGGATTTTATCATTGATGCCTTTAATATAGTGAATGAGTTCGATTATGAAGACCGATTTAACATCGCTCCCAGTCAGGATGTGCTAGCTATTGTTAAGGGCAGCTCAGGTAACCGGGCGGGGTATATGAAATGGGGGCTTATTCCGAAGTGGGCGAATGACCCTAAGATCGGCAACAAACTGATCAATGCCAGAAGCGAAACAATCGAAGAAAAACCAAGCTTTAAAGAATCTTTTTATCAAAAAAGATGTCTGATCCCTGCAAGCGGCTTTTACGAATGGGTAAAAGAAGGGAATAAAAAACAGCCTTATCAGTTTACCTTAGAAGATAACGAGCCTTTTGCTTTTGCAGGAATCTGGTCCAGGTGGAATCAGGGGCCAGCTGGTGCGGGTGCTGAAAAAATAACTTGTTCAATATTAACAAAGGAATCTAATTCGTTTATGGGGACTTATCATCATAGGATGCCAGTTATGCTGAGACGAGAAAAAGGAGAACTCTGGCTAGATCGCGGAACAGACAAAGACATACTCCTGGCGTTGCTCAGTGAAAATAACCCTGAACTTTCAGCAGAACCAGTTACAAGGGATTTAAATACGAGATAATACCGGCTCTTTTAAGGCAGAACCTGCTTTAGGGAAGCCCGGTTTTTTTATAGGTTCTTTTCATGGTTTTCTCTAAAAAATTGTTATTTAGCGGTGTTACGTTCGATTCTCTTCTTTGACAAGTTGATTGGAGCGTAAGGTGCGAGACTCCTCGAAAATGAAAATCACATTTTCCTTCGTTCGATATAACGCTGTCGAAGCCTTCCTTGTCCTATAGGATGAGGGGGGCTCAAACACCCTGCGGAAAGTGAATCCTGTAGCGGAAATTAATCTCTTACAAGTGCAACAAAAATTGGGAACATAGATTTTGTATTTAAAAGTCCCGAAATCGGGATAGTGTTTTTGGTAAAACAGAACTATATTGTAAATTATTTGTAAGTCTTTCTGACTGTTTTAACATAAAACTAACAATTGAACCGACAAACTTGTGTTATATTCTTCATGGATTTACTAAGTTTTACATAATAAAACATAGGCAGGTGGACGGTTGTGTTAAAAAGAAAGACGAAAAAACTCACAAATATAAGTATCATTTTTGCTATGGTAATCAGTTTAATATTACCTATGCAGCAAGCATCAGCGGCTGACGTAATTACCGTAAGCGAGGCTATTGCAAATAATACTGGAACGGCGACTGTTGAAGGTTATATAGTTGGGATTGTTTCGAGTGGTAATAATGGAAATATAACTTGTGATTATGAGGCACCTTTTAATACCGAGTATAATTTAGCACTTGCTGATTCTCCAGATGAAAAAAACATTGCAAAAATATTACCGGTGCAATTAACAACAGATGTTAGAGCGGATTTAAACCTGAAAACTCACCCTGAAAATTTAGGGAAAAAAATACAAATTACTGGGAATTTAAAAGCTTACTTTACAGCACCTGGCCACAAGGACGCTACTTCTTTCTCTTTTGTCGATGGCACACCTCCTGAACCTCAAGTAGAAGAAGTAAAATCTTCAGTTGAAGGACAAGTAGTTTCTAAAGGAACTCAAGTAACACTTTCAACTGCAACACCTGATGCAGCAATCTATTACACAGTAGATGGCTCAAACCCAACTGCGGATAGCACGCTTTACTCTGCTCCAATTACGATTAATGAAGATGTAACTATAAAAGCTTTAGCTGTTAAAGATGGATTGAAAGACAGCAGCATTGCTGAATTTAAATATCAAGTAGCACTTTCAGGACTTCGCATTCATGATATCCAAGGTGCCGGTCACAATTCTCCTGTTGCAAATAAAGTAGTTGAAGGTGTAGAAGGCATCGTAACAAAAGTGGTAGATGACAGAAACTTCTACTTGCAAGATTTAGTACCAGATAACGATTCTAATACATCTGAAGGAATTCTTGTATATAAGCCGGGTCATGAACAAACGGAAGGCAATGTCGTTTCCGTAAATGGTCAAGTTAAAGAATGGGTGCTAGAAGGGTACTCTGACAAATTAGGAACAGATCTTGCAATGACTGAAATCAATGCTGATAAAGGTCAGGTAGCAACACTCGAAGAAGGACAAGAACTTCCTGAGTCTATCGTAATCGGCATGTTCGGCTTGCAGCAGCCGACAAAAATTATTGATAATGATAATTTTGAAGAATTCGATCCAAATGAAGATGGAATAGATTTTTATGAAAGTTTAGAAGGTATGCTTGTAGAAATTAATAATCCGGCTGTTATTGCGCCGCAAAAGTATGGTGAACTTGTTGTTCTTCCAGATCGCGGTGAATACAGCAGACTTAATTCTGCTGGCGCGTTAAATATTACTGAATTTGATTACAATCCTGAACGTATTTTCGTAGATATGGGCGATGAAGATTTTGTTGCCAAATCAGGTGATTATTTTGAAGGGGCTATTACTGGTGTTGTAAGCTATGGTTTTAGCAACTATAAAGTATTGACGGATGCGGAAGACCTTCCAGCGTTTGTTGAAGGCAACACAAAAAGAGAAATCACTCGTATTCACGAAAAACATAAAGAACTAACAATTGCTAGCTTTAACGTTGAGAATTTTTCAGCCAATGAAAAGGGAACTTCAGATGAAAAGGTTATGAGAATAGCTGAATCAATCGTTCAAAACCTAAAGTCTCCTGATATTGTAGGTCTTGTTGAAATGCAAGATGGGAACGGTTCTACAAATGATGGAACTACTGATGCAAAAGAAAGTGCTGACCGTTTAATAGCTGAAATTGCAGCTCAAGGCGGACCAGAATATGTATACACAGATATTGCTCCTGAAAACAATCAAGACGGCGGACAGCCAGGTGGTAACATTCGTGTAGGATTCATCTACAATCCTGAACGCGTTTCACTTACAGAGGGAACAAAAGGAACGGCAACAGAAGCAGTAGAATATAAGGATGGGAAACTTACACTAAATCCAGGACGTATTGATCCAACCAATGTAGCTTTTGAAGACAGCCGCAAGCCGGTAGCAGCACAGTTTGAGTTTAACGGTGAGAGTGTAATTGTGGTTGCGAACCACTTTAACTCCAAAGGCGGTGACCAGCCATTATTTGGTAAGAACCAGCCTCCATTCTTAGGGAGCGAAGAACAACGTTTAGCAATTGCTGATATCGTAAACGGTTTTGTTAAGGATGTAAAAGAAGAGGACAAGAATGCAAAGGTAGTTCTTCTTGGAGACTTCAACGATTTTGAATTCACAGAATCACTTGAAATTTTAAAAGGGAATGAGCTTACTAATATGGTTGAGAAAGTGCCATTTAATGAGCGTTTCACATACTCATACCAGGGTAACGCACAAGTTCTGGATCATATTTTAGTAACCAACAACATGGCGAAGAAAACAAAGGTTGATATTGTTCATATCAACTCACAGTTCATGGAACAACATGGACGTGCAAGTGACCATGATCCGGTACTGATTCAGGTGAAATTGGATAAAGTAAAATAAAAAATAGAAGAACTGGCTAAAAGGACATGAAAACTCCCTTTTGGTCAGTTTTTTTTGTCTATTTATCATATTTTACACGACCATTTGTTATGTAAAAGTACAGGTTTGAGCGAAACGCGGGTAGAGTTGAGCGAAACTAGGAGCAGTTTGAGCGAAAAATAAGATATTTTGAGCGAAGATATACGATTCTGAGCGTAGCGAGCTTTTTTTAAGCGTACGTGTAATAAATAAAAGAACACGTACCGTAAAATTCAAATATCCTAAAATATGAAAAGGACTGACTCCCAGGAGTACAGTCCAGTTTTAATCAAAAAACTCGCGATTAGCGACGGTATCCGCCACCTAGTTGCTGCTCAGCCATTTGAACAAGACGTTTAGTGATTTCACCACCAACAGATCCATTCGCACGGGATGTTGTGTCTGGTCCAAGTTGAACACCAAACTCAGAAGCGATTTCATACTTCATTTGATCCAAAGCTGCTTGTGCTCCAGCTACTACTAATTCATTAGAGTTGTTGTTACGTGCCATATGTATCACCTCCTTGTAATACTAGTTTGTATATCTTTTACAAAAATATGCATCTGTTGGAAAATATTTTTATAAGTCATTAATTAGATAGGTATTCGCATATTTTTTACATAACCCACACAAAAACCTTAGGATTTCGTATGATAAATCATCCCCCTATTTTTATTTTCAAGAAAAGCACTGTACTGATTTCCAGTCGGTGTTTTTCTTTTTGAATTTTCCACCTGCTATTTTAAGATTTTGGATTTATAATAGAGAAGGAATTTTACAGATATGTATAGAATATCGATGCATTTAAGAGAGCGGGTGGAGAGATGGGGCTTAAGAACAAAGAAAACATCACGAAATGGAAAGGGATAGCATTAGCTTTAACCGGTGCTTCGCTTTGGGGATTTTCAGGAAATGCTGCAGAGTGGATTTTCTCTCATACCGCAGTGACAGCGACATGGCTTGTATCCGTTCGTATGGTGATGGCAGGGTTGCTGCTTTTAATCTTAGTCTCCTTTAACAATAATATTTTTTCAGTTTGGAAGAACAAAAGAGACCGCTTAGATTTGCTTGTTTTTTCTTTAACGGGAATGCTTGGCGCACAGCTGACGTTTTTCTTAAGCATTGAGGCTGGAAACGCACCGACAGCGACGCTTCTTCAGTTTTTAGGTCCTGTTTTTATCACGATTTATTTTGCATTGAAGTTCTTAAAATGGCCGAAGCGAAAAGAATGGATCGCCGTGTTGATGGCACTTACAGGGACATTTCTGCTATTAACAAATGGAAAGCTGGATTACATAACCGTATCTAAAGATGCCATTTTCTGGGGTGTGCTTTCTGGTGTTTCGGTTGCCGTGTATACCGTATATCCAGTCGGGTTATTAAAACTTTACGCATCTGCTGCAATTACGGGCTGGGCGATGCTTTTAGGCGGATTAGCAGTTTCTGTATGGACACAGCCTTGGCAAGCGGGATTCATTGACTGGACACCATCTCTTTTTTGGATGCTTGCGTTCGTCGTTATTTTTGGAACGCTGTTGCCGTTTTATCTGTATTTAGATAGTTTGAAATACATTTCTTCAACCGAAACAAGCCTGCTTGGAAGTGCTGAACCATTAGTAGCCACAATTGTTTCAGTTGTCTGGCTCGGTACCGCGTTCGGCAGTTTCCAATCGGCAGGTGGTATGCTGATCATATTAACTGTGTTCTTATTATCTATGCCGGAAAAAGGAATTCTCAAAATTAATCAGACTGTCAATAAATAGCTTTTTTGTATCGCACATTTGACTTTTTTTCTGAATCGTACCACTATGGTAGGGTACAACTTACAACAGGAGTAGATGCGAAATGAACGATAAAATTGTATTTTTTGATATAGACGGAACACTAGTAAACGATGAAAAAAAGATTCCGGAAAGCACGACAGAAAGCATCAGCCAGCTGCAGAAAAATGGTGTGCATGTGGCTATTGCTACTGGACGCGGTCCATTCATGTTCGAACCTATTCGAGAGGAACTTGGTGTTGATTCATTCGTCAGCTTTAACGGTTCATTTGTTGTATTTAAAGATGAAGTGATCCATAAGACACCTCTGCCAGCTGAATTCATTACTAAAATTGAAAAAGAAGCAGAAACTGCAGGTCATCCCCTTGTCTATCTTGACCATCAAAAAGCTACTTGCAACGCAGATGATCATGAAATCATAAAAAACTGTACTTTCAACCTTATGCCAAATTATCCGCTCTATCAACCTGGCTTCTATAAAGACAATGAAGTCTATCAGGTACTATTGTTCTGTCAAGAACAGCATGAGAAAGCTTACCGTGAAGGGTATAAAGGAACGTTTGATTTTATCCGCTGGCATGAGGATGCACTGGATATCCTGCCAACCGGTGGTTCAAAAGCAAAAGGGATTGAAGCCTTTATTAAACAGATGAACATGAAACCTGAAAACGTATTTGCATTCGGTGACGCATTGAATGATATCGAGATGCTGAATGCGGCAGGAACCGGTATTGCGATGGGAAATGGAATGAAAGAAGCGAAAGAAGCCGCTGACTTTGTAACAAAATCAGTCGATGAAGACGGAATCTATTATGGACTAAAACATTTTGGACTCATTTAATAGTTGGTAAAACCTTTGCAGATGCAAGGGTTTTTTCTTTCGTCTGGGCTGTAGACTTTTTTGCTATTGAAAGATGTTGATTTCCGCTCTAGGTACTCGCTTTCCGCGGGGCGGGCGGTGAGCCTCCTGACGCTTTGCGCCTTTAGGAGTCTCACCTGTCCCACTCGTCCCGCAGGAGTCTCGCACCTTCCACTCCAATCAACTTGTCAACGAAGTATCTTCATAAAAAGAATCATAAGCAACTATTTTTAGAAAAAAGCCTTTGTTTAACAATGTAGAAATATATAGAAAAAAGTATAAATTTTGGTAAATAATTTGAAGGGATTTCTCCTATTTTGGCGAAAAAAGGCTTTATGATAGCTGGAGCAGTGTCGATATAAGCTATACAGCAAGAAAAGACGTCCAAATAGGAGTTGAAACAGGTGAAAGCAAACGTTAAACTGGTTAACTTGATTTTGTGTTCCTTCCTCATACTGTCATTGATTCCGGCGATTTCAGCATCTGCTGAGAGTAAAGCAACTGTAAATGCTACGAGCTTAAATGTTCGCTCAGAACCAGCTCTTTCAGCCAAAAAGATAGGTTCACTGAAAAACGGAGACACCGTAACAGTGCTGAAAACGGAAAAGGGATGGGCAAACATCAACTTCAACGGCAAAAAAGGATGGGTGAGCGCAGAATTTTTGAAGGTGAAGAATGGTTCGGCACCATCATCCCAGCCGCCAAAAACAGAGAAACCCGCAGCTAAGCAAGCAAAGGTTACAGCTACTTCTTTAAATGTCAGAAAAGGACCAAGCCTTCAGCATACTATTGTAGGATCACTTAAGAACGGAACAGTTGTAACGATACAAAATCAAGATGGCAAATGGTCATCAATTACATATGGAAAGATATCCGGCTGGGTAAGCAATGCATATCTGCTGGAGCAAACTTCACAGCCTCCAGTTGCCCAGAAACCAGTCAACAATAATTCAGGGAACACAAACAATAATAATAATGGAAAATGGGGATCCGTAACAGCGACTTATTTAAACTTCCGATCTTCCGGAGATCTGAATGCACCTATTATAGGTTCATTAAAGTACGGAACAGCTGTTCAAATTCTATCTGAATCTTACGGATGGTCATCTATTCAGACTTCAGATGGAAAAAAGGGATGGGCATCCACTAAATATATTTCTGTACAAAGCGGGAGCTCTCTAGTGACTACAGCACCTAAGCCAGAAACAAAACCGCCTTCCGCACCGCCTGCTTCCGTACTGAAAAAAGTAGTGGTAATGACAGACGGAGTAAACATTCGACAAGGTCCATCGACAGCTTACCTCATTATTGGAAAAGCCAATCAAGGAGATGAGTATGCTTATATTCAATCAAAAAATGATTGGGTGCAGCTTAGACTTCCTAACGGAAATAACGCATGGATAGCAGGCTGGCTTGTTGCCATTCAGCAGAATTCGTCTTCACCTAACAGCAATACAGGAACAACTTCGCCGAAACCTTCAACGAACGGATTAAAAGGAAAACGCATTGTCATTGATCCAGGTCATGGCGGGCATGATCCAGGTGCACTTGGGAAAAACCATGGAACGCATGAATCAGAACTTACACTCATGAGTGCAAGACTTTTAGCAACACAGCTGAGTAAAGCAGCTGCTGTGGTTATTCTTACACGTAGTGACAGCAATTATCTTTCTTTAAATAAGCGTGTAGAAATAAGCCATTATCATTTTGCAGATGCCTTTATTAGTCTTCATTACAATTCAGCTCTGGATACAAGGGCTTCCGGGCTCTTAACGTTTTATTACGGTCAAAAGGACATCAAACTTGCAGATTCCGTTCATTCTGGCCTTCTTCAAGCAGGTACTGGTCTTTCTGGCGGGAATGTCAGATTTGGAAACTTCCATGTATTGCGCGAGAATAAACAGCCAGCCGTATTAGTGGAGTTAGGGTTTCTTTCAAATTCATTCGACGAAATGACGGTAAGAACTGACTCCTTTCAGTCTAAAGCGGCTTCTGGTATTACGAACGGACTAGCAAAATATTTTCAGTAAGCACATTCAGCTGTCTCTTATTTAGGAGGCGGCTTTTTTTTATTCAAACTTTTCGCTGGATTTTACAGGTGGATTTTTTCTATAATTAAAAGCACAAATAATAAAGTTTGTTAACAATAGGTGGTGCAGGGTTTTGGAAAACTCCGGATTAATTCTTGAGGGTGGGGGAATGCGCGGCGTTTATACAGCTGGTGTTCTCGATGTATTTATGGAAAATGATCTTTATTTTCCTTATGTGATCGGGGCTTCTGCAGGAGCTTGTAATGCGGTGTCCTATTTATCGAGACAGCATGGAAGAAATCGTACGGTGAACCTGGAATATAGCTCACATCCAGAGTATATTTCTTATAAGAACTGGCTGTTTAAGAAAAAAGGTCTGTTCGGTATGGATTTTATTTTCAATGAACTTCCAAACCGTCTTGTTCCATTTGATTATGAAGCGTTTAAAGGATCTCAAGAAAGATTTGTGGTCGTTGTTACGGACTGCAGAACAGGTGAACCGGTTTACTTGAGCAGAGAAGACTATAATAAAATGGACATCTCAATGGTATTAAGAGCATCCTCTTCCATTCCGTTCATTGCACCAATGGTTGAGCTGGAAGGCAAACATGTGATGGATGGAGGCATTGCCGATCCGATTCCTGTTCATAAAGCGATGAAAGATGGAGTTAGAAAAGGTGTAGTCGTCCTTACTCAAAATCATGGCTACCGAAAGAAAAAGCCAAAAATGACGTGGGTCACTAAGCGTTTTTATCCAGAATACACAGGGTTAGATGAAAGTTTGCGAGGACGCTACCTCAAGTACAATGAAACGCTGGATTACATTGAAGAAGAAGAGAGAAAAGGAAACCTGTTCGTACTGCGACCTTTAGAAAAGATGAAAGTAAAGCGGATAGAACGTGACCCGAAAAGGCTCGGAGTTCTTTATGAACATGGCAGAAAAGATGCAATCGATCAGCTGGACAACTTAAGAAACTGGCTTAACAACTAGTTGCTCTTGTAAGTGGTTGATTTCCGTTCCAGGGTGCTCGCTTTCCACGGGGCGTGCGGTGAGCCCCCTAGGCTAATCAAGCCTGCTGGGGTCTCACCTGTCCCGCTTATCCCGTAGGAGTCTCGCACCTTGCACTCCAATCAACTTGTCAATGAAGAAAGGTTGCAAAATACTTAGAAGCAATAATCTTTTAAAAGAGCCATTAAATAAGAAAGCTGGCATGCGGGGTTTCTCTCAGAACCTTGCAGCCAGCTTTTGTTATTCTTAATATATTTTTTGAATCACTTCTTCTATATCCGGTTCTTTCATCTGAATATCAACCGGTTCGCCCCACTTTGCAACCTCTTGAAGCAATGAAGGGGAAGAAAGAACAGACCGGTCATACATGAGTATAAGTTTGTCATCTTCCCAGCGCATTTTTTCGATACCGTCTAATTCAGCCGGCAAATGCTTGGGCATCTCCCTGTATTGCACTTCTATCACGCTCGGCAATCCGATATTATGTCTTAGATCTTCAAGAGAACCATCAAGCACAATCTGCCCATGATTGATCACAATTACCCGGCTGCACAGCTGTTCGATGTCATCCATATCATGTGTCGTTAAGAGGATGGTTTTCTTTTCGTTTGTGTTGAGTTCTTTCAAGAAAGACCGGATGCTTGTTTTGGCATTTACATCGAGACCGATCGTCGGTTCATCCAAAAAAAGTACATCTGGATTATGAATCATAGCCGCAGCAAGATCTCCCCGCATGCGCTGTCCGAGGGAAAGTTTTCGCACAGGTGTATTCATAAACTGTCCGATCTGCAGCATATCATCATACAGCTTTAAAAACGCTTGATATTTAGTATCAGGTACTTTGTACATCTCTTTTAAAATATCAAAAGAATCCCTTAAGGGAAGATCCCACCATAGCTGTGTCCGCTGCCCGAAGACGATGCCAATCTTTTTGGCAACGTCTTTTCTTCTTTTTTGAGGACTCAGACCTGCCACCTTAATGCTTCCGCCAGTTGGATGAAGAATACCTGACAGCATTTTAATCGTTGTTGATTTTCCTGCACCGTTCGGACCAATGTAACCGACAAATTCACCTTCTTGAATGTTAAAAGAAATATCATTTACAGCTTTTACAACATGATGTTTGGTAGATAGAAGGGAAGTAAATGAACCGATGAATCCTTTTTTCGTTTCATAGATTTTAAAGTGCTTGTTTAATTGATCTGCAACTATCATATGTTCCTCCTTAACTGCCTGTACTGTGGTAGTGCCGAATTCCAAACTGCCAGAAACGCAATGATAAACATAAAAAAACGAGAGCAACTGCCGGCGGCCATGCCAGGTTCCATATGTTGCCGCCTTTATTTAATAAGAATAGGATAGGCGTGTAGTTCATAAACCCAACTGGAATGACAGTGAAGAAAATAATCTTTAACCATCCGGGGTAGATGTTCATCGGATAGTTTGCTGCATTAAATGGTGCATAAAGTGTGAAGGTCTGGAAATCTTTAATTCGCTGCGTCCAGAACGCGAGAGTTGCTGTCAGGAGTCCAAGAGAAAAACAGATCACTACACCAGATGCAATGGAAACAGGCAAGTACAGCAGAAGCAGAAGCATATCAAAACTCTCCAGGCTGAGTCCGATAATAGAAATAACAAGAATGATAACGCCTTGAGCGGTTCCTCCGATCCGTGACAGGTCAAGGTTCTTAGTTAAGAGCAGTGAAAGTGGAGAGACTGGGCGAATAAGGAGGCTATCAAACTCTCCTTCTACCATGTATCTTTCAAAATTATGAATCTCTACACCAAACACTCTGTAAAGCGTTATTGCTACAGAAGAAATACCGTAAAGCAAGCCTACTTCATAAAGATTCCAGCCTTTCACATCATCAAAACGCTGTAAGATCGCCGCGAGCAAAACGAAATCAACAGCCATTATCAATCCATATGAAAGAGAGGATACGAGAAAATTCATTTTATATTGCATGCGGGAACGCAAGCTTCCTGATAACAGCTTCAAATAAAGATTCATAGCTTATCCTCCTTGAATCTCTAATTTTTGGCGTGCTCTTTCGGTAATCCATAGATTCAGCAAAGTTAATGCTATAGCCCAGAATAGCTGAAACCAGATGACATCATTTGATGCTTTTTCAAGGAAAACCATGACTGGATAATAGATGGCTCCTGCAAAAGGCAAGTACTGTGTCAAAGTTGACAAAGGTGCCGGAAGAAAATCGATAGGTACCATCTGTCCGCCGAGACCGGCTAATAAGGTGAAGTTTACGAAATGTGCCCAGGCGACTTCCGTCGTCCAGCAAGCACTAATTCCTACCAGATAGTGTAAATTAACAGATATAATAATAGCGAGAAGTACTGAAATACTTATGAAAAGATAGCTTGATAAATGTTGAGGTACATAAAAGCCGACGGTTAATGCAAAAACGAGTCCGATCGGAATCGAACGAAAGAAGAAATTATAAACGAGCCGTCCGGCTTCTTGTGAGGTAACGTACAGAAAAAAGTTTGTTGGTCTGGCAAGTTCTAATGAGATGGCTCCGTTTCGGACACCGTTTTGAATGTTGAGTCCTGCTGTTAAAAATCCGGAAAGCCAAAGGATGCATTGTGCAGCAGCTATGTAATATGTCATGTCCATTACATCATAGGGACTGCTCTGTTCTTTTCCTTGCAAAACACCTGCCCAGATTGCAATGAATACAAAGCCAAAGATTGCACTTGCCGCATTGTTAATGAGATGGGCAACTTTATATTGCATATTAGTCATAAAGCTTTTTTGTAACAGAATCCAATAAACCATAAGTCCCCCTTTATAAAGCTGTAATTTCAGAGCGCAGAATTATAAAATAGCAAATTTTACAAAAGTTTGCAATTCTTTTTTGTTCGTTCTGTGACGAAGATATAGAAAAACAACATATGATCAAACAAATTGTTCAGGTGGCAAACGAGATAGGGGCGATCGTTTTAGCAGAAGGTATCGAGAGAAAAGAAGAGGCAGACCTTGCTCGTCATTATGGAGTACAGCTTGCACAAGGCTATTATTTCGGTAAACCTGTCCCAACGGAAAAATTAATGATTACAGCTGAATAACGCAAGCCAAAACCTTATCAAAAAAAGATAAGGTTTTTTTTCATGATTATGTTGGAATTTTGGTCAACATCTAGTAATCTATACATAGATGCTTTTGTAATATAATTGTAAAATTAACGGGAAAATTTCCAAAAGGAGCGGAATGATGGTAACGAAAGCGGATCCGGAAAGAAAGAAGAAAAAAACGCAAGTACCCTTTCGTTTAAATGTCTTGTTTTTAATCGTATTTTTTCTATTTTCGATTCTTATTCTCAGGCTTGGTGTACTCCAGATCGTGAACGGAGAAGAAAAACGATTGGAGTCTGAGGCTGTAGAAGAAGTGATTGCTAGAAAAGAAGCCCCGCGCGGAAAGCTGCTCGACAGCAACTTTCGTGAAGTGGTAGGAAACAAACCATTTTTTTCTCTCACATATACAAAGACAGTAGATACAAAAGCCGATGACACGATGCGTATCGCAAAATGGCTTGCTAAAAGACTAGGTGTAACTGAAGAGCAGGAGAAAAAGATAACTGAACGTGATAAAAAAGATTATTTTATCGCACAGAATGATATCACGGAATTAATGGAAGAACGCTTAAGCAAGAAAGAGAAGAAATTAAGTGACAAGGAACAATACAAAGCACTTGTTGATAAGATCACCGAAGAAGAAATCAAGAGTCTTACAAGTGAAGATTTAAAAATACTAGCCTATAAACGGGCAATGGATTCAGGCTATGCATACTCAGCTCAAAGAATTAAAACAAATTTGACGAACGAAGAGGTTTCCATCATATCTGAAAATCTTGGCGACCTGCCTGGCATCGATATTATGGCAGACTCTAAAAGAATATATCCTTATGGAGAATCAGCGATATTTGGTGCTGTGAAACAAATTCCTAAAAGCAAAATGGAATATTTTTCGAGCCTCGGCTATGACAGAAGTGATCAAGTAGGAGTCAGTGGTCTTGAAGTTCAGTATGAGCAAGTGCTTAGAGGAATGAAGGAGAAGTCTGTTTATCTTACAAACCCTAAAACGGGGCAAACGATTGGTGAACCGAAATCAATAGCTGGTCAGCGTGGAAAAGATATCGTTCTGACTTTGGACATGGAGCTTCAATTTAGATTAGAACGTATTTTAGAGGAAGAGATCTTAAAAGCTAAACCCCTTCCAGGCAATGAGTTGCTCAAATCAGCTTATATCGTTATGATCAATCCGAAAACAGGAGAAGTCAAAGGTATAGCAGGTAAAAGATACGAAGATGGTAAGTTCATCAACGATGAGTACGGTGCATTGTTTAATTCCTATGAAATGGGATCAACTGTAAAGGGAGCTACGGTTTTAGCAGGGTTACAAAAAGGACTTGTTGGTATGGGAGAACAAATATTTGATACTCCATTTACTAAAAATGGCATGAATAAATCATCATGGAAGAACATGGGCTGGATCAATGATTTAGATGCTTTAAAAATGTCCTCTAACGTATATATGTTCAATATCATGGACCGGATGATTGGACCCGAGCATTGGACAGAAACGTATGCAGAAGCACGCTATATGTATAGTCAATTTGGATTAGGTGTTAAAACCGGAATAGACTTTCCCAAAGAAGCAACAGGTTATGAAGGAAAACCGCCAGAAGGTGAATCGGCTACACTTTACGATTTAGGAATCGGCCAGTTTGACACATATACGACAATGCAGCTTGTACAATATGTATCAACCATTGCAAATGGGGGATATCGTGTTAAACCGCAGCTTGTAAGAGAAATTCGTGAACCTGCATCCGATGAAGAAAATGGCGGGAAGTTGCTCAAACGTTTTGAACCAATCATCTTGAACAAACTCGATGTTGATGAAAAATATATCAAACGCGTGCAGCAAGGATTCTGGCAAGTAATGCATGCTCCTGGCGGGACGGCAAAAGGATATTTTGACGATGTTGAAAAGTATCATAACCCTGCCGGGAAGACAGGAACAGCTCAGCGTAGGATTAAACACCCTCAAACAGGGCAGGTTACAGAGAAACATAACTTAACACTAGTTGGCTATGCACCATTTGAGAACCCGGAGATTGCATTCGCAGTCGTGGTTCCTGAAGGTACACCACGAAACGGTAATCAGCGAATCAACAAATACATCGGTCAGCGTGCGTTAGAGGCCTATTGGGACCTTAAGAAAGAATACGGCGAAAACGCGGCTACCGTTAACGGAAATATGGAAAAAGAAAAAGAAGAAACAGAAGGCTCTGCACAATAATGCTGAGTTTTTCTTTTATAAACACAAAAAAAGCCGGACGAATCCGGCTTTTTTTGTGTTTGCTATTTCTTATTAGCAGAAGCAAGCTGCCCCTACAATAATCAATAGAATAAACAACACTACTACCAACGCAAAAGAATTGCCATGAGCAAAACCCATCGATTTTTCCTCCTTTAATTCTTGCAATTGTTAATTCCATACATTCTATGCCTGTTTTAATTTTCGAAGTGGGCAGGAGCGGAAAATACAGCAAAATAGGCTTAATATGTATGTTTATCACTGGAAATGTCAACGATTTGTAAAGAGTGAATACTTGTGAGGGTATTCTATCTTTGTTTAAATAGTAAATAGATAGAAAAAATTCATACAGGGAGCCAATTATGAAAAAAACGGTCTTATCCTTTCTTTTATTATTTGTCATTGTATTAAATGTGCCTTCATCCGTATTTGCTCACTCAGATCTTGAATCTGCGACACCTGCAAAAGGGGAGAAGGTTACCACAGATCTTGAAGCAGTGATTTTAACGTTTTCAACGAAAATTGAATCGTTAAGCACCATGAACTTGAAAAACGAAAATGAAGAAATTCCCCTCCAGATTAGTATTGAAGATAATCAAATGACGGGGAAAATGAACAATAGGCTTGAAAACGGCAATTATACAGTTGAATACAAAATAATCGGAGCAGACGGTCATGTAATCGAGGGGAACTACTCGTTCTCGGTAGATCGGCCGGAACAGGCTCAGCCAAAAGAAGAACCAGAACAAAATCAAGATAATACCGAACAAATCCTACCTGAGCAAGATAAGGAAGAACAACAGCCTGGCAATCCGAGCTATTTTGGGCCATTGACGATTGGATTAGTTATTTTAATTGCTATAGTTTCTTTCTTTGCTTTTAGAAGAAAAAGATAGGTTGTTCGAAGTGGTTGATTTTCCGCTCACACGTTGCTTCCAAGGCGACTTTGAGCGAAAAAGAAAGATTTTGAGCGAAATTAAAGGTAGTTTGAGCGTAACTCGGCGTTTTTGAGCGTAAATCAATAAGTCTGAGCGAAAGTGTAATAAATATAAGAACACGTACCATGAAATTGCATGGAAGTGTATTCACAAAGTGTATACACACAGCAAGCTTTTAGAAATGAATAAATGAAAAGCTAAAAAGCCTCGAATAATTCGGGGCTTTTTTTTGTAGGATAGGAAAGTGAAATTAATTAATAAAGTTTATTGTTAACAAATGTCTTTTTTTAGAAAACTCGAGCAAATGTCTAGTTTTTTCTAACTATTCTGTTATATGATGTATATTGTCTTTTGTTTTTTCAGAAGGGGGAAGGTGAAGATTTGGATACGTTTAAAAGATTAAAAGACTTTTATTGGCCTTATAAAAAATATTTTTACTGGTCGATCCTGACTTTGATTCTGGTATCAGCCATTACGGTTGTGTATCCGATGGTTCTGCAGTTTACCATCGATGAAATCATTATAAAAGGAGAATATTCATTCGTTCCTTACGTGGCAATCGGCTTTATCGTACTTATGGGAATAAAAGGAGCAGCTACATATTGTCATCAATATTTTGGGGATTTGTTTGGAATCAGCTCCGTTTTCCAGCTCCGTGAATCTCTGTATGAGAAGCTTCAATTTTTGCCTTTCAGTTATTATGATAATGCAAAAACGGGAGACCTCATGTCCCGGTTGACAGCAGATGTAGAGGGTTTTCGGTTCTTCCTCTCATTTGGATTTTCCCAGCTTATCAATTTCGTTCTAATCATTGCATTCAGTCTTTCCGTAATGTTCTTCTATTCGATCCCGCTGGCAATCATTACACTTTGTATGATGCCATTCCTCGCAATCGTTGTTTACAAGTTTGATAAAGAAGTACATCCCGCATTCAGGGGAATACGAAAATCAATGGCTAACCTTAACACTAAAGTTCAGGAAAACATTAGTGGTATCAACACAGTTAAGTCATTGTCGAGAGAAGATTTTGAGATTGGTAAATTCGATACGTCGAACGAAGACTACAAATCTCAGTTTTTGAACACATCACATATCTGGGCGCGATATTTTCCAATCATGGAGCTGATCGGGAACTTGTCAGTCGTTCTTTTGCTTGCGTATGGTGGTTATCTGGTTATCAACGGTGATCTTACTGCAGGAGAACTAGTCGCTTTCTTCAGTCTTGTGTGGTACATCATGGGTCCTATCATGAATTTAGGGTTTATCATGAATACCTTCTCACAATCAAAAGCTTCTGGGGAACGCCTTCTTGAAGTATTAGATGAACCTCTTGAGTTAGAAGGCGAAGACCGTGATACAGCAATGGTTCGTCTGGATGGAGAAGTAATGTTTGAACAAGTGACACATCGTTATAAAAATGAAAAAAAGGATGCTTTAAAAGATATTACTTTTACTGTTAAACAAGGTCATACGATAGGGCTGATCGGGGCAACTGGTTCTGGGAAGACATCCATCACCCAGCTTTTATCCAGGTTTTACAAACCGGAGTCTGGAAGAATTTTAATCGATGGCAAGCCGTTAGAAAAATACTCGCTTAATACGTTAAGAAAAAATATCGGAACTGTACTTCAGGAGTCATTCTTGTTTTCATCGACGATCAGGGACAATATTTCCTATGGCAACCCTGACGCTGATATGGATGAGATTGTAGATGCAGCAAAACGCGCACAGGCTCATGACTTTATCATGGAACTCCCTGACGGGTACGATACGATTTTAGGGGAGAGAGGGCTTGGTCTTTCTGGAGGACAAAAACAGAGGATTTCCATTGCCAGAGCCATCCTTATCGATCCAGCCATTCTCATATTAGATGATGCAACAAGTGCAGTTGATATGGAAACAGAGTTTGAAATACAGCGTGCTTTAAAAGAAGTCATGGATGATCGGACGACTTTTATTATCGCTCATCGTATTTCATCTTTAAAACATGCGGATGAAATATTGGTCCTTAATGAAGGGGCGGTCATAGAGCGGGGAACTCATGAGGAACTTATTCAGAAAGGGTCAGGAAACTATCGCAGAATCTATGACATCCAATATCAAGACAAAAATAAAGTGTTTCAAAATAACGGGCAGGGGGTGTAGAAATGGATAAGAGAAAAAAATCAGCCCGTTTCCGTTATTCTTCCGAGCAGGTGATCGACAAACCGTTTAACTGGAGTCAGATCATCAGGCTGTTCGGCTATATGAAACCATACAGCAAAAACCTGCTTCCTAAAGCGTTTTTAGCGATGATGGTCACAACTGCAGTCAGACTTGCTGTTCCTGTATTCATTGGGGTGCTGACGTTTGATCATGCGATAAAGAACAAAGATACATCACTTCTAATTAAATTAATCATT
The DNA here is from genome assembly GCF_001642935.1 of Fictibacillus arsenicus. Classification (NCBI taxonomy): domain Bacteria; kingdom Bacillati; phylum Bacillota; class Bacilli; order Caryophanales; family Fictibacillaceae; genus Fictibacillus; species Fictibacillus arsenicus. The sequence continues at coordinate 1,488,664 of NZ_CP016761.1, forward strand.
GCTATATCGGCTCTTTATCTTATCTCATGGGGAGCGAATACACTCCGGATACGATGGATGAATTATCTGGGACAATATGTGATCTATGATATTCGCCAGCATCTGTTCAAACATATCCAGCGACTGTCACATCGTTTCTTTGATCAGCGTTCGGCAGGATCGATACTCGTTCGGATCATCAACGATGTTAACTCCCTGCAGGATCTATTTACAAACGGTGTTATCAACGTACTTATGGATGTAATCATGCTTTTTGGTATCATCGTAATCATGTTTGTGTACAGTCCAGAGCTGACTCTGGCAATAATGGTGATTTTACCGCTGATGTTCTTCATTTCTACAAGCTTAAGAAAGAAAATAAGACGTTCCTGGCAGGTTGTCCGCATTAAGCAGGCAAAGCTGAACTCGCATCTGAACGAAAGTATTCAGGGGATAAGAGTTACAAAGTCTTATACACAAGAAAAAGAAAACATGAGCTTTTTTAACGGAGTAAATAATGAGACATATGACAGCTGGAAAACGGCAACACAGCAAAATGCTTTGTTCCGTCCTTTTGTAGAAATGTCTAACGCGATCGGTACAGCGATATTATTATGGTTTGGGGCTTACTTGATTCAGGGTGAAGCTTTGGAAATCGGTGTTTTTGTTACCTTTGCATTTTATCTGGGGATGTTCTGGGAGCCGATCTCCCGTTTAGGGCAAGTGTATAATCAGCTTTTAGTAGGAATGGCTTCATCTGAACGAATCTTTGAATTTTTGGATGAACAGCCTAATGTTCACGAGAAAAAAGGTGCCTTTGAGTTTTCAAGAATAAAAGGAGAAATTGAGTTTAAAAACGTTGAATTCTCTTATGATGATAAACGAAAAGCATTAAAAGGAATCGACCTGACGATTGGGGCAGGTCAGACTGTAGCTCTTGTGGGTCATACAGGGTCAGGTAAGACCACGATCGCAAACCTGGTGAGCAGATTCTACGATCCAACTTCAGGTGATGTTTTGATCGACGGTGTAAACTTGAAAGATGCCAGCTTAGGCAGCCTTCGTGAAAAGGTGAGTGTAGTTCTTCAGGATACCTTCATCTTTTCGGGAACGATCATAGAGAACATCCGGTTCGGAAGACCTGATGCGACTGATGAAGAAGTTAAAAACGCTTCGAAAGCGGTAGGAGCACATGCTTTTATTGAAAAACTTTCTGATGGTTATGAAACAGAGGTTGAAGAGCGAGGGAATGTTTTATCAGTAGGAGAGAGGCAGCTGCTTTCCTTTGCACGTGCTTTACTCGCTGACCCCGATATTCTAATTCTGGATGAAGCGACAGCAAGCATCGATACAGAATCTGAACAAAAAATCCAAACGGCTCTTATGACTTTACTGAATGGAAGAACAGCTATTATTATAGCGCACAGACTTTCCACAATCAGGGAAGCAGATAATATCGTTGTCCTGGATCATGGAGAAATCATTGAGCAAGGAAATCATAACGAACTCATGGATGATGAAGGGGTTTATTATCACCTCGTGGTTTCACAGTTTAAAATGCTTGATGCGATTTAAAATCAAAGGCTGTTTTGGTAAGCTTTGTTGATTTTGAAGGTAGTTGATCTCCGTTTCAGGATGCTCGCTTTCCGCGGGGCGTGCGGTGAGCCACCTTGCTGCACAGCATCTGCTGTGTCTCACCTGTCACGCTGATCCCGCTGGAGTCTCGCACCTTACACTCCAATCAACCTGCCAATGGAGGCAAAATACAAAAAATCCACCAAAAGCAACAATCTTTTAGAAAAGAGTCAAATCAAAAAAACGCCTGGGAAATGATTCCCAGGCGTTTTGCTTTTTATTGAAGCGCTTTTGATAATGTTTCAATGTTTTCTTTCATGATGGAAAGATAATCACGGTCGTTCTTCAAATCGTCTTTTGTCAGTGTTTCAAGATTGTGCAGCGTCAATGTCTTGGCTCCGACTTCTTTATTGATCATCTCAGCCACTTTATTATTAACATTTTCTTCGAATAGGATATAACGGATCTTTTCTTTCTTAGCACCTTGAATGATGTTTTCGATCTGATGCTGACTTGGTTCATGAGATGGTGAGAGCCCGCTGATCGCAATCTGTTCTAGATTGTAACGCTCAGCCCAATAACCATAAGCAGCGTGAGATACAATAAAAGAGTTCTTTGGAGCTTCTACAACTTTACTCTTAAAAGAAGCGTCCAGCTCTTTTAAATCTTTAATCAATGCAGTATGATTCTTTTTAAAATCCTCTTTTGCGTCAGGTTTGACTTTCACTAGACCGTTATAGATATTTTCCGCCATTTTTTGAGCTAGAACCGGGTCAAGCCAGATATGAGGGTCCTGTGAGCCATGTTCGTGATGTTCTTCTTCATTCCCATGTGCTTCTTCACCTTCATCATGTGCACCTTCTTCTTCTTGCTCTTCTGTATGCGCGAGTTCTACTCCTTTTGCAGCATCTACAATTGGAACGTTTTCTTCTTTTAACGTATCCGCAACTGAAGAAGAGAACTCATCGGATTCCATCTTATTGTAAACAAACGCATCGCCTTCTGTTATCTCTACCATTTTCTTAGTCGATGGCTCATACGTATGTGCATCTGCTCCTGGTGGTATAATGGACGAAACCTCAACATGCTTTCCACCAATTCTTTCAGTAAAATATTCTAAAGGATACATTGTTGTATATATATATAATGTTCCATCTTTTTTATCAGCACTTTTGTTCCCGCAAGCGGCAGTTGCGATCAAAAGAAAAATCATGCCTATCAAGCCTAGTCTTTTCATCGGTTTCTCTCTCCTTTCAAACAATCCTTTTTTATTATAAACGGAATCATTACGATTTGCAAAAGAATTTAACGGTTCATTTCTAAAAGATTGTTGCTTTTGAACATTTTTGTGGAATATACTTCTTTGACTTGTTGATTGGAGCGCAAGGTGCGAGACTCCTCGAAAATGAAATTCACATTTTCTTCGTGCGATTTAAAGCTGCCGAAGCCTTCCTTGTCCTTCGGGATTAGCGGGCCAGGTGAGACCCTGCAGGCTTGAAGAGCTAGGGGGCTCACCGCACGCCCCGCGGAAAGCGAGTCCTGTAGCGGAAATTAACCTCTTACAAAAGCAACAAAGTTTTCGAAAACAGCCTTTTTAAAAGCCTTGCACAAAGGAATGCGTTGAATGTAAGTGGAGATTTTAAAATAAGACAGTGGTTTAATAAAGCAGACCAAGTTCCTTTTTGATATAATGGAGTAGGTGTTAGAAAAAGCGTTTAATTAAGCGTGAATCATGCTTACAAAGGAGAGCGCGTACCAACATGAATATAGCTTTTTATTTGTTGCCTAAAGATGAAGTAAAGTACTTGAACCCTGAAGCAACTATGAGGCAGGCATTAGAGAAGTTATCTTATCACAAGTATACTTCAGTGCCGCTTGTATCTGAAGAAGGACGCTACATTGGAACGCTGACTGAAGGCGATCTTCTATGGAAGCTTAGGGAAGCTTTTGAAAAGGGTTATGATGAAGTTTTAAAGACAAAGTTAACTGATGTGCCGCAGCGTATAAATAATATATCCGTATCGATCAACTCAAATATGGAAGACCTTATTACTTTGTCTACTGACCAGAACTTTATTCCTGTTACCGATGACGATGGTCATTTCATCGGTATTATTAGAAGAAGAGATATCATCAAGTATTGTGCAAATTTAATTTGGAAAAAAGAACTGACAAAAGATTAAGGCATGTGTCTTAATCTTTTTGTACATACAGGAGGAATAGTATAGGGTGAAAATCGCAGCAATCACTGCCGGTGGAATGCTTGGAGCTGTTCTCCGGTTTTGGATCGGTATCCTCCTTTATCAGCCCCATGCGCAGTTTCCGTTTCCCACCTTGGCGATAAATTTGATTGGAAGTTTTATTCTTGGGTGGTTTGTTGTTCACGGATCTCAGCAAATAAAAAACAGAACACTCGTATTAGGAATTCAAACAGGATTTTTAGGTTCTTTCACGACGTTTTCAACATTTAATGCGGAGATTGTTCTGCTTTTGGATCAAGGACTTCATTCGATAGCTATCCAGTATTTCATAATCAGTGCAGTAATGGGTATTGGAGCGGTCTTACTCGGGATGAAATGCGGCTCAGTCCTTCTAGAGAAAGAAGGTGCTGAACAATGATATTAAGCTCTATTGCTGTGGCTGCCGGCGGAGCATGCGGTGCACTGGCTCGTTACTTTGTGAGTCAGCGATTAAATGGAGAAATTCCTTGGGGAACGTTTTGTGTTAATATTTTCGGATCGTTCTTATTAGGCTGGTATGTCGTGAATGAAGGACGGGAAATACTAGATTCACTGTACGCAGCAGGTTTTCTAGGCGCCCTCACGACATTCTCGACACTTCAATTTGAAGTTGTTACACTTTATAAAAAAGATAAAAGAAAAGTTCTTTTTTATTTGGTCCTGACATACACATTAGGATTGATAGCTGCTTGGACAGGCTTTTTGGCAGCAGCAAAAATATAATCAGAGGTTAAGGAGATACAATGAAAGAATTAGTGATTTCACTGCTAGAATGGATTATGAGTTTAGGTCATTTAGGAATTGCACTTGGGTTGATGATTGAGGTCATTCCCAGTGAGCTTGTTCTATCTTACGGTGGGTACATGATTGCCAAAGGACATCTGAATTTCACCCTAGCTGTTATTGCCGGGACAATCGGCGGAACGCTGGCACAGCTTTTCTTATATTGGATGGGCTATTATGGAGGACGACCGTTCTTAGAAAAGTACGGAAAATACATTCTAATCTCTAAAAAGCAAATTGACCTTTCAGAAAAGTGGTTTAATAAATATGGTACAGGCGTTATTTTCTTTGCTCGATTTATTCCGGTTGTAAGACATGCGATCAGCATCCCAGCGGGTATTGCAAAAATGTCATTTGCGAAGTTCACATTATTTACAACACTTGCTGTTATTCCATGGTCAATCTTCTTCATTGAATTAGGAAGCAGGCTTGGAAGCAACTGGGAAGACATCAAAACAATCGCTGCCCCTTACACAAGAGGAATTATGATCGCAGCAGTCGTGATCATCTTCCTGTTTATCTTGTATAAAGTAAAAAAGAAATAAGAAATAAGAATATGTTAATCAATGAGCCCACTTAATAATAAGCGGGTTTTTATTTTGTTTAGAGGACAAATTCTAAGCGAATTCGTCCACATCATATATATCCCTACTGTGAAAAAATTTCTGAAGGAGGGAAGGGATATGGATACTTTCATAAAAAATTATCATGAAACCTATAATGCAGCAAAAGTGAACGAACTTTTGCTGCGGATTAAAGCTCATAATGAAAGGTCAGATATGACAGCGAAGGTCTCGGAAGCGATGCGGAACTGTGGTTTCAACAGCGGAGATATTGAGCAGGTGCTGAAGCAGCTCAGGGGGGACAGTCCCTAGTCAATTACACTTAGCTGATTTTGTGTGTTTGGGAAGGACAGTCACGGTCAAGGCTCATAAATTAAAATGAAGGCTCATAAAAATTCCTGAAGGTTCATAAATCTTCACGAAGACACATAATAAACGTTAAGCCGCTTCAAATTAGTGACTTCCACTAATGAGAGCGGCTTTTCCCGATGACTTTGAATGTATTTCCCACTTCAGACAAGCATTTTCTTCACGATTTAGGCAAAAATACGATATACTACACAGGAAGAGGTGATGGCTTTGGAAATTACATTAAGCGCAAAAAAGTATATTGAAGAAGTGCTTGAAATGAATAACGCAAACGGAATCCGAGTTTATTTTGCAGGCATGGGCTGAGGAGGTCCAAAGCTTGGCCTGGCTCTGGATGAGCCGGAAAACTCAGATGTTATTGAAGAAATTAACGGAATTCGTGTTGCTTTTGACCAGAGAATTAAAGATCAGACAACTGCATTAAAGCTTGATTTTGAAGATTCTAAGCACGGCTCTGGATTAATTATGGTCGGGCAGGATGAATGCTGCTAAAACAAAAACCGCTGTGACAGGAATTCCTGCCTCACAGCGGTTTTTATATTTCACTTATTGCTGAGACTTCCGGAAACCGGCATCGATTGCTTCTTGCTCGCTGCAGAACCATTCTTCAGGTTTAGTAATTTTATAATATCTGCCGCTTTCAACATGATAGATTTTTTCTCCGGAAGAGTTAATGTTCCCTTTAATCGTGCATTTTGAGTCAGCAGGCTCTTCGATTGGATCTTCTGCTTCTTCAGGAATATAACCATCCTCCTGTGAATAGTTCTCCAAACTCCAAATGCCATTCCCTTCTTTTTGAGCATGTTTTTGGATCTTCTCGTAGTCATCCACATATTTTGTGTTTGGCTCAAACACATAAGCCACTCGCGCAAATCCTTTTTCAAGCAGCGATTCTTGAACACTCTTATCGTCTGCATACACGTATGCTAAGAGTCTCCCGTACTTGTCCCGTTCACCAATTCCAAGCTCCAGCTCAACATTCGATCCGCTCAGCATGTTTTCGGTATGTTTGCTCGCTTCTTTACTAAACGGCTGAACGGGTTTTTTTGGATGGACGCTCTCCGGGGTATCTACTAGTAAAAAGCGAACGGTTTCACTTTTACCATCGACTTTTACTTTTATCGTGTCACCGTCGACTACGTCTAGAACTTGAACTGGAATTCTATCTTTTTCAGACGATAGCAACTGGCTGCATCCTGCGAGAACCAAGAAAATTGAAGAAAGAATCAGCCCAACTTTAAAGTTAAATTTCATATGTATCATCCTTTAATAAGCCAATTTATTGTATATGAGTTACCCATATCTATTATAATAAAAGATAGATTGAAGAAATTATAGAATATCACATTACATGAAAAAAGTGGCGTATTCTAGAAAGGAGATTGCCTTGAAAAAGATACATAGATTATTTGCGATCTGTTTTGCAGTGATTTTAACACTGACAGCTACAGGCTGCGGGAATGACTCTAAGCTGAAAGAAGCGAAACTAGAAAACCAGAACGGTGAACCGGTAGCCGTATTTCCTTCAGACAAACCGTCATTAATTTTCTTATTTACAACTGCTGGCTGAGGACTCTGTCAAGCTCAGCTGGTTCAGCTGAAAGAGAATGTAAATAAGTTTGAAGATATGGATGTTAATATGTATGCAGTGAGTTCTGATACGGTTGAACATTTATCAGCTCTTCATCAAGAAATGCAGCCGCCGTTCCCATTTTTGTCTGATCCTGAATTTAAATTGATCGACCATCTGGATATGAAAGGCGAAGGCGTAGCAAAACGCGGTTATGCATTAGTCGATAAAAAAGGTAAAGTAATAGTTACGAAAGTAAACGACCACTGGGGAGAGCAGATCGACCAGACGTCAAAAGAAATTCATGAAGCTTATAAAAAGATGGAAAAGTAGTCTGGTGAATATCACCGGGCTTTTTTCTTTGTGACATCTGTCACAGATTCTCCATACTAGATGCATTAAAATAGGGTTATAATTACATTAGAAAGAATCAAGGAGGCAATTCAGATGTTGAAAAAATCATTGTGGCTTGCGGCAATCGCAGTTCTTGCTATCGGTATCCTGGCAGCTTGCGGTGGAGGTAAAGATAAAGAAGAAGGTTCTAAAAAAGCAGAAGAAACAGTAACAATCGAAGCGAAGAACTTTGAGTTTGATCAAAAAGAATACAAAATCCCAGCAAATAAAGATGTTGCTCTAAAACTAGAAAACGTTGACGGAAATCATGCTCTTATGATTGAAGGGGAAGATGTAAACATCGCAGGCGGATCGTCTGATGTTGTTAACTTAAAACCAGGTGAATATACACTTCGCTGCAGCATTCCATGCGGAAACGGACATGCAGACATGGTTTCAACGCTTGTAGTTGAATGAAAAAGTAAGCCCTCCGACTTGTGTCGGAGGGCTTTTTTTTTAAGAAAGTGGCTGGATTTGTATAAGGTCTTTGTTGTATGGCAGTCCTTTCATAGTTGAGGCCCATAAGTTCCCGAGCAGACGCGGCATCATCTGATCCGAGGGAATGGAACCATTGTTATCGAGAAAATAAGAAAAATATAACAAGTATAGCCATGATGAAACAGGCATCAAAATATCATCCGCAAAATCACTGCTCTCTGTAATCGTAGCAAAAGAATGAGATTCCCACCCAGAAATGAAACGAGACCGTTTGCCATTAAGTTTAGACTCAATAAAATGCAGTGAATGAGCCACTTGCGGGTCATCATCTCCATCGGCATGCGCTAACCTAGACTGCATCTCTAAAGAAATTTCATCAAGGTTGCCTGCTTCTGCAACCACATGGCATAATGACTTATCGTAATGAGCATTCAGTGGTACCCAATCATTCTTTTCTAATATCTCAACAAACGAAAGTTCTTGAGCAGGAATCTCCTTATAAGGCGGCCGGAATGTTTGTCTCCCATATTTCACGTTGTGCAAAGATTCTTTTACAAAATGAGCAGCAGCATACCATTGGTCGTTCTGATCTTTAAATAACCGTTCCCCGGAAGAGAGGGAATAGGCGGTAAATAAGTCTTTTTTATTAAACTCGTAATCAGGGAGCTTTTCTTGTGTCAAAAAATCAATAATCTGGTTGTCTGGTGCTTCTATTGCAGCTAGAACGAACGTATGAATGCGCAATAATGTCACGATCCTCTAATTTTTTATTTTCTGAATGGTATCCTTTACGTCAGCAAAACCTTCTTTTACAGCCAAAAAGCTATTCTTCTTTTGATATATATCATAACGAAGGTAATCTTTCTTTTCCTGCAGAAGCTGCTGCTGTGTTTTTACATCGTTCATGCGGGCAGTAATACTGTCTCCTGTACTTTTCATTTTTTGAACCGTAGTCATTGATTCCTTTATCGCTTTGAATGCCGGCACCAAAAAGAAAACAGCAACACCTGCACAGGCAGCTAAAAATAGAAATAACCACATCATCATCAAACGCCTCCAATCATCTTTTCTTTACTAAAGTACCCGGAAACACACAAGAAAAAACAAAAAGCTCTTCTAAAAGAGATTGTTGTTTTGGGATCATTTTGTTCTTTCTCTTCATTGACAGGTTGATTGGAGTGCAAGGTGCGAGACTCCTCGAAAATGAAAATCACATTTTCTTCGTGCGATGTTACGCTGTCGAAGCCTTCCTTGTCCTGTGAGATCAGCGGGACAGGTGAGCCCCCGTCAGTGCAAAGCGATAGGGAAGCTCACCGCACGCCCCGCGGAAAGCGAGCATCCTGTAACGGAAATCAACCACTTCAAAGAACATCAATTTTGCGAAAAAAGCCAAACAAAAAACCCGGGCTGTTTTGCCGGGTTTTATCTCTTGGGACATGTAGAACAGCAAGTCCCGTTTTCAGTTTTGTAATAAAGGCAGCACGTTTTGCGGATTTTCGTTGGTCCACAGCCTACAGGAGCCATAAATCGGTGAAATGGATTCTTTGTTAATCCAAAATGATAAGCTTCTGCATCCATGAAAAATGCATAGTCTTCTTGAATGCGCTGTTTCACCTCATCTGGATGATCCTCACTAAGCCATGTTTCGTAAATCCAGCGTATGTAGATCCAAGCATTTTCCCATAGTGTTGCTTTAGAGATACGTGCAGATTTTGCCACGTGGTTAAGCATCACTGAAATATTTTCTTTAAAAAGAGTTTCAATCACACTTGAGCGCCAGTCTTCTCTTGATTGTGAGGAGAGCTGTGCAGAAGCATCTTTTAATGTGAATGATGGAAGCCACATGGCATCGGAGTTATGGTCTATTAAGTATACGTTCTCAATATTCATGTCAAACGATTTATTTAACATAGTCATTCCGTACAGAGAAGAGGTAAGACTGCAGTAAGCATAGCGTTTAAAAAATAGCGATGCTGTAACGGGACGCTTACTAGAGCCAATTCGCGGACCTGTTTGATCCAAGAAATCCAGCAAGTTGTCTTCGTTCAATAACTGTCCTGCAGAAATTACAGCTTCGTTCTCAAATGGTGCCTGAAAAGAAAATCGGTAGTTTGAGCTTATATGCTTTTTTTCATCTGCCGTCCATCCGTTAGACTTAGGCGTACTGAGGAGTATTGACATGTCGGACAACCCGCCCCTTTCCGTATGGGATACACATTGGTGTTCCGAATACCGGATCCGGAATCACGGTACTGGACATCTGAAAGACATCTTCAACTAACTGTTCCGTCATGATTTCTTCTGGTGCACCTTGTGCATAAACTGACTTATCTTGAATCGCTATAATATGGTGTGCATACCGGCAAGCTAAGTTCAGATCATGTAGTACCATCACTATTGTGCGCTTTTCCTTTTCGTTTAACTCGAATAAAAGGTCCAGGATTTCTACTTGGTGTGTCATATCCAAATAGGTAGTTGGCTCATCCAGCAGAATTGTGTCAGTGCCTTGTGCGAGTGTCATAGCAATCCAAGCACGCTGGCGCTGACCGCCAGAAAGAGAGTCAACAGGTGTTTCCATAAAAGGAAGCAGGTTTGTTGCTTTTAAAGCATTCATTACCGCTTTTTCATCTTCTGGAGACCATTGGTGAAGCCAAGACTGATAAGGAAAACGACCTTGTTTCACGAGCTGCAGAACGGTTAATCCTTCAGGTGCTACAGGACCTTGCGGAAGGATGGCAAGCTCTTTGGCTACTTGTTTTGTGGAGCGTTTTGCAATGTCTTTTCCGTTTAACAGAACGCTTCCTGATTTCGGATTTAAAAGACGTGCCATAGATCGTAACAGGGTGGATTTACCGCATCCGTTGCTTCCGATAAAGACGGTGATTTTACCCTTTGGAATCTGCAGGTTCAATTCATCAATGATCGGTTCTTTTCCATAAGCTAACGTAAGGTTTGAGGTTGTTAAAACAGCCATCTGTCATCCACTCCTGTTATTGGTTTTTAAATAATAGATAAATGAAGTACGGTGCACCGATTGCAGCTGTGAAAACACCAGCCGGCACCTCTAATGGTGAGAAAAGAGTTCTGCCAGCTAAGTCTGCTAGCACAACCATGATACCGCCGATTAATGCTGAAGCAGGAAACAATCCGCCGAATGATGATCCGGTGATTCTCCTGGCGATATGCGGTCCGATCAATCCGACAAATCCCATTGCTCCTGCAAAGGCGATAGCAGATCCTGCTAAAGCTGTACATACCATTAAAAGCATGAAGCGTTCACGGTGAACCAAAATTCCTGCACCAGTTGTAAGGTCATCGCCAAAACCTTGAATGTTCAATCGCCTTACAAGAAGTATGAGAATCGGCAGCATTCCTAAAAACCAAGGAAGCATCGCTTTTACTTCTTTCCAAGAGGTGCCGTACACCGTTCCGGTCAGCCAGACAGTAGCCTGGCTTGCCCGGTAGATCGGTCCCATCAGCATCATTAATGTTGTTAATGCCTGAAAGAGAGCCATCAGGCCTATTCCGATCAAAATGAGCCTTATTGGCGTAACACCGTCTTTCCAAGCTAATCCGTATATTAAAAAGGCAACGATGGTCGCCCCGGCAAAAGCAAACAAAGGCAAAAAATTAATACTTAATAACAAGTTGTTGCTGTCATCACTGAACATAGTTAAAAAGGCAACTGCGGCAAATCCAGCTCCGCCTGTAATGCCAATCATGTCGGGTGAAGCAAGTGGATTCCTGATCACCCCTTGCAGGATAGCCCCTGATAGTGCAAGGGACGCGCCAGCAATAAATGCAACCATTACTCTCGGAAGTCTAAACTCAGTTATGATCAGCTGATTCATTTCAAGACCTGATCCAATTAAAGCTGTAAATACATCAAATGGTGCGATGTATAGTTCACCGACGCCTATACTGACCAGCATTGAAAAGAGAGCAACCAATGTTAAAACTAAAATCGCAAATGTTGTTTTTTTATCAATTAAGTAAGAAAATGATTTTCGCTGTATTACCCAATACTTTCTCATCTTTGAAAAATTCCTTTACGAACAATGTAAATAAAGAACGGTGTACCGAGTAAAGCGGTAACTACTCCAACAGGAGCTTCTTCCGGCATGATGATGTAACGTGCCCCGATGTCAGCGAGTACCAGCATGATTCCGCCTGTGAGTGCCGAAAAAGGGACAATCCATCGATGATCACTGCCGACTAGGTATCTTGCAAAATGCGGAACTACTATTCCTATAAAACTGATCGGTCCTGCAATAGCAACCGAACCTCCTGCAAGGAGAACGACCATTAGTGCAGCAGCAAATTTAAAGATCACAGTCTTCTGTCCTAAGCTGACTGCTACATCTTCTCCAAGCGCAAAAGCATTCAACTGCCGCGATAGGAGCATAGAAACAGTCCATGCTATTAACAATGCCGGCATAACTGCTGCAAGCATGGAGAGCTTTCTGCCTTCTACAGAACCTGCCAGCCAAAACAAAACTTCATCAAGTGCTTTCTCGTTTGTTACCAGCATTCCTTGTGTAAGGGAAGCGAAAAGTGCTGCCATAACCGCTCCAGCCAATGTCAGTTTAACAGGTGTTAAACCGCCTCTTCCTGCAGACCCAAGAGCGTATGCAAGACCGGAAGCTACTGCAGCTCCAAGAAAACCGATCCACATGAATTGCTGAATAGAAGTGATGCCTAAGAAAGTAACACCAAATACAATAAAAAATCCCGCACCGGCATTTACGCCAAAAATATCAGGTGATGCGATTGGATTGCGGGTAAGTGCCTGCATAAGGACTCCTGCAATTCCTAAACTAATTCCTACAGCCATTCCGACTAGTGCACGGGGAACTCGGGAAAGCTGTATGATTAAATGTTCATTTGAGCCGTTAAAAGCGGTGTATGCTTCAATTGCCATTGATAGCGAGGTATCTGTGTAACCTAATACAACACTCAACACCATCACGATAAAAGCGATGAATATCCCTATGATTAATACGGCTGTTCTAATTTTATTATCTTGTAATATTCCGTTCATCAGAGCCTCTTTTAATAATGAAAAATATTCTCATTTACAGTTTAAAAGTAAAATAGATATCTGTCAATGACTTTGAAAATCATTATCATTTAGTTATTGACAACGTATACATCCTCGTATTATGATACGAATTGTAATTGATTCTCATTATCATTTACACAATAAAAAAGGGGAGAGACAATAGAATGAAAAAGATTACATACAAATGGCTAGCTCTTGTAGCCGTACTTACATTAATGCTCGCATTAGCAGCATGCGGCGGGAAAGACAAAGCGAAAGAAGAAGAAAAATCAGGCGGATCAAAAGATTCTTCTTATAAAGTAGAACATGCAATGGGCACAACAGAAGTTAAGAGCAACAAACGAGTTGTTGTTTTGACAAACGAAGGAACGGAAGCAGTTCTAGCACTTGGTGTAAAACCAGTCGGAGCCGTTAAGTCATGGTTAGGAGATCCTTGGTATGACCACATTAAGGACGATATGGAAGGCGTTGAAGTAGTTGGTAACGAGAGCGCAGTTAACGTTGAGAAAATTGCTTCATTAAAGCCAGATTTAATCATCGGTAACAAAATGCGTCAAGAAAAACAATACGATGAACTAAACAAAATCGCACCAACTGTATTTGCAGAAGATCTTCGCGGTGACTGGAAAATTAATTTCGAGCTTTATTCTAAAGCATTAAATAAAGAAGAAAAAGGTAAAGAAGTATTAGCTGCATTCGATAAGCGTATCGAGGATTTTAAAGCAGAAGCTGGCGACAAGCTTAAAACTGAAGTATCTATGGTACGTTTCATGCCTGGTAAATCTCGTATCTACCACCAAGATTCTTTCTCTGGTGTAATCCTTAAGCAGATCGGCTTTGCTCGTCCTGGAGACCAAAATAACCCTGACTTTGCAGAAGAAGTAACACAAGAACGCATTCCTGAAATGGATGGCGACATGCTGTTCTACTTCACATATGAAGCTGGTGACGGAAAGGCAACTGAAACAGAAAAAGAATGGACAAATAACCCGCTTTGGAAGAACCTTGGAGCTGTAAAAGAAGGAAATGCACACAAAGTAAGTGATGCGATCTGGAACACAGCTGGCGGTGTAAAAGCTGCTAACCTTATGATTGATGATCTAGAGAAGTACTTTTTAGAAAAATAATAACGAGACATAGGGGGAGCATAGTTTGCTTCCTCTATTATTTTGGCTATTTTCATGTTGCTATTAGAAGTCGTTGATTTCCGCTCCAGGTGCTCCCTTTCCGCGGGGCGTGCGGTGAGCCCCCTAGGCTCTTCAAGCCTGACGGGGTCTCACCTGTCCCGCTAATCCCGCAGGAGTCTCGCACCTTGCGCTCCAATCAACTAGCCGAAGAAGCGTACTCCAAAAAATATTCAAAAGTAACAATCTTTTAGAATGAGAGAAAATATTAAATCAATGATCGTTTTCCTGTCTGAATTTTCCTATAATGAGTTTAGATAGAAAAAAGGTCAGGAGATTAATTAAGATGAAGCTTTCAGGGGAGATTTTTCGCAATAGAAGTTTTTTATATTTTTGGTTTAGTTCGATCTTAACAGCTATGGGCGACAGCTTTTTTATGATCACATTAATGTGGCTGCTCGTTCAGATTTCTGGTTCACCTGTTATTGTTGGTACGTACATACTGCTTGTTACGCTGACGAAATTCTCGTTTGTTCTGTTTGGGGGAGCAATAGTAGACCGCTTCTCAGTAAAAAGACTGCTGATTGGATCGTCAATTGGAAGAGGAAGTATTTTGCTGCTCTTGTTTGCTGTTATTGCTGCAGGCGATCCTTCCATTTATTTCTTTTATATCACAGGGGTACTCTTTGGGCTGATTGATGCTGTAAGTGAGCCTGCAGGCATAACCTTCAGGACCCGGCTTGTCCCAGAAAAACATTACACACAGTCTATGAGCCTTTTGATGATGGCTGGTCAGGCGGCTAGTGTGGTCGGTCCAGCTCTTGGCGCAATGCTTTATGCAATGTACGGAGCTAAAATGGCGTTCTTATTAAATGGTGTTGCATTCTTCACAGCTGCGGGCTTATTTATTTTTATTAGAGTTAATGACGAGGAGTCAGAAGAAAAAACGACTTCCTTTTTGGCTGGAATTAAAGAAGGATTTTCGTTCTTCGTTGGTGCTCCTGTTCTTGCCACGATGGCAGTGTTCGCCTTTTTTGCAAATGCTGCGGTGGGTGCTGTCATGGTAAGTCTTCCTTTTTTAATGAAGGATTTAGATTTTGGAATAAAAGGGTACGGATGGGCTCATACTTCGCTTGCGGTTGGAAGTGTTGTAGCTGCAGTAATTTTCTCTTTATTTGTGATTCATAAACCTAAGCCTTACATGACGTTGTTAACTTGTTTCCTGCAGGGTGCAGGCATTTTCCTAATCGGTTTCTTTTCAAAAGAGCTGGCTGTTCTTCTGTTTTTGCTTGCTATGGTCGGCTTTCTTGAGGCAGCGGTTAATGTTATCGCACCGAGCGTAAATCATGCTTTAATTCCACCAAAGCTGTTCGGGCGTGTGATAGGAATCATGGTAATTATTATGGGAATTTCTGAACCCATTGCAGCAGGAACCGCGGGTTTTCTCATTGAAAAGATAGGAGCAGCAGATGTATTCGTTTGGGGAGGTTCTATGGAGATGCTAGTTGCTTTCCTCGTATTCTCACTTCCTTTCATAAGAAATTTTAAAGGTGTTGAAAAGAGTTCGTAATTTTTTCACAATTCTGCTACTAATCTGACATAACTTTCGCAAGGCAAATGGATGAGTTTACATAAAATATATAGTAGAAGTAAATTTATTCCTGGAGGTTTTTACGATGACTAAAAAACCGTCATATGAAAAGGAACTGCAGAAGCGCGAAATTCTAATGAAGGACGAGCAGACAAACGCCTGGTATTATGAAGACCATATCTCGGCAATCGTGAACCGTGCGCGAAAAGAAGGGGCTTTTGACAATCTGGAAGGTATGGGCAAACCGCTTAATATTGATGAAGACCTCGTTTACAATCCGGAAAAACGCCTGCACAAAGTAATGAAAGATAATAATGTTTTGCCGAATTGGGTGAAACTTGGCAAAGAGATAGACGTATTAAAAGAAGAGCTAAAATCGTACACGGTAGAATATAACATCAAAAAAACAGTAGAGTCCATTAACCAAAAAGTGTTTCAGCATAACTTGACGTGTCCGCCAACTGCACAGCGGATGAAAGTGAATCTGGAGGACGTTTTGAAGAAGTAATTGGAGGATGTATGTCTAAAATAAGCACGTTAAATGCTGAACATTATCAATGGGGAAATGCCTGTGACGGATGGCATCTCCTTAAACAGGATGACTTGAGTATCATCCACGAAAAAATGCCTCCGAAAACGGCAGAGGTTAGACATTACCATGTGTTTTCTCGTTAATTTTTCTTTATTTTAAATGGTGCAATTATCATCGAAATAGATGGAGCAGAATGTGTGTTGAGTGCTCATCAAGGATTAGAAATCCCTGCAGGTACACCTCATCAAGTGCGTAACGAAAGCGAAGTATCTGCTGAATTTCTAGTAACATCCCAGCCTCCTGCCCATGGTGATCGTGTCGTCGTTAAAAAAGTGAAAAGCATCAGTCATGTGACCCTTTAGTATTTATTGCTATAGGGTCTTTTTCTATGGCTGATTTCGTAAACATTGTTGCTATTAAGATTCGATTCAAAGGGAAAGCTACTCAAAAAACGGACTGGAGCAGATTTGATGCTGAAATACAAAAAAAACACGAACGAAACTATCCGGCTTGAGCATTTTGAAGTTCCTGATCGCGATGAAACAATTTGGATATTTTATGATTCTCCTGAAGAAATGAAAAAAGACTCTATTCTCGAAAAAGTTGAACTTCATCATCTTGCAGCTTCTGCATTTACCACCTTTTCCGAACATCCTAGTATTAACGTGTATGCAAAACACGCTGTTGTTTCTACCTTTTATTTAGAAACGGAAAGCCTAGAACCGATTAGGATCAACCTTTTAATTGGAGAGCAATATTTGATCGTCATGTCTGAACGAAAGATACCGTTCAGAGGAGCGCTCGTAAAGGACTTTAAAGAAAATCCGGAACATATGCAGCACGTCAGCTATATGCTTTATTATTTCATGAAAGATATCGTGAATTCTTATTTAGAAGTGGTGGATCAGCTTTCAAATGAGTTTTTAGAGCTCGAAAAAAGAGTTTTTGTTGATCCGTTAAAACGTGAGATCGGACATAAAGTTTATCGCTGGAAAAGCCGGCTGCACAAATTAAGACAATACGTGGAAGCAGAAGAGAGTATCATTCAAAAGATGGGACACGATGATTTTGAGTACGCCAATGAGGAATCAGGCTTTTATTTTAAGGATCTGCTCTCTGCTTTCTCAAGAGTGACAACTGCATTTGACAGTTTTAAAGAGAATCTAAAGGGTGTTCTAGATCTACAGATGTCATTAAAATCAGATCACATGAACCGCATTATGAAGACCCTTACCCTTGTGAGTGCAGTCTTTGTACCCCTGACGTTTATCGCAGGTCTATATGGTATGAACTTTGAATATATCCCTGAGCTGAAATGGCGTTACGGCTATTTCTATGTATTAACGCTTTGTTTTTCTTTAGCTGTAATGATTATGGGTTATTTTAAGAAAAAAAGATGGTGGTAATCGTTACATAAAAATTCGGCAGTGGCGGAAAATAAATAAAAAGGAGGGCGTAACTTGGAGAAAAGACCTTATTATGTGAACGTTGAGAGCGGAGAAATTTTGCCGATAAAAACTGCATCAACTTTTCAGTTTGAGATATCAGCTTCAGATGATGATGTGCGAAAACTCGAGAAAAAGTTTCAAGAGGTAGACAGCGCCGCATCAGATACTTTCGTAAGATCGCATGTACCATACGTTCCTTATTCAAATGATCCAGATAACGATCGCTATGATCAAAAATTACAAGAGGCTTATCGGATCATCCATGACCTTGGCCAAGACGAAACAAGACGGTTTATTGAAACGATGAGCTTCTGGAATCCGGAAAAACCTGAAGACATTGAAAAAAGGCCAGAGAATAATTAATCTCTTGGCCTTTTCTTTGGTTAATAAACGAAGAATGCAATGTAGATGATGAGGATCACCGCTATAGAAAATCCTGCTAATGCAATAAAAACGGGATTTAATAATGCAGTATGTCTTGAGACTGCAGGGTTTACTTCGTCTTCCGTATAAACTTTTTGTTTCTTTGCGACCTTCATTGTCCACCATAGTCCAGCAGCCGCTACAAGGACAGCCAATAAGATAAAGAATAGTGTAAACAAAATGTTCACTCCTTAAAGCTTGATTGTCCATATAGTGTTTGTGGATTTAGCGGGTTTCATGCATAACAGCAGAACGTTGTTCAAGGGACTCGAGACGCTGAAGTTCATTTTTAACAAGTGTCATAATTTTATCCTGATCATTCCTGTCAAAGATATTGTATTGGTCACTTTCAATCATTAATACGGGTGTCTTATCATACGCTTTGATCCAGTCTTTATATTTTGCATGAAGCGTTTTGTAATAAGCTAGAAGTTCAGGATTCTCTTCAACCTGCTCATAAGAACGGCCTCTTTGTTTAATCCGGTTCAAAACGGTTTCCAAGTCACTGTCCAGATAAATAAGCAAGTCCTGACGTGACTTTGGAGTTTTGTCAATTTCGTTCATCATCGTTTCAAGCAGATCCTTATACGTATCAAATTCAAGCTGTGTCATATTGCCGGAATCAAAGTTCAGTTCTGCAAAAATCAGATCTTCATAAAGACTGCGGTCCAGGACGTTATCAGGACTTGTTCTTGCTTGGCGAATCGTTTTAAAGCGTGTGTTCAGAAAATAAATCTGAAGCGGGAAAGCCCATCGCTTCGGGTTTTTGTAATAATCGGGTAAAATAGGGTTATCAACGACACTTTCGTAAAAAATCTCGCTGCTTAGCTGCTCGCTCAGAAATTCAGCATACGTTGATTTGCCCGTTCCGATCATACCTGCCATTAAAATCACGGTATATCCTCCTAAAATGAAATGCTAAAACACATTAATGTAAAAGCGTGGTTCATATGTATGTAAATCAATATATGGTATGTATGGCTTGTAAGCCCTTCTAAATATATCACGGAATACAAAAGGTGAACAGAGGCTGTTTGTCGGAAAATGGAGAATTTGGCCTAAAGTTTAATAACTAAGAAGTAAAGAGCAAGGAGAGGAGATAAGGGATATGACTATTAAAATCAGAGTTTATTCAGATTTCGTTTGACCATATTGTTTTTTAGCGGAGGCTCCGCTATTAGAAGCAACAAAGGATAAAGATTTTGAAATAGAATGGATGCCATTTGAATTGCGTCCCTATCCAGAGGAGACGTTAAAGCCTGAAGGCAATTACATTCAGCGTGCATGGCAGGAATCTGTACTTCCACTTGCACAAAAGATGGGAGTAAAAATGATTCTGCCGGAAGTATCACCTCAGCCTCATACACACCTGGCACATGAGGGTCTTTTATTTTCTAAAAAGCATAAGAAAGAGAAAGAATATGCACACCGTGTTTTTACCAGTTTCTATCAAGAAGGTAAAGACATAGGACAAATTGGAGTACTTCGCGGCATCGCTGAAGAGGTTGGGCTCGATGGAGAATCGTTTGAGCAGGCACTCGTTTCCCGTGAATTCTGCAGCGAGAGAGAAGAATACTTACGGCGAGCGTTTGAAGAGGTGCAAATTACAGCTGTTCCGACTATGTTTATCGGGGACAGAGTTTTAAAAGGGCTCCACCCGCAGGCAAATATTGAACGTGCTTTAAGAGGAGCGATCCGGGACGAGAAGATGGAATTTTGCGAAGGCGAAGAATGTGAATAAAAATAGAAAAAAGAGCGCTTAGAAGGGTTTCCTTCTTTGCGCTCTTTCTCGTTCTTAACAATGAAAAAAGGGGGTTGTTGATAGGGATGTATATAATATAGCAAGTCTTATAAAAATTATGAGGAATATGTGATTTTTTTGATAAACGTTATCACTTTGTGACAAAGTCGCGTTGACGGACTAAAGAGAAGGTGTGAGTTTCGCACCTTCCGCTCCAATCAAATCAGCTTTTCATCACAGAAAAAACAAAAAGAAAAAAGCCCATGTAGGGGAGGGCTCTTTTCCGGGAAAGGGGGGTACACCTATATCAGACGAATCAAATAAAAGAAAGTTTCAAAAAATGTAAATTTTCTTTTCTATCTTTCTAAAAAAAGTGATAAAGTTATAAAACAGAAAAGATGAGAGAAGGAATGGGGATGAACGGATTTTTTGCAAAATGGCATCCAGCTGTCATCGTTATAGTAACGGGAACTCTTTTTACTAGAGCAGCATTTTTTATGACAATGCCATTTTTAGCGATTTACTTGTACAGCGAAAAAGGAATAGAACCTGCTATGGTAGGATTGATTATCGGTGTGAGTGCACTTACAGGAACATTCGGGGGTTTCTTTGGAGGTTATCTCTCTGACCGAGTTGGAAGGCTTCCTGTTATGACAGCTGCAATTTTAACATGGAGTGCTGTTTTTGCAGGATTTGCGATTGCAGAATATGTCTGGCACTTCTTTCTGCTGAATATGTTAAACGGCCTCTGCCGATCATGGTTTGAGCCGATTTCAAGAGCATTGCTTGCAGACGTTACTACGAAAGAAAATCGTCTTCGCGTTTTCAATGCCCGCTATTTTGCCATCAATGTAGGAGCAGCGATCGGACCTGTTGCTGGGACTCACCTTGGAACAAGTTCTTCAACTGGTGCATTCTATATCACTGCTGCCGCATACCTCGTATACGGGCTATTAATCATCATTACGCTAAAAGGTTATTCAGCAGAACTAAAAGCCGGTGAAGAAAGGAAGTTTTCTATCAAATCTGCACTGACAGTCCTGTCAAAAGATAGAATCTTGGCATTTTTTCTAATAGGAAACACAATAGTGATGATGGCACAGTCACAAATGGATACAACACTTGCGCAATATATAGGGAATGCCCCGCAATTTGAGAATGGTGTGAAGCTGTTTGCGTATCTTGTGGTTACAAATGCCGTAACGGTGTTAATACTACAGTTTCCGGTTACGAACTATGTTAAACGGTTTCAGCCGATGAACGCACTTCGCTTTGGAAGCATTGCCTTTAGTCTTGCGTTACTTGGATTCGGGTTATCAACGAACTGGATCTTCCTTGTAATAAGCATGGTGTTTTTAACTGTAGGAGAAATAATCGTTTTCGTAATGAGTGACGTATTATTAGACGACCTTGCTCCAGACCATATGAGAGGTACATATTTTGGAGCGATGTCATTTCGCTCGATCGGATTCAGCGCAGGACCATGGATTGGCGGTCTCCTTTTAAGTACGTTCGGCTTTGAACATGGATTCTATGTATTTGGGAGTCTGACGCTAATCTCGTTATTGTCACTTCCATTTTTTCAATATGGAGAAACGATTCGAAAGAATTTATCAGCTGAACATTCTGTTTCGACTCAAGAGAGGAGTTTACACACATGATTACAGGTATTGAACATACGGGAATTATGGTAACGAACATGGAAAAATCACTTTCGTTTTATACTGAAATTTTGGGATTAAATCTGCTGGACCGTTTTGATCATACAAGCGTCCCAGTGGAACTTGCTTTTTTAGGATTAGATGAAAAGGTCCTTGTTGAACTGATATCAGGTTATCCGGGAGAAGTAACGAACGAAGGAAAGGTTCACCATCTTGCTTTCTCTGTTACAAACATCGAAGAAAAGTTCGAGATCTTAAAGGAAAAAGGGGTTCAGCTAAAAGACAAAGAAATTACAGAACTGCCAAACGGAAAATACTTTTTCTTTTACGGTCCTGATGAAGAGTCGCTTGAATTCTTTGAAAGAAAATAAAATGGAGGCTGCGGAGAAATTCTCTGCAGTCTCTTTTTTAATTTTTTGTAAAGGTATTGAGTTTTAGAAGGAAGGGATTTGAACAGAGAGAATTCTTCAGTTTAGATACCTGGGAGTGTTTCCTTTAAATATTGATTAGAGCAGTATTCGACTCCGTATTTGTAACGTTGTTCTCTTATATTTCTAGCTTTTTTTGGATCAATGGGAATACGTTTTATTTCTGGATAAGCCTCCATAATCTTTTGGGCGATTTTGTCACCAGGCTCATCAGGGTCTGTTAAAACGTACACCTCGTTACATATTATTAGTGCTTCTTCAATCGCTCTTCTTTCTTTATGACGAAATGAAATGCCATTTAATATAACGAAATGGGCATGGGGGTCGACACTTTGTACTCTCAGTTGATCACTTTTGCCTTCAACAATGTATCCGGTCATAGCGCCTCCTGTAAAACTTGGATTCACTATGATTTTATGGAGTGCATATTGATAATAGTACAACTTCTAGAAAATTACTCATAAAAAAGGGGATTATACATTTTGAACAGGCTTTATCTTATCACGAAAACATTTTGTTACTGCGTATGTTTAATATTATTGCTTTATGGTTTGTTTCTTCTAACGGATCAATTATCAGGATTTTTGCTCGGTGTGATCTTGATCATTTCAAGTATTAAATTTTATTTGGCTAAGAGACTAACTAAATCTAAAGCTGAAAGAATCAGCTTTTTA
This sequence comes from Fictibacillus arsenicus, assembly GCF_001642935.1. Classification (NCBI taxonomy): domain Bacteria; kingdom Bacillati; phylum Bacillota; class Bacilli; order Caryophanales; family Fictibacillaceae; genus Fictibacillus; species Fictibacillus arsenicus. The sequence goes on from NZ_CP016761.1 coordinate 1,511,258, forward strand.
TCCATCGTTATAACCGTTGTTTTATCCTCCGCTCTTTTTTCTTCCTTCAATTTTTTCCTTCATCATACCTTAACTCAAGATTTACCTGCACGGGCTAAAAATCAGTTTTATACGAAATCACTTTTGTATGATAATCAATTCTTGTTTAAGAGAATTGATTTCCTTAAAACGCTCAGCGTAAAATCATCAAAAGAGGCGGTCGTATTCTATCGACCAGGAGATGATCATTTCGCAAACCTCGCCATACAGCATATACGAAAAGTTATCTCAATGAATGAAAAGTTGATCGATATTCATCAACCAGTCCCGGTTACGGTCATTCTATATCGAAATCCGGAGAATTTTCAAAACCAATTACCCGTTCATTCCTATGAAAATTTACATGGCATGTATGTTCCGACAGAAGAAACGATCCATCTTTTAGTTACTAAGCAAATGGAGGAGAATGATGAACCATTTTTAGAACTAACGGCTCATGAGTATACCCATCATTGGATTGTAAGCTATCTAGGACAAAGGGGTCTTGTTAACGGGCATTTACCTCGATGGTTTGAAGAAGGAATAGCGGAGTATGCTGGATTGGCAAGTATAGAAAAAATCCCCAGATTTATGCCACTTCAATTCATTCCTTTTACAAGAATTCAAAGTGTTAGTGATTGGGCAAATGAAAACAGCAGAAATTCTCCTCATCTTCCATACCGCCAAAGCTATTATGCGATCGATCAACTAATCAGAGACGGCAATCAGTCAAAAATTAAGAATTTACTGCTGGAAAACAACCAAAACTTCTATCAAACGTTCCAAAATGAGCTCGCTGAATCCATGGTAGAATTTGAGTTGCGATTTTTAAGGGATGAAATGAGAGAATACAGAGAGAACACAGACTGAAAGAGACAAGAATGGAGTAAGGGTGCCAGTAAATTGAAAAAACAATACAAATAAATCTCTATTACTTAATCCACGAGATTTGGTAATAAGCCCACGAGATTTAGTATCATTTTATCCACGAGTTCGCGATCCTCGACAGATATCGATAAGCAATCATCAGATACTATGCCGAACAACCTCAAAAAAAAAAGACCCAGTGAATATGGGTCATTTCATTATCTGCTTTTTAGTTTTCGTTTAATGATTGGCAGCAATCTCTTTTTTCCTTGTTTGATTAAATGGGCAACCGCCATTCCTTTTATACCTTTACTAATGCGTCCCATTTTTTCAGCCTCCTTCAAAAACATAGGTGTTTCATGTAATATACCCTAAACAATAGAACAGCAATCCAATTTATTTGGAATTACGGGATACTTGTCTATACGTTTGGGTTAATAGATGAATAAACTAAATCGAGCACAAACAACATATACAGGAGATGAATATTTTGACGCAAAGATATTTTCCTTTCTTTCCGGGTCAAGGCGGTGGTCAAGGTGGAGGCCAAGGGTTTGGACCTCCAGGCGGGGGTCAGGGATTCGGACCACCGGGACCTCCTCCAGGTGGACCAGGCGGAAAAGGAGCAGGCGGCGGTGGAGGCGGGGGAATGGCGCCAACATCAGCACCGCCAGGTTTTACTCCTTCACAATCACAAGCGTATAGCTTTGGTGGCGGCGGAGGTGGTGGCGGCCAGTTTGGTGTCTATGCAGTTGATCCAGGAGCAATAAGACCTTGTCTGTATCAATTCATTTACATTTGGCCATCATGGGGACCTGGTTTTTGGGCATGGCTAACTTTTGTAGGACGTCGTTCTGTCGCTGGTTTCCGCTGGAACGGACGCCGCTGGGTATACTTCGGAATGGACACTCGCCAGATTAATTCATTTTATTGCTATTAAAAAAGCCGCCATTATAGACTAACCTAGGTAGATGAGACACAATAAAACACCTCCGAAATGATACACTTATTCTAAGTGATAATCGGAGGTGTTTTTGCATGGGCAAAAACGTATATTCAAAAGAAACAAAGTGGGCTGTTGTTAAGGATAAAATGAGTGGCCAATTTACGAATGAAGAAATTATGAATAAGTATGGCATTAAAAATGTTTCGCAAATAAAAACATGGGTGAAATGGTATCGTGAAAATCAAGTACACCGGTTTAATCAGCCAATAGGCAAACAATACTCTTACGGTCTTGGACCTGATTCAGCTAGTGAAGAGGAAAAAAAGGACCGTCAATTCAATCACTATAAACAGGAGAATGAAATCTTAAAAAAGTATTTGGAGATCGAAAAGGAGTTGAAAAAGAAGTAGTTCTCCGTTTGGTAAAAAAATTACGAAAAAAGTACACGGTTACGGCTATTCTAAGCGCGCTAAACGTTCCAAGGTCCACATACTATCGTTGGGTGTCTACTCCATCTAATGATTTGTCTAAATCAGAGAAGGTCATTATCTCACTTTGTGAAGAGACTAACTATCGGTATGGACATCGTAAAATTAAGAATTTACTTAAACGTCGATATCAAATTAGTTTGAATCGAAATTCGGTGCAACGTATTATGCAAAAGCATCATCTACAGTGCCGTGTAAAGCCAAAGCGCAAGTGGAAATCTCAAGGGGAATCCATCATTGTCGCACCAAACATTTTAAATCGAGATTTTTCAGCAGCTCGACCTAATCAAAAGTGGGTAACAGATATAACATATGTTCAATATGGTTCTATTACATTGTACCTATCGACCATAATGGATTTATTTAATAATCAAATTGTGGCTCACAAGCTCTATACCCATCAACAAGTTCCTCTTGTGGCAGATACCTTAAAAGCAGCTTTGGAATCACGAGGGAACCCCAAAGGGGTTATAATCCACTCAGATCAAGGAAGTGTGTATACATCCTATGGGTATCAACAACTAATAAAGGATAGGAAATTGGTCAGCAGTATGTCCAGAAGAGGAAATTGTTGGGATAATGCGGTTATTGAGTCCTTCCATTCCAATCTAAAATCTGAAGAATTTCAATATGTGAAGTTTAATTCTATGCCGATAGATAAAATCAGGGAAAAAGTAGATCAGTACATGAAGTATTATAATGAAGAGCGTATACAAGAAAAATTAGGCTACCACACCCCAATTGAATTTGGTAGTATGGCAGCCTAACTGGTGGTGTTTTATTATTGTCTCATTTGACTAGGCCAGTCTAATTAGGCGGTTTTTTATTTATACTTTGGCAGCTGCAGAACTTCCCATGTATGATAAGACTTTCTTTCAGCTGGTATCTTCTTTTCTAAAAGATAGTGTTTTGCTTCACTAACAAGGGGAGAACACCAATCTTCTTTCAAAAATTCAGTTTCCATCCATAAGACACCCTTCGAATCTTGATCGGGAATATCTGCTAAAGAAATTTTATTTGTTTCATCCACGGTACATAAATAATAGACAGCAGTATGCTGAGATTGTGTTCAATGTTTGTAATTCCACGGAAGTTCATAAGACCTTTCACCGGCTCTAACTGCTGTCAGCACCTTATAACCGGTTTCTTCTAACACCTCTCGCTCAACGGTTTCGATTTCTGTTTCACCACTTTCAGGTGTCCCGCCCGGAAGGTCAAGGCGGTTCTTGTACGGGCCGCCGCTCTTTTCCACAGTGAGCAGGTGACCAATGTCATTTGTGCAGATGCAATAAATTCCTTTATGTTTATGCATAATAATCTCCTTAAAAAAACCTTTTCACTTTAACATGAAAAGGCATTTCCGTAATTTTATTCTTTTACAAGTTCATTCAATTCGGCCGTTAGCGATTCGAATTTGTTGAAACTCTCAACTACTTCTTCCACACATCTGTGCTGCTCTTCTACACTTGCGAGTACTTCTTCAACAGCTCCGCTAGATGTTTCAGCAGTCCCAGAAACAGACTGGATTTCTCCAACGATGTATCCTGTTGATTCATACAGTTGATTGATCAATGTTTGTACTTGAGAGGATTGAGTCGCTACTTGATCTGTGTTTATTAGAATACGCCCGAAGTTGTCTGCTGTTTTCTGGGTTGCTTCAAGACTCGAGGTAACAACACCTTGTGAGCCGTCAACGAATTGTGCAGCCTGTTTTGCTTTATTGCGGATCTCACCAAGGATGCTGGCGATTTGTTTAGTAGAGTTTTGTGAGTCTTCCGCCAACCTGCGAACCTCATCAGCGACCACTGCAAAACCGCGGCCTTGTTCACCAGCACGTGCAGCTTCAATGGCTGCATTCAGTGCAAGAAGATTTGTTTGTGAAGAAATTTCTTCAATCGTTGTCAGAATCCCTTCAATTGATTCACTTTGTTCGTTTAGTTCGTGCATTAATGAGTTCGTTTGGTGCATCAGTTTGCTTACTTCTTCCATCTTGGCCGACAGTTCCGAAACCTGGCTTTCTCCTGCCTTAGTTACTTGAGCTGTTTCTTCAGATAATTTTTTCATGTCGCTTGAGTGCTGATAAAGTCCTTTTGCAACATCGTTTGTATTAGTTACAGACTCGTTCATCCCGCCAACACTAACTGCCTGGGACTCAACTCCTTTAGCCACTTCTGTAAAGGCGTATGTAATGTTACTTGAGATCTCACCGGTTCTCGTAACATTTTCTCTTACGGACTGACTGAAGATGTGCAGATTTTCAGTTGCTTCTTTTACCTTCGCCAATAGATGTTCAAGCTTGATCTTATCATTTTCGGCCTGCTTTTCAGCTTTTCGAATATTTTCCTGCATGCGCTGACCCATTTTTGCCTGGGCAACAAGAGCGCCCGTAATGACAATTAGAAAAACATTCAGTGAAATGATTATCTTGGGATCTTGCCCGGCAAACATGGAATCTTTATATTGAAAAAAGAAAAAATTGGTTAACAATACTCCGCATACACCCGATAGTAAGATAGAAATGTAATTATGATATAGCGTAATAACAGCAAGGCACACATATGTCATCAAATAAGTGGAAATTTTTGGATTCGAGTGTGCCATGACAACGGTTAAGATCGTTAGACCAAATACGACGTAATATTGAACAGCATGTGGCGCCCATTTTCGGTAAGTCCAAATTGTGAGTGTGAGAAGAATCACTAATCCTGATAAACCGTAAAACATAACACTGTTAATGGTTTTTGTACTTGCATATGTACTTCCGAGTCCAAGAAAGTACATTCCCCATAACATTTTCGTTACAAGCTTGTTCGTTTGTAAATTTGAGGCAAATGATGGATTCAAAATTTTTCATCTCCGTTTTAGAATGTATAAGTACTGTTTTTATATCGACATATTTTTTTAAGTATTAAAGGCGTAATTGCCAGTATGTAACAATTTTTTTATAAGTATCGTCTAAATTAATGAGGTGATGAGTCATGACAACAAAGACTTGGATGAAGAGCTCTATACTTGCACTTGCGGTATTATTATCGGCGTGCAGCGGTAACGTACAGGAAACAGAGAAAAAAGAAGCATCTAAGAAGACAGCAGAACCGGCGGAAGTTGCAGATCAAAAGGAAGAACCAGCCGAAGAACCAGCTGCATCTATTGAAGAGGAAGGTATTTATATCGGGCAAATCGATAATAATTCTATTGAAGTAGAAGCATCGGGTGATACACTTGTCCTCCGATTGTCTGATGAAGTGCGAGACACTGTTGCAAATTTAGAAGATGGGTCAAAAGTTTCGATCGTTTACAAGAAAAACGAGAATGATCAATGGATTCTTGAAAAGATTACAGCTGCTGACTCTGGAACAGGAGAGCCGGCTGCCTCACAAACTCTTAAATATACAGTCAATGGAATTACCGTTGAGAAGGAAGCTGCTCTAACAGAGAGTGAACAAGATTACTACTTTTATAAAATAGATGATTTTGAGTTTACAGCCGAAGAACCGCGAAAAGATTTGATGTTTGCTACAGAGTTTGCGGAAACTTTCGTCAGAATAGAACCGCTTTCAGAAGATGCATCTATTGAAGATCTTAAAAAGTGGGCAAACGATGAACTTGCGGCTGTTGGAGAAGTAAAAGAAGTGAATGGAGTAGAAACAGCTGGTCCTGCTTTTGAATCTACCCAACTATTTATTACGGCATCAAAAGATTCCTTTAAGAAATATATCGTCATCCAAGAGCTGGAGAGCGGAGACAAAGTGAAATACACGATTAATCTTCCGCAGCATAAAAAAACAGCCGAGTGGGAGCAGGCAATCTGGGCAATGCTATCCACATTAAATATGAGGTAAGTAATATAAGAGGCGTTCTTAATGGACGTTTTTTTATTTGTGTAAAAGGATTTCTTTAAATAATAAGGAATTTAAGGACATTATTTCGAAAATTAGAAGCATTAAAGTAGCATGTGGCATATAATATTTGCAAAGGTTAAAAAAGTTTCCTTAAGGAAAGATAGGTGAATGCCATGTGGTACAAAGAAAGTTCTTTGTTTAAACTGCAGCAATATACGCTGATCCTGCATAAGCTCGGTATATTTTCGCAGGAAGATAAGGCAGACATATTAGGGAAGATCGAAAGCTACAAATCAAAAATACGATTTAAATAGTAGAGGTCCTATCCGGGGAGCCTCTTCTTTTTATTTCAAAAAAAATTCTATTTGCGTACACATTGTTGCTATTGGAAGTGGTTGATTTCCGCTCCAGGATGCTCGCGTTCCGCGGGGCGGGCGGTGAGCCCCCTAGGCTATTAAGCATGCCGTGGTCTCACCTGTCCCGCTGATCCCGCAGGAGTCTCGCACCCTGCGCTTCAATCAACTAGTCAAAGAAGCGTACTCCAAAAAATGTTCAAAAACAACAAATCTTTTAGAAATAAATAAAAACAACCAAAGAAAAAAACCGGCAACAGTATGCCGGTTTCGTATATAAGTTTAAACTTATTTTTTAGTTACGTTAGCTGCTTGTGGTCCGCGAGCTCCGTCAACGATTTCGAATTCTACTTCTTGACCTTCGTCAAGTGATTTGAATCCTTCAGATTGGATAGCTGAAAAGTGTACGAATACGTCGTCTCCACCTTCAACTTCGATGAAACCAAAACCTTTTTCTGCGTTAAACCATTTTACTTTACCTGTTTGCATGTGAATGCCTCCTAGAACGTTTGCACATTTGTGCCGTAATTACCAAACAACTTTCAAACTCTTATTTAAGATGTAATCCAGTCCGGAATGGTTGTCACAAATATATCACAAAGTGGTTTGTCCCGCAAGGAACTATTCTGAAAAATAGGAATAAAGAGACACGTGCATTTTATTAAAGGCTCTTCTCTAAAAGATTGTTCTTAGAGAAGGGTTTTGTTCGATTCTCTCCTTCGAGAAGTTGATTGGAGTGCAAGGTGTGAGACTCCTACGGGATCAGCGGGACAGGTGAGACTCCTGACAGCGCAGAGCGCTAGGAGGCTCACCGCACACCCCGAGGAAAGCGAGCATCCTGGAGCGGAAATCAACTCTTTCAAGACCAACAAAGTTTGCAAAAATAGTTTAATTAAAAACTAAAGAAAAAACCATCTTCTACTCTTGGGAGGAGGATGGTTTTAAGTCATGTGAAGGACGCGTTGCTACGATGCCTGTTGCCTTAACGATCTGGTTCAGAATATTTACTCGTGATTGGTCATCAAAGTTTTGTGCTTTTACGTATGCATAGCCATCTTCATTTGATACATAGCGGGGAGGCAAATTGTTGAGTGTAATAGCAAAAACATCTGCTTTACAAATCTCACATTTACAAGGAAGCTGAAGTTGTCCCCAATAATTCCGTAATGCTTCATCTACTAGTATTTCCATTGCATTTTTCACATTCATGGGTTTGTTACCCCTTTATACACAATCTATATGAATAGAATAGCTTATTCTTACTATATGTGTAAACTTCTAAACTCTTTAACATGACCTTATTACTAGTATAATTTTAAATATATCCCGAAAACGTTACTATCTTACTAAATTGACAATAATATATGATTTTTCTGAAAATAAACTTGAAATCATATATGATTTGAGATTAACATAGGATTATGAATACTCAACAAAAACCCAACAAGCAGCAATATGCTTATCAAGTCATCCGTTCCCGCATCTTAGATGGAAGATATCCGCCTGGCCACAAACTCGTAATTGACCAGCTGGCAAGGGAGCTTCAAACGAGTGCCATACCTGTTCGTGAAGCGATCAGGCTGCTCGAAGCTGATTCCCTTATTTCTTTCAAACCTTATTCAGGAGCGATCGTTACCCCCTTTGATGAAGAGGCATATTTAGAGACATTGTCTGTACTTGCCGTACTAGAAGGCTTTGCAACAGCAGAATCATCTAAGTCCTTTCCTCGCGAAAAACTCGATGAACTAAGAGCGTACACCAAGTTAATGGAAGAAGCACTTGATTCACTTGATTTTTCTCTTTTCTCAAACTACAACAAAGAATTTCACAAACTAACCTACAAATATTGCTCAAACCAGTTTTTAATGGAACAAATTCATTCAACTTGGGAGAGACTTGGTACAGTCCGAAAGAGCGGTATGACTATGAAACCTTCCAGAATGAAACGATCCATTGCTGAACATTACCTGTTAATTGAAATGATTGAAAAGAGAGAAGATCCGGAGAAAATTGAGTCTTTTACACGCAATCATAAGTTGAACACGCTGAAAGCTTTTCTTGAGGACAAATCAAGTTAGCCCAAAACGATCAATTACTAAGGAGATGAAAAGAATGAATGCAGAAGAAGCAAAAAAGACGCTACGTGGATCCATCGCGCCTATCATTACCCCTTTCCATGATGATGAATCACTTGATCTTGATACGCTTAAAAGTTTAATAGACTGGCATATCCAGTCAGGGAGTCATGGTATATCTGTAACCGGAACAACAGGAGAGCCCTCCTCACTAACGCTGAAAGAACGCGAACAAGTGATGGAAACAGCCATTAAGGCTGTAAACAAACGTGTACCGATCGTCCCGGGTACAGGCTCAACAAACCACCAAGAATCACTTCATCTCACAAAACTCGCACAAGAAATGGGAGCAGATGCTGCTATGGTCATCGTCCCATACTACAACAAGCCTTCACAGCATGCTTTGTACAAACATTTTAAGACAATTGCAGACAGTGTGGATATCCCGCTAATCATCTATAACATTCCAGGAAGAACAGCCGTTAACCTTGAAGTGAAAACACTTGCCCGCCTTAACGAAGATTGTCCGAATATTATCGGTGTAAAAGAATCGAATAAAGACTTTGAACACATTAATCGTGTGCTATTAAACTGCGGACGTGACTTTATGCTGTATTCAGGAATCGAACTGCTTTGCTATCCGATGCTTGCAATCGGTGGAGCTGGATACATATCCGCAACAGCAAACGTGCTGCCATCAAAAGTAGCTGAAGTATATAACGCATGGGAAGCTGGCAATGTAGAAGAAGCAATGAAGCTTCATTATGATCTTATGCCATTGAACGATGTTCTCTTTAAAGACACGAACCCAGCACCTTTAAAAGCTGCACTTGGAATGATGGGGAAAATCAATCCAACATTGAGAATGCCAATGGACTTGCCGGCAGAAACCTTGCAGAAGGAAATCAGATCTGTACTTGCTGACTATGGATTAGTAGAAAAAATAGGGAGTGAAGCGTAAATGAAACATGCGAGAGTGATATATGAAGGAAGAGAACAAAAAGGCACGGTAACAGACGAAGTCATTACATTTTCATCAGGAAAAACAGCAAGCATAAAGGACATTGAAACATGGCTTCCGCCTTTTCAGCCAAATAAGATGATCGGACTTGCACTGAACTATGCTGACCATGCAGATGAACTCGGCCTCGAAAAGCCAGCTGAACCCGTTCTTTTTATCAAACCAAATTCATCTCTAGTCGGACATAAAGGGCAAGTGTTCTATCCAGACGGAGCAACTTACATGCATTATGAAAACGAACTTGCCGTTGTGATCGGTAAAGAAGGAAGAAACATTAAAACTGAAAATGCGATGGATTTTGTAAGCGGTTACACAATTGCGAATGATGTAACGGTCCGTGACTTCGTTAACAACTGGTACCGTCCGCCTGTACGTGCAAAGGGACATGATACGTTTGGTCCGATGGGTCCCTTTTATGTGGATGCTGCAGATATTCCTGATGTAACAAACCTTGAACTCCGCACATATGTGAACGGTGAACTCAGACAGCAAGGCAACACGAAAGACTTGATGTATTCCATTCCTGAAATCATCGAGTTCGTGTCTTCATTTATGACGCTAGAGCCGAACGATGTGATCTGGACGGGAACACCGAAAGGAATCTCCCACGTACATCCAGGAGATGTTGTAAGACTTGAAATCGACTATCTTGGCGCATTGGAAAACACCATTGTTGATGGCCGTTCAGAAAAGGTGCCAACGGGAGGGAAGGACAATGAAGCCAGAAGTTAACGAGACGATCCGTCATTATATTAACGGACAATTCGTTTCAGGCCATACCGGTGAATTCTTTGTAAACTTGAACCCTTTTACAAATGAAAAAATAAATACAGTCAGTGAAGGGACAAAGGAAGATATTAACCTCGCTGCAAAAGCGGCAAAAGAAGCCTTCAAAAGAGGACCTTGGGGGAAGATGAAGCAAGAGAAGCGTCTTCAGTACATCTATAAAATTGCGGATTTAATCGATCGTGACATTGAAGAGATCGCCTTGCTGGAGTCCTATGACACAGGTCTTCCGATTGCACAAACAAGAAAGATGGTCGGCCGTGCAGCAGATAACTTCAGATTTTATGCGGAGATGGTAAAGAACCGCATGTCTGGTGAAGCGTATCACGTGGATGACGAGTTCATGAACTACACCATTCAAAAGCCTGTTGGTGTTGCAGGACTGATCACACCATGGAATGCTCCATTCATGCTTGAAACGTGGAAAATCGCTCCAGCTCTGGCGACGGGAAACACAGTTATTTTAAAACCAGCCGAGTGGTCGCCACTGACAGCTAACAAGCTAGCGGAACTGGTTGATGAAGCAGGATTGCCACAAGGTGTCTTCAACGTTGTTCACGGATTTGGTGAGAAAGCCGGAGCTTCCCTTGTCGCGCATCCGGACGTGCAGCTTATCTCTTTTACAGGGGAGACGAAGACAGGATCGGAAATTATGAAGAACGGAGCGGATTCTTTAAAACGCTTCTCGATGGAACTTGGCGGCAAATCTCCAATTATCGTATTTGATGACTGTGACATGGAACGCGCAATGGATGCTTGTGTTTGGGGAATCTTCTCTTTTAACGGTGAGAGATGCACAGCGAACTCCCGTTTGTTTGTGCAGGAATCTATTAAAGATGAATTCGTGGCCAAGCTGAAAGAGAGAGTTGACAACATTATTGTCGGTGACCCATCCGATCCTGATACAGAAGTTGGACCGCTCATTCATAATGATCATTATGAAAATGTGAAACGCTATTTGAAGATTGCAGAAGATGAAGGGGCTGAAGTCTACAGCCAGCAGCTCTCTGAATCTCATAAAAAAGGAAACTTTGTAGCTCCTACTCTTTTATTAAATGTAAAAAATGATATGACTGTTGCTCAAGAAGAAATTTTCGGTCCGGTACTCTCAGTAATGACCTTTAAGGATGAAGCAGAAGTCATCGACTATGCAAATGACATTAAGTACGGCCTTGCGGGTTATGTCTGGACAAATGATATGAAAAAAGGCCTTCGTGTGGCAAACGCTGTTGAAGCAGGCATGCTGTGGGTGAATTCGCAGAACGTACGTGATCTTCGCATTCCGTTCGGAGGTTCAAAAAATTCAGGAATCGGCCGTGAAGGCGGGCATTACGCGTTTGAATTTTACACAGAAATGAAAGTTGTGCATGTGGCGCTCGCTGACCATCACATTCAGCAGTTCGGTAAGAAAAAACAACCGCTTCAGACCGAAGCAAAACACTAAGGAGGGATTTCTTTGCCTGCACGTACGGGGGAACAATATATTCAAGGAATCAAGAAGGCAAAAAATAACGTTTGGATTCATGGTAAAAAAGTTGATGATGTACCTTCACATCCAGCATTCCGAAACATTGTGAGATCCATTGCCAACCTGTATGACCTCCAGCATGAAAAAGCAGACAAGATGTTATATACCTCTGAGAAAACAGGCGATCAGGTAGGCCTGTCCTTCATCGCGCCTAAAACAGTTGAAGATCTGATCCGCCGCCGTGAGATGATTTCCGAATGGGCAGGATACACGGGCGGAATGATGGGACGTACGCCGGATTATTTGAATACAAGTGTGATGGCGTTTGGTACATCGGGAAGCTTCTTTGCTCAAGATGATCCGATGTTCGCAGAAAATGCAAAAAAGTATTATGAATATTGCCGGGAGAATGACATCAGCTTAACGCATACGCTCATTCATCCGCAAACAAACCGTTCAAAAAGGCAATCCGAACAAAAAGACCCATATTTATCAGCTCGTATCGTTGAAAAGAACAAAGATGGAATCGTTGTAAAGGGAGCCAGATTGCTTGCAACACTTGGGGGAGTTACTGATGAGATCGTTGTATTCCCTTCAACGTTAAACAAGGCGTCCTCTGATGATGATCCATACGCAATGGCATTTGCGATTCCGAACAACACAGATGGTCTTAAGTTCTTATGCCGTGAATCTTTCGATCAAGGCAGAAGCCAGTGGGATCATCCCTTAAGCTCTCGTTTTGAAGAGAGTGACGCAATTGTTGTATTTGATAATGTTCTCGTTCCATGGGAGCGTGTTTTTGTCAGCGGCAACTCTGACATCTGCAACCGCACATATGTGGAGACGAACGCGATTGTTCATATGGCACATCAAGTTATTGCGAAGAATACAGTTAAAACAGAATTCGTCCTAGGGGTAATCTTGAACATGATGGAATCCATCGGAATAGATGTGTTCCCGCATGTAAAAGAAAAAGCGTCTGAAGTCATGCTCATCTTAGAGACAATGCGTTCTCACTTATACCGTGCAGAACACAATGCATCGATCGATAAATATGGCAACATGACACCAGACTTTGCCCCATTAAACGCAGCGCGTAACTGGTATCCGAAGATGTATCAGCGTATTGTGGAGATCGTGAAAATTCTTGGTGCATCCGGCTTAATGGGAATACCGACTGAAGCAGACTTTAATGCTGATGACATCGGTGAGCTCGTTCACCGCTATACCCAAGGCGCAAATATTGATGGATATGAGCGTACTCAATTATTCCGTTTAGCATGGGATATTTCGATCAGCACGTTCGGCGGACGCCAAGCTCTTTATGAATATTATTTCTTTGGCGACCCGGCGCGTATGTCAAATATCTATTATGATCAATTCAACAAAGAGCCTTATAAAGCAATGGTGAAAGACTTTTTAAATCGTGTGAAATCCTCAAATCACAATTATACGAGTGTATAGGGAGGTAGAGACGTTGGATTTTAACATTATACGTATCGCGCGAGTTGTCATGAACGTGACTGATCTCAACGCTTCCCGTGATTTTTATGTAAACGCACTAGGGTTCATTGAAACGGCATCTACTTCAGAATGGATGGCTTTAAGAGGATTAGAAGAGCATTGTCATCATAGCCTTCTTTTGAAAAAAGCCGAAAAACCAGGCGTGCATGCCGTGAGCTATAAAGTGTGGGAAGATGGTCACTTGAATGCTTTAGAGTCCTTTTTTAAAGGAAAAGGGGCGAAAGTACTTTGGAAAGAAGCTGATATGTCGGTTGGAATCGGCAAAACGCTGTGTGTGGAAGACCCTTCAGGCATTCCTCTCGAGTTTTTCGTCGAAATGGAAGGTGCTGAGCGCTGCATTCAAAAGTATGATTTATACCGCGGTGCCCGTGTTCAGCGCATCGATCATATCAACTGTATGGTTCCTGATGTGGAAGCAGCTGTAGCATTCTATACGGATGAACTCGGATTTAGGGTTTCAGAGTATACAGCTACGGAAGATGACAGGACTTGGGCTGCATGGCTTCACCGAAAACCAACCGTCCACGACGTAGCATTCATGAATGGTGAAGGTCCGCGTCTTCATCATGTCGGTTTCTGGCTGTCAGATCCGATGAGTCTCATTCATTGCTGTGATGTGATGGCAAGTATGGGCTATGCAGACAATATCGAACGCGGTCCAGGCCGTCATGGATTATCAAATGCCTTTTTCCTTTACATTCGTGACCCGGATGGAAACCGCATCGAATTGTATAATGGGGATTACTTAACAAGTGATCCAGATTTTAAGCCTGTTAAGTGGGATATTAACGATCCGAGAAGGCAGACGTTTTGGGGACATAAAGCCCCTGATAGCTGGTTTAATGAGGCGACTTCGTTTTTAGATATGGAAACTGGCGAGCCAGTGAAGCAAAAAAGCCCGACTTTGGCGCAGCGCAAGCCGGACTTTGTAACGTGATTATATAAAAAGGGAAGCTGACTCGGATTTTTGCTCGAGTCAGCTTCTTTGCTCGTCCAGCGAGATTTATACTCGCTGGACGGAATTTATGAGCGCTTAATGGAATTTGTGCTCGCCATACGGATTTTGTGCTCGCCATGCAGAATTTATGCTCGCCATACGGATTTTACGAGCACCATACGTAATTTATGAGCAACATACAAATTGTGAGTCCACAAGAAGTAAATTTTACATTTACCTTTATGGTCTTTTTCATTGATAATAGATTTATTATTATAAATCATGCATTTTAAGAAATAGGTAATAAAAAGGACTGATATTATGTTTACAATGATTAATGGCGGCGAGGTATATGCACCTCATCATCTTGGAAAAAAGGACATATTAATAGCTGCAGGAAAAATCGCAAAAATCTCAGATCACATCGAATGGCAATCATCCGATATTGACATCCATGTGATCGATGCAACAAACAAGATTGTTACACCTGGATTTATTGATGCTCACGTTCATATTACAGGGGGCGGCGGAGAAGGCGGATACAAAACAAGAACGCCAGAGATTTATTTGTCCGACGTAACTCTTGCTGGTGTCACGACCATTGTCGGAGTAATTGGTACTGATGGCACTGCCCGCACGATGACAAATTTAATCGCAAAAGCGAAAGCGCTTAAAGAAGAAGGAATCTCTTGCTATGTACACACTGGCTCTTATCAGGTGCCTGTAAAAACGCTGACAGGAAGCATCGAAACCGACATCATGATGATTGATGAGGTTATCGGAGTTGGAGAGATTGCTATTGCCGATCATCGATCCTCTCAGCCCCAGGCTCATGAACTCGCAAGGCTAGCCTCGCAAGCACGTGTTGCAGGCATGCTGTCTGGGAAAGCGGGTGTAGTCAACATCCACCTCGGTGATTCAAAAAGTATGCTTTCGTTAATTGAAGAAGTAATTGAAACGACGGATCTCCCAGTTTCTCAGTTTTATCCGACGCATATCAACCGCAATTCATATGTGTTTGAAGCGGGGATCGAGTACGCCAAAAATGGTGGCTATGTAGACTTTACAACAAGTACAACGAAACAGTTTATTGAAGAAGGCGAAGTGAAATGCAGCGCGGGGTTAAAGCGAATGATTGATGCGGGAGTGCCTAGTGAACTCATTACATTCACCTCTGATGCACAAGGAAGTTTGCCTGCTTTTAATGAACGGGGAGAATTTACCGGACTTCGTATCGGTAAAGTGAATTCGCTATATAAAGAAGTAAAAGATGCTGTCCTTCATGAGGGGATACCGCTTGAAACCGCCTTGCAGACGATTACAAGCAACCCTGCGCGAGTTCTAAAGCTTAAAGAAAAAGGAGTTCTTGCAGAGGGACTTCATGCTGATCTTGTTCTTCTGAAGAAGGATGACCTGAACATTGATTCTGTAATTGCACTCGGTCAAGTGATGGTTCTGGACGGAAAAGCGATAATAAGAGGAATATTTGAGTAACGGAAGCTCACTTCAGCTTCCTTTTTCATTTTTCTGAAGAGAAATATATGGTAAAATAGACAGCATACATACAAAAAAATTAAGGTGGCGATCACATGGCGAAACAGGAAACACCAACAAAGTTAAGTCCTGAATTGTTTGAACACCTGCAAGGCGAGCAGCTTGTATTGCTTGGTACAGTTGACGCAGAATCCAATGCTCCATCCGTAAATGCAATTTCCTGGGTAAAGAGTTTATCAGAAGAAAAAATCCGTTTTACAGTAACAAACAATTCCCGAATCGTTACTAACATTCAAGCCAATTCTAATGTAGTGATGACAGTTGTC
Source organism: Fictibacillus arsenicus (assembly GCF_001642935.1). Taxonomy (NCBI): domain Bacteria; kingdom Bacillati; phylum Bacillota; class Bacilli; order Caryophanales; family Fictibacillaceae; genus Fictibacillus; species Fictibacillus arsenicus. Next base: position 1,527,403 of record NZ_CP016761.1, read on the forward strand.
GGGCTTGAAACCGTTTATTCGATTAACGGAAAAGCCAATATTCTGGAAAACGCTATGGCGGATGTACCTCTTAAGCTTGCAAAAATTGAAGTAGATATTGAACACGTATTTGAGAGCATGTTCTGGGGTGCTAAGATCGTCCAAGAACCTGTATATGAAAAAACGTATAACGAAAAGAAAGCGAAAGAGCTGGATGAGCAGGTATATGCAGCTCTTATGAAGTAAAAAGCCACCCAGAAATTATGAGGAATCATCAGGGGCCGTCTTACAGCATATTAAGGCGGTTTTTATTATACCGAAAAAAGAGGGTGACTGAAATGAAAGCTGCCTGGCGTATGCTGCTCTTTTCTGGATTGATATCAGTCTTTACCGGTATTTTCTTTGTAACGGACTTGTTAAAAACTAAGTCAGCGGCAGGGATGGGAGTATGGGGCTACTTTCTTTTATTTTGGGGGATAGCGGCTGTCATGATCTCGTTTAAACGGCTGCCGTTTTTTTGGTTGATGAAAGTTTTAGCTGCAGCAGGTATTTTCCTTCATGGATCACTTGTTTTATATTGGCTTCTGTTTCCTGAGGGTCTTGGACAGGAATTGGGTAAGGGAAATTCATTTTATGGGATAACCTCAGGGCTTTCAGCTGTTTTCTGCATCTTTATAATCGGGAAAAAGACGAAGAAAAAAATCCGTTCGCATTCAATTTCTAAATAGTGTGCTTTTTTGGATTATGATAAAATTATAGAATGAACGACTCCTTGTTTTTCCTCGATTCCGTTTTAAAAGTGTTAACGATGGCAACGATGAGGGTATGAGGAAGAAAAGGGTGAGAGAACGATGGACTGGAAAAACTGGCAGCATTATTTTACTGAAGAAAATATACTAAAATTACTTGAGCAATACCGCGACCTTGGCTTTTTGCCCGGCATTTTACTGCCAATGCTTGAATCATTCATTCCCATTTTGCCATTATTCCTTTTTGTAGCGGGTAATGCGGCTGCGTATGGATTTTGGTTAGGTTTTATCTATTCGTGGATCGGCGTTTGTTTAGGTTCAGCTATTGTCTTTTTGTTAGTTCGGAGATTCGGGCAAAAACGATTCTTGAACTTCTTAAACAGGCATACTAACACAACCCGGATGCTGAACTGGGTGGAGCGCCACGGATTTGGAATGCTCTTCTTAATTTATTGTTTTCCTTTCACGCCTTCAGCATTAGTTAACGTCGTTGGCGGACTTTCCCGAATTAATATTAAAACTTTTTTATTAGCTTTAACGCTTGGTAAACTAGTAATGATCGCGATCGTATCATTCATTGGCTACGATTTTGTAGATGTTTTGAAGAGTCCATTAAAATTAGGATTAATCGTGTTCGGAATATTTGTTCTATGGCTAGGCGGCAAAGTAGTTGAATCCAGATTAAAACAATCGGAACATCAGGCTTAATTTATAGCCTGGTGTTTTTTTATTATAGGCTTTTCTAAAAGATTGTTGCTATGAACTTTTTTTGTTGAGTACGCTTCTTTGACTAGTTGATTGGAGCGCAAGGTGTGAGACTCCTAACAGCGCAGAGCGCTAGGAGGCTCACCGCCCACCCCGCGGAAAGCGAGCATCCTGGAGCGGAAATCAACTACTTCCAATAGCAACTAAGTTAAAACGGGCGACCTTAATCATACAATTTTTCACGCAGAACTTTTCCTCGGAATATAGTTTAAAAAGAGGAAGGGAGAGGGCGGTTTGGTTGAGATCAAATCCGATAAACAAATAGAGAAAATGAAACATGCAGGAGCGATCCTTGCTGAATGTCATAAAGCTTTAAGCAAAATGGTTTTGCCAGGAATCACAACGTTAGAACTTGATCAATTTGTGGAGCGCTTTCTTCAAGAGAGAGGTGCAAAGCCTGCGCAAAAAGGATATATGGGTTATCCATTTGCAACGTGTTCATCTGTAAACAATGAGGTCTGCCATGGCCTTCCGAATAGAAGACCTTTAAAAAATGGAGATATAATTACCGTCGATTTTGTTGTGAATCATGATGGATGGCTTGCAGACTCAGCATGGTCATATGGAGTTGGGAAAATCGCACCAGAAGCACAAAGGTTAATGAAAGCAACTAGAAAAGCATTATATAAAGGGATCGAACAAGCACAAGTCGGCAACCGATTAGGAGATATAGGGAACGCGATCGAATCTTATGCTGACAGAAAAGGCTATTCTATTGTTAGAGAATTTATCGGACATGGTATTGGGCGAAAAATACATGAAGAACCTCAAGTTCATCATGTTGGGAACCGGAACACAGGAATTAAACTAAAAGAAGGTATGGTCATAACGATAGAGCCAATTTTCAATCAAGGGCTTCCTTATATCACGATGGGATCAGATGGATGGACGGCATTGACGTACGATGGAAGCTTATCTGCTCAATATGAACATACTGTTGCCATTACAAGAAATGGACCGATTATTTTAACTGAACAAGCTTAAAACTGGATTAGCCGCATATTCTTTATAAAAGGATTGCGGTAATTTTTTTTGATCTTATAATTATTTTTTAAAGTTACTTGACATAGACAAGTTACATATCGTAATATACTAACATAAAGTAAGTAAAATAAACTTAAGAAAGAGGGAATCATTATATGTTATCTTTAGGATTACTCATTATTCGTCTAGTAGTTGGTCTTGCTCTTGCAGCACATGGAGCGCAAAAGTTATTCGGCTGGTTTGGAGGCTATGGTTTAAAAGGAACAGGAGGCTGGCTGGAATCAATTGGAATAAAACCAGGCTACACGATGGCTCTAATAGCTGGTCTTGCGGAATTTGGCGGGGGATTGCTTTTTGCTGCAGGACTCTTTACAGAAATAGGGGCGGTCTTAATCGCAGCCACTATGCTTGTAGCCATCCTTAAAGTCCATTTACAAAACGGCTTTTGGGTGACAGCTAACGGATACGAATTCAATCTTGTACTCATTGCAGTAGTGGTTGGAGTTGCCTTAACAGGCGCCGGTACTTATTCGCTGGATTATTTATGGCTGAAATAGGGAAATAGAATAAAACTAGAGAGGAAACCATCTATTTAAGGTGGTTTTTTCTTTGTGAAAAGCGATATGCTATGAATAGGTTTAAAAAGCGTGATGTTGCATCATTTCTTTCATAGTCACACATGAAAAAATCACTTATAATGAATGAGTATTTTATAAGGAGGTGACGTTCCTTGTTTAAAGAGATGTCAGAGAATCAAATCTTATTGTATGTCATTAAAAACCTGAAAGAACTTAGAAAAAGAGAATTTCAGCTGCTTATTGATGAACTTCATCCTTACGACATTGCCAATGTATATAAGAACTTGCCTGAAAAGCACAGACATAAGTTTGTAACGTTTTTGACTACCAGACAGATTGCATCATTGATTCAAGAATTAGACAGTGACTTGCAGATGGAGATTCTGCACAAATTAGGCATCGAACGTTCATCTCATATCATGAACTTGATGGAAAACGATGACCTTGCTGACTTGCTTGGTAATTTGGATGTAAATGAAATTCAGGATTTCTTATCTTCAATGAAAGCGGATGAATCAAAAAGTGTTCAGAGTTTGATGCAATATGACTCTGATACTGCCGGCGGAATTATGACCAACCGATTTGTCTGGATTCCGAAAGTCTATACGGTTCGGGATGCGGTCGAAAAATTAAAAACATTCGCAGGTTTTGCTGAGAACATTTATTATCTCTATGTTATTGATGATGAAAAAAAACTGGTTGGGGTTGTTTCGTACAGAGACTTACTTCTGGCAGAAATGGATGAAAAGATTGAAGAGATCATGTACAGCAGGGTTATTGCTGTACCTGCCGAAACGGATCAGGAAGAAGTAGCCAGAACGATTGAGCGGTATGACTTTATTGCGGTTCCGGTTATTGATGATCAGGAACGATTGATCGGGATTGTAACCGTCGATGATGTTCTCGACGTCTTAATTGAAGAAGCGAATGAAGACATTGAAAAGCTATCAGCAACTGGTAAATCAATTGACTTTCAAACAAGTGCAATTGTAGCATCATATCGCCGCCTGCCTTGGCTGATCTTGTTGCTCTTTATTGGAATATTATCTGGAAGCATCATCAGTACATTTGAAGGCACCATTGAAAAAGCTGTTGCCTTGACCTATTTTATGCCCATGATTGCTGGAATGACGGGGAACACGGGTACACAGTCGCTTGCCGTTGTGGTTCGTGGATTAGTGTCCCATGATATTGACCGGGCAACGATCGTAAAGCTGATCATGCGTGAGTTTGGTGTAGGCTTTATTATAGGAATAACATGCGGGATTTTAATTGCGATTGTCGCTTTTTTATGGAAAGGCAACCTCATTTTAGGTCTTGTTGTAGGAAGTTCTTTATTTTTCACCTTAATTATAGGGACACTTGCCGGTACACTAATTCCCTTACTTCTGTATCGTTTTAAGGTAGATCCGGCTGTTGCATCAGGACCTCTGATTACAACGCTGAATGATATTTTCTCCTTATTTGTTTATTTTGGAACAGCAACAATGTTTTTATCTCATCTATTATAAAAGGTTAGTTAATAGGTACTATATTCATATACGTCTTTTGTGCAATAGAAACGGCTTAACTGAAATGCGATAATATTAAAAAACATGGTTTTTCCGGAATTGGTCAGCGGCGTAAGTCATTCGACTAATTTCGGTTTTTTTACGCTCTATTTTCTCTAGCACATTCACCACATTTTGGAGGAGAATGTCTGCTAAATAGCTATGTTATAATAAATTGACTGAATTTTTTATAAAAAGAGGTGGGAAAAGTGGGTTTGAATCGGGAGGCAACAGCAAGTAAATTTGTTTCGGCTATCATTTTAGCTGGGATCATTATTTGGATTTATAGTGCATTTTCTATCACGAAATATCCTGATCTGCTAATTTTTTCAACATTATTGCTGTTTCTATTTATTACAGAATACTTTCCGATTCCGATTTGGAAAGGACTTAGTGCTTTAAGCTTTCCTTTGCTATATACGATTGAACTTCTATATGGCTGGGGATTAACTGTTGTCGTATTTGGCGTAATGGTTTGTCTTGTTCATGCGTTGAATAAGCGTCCGCTTCGTATCGTTCTATTCAATCCAGCACAGCTACTAATCAGCTTTTTTGGTGCTGTTCTTGCTGCAGAATTTATTATTTTATTCTTAGAAGCTGGATTGAGCGCTTTCTGGTATGCAGAAGTAAGAATGATCCTGATCGCTGGAATGTACTATATTTTTAATAACCTTATCGTAGACGCTGTTTTACTGATTCGGCCCCAAACATACCCATTAAAAATATGGAAAACAAAAACGTTATCTGAAAGTCTTGTAACACTCTTTTCCATAGCTTATATTACCTTAATGTTCTTGTTAGGCAGCCAAAACCGTGGTGTGGTAGATGTATTCTCCTATATCTTTTTCTTTTCTCCGCTTGTGGCGATCGCACTTATCTCTTCATTTATTGCGAGGCTGCACCAAGAGAGAAACCGTTTAAAGGCTTTATACAAAATTAGTACAACCTTCAATGCTCATCTTCCATCGAAAGATTGGCTTCAGCAAGCGGAGCTCCCATTTTTAGAGTTTCTCGGAACTGATGCGGTGTTATTGTTTCTTAATGATGGACACTCATGGAAAAAAGCATATGAAAACGGCGTGATATCCGTTGAAAAAGAAATTTGTACTGATTTTATCAATCTGCTGGAATCTAATCCTTCCATGCATCTATTTAACAAAAAGAATGAGAACAACGTGTGGGGATTTTCTTTCTTTCCCGATTCCATTAAGTCTGTCATGCTTGCGCCGCTAATGGCGGAAGAAGAGATAACGGGGGTACTTATTACTGGCAGAACGAGATCGCATTCTTTTTCTGCAGTTGATACACAATCGATGGCAACTTTAGTAAACCAGCTGGCAGTTGCCTGGAAAACAAAATTGCTGATTTCTGAACGTGAAAAACGGGTTTTATTAGAAGAACGAAACCGTATTGCGCGTGAAATACATGATGGAATTGCACAGACACTGGCTGGGTCTGTCATGCAGCTTGAAACGGCGCAGCGTGTTTTTACCATGAAACCCGAAAGAACAAAACAATTGGTAGCAGTCAGTACAGAGAAACTGAGGGGGAGTTTGAAGGAACTCCGGGAGTCTATCTATGCATTAAGACCTTATCCAACTGAAAGAATTGGGCTTCACCAAGCAATTAAAGCGAAGATAAGTGCAGTAAAAGAAGAAGGACACCTCATTCAAATTCATTTTCAGGAGCGTGGAACTCCTAGCAGATTGAGTACAATGGTTGAAAAAGTGATCTTTGATATTTTTCAAGAAAGCCTTCAAAACGTCTTAAAGCATGCAAAAGCTACTAAGGTGAGCATCCTGCTAAGCTATTCAAATGATCAAGTAATTTTTAGGATTAAAGATGACGGTGTTGGATTTTCTCTTTATGAATCGATGATTAAAGCACGGCAAGAACCGCATTACGGCATACTAAACATGAATGAACAGTCAGATACTTTGGGGGCATCTCTTCATATTGATTCTGCCAAAGGAAAAGGAACAGAAATTAAACTTCAAATCCCTCAATTAGAAACAAAGGAGGCTCACATAACATGATTTCTATATTACTAGTAGATGACCATGCTATTTTAAGAGACGGATTAAAAAATATACTATCTTTTGAAGATGATATAAAAGTTATTGGAGAAGCGATCTCTGGTGAGGAAGCACTCAAACTAACAGAAGAATTGTCACCAGATGTGATCATTATGGATATTAATCTTCCAGGTATGAATGGAGTCGAAACAACAGCAGTTATTAAAGAAAAAAATCCTGATGCCAGGATACTCGTTTTAACGATGTACACACACGATGAGTATTTAATGTCTGCTTTAAAAGCAGGAGCCGATGGATATTTATTAAAAGATGCTCCTTCTGAACATGTTGTTGATGCGATAAATGCGGTTTACCGCGGCGAATCTATGATTACGCCGAGCATGACCAAGAAACTGGTAAATATTCACCTGCAGCAAACCCAAGTGAAGAAAGATGAATCCAACCTGACCGACAGGGAACAGGAAGTGCTGATTGGCCTAGTAGAAGGGCTGAGCAATAAAGAAATCGCAGAAAAGCTTTTTATCAGTGATAAAACAGTAAAAATCCACGTTAGTAAAATCTTTAAAAAACTAGAAGTTAAGAGCCGTTCCCAAGCCGTCATCTATGCGGTACAAAACCATCTCGTTTCTATGTAAACCAGTCCATAGGCTGGTTTATTTTTTTCGCTCTTTTCTAAAAGATTGTTGCAACTAAGAGATTTTGTCGAAATTCTTCATTGAATAGTTAATTGGAGCGAAAGGACGAGACTCCTGCAGGATGAGTGGACAGGTGAGACCACTCAATGTCGCGAGGCGGCGAGGGGGCTCACCGCACACCCTGCGGAAAGCGAGTCCTGTAGCGGAAATTAACCTCTTCACAAAAGCAACAAAGTTTACGAAAACATCCATTTTTTAATGAAAAAATTGTTGCATTTTTCCATCTTGAAGCTAAAATTAATAGAAACATATGAGAGGGGAACAGTCAGATGATTGTTAAAGCAGATCAGACGATGCATGAGAAAGTGATGAATTATTTGAGTGATGAACCAGCTCTTAATCTATTCATCATCGCAGATATTGAGAATTTTGGCTATGAAACTGATTTTCAGGATATCTGGATAGACCTTGATGAGGCAGGAGAAATACAAGGGATATTGCTCCGCTATATGGGGAACTATTTGCCATATGCAAAAGGAACCATTAACGCAAAAGATTTCTCAGAGATCATAAACAAAGATACGACATATGAGATGCTCTCAGGAAAAAAGGAGATTACTGAACAGTTCCGTCCTTATGTTAAGTTTGAACAAACAAAAGAAACCTATTTTGCTGAACTTAAAGATAATAGCTTGTTAAATAAAAACAGCAGCCGAGAGGGAATTCAGCAAGCCGGCCTTAAAGATGTGGATTCTTTAATAGAACTGAAACTGCAGATAAAAGAATTCACGATTAGAGCGACTGCAAGACAAAGTTTAGAGCAGGCTCTGAAAACAAAAACGGGACGTACCTATTTTATGAAGGAAGGTAATATTGTCGTTTCATGCGCCTCAACAACTGCAGAAAATTATCCGCTATGATCGTTGGTGTATGTTCACATCCCGAAAAAAGAAACCAAGGTCTTGCAACCCAATGCATGGAGGCACTTTGTCACGATGTTCTTTCAGAAGGAAAAGCACTTTGCCTTTTCTACGATAATCCAAAAGCAGGTTCTATCTATAAAAGACTTGGATTTAAAGATATTGGCATGTGGAGTATGAATTTTCCTGTTCATATGACTGTTCCAGAGAATAGTTCAACTGAAGAAACACTGATAAAATAAGACTGCTGTTTTCGTAAACTCTGTTGTTCTTGAAAGGGTTGATTTCCGCTCTAGGTACAATCAACTTGTCCAAGAAGAGACTAAAGTAACAATCTTTTAGAAAAAGCCAAAATAAAAAAGACGGCGGAGAAAATAATTCTCCTGCCGTCTTTTCTTTATGCGGATTGATCTTTTAATTCTTCTTTGCTTTCATTTGATGTTCTTAGCGGTATTTCTTTTAAGAAGAAGAACGTAAGCAGCAGGGCAGTTCCGATCACGAGTGCTCCTGTCAGGAAAACGCCATTTAAGGCATAGCTTAACGATTCTCGCAGTATCTCCATGACTTGTTTTAAGAAAACAACAGATTCTGGAGGCAAGTTGCTGAACTTTGCCATCACAGCTTCTTGATTCAACAGTACTTGAGGATTCGCCAGATCCTTAATTTGCTCACTCATCTCAGGAGTAACATTTGGAGTGGAAGCGATCAGTTTTTGAGAATTTTCGCTGAAGTGATCTGCCAGTGTGTTGTTCATTACACTTCCCATGATTGAAACACCGATTGTTCCTCCTAACTGACGGAACAACTGTACAGAGGAAGTGGAAACCCCTAAATATTTATGTTCAACTGCATTTTGAACGGTTAACGTAAAGATAGGGAACGTGATTCCAAGACCTGCTCCAACTAGAATCATATTTAGAGTAGCTGTCATATTCGTAGTTTCCGTATCCATGAAATGCATACTCGTCATTCCGCTTGCCATGATGAATAATCCCAGCATGGCAAGTTTTTTATATTTGCCGGTCTTTGTTACAATCTGGCCGCTGATCGTACTTCCGGCAACCATCGCAAGTGTCAGGGGCATCATAACAAATCCTGATTTTGTAGCTGACGTGCCCATTACGCCTTGGATAAAAAACGGCATATACATAATTGACCCAAACATTCCTGCACCTAAGAATAGTCCGATAATGTTTGAGATAGTAAAAACTTTATTTTTAAACATATCAAGCGGAAGAACAGGACTCTTGACACGTTTTTCTGTACGGATAAACAAAATGAATGCAACGATTGTTACCCCAAAAAGTCCTATGATCTCAGGCGATAGCCATTCATATTGATTTCCGGCCCATGTGAACGAAAGCAGAAGCGGAACTACTGTTATCGTTAAAAGCAGAGACCCGGTATAATCAATAGATTCCTTTTCTTTTCTTTGTACAGATGGAAAAAGTAAATAAATAGCCGCAAAAGCTACTAAACCGAACGGAAGAAAGATCCAGAACACCCAATGCCAATGAAAATGATCAACGATATAGCCGCCAAGGGTTGGTCCGAAAACGCTGGCCAATCCGAAAACACTGCTCATGATCCCTTGCCATTTACCGCGTTCACGTGGAGGGAAAAGGTCTCCTACAGCTGTAAAAGCTGTTGACATGATCATCCCTCCGCCAAATCCTTGAATACCCCGGTATAGAATAAGTTCAAGGATGCTGTCTGAAACACCGCAAAGCAGTGATCCGACAGTGAAAACTCCAATACCAATAAGTATAAAAGGCTTGCGGCCGTATATATCGGAGAGTTTTCCTACAAGTATAGCTGTAATGCTGGATGTTAACATGAAAATCGTAAATACCCAGCTGTAATATTCAATGCCGCCAAGATCGGCGATTATCCTTGGCAGTGAAGTTCCTACGATCGTTTGATTTAAAGCTGCAAAAAGCATGGCAGCCATAATAGAAATCATGATTATGATTTTCCGCCGGAGTTCAAGATGTTCCATAAATCTGCTTCCCCCTATTCATCTAGCAAATAATTAATAAAGTGAAGTATCTAACAAAAGCAAAACTGCCTATTAATCAAGCAGTTTTGTAGAAGCAGCTACCATGAGCTTCATTTCTTCTTCTGATAAATTAGTGAACTTTTTAGCTAAATACTCGTTTTTTATTTGATCCATTTCATCTGCAATTTTCTTGCCGTCTTCAGTAATTTCCAAGTAAACAATTCTGCGGTCAGAATCCGAACGTACACGCTGAATATAGTTCTTTCCAACAAGCCGGTCAGTAACAGCTGTTATATGGCTCGATGAAACCTTTAATTCATTGGCGATCTCAGAAGCCATTAGAGGACTGTTCTTGTGAAGAGTCTGCAGAACTGCAAATTCATTGCTGGGAATATAATCGGTATAAACTTCATTCAAACCTTTTCTGAGAGTCCGAAAAAGTCTTCGTAAACTCATTTCCAATTCGCGTTCTAAGTTATTTCTTGATTGGGACTGCTCGTTATTTTCCATATTAACACCCTTGCTTTTTGTTTCTTCTCTAAGTATATGATAATTTATATTTAATAAGAAAGAAAGTAAAAGGGTTAAGGGGAATACTAGATGAAGAATTCAACATTGTTTTTTGTGCTTCTTGGTTTTGGTTTTTTAGTAGGCATCGCCTATTGGATATGGGCAATTACAACTCAATCGCCGCCGGGCGGAATGTGAAAACAGCTCTTTTCTAAAAAGTTGTAGCTTCTGGTATTTTGTTACGTTTCTTCATTGACAAGTTGATTGGAGCGCAAGGTGCGAGACTCCTGAAGGCGCAAAGCGCCAGGATGCTCACCGCCCGCCCCGCGGAAAGCGAGCATCCTGGAGCGGAAATCAAACACTAACAAGAACACCGAAGAAACGCAAAAACTGTAAAAAAGTTGAGCCGTTATGGCTCTTTTTTTATGCAGAAAAACATTTATAAATGAAGGTTATTAATTTGGAGGTGTAACTTTGAAGGAGAAATACTTGATTACAAACCAGCATGTCAAAAAGGAACTTAAGCAGCGTCCAGGCGGAAACCGGACTCCTCGTTATGCAGTTGCTCATGATACAGGAAACCCAGGTTCAACAGCCAGGCAAAATTTTAACTATTTTAACAGCAAACCACTGGAGGCCTCTGCACATGTGTTTATTGACGATAAAGAAATTCTTGTAATCATTCCGCTGCATGAAAAGGCTTGGCATGTTCGTTCAAACGTTTCAGATGCGAATGATTGGGCGATTGGGGTAGAGCTATGCTATGGGTCTTCAATTGATTTCTCTGAAGCTTACAGCCGCTACGTTTGGTTTTTTGCTTATTTGTGTGAGAAATATCAATGGAATCCAGAGACCCATATAAAAGGACACTTTCAGCTTGATCCGAAGCGAAGAACAGACCCGTTAAATAGTTTTCATCAATATGATAAAAGTTTTCCTTTCTTTATTGAAGATGTTAAATATGAATTAAAAAAACACCTGGTTAATCTTGAAGAATTTAAAGATACAGCAACTGCACCGGGCAACCTATTTAAAGTGCAGATCGGGGCGTTTTCATCCAGGGAGAACGCACAAAAACTTGCAGCCAAAGCTAAGGCGGCTGGTTTTGCCGTTTACATTGAGCATATTTAAATCGTTTGTTTTTCTTTTTTCCACGTATAATACACCAGGCAGATTCCAGCTAAAACAAATAAAGGCTCTAGCACATTTGCTTCAGGCCCGCTCGTTACTCTATGCAGCTGAAAAATCCAATGAAACAGAATGTTATCTACAGTTAAAAACAATCCAATAGCAGCTAAGAATCCGTGAAAAAAAGAAGAATTATAACGTTTATAAATGAACAATAAAATTAACACTAATATAGTGATTCCGAAAAAAACAGCCCCTATGCGTTCACCCATACTTTCCGCCTTTAATTCCCAGGCAAAAGCGTATGTTGACCAATGAGACATTGCAAAAATCCCCAAAATAAATCCAAACCAAATTTTCATAGTACCTCCTTACTAGTAAAAGAACAAAATCCGACATCAAATTTAAAAAAACAGGTTTAACTTATGTATAATAATGGTATATAGATAAGTGGTATGCAATCATTTTTTATTTTTATAGGGGGATTATAGATAAGATGGAACGTCAATTACACGAATTGGGGCAAAAGATTCTTATACATAAATACGATCTTGCCAGAAAAATTGATGAAGTAAAAGCTGAACACGGTGAACCCGTATCTGAGCTTACTGATCATGTACTGCAGCTTCGGGGAGATTTATTTGGCTATTTTGGGAAATCGCTTTTTGAAGATTTGGCAGAAGTTGAACCTCTGTTTATAGAATGGGGAAAAAAGAGCGGGGAACTAGCAGTCCAATACGAAGTTCCTTTAGACATGGCATTAAAAAGCACCCGTTTCTTCCGGATTGTCTTATGGGATTTTATACGGAACGAGATTCAAACTGAAAGTTTTTCAATAGAGACGGTACTTAAAGCAGCTTCTGTCATTGACCCGCTATTAGATGAAACGGTTCATGCTTTCAGTGTGGCTTATGTTGAAAACAACAACAGAGTGCTAGGACTGGCACGTGAAGCGATTGAGGAGCTTTCTGTACCTGTTGTCAGATTAACAAGAACTGTTGCGGTCCTGCCGCTTGTTGGTACAATTGATACACACCGTTCTAAGTTAATCATGGAAACGTCTCTGCAGAAATGTACAGAATTGCAAGTTGAACACTTATTTATCGACTTATCAGGAGTACCTGTCATTGATACGATGGTCGCTCACAACCTGTTTAAGGTTATCAATTCGCTTAAGCTTTTAGGAGTAAAAGTTACATTGAGCGGAATGCGCCCAGAATTGGCGCAAACAGTTGTATCCTTAGGAATCAGCTTTGAAGGAATCTCAATATCAGGAAACCTTTATCAGGAGCTTGAAGCAATGGGAATCGCTCAGCAGCCGAAATAATCATATAATACCTGTCATTTTATGGGCAGGTATTTTTTTCTTGTATAAAAAGAACATTTGTTCGCATATAATAAAAAAAAGGAGGTTTTTTCATGACGAATTTGTTAATGAGATGCATCCAGGAAAGGGCAGCCATCGAGATGATTTATTTATCTGAGAAAGGTGTGATCAGCCATAGACTTATTACGCCATACTCGTTTGACGGAAAATTGATAACGGCCTATTGCGCAGTTCGCAAACAAATTAGAACATTCGAGCTGAAAAATATTTTATCTGTGCAATTCCGTTTTTTGCCTTCATAGAATGGAGGGATAGACATGCAATATGGAAACGAGGAAGAGCGCTCACTTATTGAAAAATATGTGATGTATCCAATTATGCTGGCCTTGTTTGACCGGGACTTGAAGGTAGTGAACCGTTCTCCGTTTAAACTGAAACAGCCTTACATTGCTTTATTGGAACAGATTATGAATCAGGTGAGCAAAGACCTTCATGACGTGCGCATCGAGCTTCGGAAGAGAAAAATAAAGGTTATGGATGGACGAAGAGATCATGATATTACTGAATATGAGATATTTATCCGGGGATATCGTGAAATTATGCGATTTCCGAACGTCCATTTAAAAAACAAAGCAGAAACCCTCATGCTGTCATATCTTCGAGTGGCATCAAAATAATGGCTCTTTCCTAAAGATTGTTGCTAAGGAGAGATTTTAAAAAATTCTTCGTTGAATAGTTAATTGGAGCGGAAGGGCGAGACTCCAGCAGGATGAGTGGGACAGGAGAGACCATTCAATGACGCAAAGCGGCGAATGGGCTCACCGCACACCCTGCGGAAAGCGAGTCCAAAGAGCGGAAATTGGCCTCTTTCAAAAAGTAACAAAGTTTACGAAAACAGCCTTGTTAAAGTTTCCTTTTTGACTCCATCTGTATACAATGAACGTAATGCACAATGATATCATTACTGAAGAATATCAGAAATTGAGGAAACACATGGAACACTTTATCCAGCTGACACGACAATTAAATAGAGAGATAATAATTGAAAGCCGGAACCCGTTTGATCCCGTATGTCCTGTAAATACACCTTTCCCTTGGAAGATACTTGGATGCGGCAATTATGCTGCGGTATTTTACCACCCTGACTATCCTTTATATGTTGTCAAAATCTACGGGAGAGATGAACATGGTCTTCTAGAAGAAAAGAAGGCTTATGAACGTTTAGGTGAACATCCGGGCTATTCCGTTTGCTATTATACAGAGAACAGGTTTTTGATTTTAAAGAGAATAGAAGGAATCACGCTTTATGATTGTGTTCATAAAGGTATCAGAATTCCCGAAAGTATCATCCGTGATATTGACAAGGCTTTGGAATATGCAGAAGAAAGAGGACTTTTCCCTAGTGATGTACATGGCAAGAACGTCATGATATCAAAAGGCAAAGGTATAATAGTTGATGTTTCTGACTTTTATAAGAAAGAACCTTGCCGCAAGTGGAAGGATCTACGAAAGGCTTATTTCAGCATTTATAAGCCTGTTTTTTACCGTTTTCCCATTCGAATTCCGTATTTTGTTTTGAATATGATCAGAATGGGGTATAGGTATTATCGAAAGTTAAAATTATCCATAAACAAGGGTAAAAAATAATGGTATTAAAGACCTATAAAAAACATTGGCACAATTTACCTATGTAGGATATAATATCTATAAACGAATAGGAAACCTTTGTTTAAAGGCAAACCAGTTGAAAAACTGGGACGCAAAGCTATGGGCCTAAAGTATGAACGAACATACAATGGCAGCCGGTTGCCAAAGGGGAACGGATAATTAATGTTTCTTAGCAAGAGGATTGAGTCTTTGAAGACAGAACGTAAATCACGGAAACAATGCACCTGCGATTACTCGGTGCAACTCGCAGTTTTCGTGCAACCTTCGCTCGTCACCAACGATGAGATCCGACGCTTAAAAACATTAAATTAATGTTTTAGAAGTTATCAAACATTAAAAGCCATTTCCCTTTATTTAAGGGTAATGGCTTTTTGTATGCAAATTTTTAAGATTTGAGGGGTTGCAATAATGGAAAACTTCCAACTAGAATTACGCACACTCAAAAAAAGCTTATTTAAGGAATTCATGAAGTCGATTCCAGCGATGATACATACACATAAAGAACACTTAAGTCAATTTGATGACTTCAGCTCATTTATGAACGGTTTTGTTGAACAATATGAAGAAATATTAGAGAAATTTTTGCGTGGAATCGTACATGCAGTATTTTTGAAGGAAGAACGTTTTCAGCATTTCTTGAAACAAGCTGAACAGAAAGCATTCCGCTCAGGGATCCATTTCTTAAGACACCAGCGAATTCCTCACCAAGCGCTAGCTTGTTTTTCTACAAGTATAAGAGAATCAGTTCTGCAAGAAATGAAAAGAGTAACCGTTTCCGACTCGCTTCCAGTGCAGCTATTTATGTTAGATCGCTGGAACATGGTAGCACATCGTACGATTACAGGTTTCTTAAGCGGATTTTCATCTCAGCAGTTTAAAGATTTAAAAGAGATCAGTATCCGTGATCCGCTTACTAATCTATATAATCGCCGTTATTTTTATGATTGTCTTGAAAAAGAAATTGGTAAAGCTCAAAAACAAGAGATGCCGATTACACTAGTTATGTTTGATATAAATAACTTCAAACAGATCAATGATGAGTATGGCCATCATGCTGGAGATGAGCTTTTACAGCAGATCGCGGAATTATCCAAGCGATTAAAACTTTTATCAGGTTTCCGGTTTGGGGGAGATGAATTTGTCTTCTTGCTGCCGGGAATAACAGAAGAGGACGCTTACAAACTGGTTGAAAAGATGGAAAGCCAGCTAATGGCATGGAACAAATCTATTTCATTAGCATACGGTGCGATCGAACTGTTAGGCGATGCATGTGAAAATATTGATTATTACCTGCAGCTTGCTGATGAACGGATGTACAGCAATAAAAGAGAAGTTAAAGCATAATATCAGAGACTTATTCCCGGTTCTTTTTACAATAGGGATCCTTTATATGACATCTACACAAATCGTCTTGAACGATTTCCTGAAAAGTCCTTCTATTACCTGATTTTTACTAGAGGCGGAATCCTTTTTGATTATATTGCTTATGTTTGGCTGATGCAGTTGACTGGAGGCTCGGAAAGTCCATTCATGCCTGTAGGTTATTTGATTGTTATTCATGCCGCTCTTTACTGGAGGTTAAGGTTCTTTTATCGTTGGAGGAGCCAGTTTTGCTGTTATTCTGTATTTCTTTTTAAGAGATGGAGGCTATCAGGACACAACAGAGTTTTTTCAGTTCTTTATGGATACGTCATTCTTATGGCTGATTGCCCTGTATGGAGGTGTAATTGCATCTAAAGAAAGACAGTATTATTTCGAGGAAAATATGTACTAGCTGCAATCTCTCCAGGATTATCTTACAGGGTTATTAAACCACAGAAAGTTCCAGGAGGATGTCTTAGAGAAAACGAAACAGAAAGCTCCTTTCGCGCTAGTCCTTTGTGAAATAGATTATTTTAAAGAGTTTAACGATAAACATGGACATGTTTTAGGTGACGAAGTCCTCAAACTCGTTGCCGCAGGATTCGAGCGGTATTTGCCAGCAAAAGAAGGTAAAGCTTATCGATATGGCGGAGAGGAATTTGCGTGGATCATGGAAACGGCAGTAGAATCAGAAGTTACAGAAACGATCCAGCAGATAAATACTCATCTGCAGATGTATCCGTATACACTTGAAGATGGAAAACTTCCTGTTACTTTAAATTATGGAATTGCTTTTTATCAAAAGGGAGAACGTCCGGCAGAAATTATACAGCGTGCAGATACGCTCCTTTATGGAGCAAAGGCAGCAGGGGGAAACACATTAAAATTTGATCATAAAAAAAATGAGGAAAAGCAGCTGATCATGTAGCTGTTTTTCTTTTTTAGTAAGGCTATTCTCTAAAAAATTGTTGCTTTTAGGTCATTTTTCATTTTCTTCATTGGGCAAGTTGATTGGAGAGCAAGGTGCGTGCCAACTACCTGATTACTCTTCTCGCAAGGCATGCGACGAGGAAGCCCGCTTCGATAGGATTTCTAGCAGACGCAGGAGCACACATGCTTCCTTGAATATAACACCCCACAGGCTTATATACCGAGGAGGCTCACCGCACACCCCGCGGAAAGCGAGCAACCTGGAGCGGAAATCAACCACTTTCAAGAGCTACAAAGTTTAGGGTACAGTCTTATTTTCTAGCAGGAATCCTTTAAATACCAGTCATATTTCCTTCGTTTTGAGTATACTAGCCTTTGCCCTGCTGGTAGATTGTGAGATAATAAAAGCAGAATTTGTGTTCGGAACAGGGGATGAAAATATGAGTTTGCAATTTATTTTGGGACGATCCGGCAGCGGAAAGTCCCACTCTGTCTTTCAAGAGATACGTGAAAAACTTGCAGAGGACCCGATGGGGAGTCCCATTATCTACTTAGTGCCAGATCAGATGACCTTTCAATCTGAGTATAAGCTTGCATCAACTCCCGGATTAAATGGGATGATTCGTGCCCAAGTTTATAGTTTTTCACGTTTGGCTTGGCGCGTTCTTGGTGAAACAGGCGGGATGACAAGAATGCACATCACAAGCACTGGTGTGAGAATGATGCTCCGCAAAATTATTGAGAGTAAAAAAGAAGAACTGAAAATATTTAAAAAAGCTTCTGAACAGAGCGGTTTTTATGAATTGCTCGAGCTTATGACAACAGAATTAAAGCGGTATTGTGTATCCTCAGAAGATCTTTCCTGGAATGCAGAAACGCTGCTTTCACTTGGTCAAAAAGAAAATAACAAAAAAGTTCTTAAAGACAAGCTGTCTGACTTAAGCATCATTTCAGGCGCTCTTGAAAAAGCTCTTGCTGGAAAATACTTAGACTCTGAAGATTATTTAAAACTCCTGCAGGAGAAAATACCTTATTCAAATACGATAAAGGATTGCGAGATTTACATAGACGGTTTCCATTCTTTTACACCGCAAGAACTTGAAGCAGCTGCTGGTCTCATGGCACATGCAAAGAAAGTGACGATTGCTCTGACTTCCGAGGAATCATATCGTACGGACACTGATCCGCATGAACTGGATCTCTTTTATATGACAAAGAAGACAGCACAAGTTCTCACACAAAAAGCGAAAGAGCTGAATGTGGAGATAGAAGAGCCAATCGTGCTCTCTCATATGCCAAAATTTATTTCTCCTGCGATTGCCCATATTGAAAAACAATATGATGCGAGACCTGCGATCAGCTATTCGAACCCAGAGGGGATACACTTAGCAGCTGGGGTCAATTTAAGATCAGAGGTTGAAGGTGCAGCGAGAAAAATTATTGAACTTGTCCGTGATGAAGGGTACAGATACCGGGATATTGCTGTAACGGTAAGAAATGCGGGCAGTTATCAGCCTCTTATTGAAACAGTATTTGCCGATTATGGGATACCTGTTTTTCTAGACCAAAAAAAATCGATGCTTCATCATCCGCTCATTGAACTGATCCGGTCTTCACTGGATGTTGTTTTAAAGAATTGGCGGTATGAAGCTGTATTTCGTGCTGTGAAAACGGATATGCTTTATCCGCTTGATGAGATGAGAAAAACAACATCAGAGATTAGAAGATGCATGGACGACCTGGAAAACTATGTATTGGCTCTCGGTATTCAAGGCAGCAGATGGACAGATTCAAAACCTTGGAAGTATAAGAGATTCAGAGGATTTGAAGCTGATGATTTCGGAAAAACGAGCCGGGATGATGAAAAAGAACAGCTGATCAATGATCTTAGAGATATGATCGTGTCACCGATGAAAAGACTTTCTAGAGATTTATCTAAGAGCATAACCGTAGCAGATTTTTGTACATCACTTTATAAATATTTAGAAGACCTCTCCGTTCCTATGAAACTAGAACGCTTAAGGCTTCATGCTGAATCTGAAGGGAAGCTTAGAGCTGCACGTGAGCATGGACAGGTGTGGAATGCAGTGCTTGGCCTTTTAGATGAAATGGTAGAGCTGACCGGAAGCGAGAAGCTTTCCAAAGAAACATGGATGCAGATGCTTGAGACGGGTCTTGAAAGTATGAAGTTTGCTCTTGTTCCGCCATCACTGGATCAGGTTCTGGCAGGAACTTTGGAGCGTTCACGCTTTACAGATGTGAAAGTTAACTTTTTATTAGGGGTTAACGATGGAATCATACCGCTTAAACCAAAAGATGATGGTCTGTTATCTGAAGACGAAAGAGAAGCACTTGAAAGAAACGGTGTTGTGCTGGCACCTTCAGCAAGAAGAAAGCTGCTGGACGAACAATTTATGATCTACCTGGCATTAACGAACGGCAGTGACCGGTTGTTCGTATCGTATGCGCTGGCTGATGAAGAAGGAAAAACATTGCAGCCATCAATGGTCATTCAAAGGATGCGGGATCTATTCCCTGATCTAAAAGAGCATCTATATCAAAATGAACCTGGTGTTAAAGAAGATTTATCTTTTGTTCAGCATCCTGTGAAGAGTGTGTCCTATTTAAGTGCACAGCTTCGCGAATGGAAAAAGGGATATCCGATCTCGCCTGTTTGGTGGGATGTCTATAATTGGATCATTACCGATGATCAGTACGACCACTATGCAAAAAAAGCGATATCGAGTTTGTTTTACTTTAACCGTGAAGCACCTTTAAGCCCTTCCGTATCAAAGGATCTTTATGGAGAAAGCATCTTAACGAGTATTTCCCGCATGGAGTTATTTCAATCTTGTCCGTTTTCACAGTTTATGTCATATGGATTGAAACTGCGGGAGCGTCAGATGTACAAACTGGAAGCTCCTGATATCGGACAGCTGTTCCATGCTGCTTTAAAACAGATGAATGATGCGTTGCAGCAGAGGAGAGTCCAGTGGAGCGATCTGTCAAAAGGAGATTGTTACCGTATGGCAGGAGATATCGTTGATCTCTTGGCTCCTAAGCTTCAGCATGAGATTCTGCTAAGCTCCAATCGCCACCTTTATATTAAGAAAAAGTTGAAAGAAGTTGTTGGCAAGGCTTCGCATATTTTAAGCGAGCATGCAAAGGCAAGCGGATTTACTCCAGCAGGTCTTGAACTTGCATTTGGCACAGGCGGAACGCTGCCTCCTTTAGTCTACAAGCTGCCTAACGGCACAACGATGGAGGTAGTCGGACGTATTGACCGAGTGGATACTGCCGCTAGTTCAAAAGGTCTCTTAATGCGTGTTATCGACTATAAATCGAGTTCAACAGGATTAAATCTTGCTGAGCTGTATCATGGCATCGCTCTTCAGATGCTCACATATCTGGATGTAGCAGTAGAACATTCAGGGAAATGGCTGGGACAAGAATCGATTCCTGCCGGTGTGCTTTATTTCCATGTTCATAACCCTCTTTTAAATCAAAAGAAGCTATTGACTGCTGAGGAGATAGAAAAAGAAGTGCTGAAGAAATTCAAGATGAAAGGTCTTGTTTTAGCAGAGGAAGAAGCCGTGCAATTAATGGACAGCACGATGGATAAGCGTTCTAACATTATTCCTGTTGCACTTACGAATAATGGATTCCATAAGTCCCACTCGTCTGTGGCTTCGGCATCTAATTTTGAAACGATGAGACATCACGCACGAAAAATGGCTGTAAGCTCCGGAACAGGTATTACGGACGGAGTGATTGACATATCGCCTTATGAAATGAAAAAGAAGGTGCCTTGCACGTTCTGTTCATATAAACCAGTATGTCAGTTTGATCAGACATTTGAAGAAAATCAATACCGTCAGCTGAAACTAGAAAAAGATGAAATCATTTTAGAAAAAATGCAGGAGGAAGGAGGCAGCCGCGTTTGAAAACATTAATTCCAAAACCCGAAGGATCAACTTGGACTGATGAACAATGGCAAGCAATCCAGGCACGAGGAGAAAATATACTCGTTGCAGCAGCGGCCGGTTCAGGAAAAACAGCCGTTCTTGTTGAAAGAATTATTACGATGATAAGAGAGCGGTCTGCAGATGTTGACAGATTGCTCATCGTTACATTTACAAATGCTGCAGCTGCAGAAATGCGCAAACGTATTGGGGAAGCCATCGATAAAGAGCTGACTCATCATCCTTCTTCGCTGCATCTTAGAAGACAATTAAATTTATTGAACAAAGCTTCCATCTCTACACTCCATTCTTTTTGTATTGAAGTTTTAAGAAAGTATTATTATGAAACAGATCTTGATCCAGGGTTCAGGGTAGCAGAAGAAACAGAAGCTGAACTTATCCGTCAGGAAGTGATCGAGGAGCTTTTTGAAGAAGAGTACAGCAAAGGAGAAGAACATATTTTTTATCAGGTGGTTGATGCCTATAGCTCAGATCGGAATGATATGGATCTTCAGAAGCTTGTTCTTTCACTCTATGATTTTGCAAGGAGCCATCCAGACCCTGAAGGCTGGCTCGATCAAATGGCTGATACTTACGAGATCAATGCTTCGTCCATCGATGACCTTCCTTGGACAAAAGAACTTCTTGCGGATATTTCCCTGCAATTAGAAGGACTGCAAGCTATGGCCGTTCGTGCGCGTGATCTGGCAGAAGTCCCGGGAGGACCCCTTCCTTATGCAGCGACACTGGAAGAAGACTTGGACTTTTTAAAGTCTCTGAATCGTGTGAAAGAGAGTTGGAGCGAATTATATGAGGTTTTCCAAACCTATGAACCTCCAAAGCTAAAAGCGGTCAGAGGAAAAGATGTTGATGAAGAACTAAAGAATAAAGTAAAAGCAATGAGAGATACCATTAAAAAGAAAATGGGCAGTTTGAAAGAAGAATTCTTTGAACGACATCCTGATTCCTATGTTGCACATATAGAAGAGATGGCACCGATCGTAAGAGAGCTGTCATCTCTTGTAAAAGCATTCGGCCGCAGATATTCATTGGCAAAGCGCGAAAAATCACTCGTCGATTTTGGAGATCTTGAGCATTATTGCCTGCAGGTATTAAAAGGTGAAGGTTCAACAATGGAAAATCCGGTTCCTTCTGATGCAGCAACTGAATACCGTGAGCGGTTTGTCGAAGTTTTAGTAGATGAATATCAAGATACAAACTTTGTTCAGGAATCCATTGTCCGTCTCGTTTCAAAGGACTCGGATTCAGGAAACATGTTCATGGTTGGAGATGTGAAACAGTCTATCTACCGTTTCAGGCTTGCTGAACCGCTTCTCTTTTTATCAAAGTATAAGCAGTTCACAAAAGAAGGCGGGAATGGACTCCGAATCGATCTTGCCAAAAATTTCAGAAGCCGAAACGGAGTACTTCAGGCTACGAACTATTTGTTCAGGCAGATTATGAACGAAACAGTCGGAGAGATTGAATACAGTGAAGATGCTGAACTTAAATTAGGAGCAGATTATTACCCGGATCAGCCGGGGAATGAACCTGAACTGATTTTGATTAATAAAAGCCAGCCTGTTGTTGATGAGGAAGGTCTTGAGAGCGGTGAACTGGAAAAGTCAGACCTTGAGACTGTTCAGCTGGAAGCGCGTGTGATCGCTGAAAGAATAAAAGAAATAGTCGGGACAACAGGGAATTCTCCTCATCTTGTTTTTGATAAAAAAACAAAGATGATGCGTCTAGCAAAGTACAAAGACATTGTCATGCTTTTTAGAGCAACCTCACAATGGGCGCCTGTTATATTAGAAGAATTTAAACAGCAGGGAATTCCTGCACATGCGGAACTTTCAACTGGATATTTTGACGTGACGGAAATCCATGTGATGATGTCACTTCTGAAAGTAATCGATAATCCTCTTCAAGATATCCCGCTTGCAGCAGTTCTCCGATCTCCGATTGTAGGTCTGACAGGTGAAGAGCTTGCGATCGTCCGGCTCATTCAAAAAAAGGACAGCTATCTTGGAGCAGTCGAGCTATACAGCCAAGAAGGAGATAATTCAGAGATCAAAGAGAAGGTTTCACTATTCTTAAAACAGCTCGAATCATGGCGTCATCAGGCTCGTCAAGGTTCACTGGCAGATCTGATCTGGGACATTTATAGAGAAACAGGTTACTTTGATTATGTTGGCGGTCTTGCTGGAGGTAAACAAAGACAAGCAAACTTAAGGGCGTTATACGACCGTGCAAAAATGTATGAAAGCACATCTTTCCGCGGGCTGTTTCGTTTTCTTCGTTTTATCGAAAGGATGCAGGAACGCGGCAAAGATCTTGGAGCAGCAAGAGCGCTCGGTGAACAAGAAGACGTTGTGCGCATTATGACCATTCATAAAAGTAAAGGTCTCGAATTTCCGATCGTTTTTGTTGGCGGCTTAAACAAGCAGTTCAACACGAGAGACCTGAAAGAAAAAGTGCTGCTTCATAAAGAGCTTGGTCTCGGAACGCAATATATTAATCCGGTATACCGTGTAACCTATCCGACACTTCCCCGATTAGCGATAATCGGCAGAAAAAAGATGGAGCTTATCGCCGAAGAAATGCGTGTCCTTTATGTAGCACTGACACGTGCGAAGGAAAAATTGTATCTGGTCGGAACAGTGAATGACATCGAAAAATCGGTTGAAAGCTGGAGTGATTCTCTTTATGAAGAGAGCTGGCTGCTTCCGGACCATGAACGTGCGGGAGTGAAAAGTTATCTGGATTGGATCGGGCGTGCGGTTATCCGGCATAAAAATGCGGGCCCTCTATTATCTGTTCTAGGTACTGGTGAACGAGGAAGAGGAGAAGTTTTCATAGATGAAACAGATTGGAAGATTACGATCCTTCCAGCGAGTGATTATGAAGAACTTGAAATGGCACAAGAGCAGAAACAAGAAGAGCTCCTTTTAAAACTGCAAAAATTCGAGCCGGTGGACATTGCTAGTGATTCGAAAGATGAGATCAGCCATCGTCTAGAGTGGCAATATCAACATAAGTCTTCAACTGCAACGCGTTCTAAGCAATCAGTTACAGAGTTAAAAAAGCAATTTCAAACAGCAGATGAATACAGCAGTACGGATCTAGTAAAAGCGGCACAGCCTGCAATTCATGAACGTCCTCGATTCATGCAGGAATCTCAGTTGAATGCCGCTGAAGCCGGTACAGCTATGCATATGGTTATGCAGCATGTAGATTTTACGAAATCTCAAACTCTTGAAGACTTGCAGGAACAGCTTGCAACAATGGAGGCTAGAGAGCTTCTGACTGGTGAACAAGCCCGTTATATACAGTTAGATCAAATAAAAGAATTTATAGATGGACCACTCGGACAAAGAATCATAGACAACGGCAGTTTTCAGAGGGAGATTCCCTTTAGCATGGCTCTTCCCCTCTCGGAAATTAAAGAGAACTGGAGCGGGGAAGAGGAGCATGTTCTCGTTCAGGGTGTAATTGACTGTTTAGTTGAAGAAGATGATGGATTTATCTTGATCGACTATAAGACAGATAAAATCAAGAATCGCTTTACGAATGGGTTTTCCGGTGCAAAAGAAACGTTTTTAAATAGATATGAGATGCAGCTGACGTTGTACGCAAAAGCAATAGAAAGAATCTTAAAGAAACCGGTAAAAGAGAGTTATCTCTACTTTTTTGACGGTGGACACATTCTGCAAGTGAAATAGGGGGGATACGATGCGATTGCTTCACACCGCTGACTGGCATTTGGGACGTTCTTTGGAAGGACGCAGCAGGCTTGAAGAACAGCAAGCTTTTTTGGACGAACTAGTAGATATTGTGACTAGAGAAAAAATAGATGCAGTTCTTATGGCAGGGGATGTATTTGATACGGTGAATCCCCCTGCAGCTGCTGAACAGATGTTTTATGAAACACTTGCCCGGATCAGCCGGAAAGGTGAATGTCCTTTTATCGCGATAGCTGGAAACCATGATCATCCAGACAGACTCGCAGCTTCTTTTCCGCTTTCGAAAGAGCTAGGAATCACGCTAGTAGGGCTTCCGACTTTAGAGCTGCAGAGGGTTCCGATCAAAAGAACGGGAGAAATGCTGGAGATCGCAGCACTGCCTTACCCGTCTGAATCCCGTTTGAA
Organism: Fictibacillus arsenicus; assembly: GCF_001642935.1. Classification (NCBI taxonomy): domain Bacteria; kingdom Bacillati; phylum Bacillota; class Bacilli; order Caryophanales; family Fictibacillaceae; genus Fictibacillus; species Fictibacillus arsenicus. The sequence continues at coordinate 1,552,633 of NZ_CP016761.1, forward strand.
GATGCTGTTAAGTGAATCAGCCGAAGAACTTGACGTTCGCAGCCAATATGATGATTGGGTAGATTCCTACTTTAAAGAAATAACGTCAAGATACACACCTGGCAATGTGCACCTCGCAATGAGCCATCTATATGTAGCAGGAAGCAAGGAGAGCGATTCAGAACGCCCTGTTCATATCGGAGGGGCTTATACAGTAGCGGCAGAAAGTCTTCCTGCAGCTGCACAATATGTAGCTCTAGGGCATCTGCACAGGCCGCAAATCATAAAGCGTGCTAAAACCGAAGCGCGTTATTCTGGATCTCCGCTATCATATAGTTTTTCAGAAAGCGGTCAATCAAAATCTGTAACGATTATTGATGTGGAACCCAACCAAAAGGAAAAAGTAGAGGAGATCCACTTAACGTGCGGCAAGCCACTTGTAGCATGGGAAGCAAAGAATGGCATTTCTGAAGTCTTTCAAGGTGTTCAGGATGGTCTGCATCACAATTGCTGGATTGATCTGTCGATTCATGTGCAGGATGCTCTTTCGATGGAAGAGATTCAGAGACTCAGAAAAGCGCATGGTGGTATTGTTCATATAAAGCCTGTTTTTACAGAAGCTCTTGGTGAACAGATCAGTGTTTCTGCACAAAAGCTTCCGGTAGATGAGCTTTTTACAGCATTTTATAAACGTCAGACTGGCGGAGCTATTCCTGACCAAGAACTGATTTCACTTTTCCTCGATCTCGTAGGTGAAGAGGATGGGGAAGGAGAGAATGCAGGATGAGACCATTACATTTAAGCGTTTCTGGACTCCAAAGCTTCCGCGAATCACAGACCATACCTTTTAGTGAACTTTGTTCGGGTGGAGTGTTCGGGATCTTCGGACCAACAGGAAGCGGAAAATCAACAATTCTGGATGCAGTAACACTAGCTCTGTACGGTAAGGTGGAGCGTGCTGCTGGCGGAACACACGGAATTATGAATCAGGCTGAAGATAAACTCTCTGTTTCTTTTTCGTTTCAGTTAGGGCAGGGCGATGCCGAAAAAAACTACACGATTGAACGTTCCTACAAAAGAACAGGTGAACATACGATTCGGACGAGCACTTCTAGATTGATCGAGTCCGTTAATGGTGAATCTGTTGTACATGCGGACAAAGAAAGAGATGTTACAAGGCTCGTTCAAGAACTCATAGGCCTTACGATTGAAGATTTTACGCGTGCAGTTGTACTGCCACAGGGCAAGTTTGCTGAATTTTTATCGTTAAAAGGGGCTGACAGAAGACAGATGCTTCAGCGTCTTTTTCAGCTGGAAAAGTATGGCGACGTTTTAAATCAAAAGCTTAAGAAGAGATCTGATGAACAAAAGATCCGCTTGAATGAAATTACGGCGGAACAAGCCGGATTAGGCGATGCTTCACAAGAAGCCTTACAGGAAGCAGAGTCGCAGCTTAAAGAAAAAGAACAAGTTCTCCTGAATATTTCAGAACTTCTAAAAGCAGAAGAAGAAAAATATAAGGATAAAAAAGCATTTTGGGAGACACAATCAGAAAACGAAAAACTTCTTTTAAGGCAAAAAGAGCTGGACTTGCAATTGCCGGAAATGGAACAGTTGAGACAATGTCATAAAAAAGCTGTAATGGCTGACCGTCTTAACCCATATGCAGAAGAATGGATCGAATCCAACAAAGTAAAAAAAGAACTGGGAATGGAAAAAGAACAGCTTGAGTTAAAGGCAGAAAAGCTAAAAAAACTTTTTGACGAACATGAAAAGCAGTACGAGCAAGCGAAAGATACTAAGGATAAAGAAGAGCCGGAATTAATTAGAAAACTCAGTGTGTTAGAAGAGGCGTTCGGGTGGGAGAAAGATCTCCATGAAAAAATAGCAGAACTGAAGAAAGAAACTAAAAAACTTTCTGAAATGGAAAGCTCTTATTCTCTTGGTAAAAAATCAGAAGAAGATGCGATTGGTTTGCTTGAAAAAGGGAAGAACAAACAAAACTCTTTGAAAGAAGAATTAACGGCGATTGAGATCAGTCAAAAAGAACGTGCCGTAATGCAGTCTGCTCTATTGCTCTCACAGCGTTATCGAAGCTTTCAAAACGAAGAACAAAACATACAAAACGAACTTAAACAAGCTGTGAAAAATCTGGAATCGATGAACCAAAACATAAAACATGTAAAGAGCACGATCAATACAAGCATAGATAACTGGAAAGATCTATCAAGTGATGTTCTGTCATTATATAATGATGCACAAAATGCGATCAGAGAAAATGAAAGTCTGTCTCTTTCGTTACAGGAAACACTTAAGAGAGAAAAAGAGAATCACGAAACATTAAAGATTCAGCATCTCGCTGCCCAGCTATCTTCGCAGCTAGAAGAGAACGAGCCATGTTCGGTATGCGGCTCAACTGTTCATCCATCGCCATTTAAAGATTCAACTAATGGCTTAGATAATAATGAGGAAACAGTAGAATACTTAGAGGCTGCAAAAGTTACCTTGCAAAACATGAACCGTGATTTAAATCATCTTGCAGAAACGCTTGAAAAACTTTCAAATAAAATCTGGACTAAGATGAATATGCCAAGCGAGGAAACAGCTGCTGCCCGTGATGCTGCAGTAACTGAAAATGTGAAAACCGACAGAACCTTTGATGTTGAAAAAATGAATAATCACTCAATTAAAGTAAAAGGGGTTGTGCAGGATCAGCTCTCAATAGAAGACCGATTTGAAGCACTCACATCCCGCTTCGACGAACAGCAAAAGCAGCTTGAGCATCTGACGTTTAACTGTGAATATGCTGAAAAGCAAGTTGATGAACTTCAACAAAAACTCACAGCAAATAAAGAGTTTAAAAAACAGATTGCAGCTGAATGGAAAGAAGCAGAAATATCATTTGAATTAGAGTGCCTGCATGAGGTAAAAGAACGGTTTGAACAACGTGAAGCAAGACAGCATGAGATTCAGGAAAGCCTTAAAACTGCTGCCGATTTTCTTGATAAGCAAAACAGTAAAATTGAAAAAAGAAAAGAAGATAACAGAAAGCTTGAATTCTCCATTAACACGAGTAAGAACCAGCTGGAAAATCTGAATAAAGATATTCAGCATCTTAAAGAAAAGCTGCTGGACCGCTTAGGTGATAAAAAGGCAAGTGAACAATATGAAGCTGTTGATAAACAGCTTAAAACAGTTGCTGCCGCATATAAGTATGCTGTAGAGCAATATGAGTGTTCACGAAAACTTTTTTTGGAAGCTGACAAAGCATTGCATTCAATTGTGCAGCGTTTTAATGATGCTCTTAAAAGAAGCGAGAAAGCTCATACCCAATGGAATGAGAAACTGCAAAATTCAATTTTTAACAGCTTTGAAGAATATTCAGATTCTGTAAAAGATGAGGCTTCTCAACAAAATTGGGAACAGCAGCTGACTATCTATTCTGATCAGTGCAAAGAGGTAAAAGCGGCTATTAAAGCATTAAAAGCCAAACTTCCTGAAAAACCAATAAATGAAGAAGAGATGCTTCAACAGCAAACAGCTTTGAATGAACTTAAGCAAGTAGTAGATGAGACGAGGGAAGCTGTAGGACAGGCAAAACAGAACTGGATTATTATCGAAAAAAATCATGCTCGTTTTAGAGAGCTCGATGATGAAAAGCAAAAAGTGTCAATACTTCTGGAGCAAATCGGAAAGCTTCAAAGCGTGTTTAGAGGCAACGCTTTTGTTGAGTTTATGGCTGAAGAGCAGCTTATTCATGTCACTCGTGATGCATCGAGTCGTCTTTCTAAGCTCACAAGAGGACGTTATGCGATTGAAGTTGACTCCAACAGCGGCTTTGTCATTAGAGATGATGCAAATGGCGGAATTAAAAGACCAGTTACTTCTCTATCAGGCGGTGAAACATTTCTGACTTCACTCGCATTAGCATTATCCCTTTCTGCACAAATACAGCTTAGAGGAAAGTTCCCGCTTCAATTCTTCTTTTTAGATGAAGGCTTTGGAACGCTAGATCAAGATCTTCTCGATACTGTAGTAACAGCACTCGAAAAAGTACAGATGGAAAACTTTGCGATTGGTGTCATATCACACGTACCTGAGCTGAAAGCCAGATTAACAAAGCGTCTGATTGTAGAACCCGCTGAACATTCTGGAAAGGGAACGAGGGTGAGGTTGGATCAGCTTTAAGTGAATGCTCATTTCTAAAAGATTGTTGCTTTTGAACATTTTTTGTTGAGTAAGCCTCTTGGACTAGTTGATTGTAGCGCAAGGTGCGAGACTCCTCTAAAATGAAAATCACATTTTCTTCGTGCGATGTAACGCTGTCGAAGCCTTCCTTGTCCTGCGGGATCAGCGGGACAGGTGAGACACCTAAGGGCACAAAGTGCCGAGGAAGCTTACCGCACGCCCCGCGGAAAGCGAGCATCTTGGAGCGGAAATCAACCCTTTCAAATAGCAACAGTGTTTACTAAAACAGCCTAAATGAAAAGACTTAGCAGGGGGACAATTCAACTGCTGCTCTTAAATTTAAAGTTTATGGAAACAGCTAAAGAAAAGGATTCGAAGCTATATGTGCCTCGAATCCTTTTTTTATTCGATAATCCCGTGTCCGATCACATCAACATCAATAGAAGCTGTGAAATCTACTTTCGGATACTCTTTTTTCCAGTTTAATTTTTCCCACACCGGATAATGATAAGCCATTACATGTCTGCCGATGCCATAAGGGTCACTGTTCATTTCTTGTAGTTTCTTGATTACTTTTTGAGCATCTTCTGTCATTTTTTTTGAGATTTTTTTCTCTATTATTTTTACCTCAGCAGGAGTAGTTAAGTTATCACTTGGATATTCTGTTACGACAACTTTCATTTTTAATTTTATTTTTGCAGAAATTTTTCCTTCAGGGGAAACATCTACATTAAAGGACCGATTGTTGTTTTTAATTTTAATCGTTACATAATTCATGAGTTCAGGTTTCTTGTTATTAAAGATTTTTTTCGTAGTATTCATAGCTATTGTATGCTTTTCCCCGGTAAGCATCGTATATATAACAGATAATGGTTCACTTATTGTTCCAACCATTTGATGTTCATGAAACAAAGCTACACCGCGGATCCTTACCGTTTTTTTCATTGGTTCTAAATAAGGGAGAGCAAAATCTTGTCCTGGATCAAACATGATTGGACAAATCGTCTGTATATTTTCTTTTGGAACAGTCGCTGATTCCTCAGCACTGCGAATGGAATCTCGTAAATACTCCCCGACACCTGTAGACATTTTAGGTTCTTCAAACTGTGTGCTGATCACATCAGACGCTTTCCCTTTTGCTACAGCTAACTTCGCATTTAAAGCAGATTTTGGATCCCGATAAAAAACATCCAGAATCTGATAAAGGTCCTTTTTTGCAGCGTCTTCTCCAAAAAGAATAATTTGATTTTTTGAAGCATCAAGCCTTTCTGCTACTTTTCTATCCAGCCTTAATCGACTTTGCCGGGCCGTGTATCCCGAAGCAGAAAAGATTTGATTAACGATGTTACCCTTTCCTGCATCTGTTGCAACAGATTGAGGAACAGCAGCTGTAGTTAACACTTTTCCATCTTTTGTATAATCAAATCCCCCAGCTGTTATGAGTTTGGTTTGATTAAGCATCGTTTGATCCCAGCATCCTGTAAGAAAGATAAGAGCAGGCAGAAAACAAAATATTTTCCTCATGAAGGTGCCGCCCCTTTCTCTTGCTTTTTCCTTAATACTGCAATCAGCAATAAGACAATTGGAAACAAGCCTGAAAAAATCAAGGATGTAAGACTAATATATTTATTCCAAACTAAAATCTCGAGTTTTTCATTTGGGATTATCGCAATTAATCCACAGAAAATGGCGATGTAAGGTGCTGCTGACTGATGGTGCTGAAGTCTAAATAATGATTGTACGCCTTTTGCAGCAATAAAGAGATAGCTGATAAATGAAGTAGCCACTGAAATAATCCAAATAGAAAGAAATATTAAGTCAGTTCGTTCAATGATTGAAAATGAAAAAGCTTTAAGCATATATAAAACAGGTTCCGGAACAATCACAATTTCTTCAGGGTTAAAATAAATATAGGTTGTAAAAACGATAAATCCGTAAAGGACTGTGATACAAAATGAAGCGAACGAGATGACTTTTATTTTTTTTGCAGGTGTACCATTCGAATAGGCTAAAAACACAAGTGCAACATCAAATCCTAATAAAGCAACGATCGCATCTGAAGAGCTTTTAATAATGGTAAGTATTCCGGTATGTCCGACCGGAAAGATGTAAAGCAGGTGAACATCTGTATAGGAGTACAAGATAAAACCAACCAAAATTAATAATAGCGGTGTGACGAGTACAAAAAATCTCGCTATTTCCCTCGGTGTGCTCGTAATGAAATACCATCCTGCAAAAGCCATGATAAAAATAATGACCCAATGGGGAGTCTCAAATAAAATCCATTTACCGACAATGCTGTTATACATGATCAGGATTAAAATAGAAATAAACGAAAAATGCAACGTGTAAATGAAGTTGAACACCAGACCTAAGTTCTTTCCCATTATTTTTGGGAGGATGTCATAAATCGTATTCTGTGGAAATCTATCACAAAGTTTCCAAATGGCTAAGATTGAAAATTGAATGAACAACCCTGCAATGATCAGGGCAATCCAGCCATCTATCTTTGCTTTAGTAAATAAAGAATAGGGCAGAGATAATACACCGACACCGATTTGTGTCTGAACAATCAAAAAGAAAAGCTGTCTATGCGTGATCGTATGATCATTCATGATTTATCCCACTTTCGAGTATGGTTAGAATTATCTGTTTTTTGTGCATTCACGTCTTTAGGCCGTGTGTTCTGTTTCCAAAACGGGGCTCGTATAAACGAATCCTTCAAATCTGCCAGATTAAGTGGTGCTATTGGTGCGAAATATGGAGATCCAAACGTATACAGCCTGCATAAATGGAAAATTAAAATCAGAAATCCGAAAACAATCCCTAAAAATCCTAAAGTCGCAGCGGCTACCATGAACGGAAATCGCAAAATACGCACAGCAGCACTCATCTCATTTGAAGGAACAATGTAAGCCGCAATCGCTGTAATAGCCACGACAATGATCATTAAATTTGATACAAGACCTGCTTTTACAACAGCATCTCCGATTACCAATCCTCCTACAATCGCGATTGTGGAACCGATTCTAGTAGGAAGCCTTATTGAAGCTTCCCGGATTAATTCAATCGTGAGCTCCATCAGCAAAGCCTCAAACAAAGGCGGATAAGGTATATCCTCAAGTGAACTTTTTATTAGCAAAATGAGACCAAATGGAATGACTTCAAAATGGAATGAAACGATCGCTATGTAAACAGCAGGCAGTCCCAACGCTATAAAAAACCCCATAATACGTACAAATCGGAAGAAGGAACCGATATGCCACCTTTTATTGTAATCATCAACAGATTGATAAAACGTAAAAAAGTTAACTGGCATAACATGTGCTGTTGGTGATGTATCGTAAATGAGAGCTACTCGGCCTTCCATCAAGTTTGCTGCCACGCGGTCAGGACGTTCAGTACTGAGCATTTGCGGAAAAAAACTAAATGGCTTATCTTCAATACTTTCCTCAATATTTCCGGGTGTGTAAACCGCATCCGCTTCAATGGACTTAATTCTTCTCTCGACTTCTTTTACATGTTCAGGGTCTGCAATATTATCAACATAAGCTAATGCTATTGTTGTATGGGTTTCTTTGCCGACTTGAAGGTACTTTATCGTCAGTTTTGGCGTCTTTAATCTTTTCCTAATCAGTGCCAGATTTGTAGACAGGTTTTCTATGAAACCTTCATGGGCGCCACGGATTATCGCTTCATTGTCTGGTTCCGTTATATCTCTCTGTGTTTTCACAGGTGTCGTCATAGAGTAAAAGCATGAAGTATCTTCAGTAAAAATAAGCGTGTTCGATTGCAGAAGCAGTTCTTGAACCTGATTAAAATCGGTTTGTTTCTTTAAATCGATGCTCGCCATTTGTTTAAAAGACTCAAAGTTAATCTCCCGAGCCGTCTCAAACAAGGGATTCAATATCATGCTTTGCACAAGCTGTTTATCGATAATAGATTCAATAAACAGAAGAACAATCCGGCTATTATCTGATGGAAGCTCAACTGAATGTGTCATAAGATCTTCGGTTATTGAAAAAGGCTCTTTAACCTTAGTTAGAAGTTCATCTAAACTTAAATTTTGTACTGCAGGAGATTGGTTTTCCTCCGAGTTGTTTTCTTGAGAAGAATCCTGTGGCTTTGGATTTTCTTTTTCTGGCTTAAGCTTTTTAGGTTTCTTAAAAAAAGTCATATAGACCTCATCCCGATCTGCAATAGTTTGCCTTAGTTTTTGCGGATTAAAGGCATTTATACGGAGATGTGCCTATTTTTGAAAAAACGAGTCAGAAATTGTCATTATGAGTAAAATTTTGTGATACGATATAAAGATAAACAGAGAGAGAAGGGGGAGGCCTTATGACAGGAAGAGCTCAATTTATTCCTGCTTTAACAAAGCCTTATACATATTTTTCATTTTATAAAGAGTGGAAAGAAAAAGAAGGATTCTGGATTAGATTTATCGCTATATTAGCGGTCAGCGGACTGCTTCATGCGCTATCTTTTTTTGCGGCATATCCATCTTTTAAAACCATTTCATTCGTAGAATCAGCAAAACTTTCAGGAGCAGAACAAGAACTGCTCAGGTTTTTCATATCTTTAGCCGGAGGTGCATGGGGAATTATCGTTCCATTTCTCCTCGTACAAGCCGGAGCGATGTTTCTTTATGTATTCTTTAGAGACGTCGGCTACAAAGCTCTTTTTTATGTGATGAGTGTTGTGTATGTGCTTTTTCTGATAGGATTGGCATTCGAGCTGCCGTTTCAATTTGTAACAGGTGCTGAAGAAGTGGTTCAGCCGTTGGGGTTTGGTTTTGCAGGGGTTCTGTTTTTTAAGCATGGATTTTGGCAGGAGCTATTGAATTCCATTAATTTATTTACCGTGTGGGGTTCCGTTCTCATCTATTTTGCATTAAGACAGTTATCATTTAAAGCGAAGAGCTACTGCTTAGCCATTACAATTGGCGGATCAGTTTTCTGGATTATTTTATATTCCTTATATGCTGCATTAGTCAGCGGACAATTGGTGTAGGGGGAGCTTGCATATGAATAGATTGAAATGGGTAGCGGCTGGCATAATAATTGTTCTCCTGCTTGTGATGAATTTATTAATATTTGATAAAAAGGAGTCTGCAGCAATTGAAGCGCCAAGACTTGAAACCACACTCTCCAAAGAAAGAGATTTTTCAAAAAAGCACGAAGTAACAGGAATCGCATATTCCAAAAACACGTTTGATGTTTATCGGAATGACTCATTAGGATCCATAAAAGAAATAATGGTGAACTCTGGGGATACGGTTTCTTCTGGTCAAACACTTGTTACATACGAAAATAACGAGATTGAAAAAGAACTTCGAACGTTAAAAAGAGAAAAAGAAGCGGCAGATGTGCGTGCCGATCATTATTCTAGCCAGATAAGCGAGTGGGAAAGTGAACTTTCAAGCTTTGACGAAGAGAAAGACAGTGCTGAGGCGAAAGTCAGACTTCAGGAGCAATTGAGCAATGCTGAACTTCAAGAAGAGCTTGCAGAAAATGAAAGCTCAGTATTAACTGATGAGATAAGCGATTTAGAAGATCGTCTTGATGCTCTTTCTGTAAAAAGTCCTGCAGATGGCGTAGTTTCAGAAGTTAATGGAATTCAAGATCAAAAACCCGTTTTGACAATTGTTGGACAAGGGAATTTTGAATTAAAGGCTGAAGTCAAACAAGAGATTGCTGGTTTCGTTAAAACCGGGGATTCAGTCCAGATCGATTCACCAGATCAAAAGAAGAAACTTAACGGAACGGTTCAAACTGTTCTGCCATCAGAAGAGGATCAGACTTTTACTTTGACTGTTCTTGTAGAGGATGAAGCCGCTTGGGTAGAAGGGCAGACTGCGAAAATCATCGTATCTGAAAAATTAGCTGAAAAAGCAATAAGTGTTCCAAAGAAAGCTGTCTTAAAAGATGATGGTATTAAGTATGTTCTTATTATCGTGAAAGATAAGCTGTATAAGATGAAAGTTGAGACAGGGATTGAGCAAAACGGTTTCGTTCAGATAAAGAGAGGTCTTAAAAAGGACCAGGCTGCCGTATTGAATCCTTCACCAGTATTTGTTTCAGGGCAGCCGGTGTTTAAAAAATAGGACTCTTTTAGTAAACTTTGTTGGTATTTGAAAGGGTTGATTTCCGCTCCAGGATGCTCGCTTTCCACGGGGCGTGCGGTGAGCCTCCTGCCGCTTTGCGCCATTAGGAGTCTCCACCTGACCGCTCGTCCCGTAGGAGTCTCGCACCTTGCACTCCAATCAACTTGGTCAATGAAGTATTTTTAAATTACAGCCAAAATAATAAACAAAAAAAGGGATGCGGATTACGCGTCCCTTTTTGCATGTATAAGTGATTTTGGTGCAGTAAAAATCTGCGTGTTTTGCTGTTTCGGGTCAAACAAAGCAATTAGAAAATATGATTTTTCTGGATGATGTTTAATTTGATCTGCTAATGGATTGATTGCAGTTTCTGTAACAAAGGCATGCTTATAAATATCTTTTTCAGAAAGTGCCGGGAAACCTTCAATTACTTCAGGTGTCTGTGCAAGGAATGATAAGACCTTAGATGTTTCTTCTTTGTTTTGTGTATTTTCCCACCATGGCTTACGAGGCTTAAACTGCTGACGCTCTAAATAGTCAAGCTTCATCAGGCTTTCAGCTGCAGGCAAAGCGTGTGGTGCAGATTCTTTTAAGAATGCGATCAATCGTTTAAATAAATCTTCAAGCTGATGACCGATTCTGGACCACCCTCTTGACTCCCAATACGTTCCGAACTCCTGGAAAAAGTCAAACGGCGATTCAAACACATGGTTGATCAGATATGTTACTGTGTGATCCATTCGATGATCGTTCCAGTATTTCTCCAATACGTCCTCTACTTGCTTAATGCGGATGATTTCGTCAAACGTCAGAACATTGTTCCCTAAAATTTCATATGGAGAATGATCCATATAGATGTAATCATGCTTTTCAGCTGTCAGACGAAGCTTAGTACCGCGCAGCATCTTCAAAAATCCTAACTGAACTTCCTCAATTCCAAAAGCAAAAACATCGTTAAATGTTTTACGGAACGAGTTATAGTCTTCTTCAGGTAATCCAGCTATTAAATCTAAGTGCTGAACAATCTTTCCGCCGTCACGCACTGTTGTAACTGTACGGGTAAGCTTCTCGAAATTTTGTCTGCGCTGAACGAGTTCGTTTACAGCATCATTTGTTGATTGAACTCCAATCTCAAATCGGAACAACCCTTTTGGAGCATGCTCATTTAGATAATCAATAACTTCAGGTCTCATAATATCGGCCGTGATCTCAAACTGGAACACCACTCCAGGTCGGCGATTCTCGATTAAGAAGGAGAACATTTCAAGCGCGTAATCACGGCGAATATTGAACGTTCTATCTACGAACTTAATAATCTTCGCTCCGTTATCCATTAAAAAGATCAAATCTTCTTTAACAAGATCAGGATTAAAATAACGGACACCTACTTCGATTGAAGATAAGCAAAATGCACATGAATAAGGACAACCTCGGCTTGTCTCAAAATAGGTGATGCGTTTAGAAAGAGATTCTACGTCTTCCTCAAACCGAAATGGGGATGGGACTGTTTTTAGATCCAGCTTTTCACGTGGTCCATTGATTTTCGGTTTGCCGTCTTTTCTATATGCAAGACCAGCGACAGTATCAAACGAACCGTTATTCTGAATCTGGCCAAGCAATTGCTTAAAAGTTTCTTCGCCTTCATTCACAACGATAAAATCTACTTCTGGAATACGGTCCAGCCAATAAGCGACATCGTAGGAAACCTCGGGACCGCCGAGTACGATCTTCGTTTCAGGCTTGATCTTCTTAAACATCTGGATAACCTTGATCGTCTCTTCAATGTTCCAGATATAACAGCTGAAACCAAGGACATCTGGCTGCTGGCTGTAAAGGTCAGTCACGATATTCAGTGACGGGTCTTTTATCGTGAATTCGCGAATCGTTACAGGAAATTCAGGTTCGCTGTATGCTTTTAAATATCTTAAAGCAAGACAAGTGTGTATATATTTTGCATTTAACGTACTTAGTACAGTTTTCATGGTTTCATTACCTCATTACGTTTACCCAAATGAATGGGTGATTTAGATGACACACTATTTTACCATATTTTAAAAAGAAGAAAAAACCAGTTCTGATTGGAATTATTAACAGCATATTTCTTTACGGTACAAAGCCAGGAGCTATATAGTAGAACTAATAATCATGAAAGCGTTTTTTAAGAGGAGGAATTCATACAAAATGAAATTTGTTTCTGCAGTTCAAAAGGGTGATTCATTTATAGGAGTGGTGAAGAATGATGCAGTAGTGAATGTATCAGCTCTGGCAGCTTCAGTGGGAAAAGAGATACCCGGTACATTATTAGAAGCGATTGAGCAAGGAGAGGAATTCACTTCAACTGTTCATGATCTTGTAAATCAAGTAAAAGCAGCTGATTTTACATACACATTGGAAGAGGTTCAGTTATTAGCGCCAATTCCGCGTCCTTCGAAAAATGTTTTTTGTATCGGTAAAAATTATCGTGACCACGCAATAGAAATGGGGAGCGAAGCAGATATTCCAAAAAACATCATGGTTTTTTCAAAAGCTCCAACAGCAGTTATTGGGCATGGTGAGGGAATTCTGAGCCACTCGAAGGTTACTGATCAATTGGATTACGAAGGAGAACTAGCCGTTGTTATCGGCAAAACGGGAACAGGGATTACTAAGGAAGAGGCAATGGATTACGTATTTGGCTACACAATTATCAATGACATCACAGCACGTGATCTGCAGCAGAAGCATAAGCAATTTTTACTCGGGAAAAGCTTAGACGGTACTTGTCCGATGGGTCCTTGGATCGTCCATCATTCTGAAATCCCGAATCCAGAGAGTCTTATGATTGAAACGAAAGTAAATGGGGAAGTGCGTCAGAAAGGAAATACATCTGATTTTATTTTTGACATACGGACTACGATCGCTGAACTTTCGAAAGGCATGACGCTTGAAGCAGGAGACATTATTGCGACAGGTACGCCAGCCGGAGTAGGGAAAGGGATGAAGCCGCCTGTTTTTCTAAAAGCCGGAGATACGATTGAAATCACAATAGAAGGAATCGGGACACTTCGTAATGAAATAGTAGAATGAAGTCGAATTTTACTAGTTACATAGAGGAGGAATTCACATGGAAAAGCTGCTTTATATTAACGGTTCATGGACAGGAAACTCTCTTGAAAAAATAGAGGTATTTAACCCTGCTAATGGCGAGGTTGTCGGTACTGTGCCATCTTGCGGAAAAGAAGAGACGGATGCGGCAATAGATGCAGCTCATGACGCTTTTGCAGGATGGGCTAAACTGACTGCCTATGAGCGCGCTGAATACCTCATGAAACTGCATGATTTGATGTTAGAAGAAAAAGAAGACATCGCTGAACTAATGACGTTAGAAATGGGAAAACCGTTAAAGGAATCTGTAGGTGAAGTGATATATGCAGCTTCTTTTATCAAGTGGTACGCTGAGGAAGGTAAACGTGTTTACGGCCGAACGATCCCTTCAAGTGCTGGAAATAAAAGAATGCAAGTATTGCGTCAGCCAGTTGGGGTAGTAGCAGCGATCACACCATGGAACTTCCCGGCTGCCATGATCACGAGAAAGCTTGGTCCGGCTCTTGCAGCTGGCTGCACATTTATCGTGAAGCCGCCAAAGGAAACACCTCTAACAGCTATAAAACTAGTAGAACTCGCAGATAAAGCAGGCTTTCCAAAAGGAGTTATCAACCTTGTAACAGGTTCGTCTTCTATTATTGGGAAAGCGATCATGGATTCTGAAAAAGTAAGAAAAGTAACATTCACGGGTTCAACTGAAATCGGGAAAAAGCTGATCGAACAGAGCGCGGCGACGGTTAAAAATGTATCGATGGAATTAGGCGGACACGCACCTGCGGTCGTCCTTGATGATGCTGATCTTAAAAAGGCAGTAGCAGGAATCGTAGCTTCGAAATTTCGTAATGCAGGTCAAACATGTATCTGTATCAATAGAGTCTATGTACAGGAAAACGTGTACGATGAGTTTGTAGAACTCGTTGCCGCTGAAGCGAAAAAGCTAAAAGTTGGAAACGGACTTGAAGAAGGTACGGATATCGGACCGATCATTAATAAAGACGGATACGAAAAAATATCTGAGCATGTAGAAAACGCTGTTGCAGGCGGAGCAGAATGTGTAACGGGCGGAAAAGGAAGAGCAGAGAACGGTGCGTATTATTACGAACCGACGGTGTTGAAAAACGTAACACAAGATATGCTCATTATGAATGAAGAAACGTTCGGACCGGTTATTCCAATTCATAAAATCAATTCGCTTGAAGAAGGGATTCGGCTCGCTAACACAAGTCCATTTGGCTTAGCAGCATATGTGTACACGGAAAACATGTCAAAAGGAACTCAAATCGTAGAAGGATTAGACTATGGAATCATCGGCTGGAATGATGGAGTACCATCAGCAGCTCAAGCACCATTTGGCGGCATGAAAGAAAGCGGTCTTGGACGTGAAGGCGGAGTCGAAGGAATGGAAGCTTATCTTGAAACGAAATATGTGAGTTTTGTCCTATAAATAGATTGTTGTTTTTGAAGATACATCATTGACAAGTTGATTGGAGCGGAAGGTGCGAGACTCCTGCGGGCTCAGCGGGACAGGTGAGACCCCGGCAGGCTAATTAGCCTAGGGGGCTCAACGCACGCCCGCGGAAAGCGAGCACCTGAAGCGGAAATCAACCACTTTTAAGAGCAGCAAAGCACAAGCAAGACAGTCTATAAAATAAAAGTAAAGACGGGTGATTTTATCGTGGATTTAGGATTAAGAGGTAAAAATGTACTAGTCCTTGCTTCAAGTAAAGGACTCGGAAAAGCCTGTGCACTGCAGTTTGCCAGAGAAGGCGCAAACGTCATGCTCACAAGCAGGGATGAACAGCAGTTATCACAAACAGCTGAGGAAATAAAAAGCGAGACGGGATCAGCCGTACATTATAAAAAGTGTGATATCACACAGCGGAATGAGATCGATGAACTCGTAGCAGAAACAGTAGAGAAGCTCGGAAGCATCGATGTTTTGGTAAACAATGCAGGAGGTCCGCCAGCTGGAAACTTTAATGACTTTGAAGATGAACACTGGCAGGGAGCATTTGAACTGACACTCTTGAGTCTAGTGCGGACGGTTCGTGCGGTCACACCTAATATGAGAAAGAATGGCGGCGGACGCATTGTAAATATCGCATCATCCTCATTCAAACAGCCGATCGATGGTCTGATTTTATCTAACACGTTCCGTACAGCCATTAATGGTTTATCGAAGAGTCTTTCACAAGAGCTTGGAAAAGACGGTATCCTGATCAATACGATTGGTCCAGGGCGAATCGGAACAGACCGTGTAGGTGAACTGGATCAGATGGCTGCAGAGAAGAAGGGTGTCTCTGCAGAAGAAGTGAAAGCATCGATGGAGAGCGGCATTCCGCTCGGCCGCTACGGTGAGCCTGAAGAGTTTGCAAAGATGGTTGTGTTCTTGTGCTCTGGCGCTAACACGTACGTTACAGGTCAGTCATTGCTCATTGATGGAGGAATGGTTAAAGCGTTATAAAAAAGGAAAGAAGCAGCGGTGGCTGCTTCTTTTTTGTTCGTTAGAGGAGTATACGAGATGGTGAAAATTGTTGAGGATTGTAAACTCGTGGATAAATAGCCAAAACTTTTTGATTGGGGGTAAAAACTCGTGGATAAACAGGCAAAACTTTTGGATTGGACCCAATTTCTTGTGGATTTAAATTCTCAGTTATCGCCTAATACCCCTTCTGGTATGGACTGAAAACTGTTTGGGCACCCAAAACTGAACCATATCAAAAGCTTTCAACCTTAAAAAAGCAAAAGAGCTGACCCCTCAGAGTCAGCTCTCCATATTAATTAAACAGAAAGTACGTTTTTTATGCGCTCAATCGCCCAATCTAAGTCTTCTTCAGAGATGATCAGCGGCGGTGCAAAGCGGATTACGTTTTCATGTGTTTCCTTACATAATAAGCCTTGTTCTTTTAATTTTTCACAATAAGAACGAGCAGGTTCGTTCAGCTCAACTCCTATAAATAATCCTTTTCCGCGAACTTCTTTGATCGCTGGATTATCAATCTTCTTCAACTCACCCAAGAAGTACTCACCAAGCTTCAGCGAACGCTCAACCAAGTTCTCCTCAACTAGTACTTCAAGAGAAGCTACAGAAACTGCGCAAGAAAGCGGGTTTCCTCCAAATGTTGATCCGTGAGATCCAGGATTGAATACACCAAGGATTTCGCGGTTAGCTGCCACACAAGAAATCGGCATAACGCCTCCGCCTAGTGCTTTTCCTAGGATGTACATGTCTGGCTCAATTTCTTCCCAGTCACAAGCGAACATTTTACCAGAACGGCCAAGTCCTGATTGGATTTCATCTGCTACAAAAAGAACATTCTCAGATTTACACACTTCTAGAGCTTCCTTTAAGAAGCCTTCACGCGGGATAACGATTCCAGCTTCACCTTGAATCGGTTCTAAGATGAATGCTGCAGTGTTTGGAGTAATAGCAGCCTTCAATGCTTCCAAATCGCCGTAAGGAATTACTTTGATTCCAGGAAGCATAGGGCCGAATCCGCGCTGATAATCTGGATCAGAGCTCATGGATACGGCTGTCATCGTACGTCCATGGAAGTTTCCTTCGCAAACGATGATTTCTGCTTGGTTATCAGCAACACCTTTCACATCATATGCCCAGCGGCGTACAGCTTTGATTGCTGTTTCAACAGCTTCAGCACCAGTGTTCATAGGAAGTACCATGTCTTTTTTCGTCAGGCTAGAAACTTTTTCATAAAAATCGCCTAGCTGATCGTTGTGGAACGCACGTGAAGTCAGTGTTACTCTGTCTGCTTGATCTTTAAGCGCCTGGATGATTTTAGGGTGGCGGTGTCCTTGGTTTACCGCGGAGTATGCACTAAGCATATCCATGTAACGGTTTCCTTCAGGATCTGTTACCCATACACCTTCAGCTTTTGAAATGACGATCGGCAGCGGATGATAGTTTTGTGCACCATACTGCTCCGTTTTAGAAATAACAGTTTCCGTATTCTTTGTCTGTGTCTGTTTCATAGGAAACACCTCTATTCTGCAAGATTTCTCACAGTGCTATTATACCAATGAAAGTGCTTTCTTTACAGGGGCAACTCATATGGTTGTCTTGTTTGCTCGACTTCGTGGTATATTAATATGGAGAATTATACATAGGAGGATATATTTATGATTCATGCACATGTTACATCTTGGTTTCTGGCTCTCATTTTGTTTTTTGTAACGTATATGCTATACAAAAAAAATGCCGGAAAAAAATCTAAAATTTTTCATATGATCCTGCGAGTTTTGTATTTAGCCATACTTGCAACAGGTGGGCACATGCTTGCTGGCTACCTTACAGACCCTGGAATTGTAAATAATGGTCCTATTATTATTAAAGGTGTTCTAGGGCTAGTTATGATCGGATTGATGGAAATCATCCTTGTTCAAAGAAAACGCGGTGAAGGCCGTTTAATGAACTGGGTGTTTTTCTGGGTATCACTTGTTTTAGTATTATTCTATGGTTATATCGTGCTTGGATAAATGATAGAGAGAAATCGTCTGATTTTAAATCAGGCGATTTTTTATATGGTAAAAATAACCACCAATAGTCCTGTTAAGATATTGAACTGTGCACCGATATTAATAGTGGCATTATGCCCAAAGCCATATGATTGTTCTTTTAGCAGATGAGGTGTAATCATGAGAACCTTCAATTATCTAAATAAAAATGACAATAAAATAAAATTAAAAATGCCGGAGCAATCACAAGAAATAGATGACCTCTTAGCGATGTCACACTTAGTTCAAGCAAGTGCGAAAGAGATGGAACAGCTTAATAATACTCTTCTCGAGTCTGAACAGCGGTACAAATCACTATTCGAACACAACCCAGATATGATCTATTCTATGGATATGAACGGATATATTACGAGTGTGAATCCAGCACTTGTACAAACGTTAGGATTTTCTGAATCAGATATGCTCCAGGCTCATGCGTTAAATTTCGTATGTAAGAAAGATCATAAGCGTGTTGTTGAACATTTTCGTCTTGCCATTCATGAAAAACCCCAAACTTTTGTAACGAGTATCATGAAAAAAGACGGCAGTGAAATCGTATGCAGCATTACGAACATACCGATCGTAGTGAACAAGGCAGTAGTTGGTGTATACGGAATAAGCAAAAACATAACGTGGCAGAAAAATGCAGAAAAGAAGATTGAAAGACTTGCTTTTCATGACTCACTGACAGGCTTGCCGAACCGAAGTCAATTCGAGAAAAGACTTCGTGAGTTAGTGGAAGAGAACCATCATACAAAAAAGAAACTAGCTGTCATGTTTATAGATATTGACCATTTTAAAATCATAAATGAGAGTCTAGGTCACCATATCGGCGATGTAGTATTAAAGCATGTTAGCAAGCAGCTGAGACAGACGATTAAAGGGGACGACCTTTTATGCCGCTTTGCTGGAGATGTGTTCACGCTTATCCTGCCAATGCTTGATAAGTCAGGGGAAGTCATAGATACGGCAAACAGAATTACAGAAGCGTTAAAAATGCCGATCTATTTAGATGGACAGGAATATACAGTCAGCGCATCGATCGGAATCAGCATCTACCCAGACGATAGTATGGAAGCAGATGTACTGATCAAAAATGCTGACATTGCTCTTCATAAGGCAAAAGAAAAAGGACGCGGCAAGCGTGAGTTTTTCAAAGGTGAAATGAACGCATTTACACTTGAGCGCCTTAAGCTCGAAGGCTATTTAAGAAAGGCGATTCAAAAAGGAGAGCTTCAGCCTTACTTTCAGCCGCAGCTATGCATGAAGACGGAAAGAATCACTGGATTTGAAGCCCTTCTACGCTGGAACCACCCGGAACTTGGCCTTGTCTCACCGATGCAGTTTGTTCCTCTTGCAGAAGAAATTGGACTGATAGATGACATTGGAAGATTTGTTCTCTTTGAATCTTGTAAACAGCTAAGACACTGGCACGATGAAGGTGCACACCATCTTTCTATATCTGTAAATGTTTCAGGAAGGCAGTTTCAGAGATTGTCCTTCGTATATGAAGTAAAAGAGGCGCTGCAAGCGTCAGGTATACCCGCTGAGTGTCTGCATTTGGAGTTAACCGAAAGCACGATGATTCATAATGTGCAATACAGTATAAGCATTATGCAGGAATTAAGAGAACTAGGTGTTAAACTATCGATCGATGATTTTGGCACAGGCTATAGTTCACTTAGCTATTTAAAAGATTTTCCTGTTGATTCGCTTAAAATCGATCAAAGCTTTATCCGTCACTTGAGTGATGACTTTTTCAATACGAGTGATGCCGCCATCATTAAGGCTATTATTATGATGTGTGAAGGTTTGTCGTTAACTACAGTGGCAGAAGGTGTTGAAACATACGAACAGATGAAGCTTCTTCGTGAATATGGCTGCCACACCGCACAAGGATATATCATCAGTAAACCAATGCCTGCTAATGAAGCCCAACTTTTTTTAGATGAATTTTATACAATAAAAAACAGCACATCCTGACCAAAGGGTGTGCTGTTTTTTGTATTAGCTGTTTTCCTTCTTAAGCACAGATAGAGAATCTTTGTAATTACCGCTTACAATACCTTTTTCTGTAATGATAGCTGATATATACTCAGCGGGTGTTACATCAAAAGCAGGATTGAACACTTTAATGCCTTCAGGTGCAATACGGATACCGTTTAAATGAGTGACTTCTTCTTCAGGACGTTCCTCGATCGGAATATCTTCACCGCTTGCAGTTCTTAAATCTAAAGTAGATAAAGGGCAAGCGACATAAAAGGGAATGCCCAGTGCTTTTGCTTGGAGAGCTAATCCGAACGTTCCGATTTTGTTCGCGGTATCTCCATTCGCCGCAACACGGTCACAGCCTACGATAACAGCTTTTATATTTTTTGTTTTAAGGGTATGTGCTGCCATATTGTCTGTAATGAGCGTTACATCAATATCATTTGCCTGAAGCTCCCAAGCTGTTAAACGAGCCCCTTGGAGAACAGGCCGTGTTTCGTTTGCGTAAACGGAGAGATTCAATCCTCTTTCTTTTGCAAGGTGAAAAGGAGCCAGCGCTGTGCCGTATTTACTTGTTGCGATCGCACCAGCATTACAGATAGTCATTACTGCATCGCCATCCTGTAAAAGTGAAAGAGCATATTCACCAATCTTGCGGCATGTGTTTTCATCTTCTGTCTGAATGTTGATCGCTTCTTGCTCAATCTTTTCTTTAGCATCTTCTACAGAAACGGCTTTTTGCGCAGCGCGAACTACCCGGTCCAGTGCCCAAAATAAGTTAACAGCTGTCGGCCGGGAAGATGCAAGATAATTTCGCTGAACTTGCAGCTTTGATAAAAAGGATTCAAGTTGATTATCTTTCTCGCTGTTGCTCCAAAGCACAAGGCCAAAAGCGGCTGCGATGCCGATTGCAGGTGCACCCCGAACCTTTAGTTTTGATATGGCATCCCACACATGCTCGATACTCGTTACATTCAAGTATACAGTGTGATGTGGAAGCTGCTGCTGGTCTAAGATAAGAAGATGGTCCCTGCGATATCGAACAGAAGGGACCCATTTTTCAGCTACGGTCATTCTTTATGCACCTCTAATCCAGTTAGTTAATTGAGTGATACTCGTAAATTTTCTTTGGTTTTTTATGAGATAGCTTCCTAGCTCAAGCGCTTTTTTCTTATAAAAAAGTTCAATATCTTTTTGTTCAATGGAATCAAGGTCAACAACATGTGCAAGACCGATCGTTCTTCGTATCACTTCACAGCCGGCAAAACCGATTGCTTCCTGAAAAGTGTGCTGAAGGAAATTTTCAAGAACGCCTTCTGTTTTTACAAAAGGATCTGATGATTTTTCGCGCCATAGTTCTGTAAAAGTATTCGTGTATGTCTCCCATGTTTTCTCGATCGTTTGCAGCAGGAAAGACTGTACAGATTCACGATGGAACGGTTCTTTTGTATGTGCGTTCTGTGAAAGATGATTCAATGTCAGATTCGCAAAAAAGTGTGCAAGATCAAAACCAGCTGGACCGTAGAAAGCAAATTCCGGATCAATCACTTTTGTCGAGTCTTCTTTTACAAAAATACTTCCTGTATGAAGGTCGCCATGCAGCAAAATTTCAGCTCTAGTTAAAAAAGAAAATCGGAGTTGAGCGACTTCACGAAGCAATTCTTGATCTGACCAAATTTTTTCTACACTACTTTTTAGTTCAGCAGGAAACTCGTTTGTGTCATGGTCAAAAAATGGATCTGTAAATACTAAGTCCTCTGTAATCTTGCAAAGTTCAGGGTTGGAAAAACGCTTTACCTTTTCTTTTTTATCGAAAGGGTGGAGATAAAAATCACTGGAATAAAAAGCTGTGTTTGCTGCGAATGTTCCGATATCTTTTGCTAGAAGAGGATAGGTATTTCCTTCGATCAAACCTTTGCGCAATATGACATGGTCTGAAAGATCTTCCATCACTGTTACGGCTAAGTGTGAATCGGAGTAATAAACTTTTGGTACGAGATGCGGAACGGACTCCGCTTCTTGCAATAAAGCATCACTTTCGATTCTGGCTCTGTCTAAAGTAAGCGGCCAGCTTTCTCCGACTACTTTTGCATAAGGAAGAGCCTGCTTCACGATCAGTGCTTTTTGGGAATCAGAATCTTGTACACGGAAAACAAGATTTAAGTTGCCATCACCAATCTCTTGAACAACTAGATTATTTAGAGATGCTGAGTTAAAGAAGTTCAAAGGCTTAATTACATCAAGTACAGTCAGTTCGTTTAATGGTTCATATGCTGGTTTTACTTTTACGGTCATTTTTTGTTCCCCCCGGAATGTTTTAGAAAAATAAAAGAGCCTCTTTTCATATTAGAAAAGAGGCCCGGAAAGACAGTTGTCCCGCGCCTCTTATCTTAGCAAAACGAGTAGTTTTGCTGGAATTAGCACCGTGCCATACGCTGATTTTAATAAAAAAATCCAGCGGCTCCCCATATCTTGCGGGCGCCCCATTTCACAATGGTATTACGGTCGGTTGCTGGGTTTCATCGGGCCATTCCCTCCACCTGCTCTTGATAAGAGACCAATTATTCAGTTCGTTAAAAGCGAAATAATATTCGCGCAATTCATAATCGTTATACTACAATGTTTGGAAACGATTTGTCAAACTTTTTTTGTGACTATTCTTTTGGGTTATGAAAGTTGTTTTCGTAAACAAAGTAGTCATAGAAAGGGTTGATTTCCTCTCCAGGTGCTCGATTTCCGTGGGGTGTGCGGTGAGCCCCCTAGGCTAAATAAGCCTGCCGGGGTCTCACCTGTCCCACTAATCCCGCAGGAGTCTCGCACCTTACGTTCCAATCAACTAGTCGACGAAGTGTACTCCAAGAAAATATTCAAAAGCAACAGTCTTTAGCGTTGATTTATGCTCCAGATTTCCCGGACGGGTAAGGAGAGCAAGCTAAATGCGGTGTTAGTAAAGATCTATACGGCGGTCATTAAAAACAGGAACCTTCGCCCGTACTTCATCAACCAATTCAGGAGATATGTCAGCAGTAAGAATTTCTTCTTCAGAAACGGAGGCTTCTGCGACAATATCGCCCCAAGGATCGATGATCATAGACTGGCCAGCGAATGTATTGTTCGGATCGCTTCCAACACGATTGCATGCTACAACATAGCATTGATTTTCAATAGCACGTGCAATCAAAAGAGCGCGCCAGTGAGTCTGCCGCTGAATCGGCCATTGAGCAGGAACGAATAAAACTTTTGCCCCTTTTATAAAAGGCATGCGTATCCATTCAGGAAAACGGATATCATAGCAGATTGCAGCTGAAGACAATATGCCATCAACTGTGAAAATACCGCTTTCTTTGCCAGGAGCGATATATTTTTCTTCTTCCATAAGCGTAATAAGGTGTGCCTTGGAATACGTTCCGATATGCGAACCATTTCTGTCAAAGCTCAGCATCGTATTATAAACGTCATTACCTTTACGGAATGCAACAGATCCGCCAATGAGGTTAATTCCAAACTCTTTTGCAAGGGAACTGAGCCATTTTTTTGCTTTTTCACCATTTTCATCACTGATCTCGTCTAGGCGCGTCAGATCATACCCTGTATCCCAAAGTTCAGGAAGTACTATGGAGTCAGGCTTATAAAGCCGAACTGCCTCACGGATTTTTTTCTCGATATGCTCCATATTTTTTTCAGGATTTCCAAATTGGACATCCACTTGTATACATACTATTTTCATAAAAAAACACTCCTATCTGGCATAGAAATACCAAAAAAAGTCTTTACAGAATTTCCTTAAGCGTATAACATAACTGATTAGAATTTCAAGAACATTCAAATTAGACTGGAAGTGATCGTTTGAAACGTTTTGAACAGGCAGAGGTCATGGCTAAACTGCCAGAGCAATTTTTCGCTAAACTTGTAAAAAAAGTATCACATTATGTGGAGCAAGGCTATGATGTTATTAATCTTGGACAAGGGAACCCGGACCAGCCCACGCCAAATCATATTGTAGAAGCGTTAAAAGAAGGGGCAGACAATCCTGCATATCACAAATACTCGCCGTTTCGCGGACATTCTTTTTTAAAGCAGGCTGCAGCCGATTTTTATAAAAGAGAATACGGAGTTACGCTGGATCCGGAAAAAGAAGTAGCAGTATTGTTCGGAGGTAAAACGGGTTTAGTAGAGTTATCTCAATGCTATTTAAATTCTGGAGATATTGCTCTTGTTCCAGATCCAGGATATCCTGATTACTGGTCAGGAATTGCAATGGCTGGGGCGAAGATGGAGACGATGCCTCTCTTAGCAGAGAATGCTTTTTTGCCTGATTATGATCGTTTAGAAGAAAATGTGCTGCAAGAAGCTAAACTTATGTTCTTAAACTATCCGAACAATCCGACGGCTGGTGTCGCAACAAAAGACTTTTTTGAAGATACCGTTGAACTGGCAAAAAAGCATGATATTTTAGTGTGCCATGATTTTGCGTATGGTGCGATTGGATTTGAAGGTAAAAAGCCTGTCAGCTTTTTAGAGGCTGATGGAGCGAAAGAAGTTGGAATAGAAATCTATACATTGTCCAAAACTTACAACATGGCTGGCTGGCGTGTCGGTTTCGCAGTCGGAAATGAGCAAGTCATTGAATCTATCAACCTTCTTCAAGACCATTTTTATGTCAGTCTATTTGGAGCCGTGCAGCATGCAGCGGCCGCAGCACTCAATGAATCCCAGGAATGCGTGGATGAGCTGGTAGCAACATATGAAAAGAGGCGCAATGCTTTTATCGGCAGGTTAAGAGAAAACGGCTGGAACGTCGAAGCTCCAAAGGGTTCGTTCTTCTGCTGGCTGCCAGTTCCTGAAGGATACACGTCAGAAACGTTTGCGGATCATTTACTAGAAAAAGCGCATGTTGTCGTTGCTCCAGGGATCGGATTTGGAAAAGAAGGAGACAAATATGTGAGGGCAGGTTTGCTTACTTCAGAAGATAGGCTAATAGAAGCAGCCGACAGAATCGCAAAAGTCATTTAAAAAATTGTTGACAGGATCTTCATGGCCTGTCATAATCACAATTAATATTATATTCGAACAATTTGCACTCTTATTAAGAGCAGGTGGAGGGACTAGCCCGATGAAACCCGGCAACCATTCAGCTTATTTTCAGCTGAAAACGGTGCTAATTCTTGCAGTCAAATAGACTGAGAGATGAGAGGAAGCGGACCTGCGATATTTAGTGCCCCTTCCTTTTGGATGGGGCTTTTTATTGTGTTTGAAAGGAGTTTTAACGATATGGGAAAAGTAACTGCGACCTATTTGGTTCATGACAAAAAAGGAAATTTAGATAAAAAAGCGGAAGGCATTGCACTGGGATTGACAGTAGGATCTTGGACGGATCTGCCGCTGCTTGAGCAGGAACAGCTTCGAAAACATAAAGGTGTTGTAGAGAGCGTTGTTGAACTGGAGCGTGACGATGAAGCTGATCGGTTTTTAGGAAACCAGCGTACGAGGGGATTGCTGAAGATCTCTTATCCATCAGCAAATTTTTCTAACGATATTCCAGCGATCTTAACAACTGTCTTTGGCAAACTGTCACTTGATGGAGAAATAAAACTCATAGATTTGGAGTTTGATAAACAGCTGGAATCGAGTTTCCCAGGACCGAAGTACGGTATATCTGGAATACGTGAGATTTTAGGTGTCCATAACCGTCCCCTAGTTATGAGTATTTTTAAAGGAGTGCTGGGTAAAGATCTTTCATTCTTTAAACAGCAGCTATATGAACAGTCACTTGGCGGCGTCGACCTTGTGAAGGATGATGAAATTCTTTTTGATAATCCGCTGACACCGTTTGAGGACCGCATTAAGGCGGCAAAAGAAGTATTGCAGCAAGCGGAAGACCGAACTGGGGAAAAAACGCTTTACGCTGTGAACTTAACCGGAAGAACAAGTGATCTGCGTGATAAAGCAAGGCGCGCTGCAGATCTAGGTGCAAATGCATTGCTGTTTAATGTGCTATCTTATGGTCCAGATGTGCTTCAGGAGCTGGCAGAAGATAAAGAAATACCTCTTCCGATAATGGCACATCCTGCGTTGTCAGGTGCAATCGGTTCATCTTCTCTCTATGGAATAGGTTACTCAGTATTGCTCGGAAAACTTTTGCGATATGCAGGAGCAGATCTTGTACTGTTCCCGTCTCCATATGGAAGTGTGGCACTTGATAGAGATGAAACACTAAATATTGCAGAAGCTTTAACGACAGAAAATATTGCGCTGAAAAAATCATTCCCGGTACCATCAGCTGGGATACATCCTGGATTAACTCCTGTATTGTTCAATGATTTTGGCTTAGACAGTGTTATTAATGCTGGCGGAGGAATTCACGGTCATCCTGACGGAGCTGCAGGCGGGGCACGTGCATTTCGTCAAGCTGTAGATGCAGCAGTTATAGGCGAAGACCTTGAAAATTATGCCGAGAAACACCCGGAACTTCAAAAAGCTTTGGAGTTATGGGGAGGAGTACCTGTAACATGACGCGCAAACTAATCTTCTGCGATTTTGACGGAACTGTTACCGAGAAAGACAACATCGTAGCCATAATGGAAGAGTTCGCTCCAGATGGATGGCAGCCGATTGTGAACGATATTTTAAACGAAAACATCTCGATTCGAGAAGGAGTAGGGAAGCTGTTCTCACGGATATCTTCTAACAAAAAGGATGAAATCATCCATTTTGTTTTAACTCGTTCCAAAATAAGAGATGGGTTTCAAGAATTTATAGATTTTACAAAGCAAGAAAACATTCCGCTTTATATCGTCAGCGGAGGTATTGATTTCTTTGTTCATCCAGTGCTGAAAGATAAACTGGATCCTGAACAAATCATCTGCAATCATAGTGACTTTTCCGAAGAGCAAATCAAAATTACGTGGCCAAACAAATGTGATGGACTTTGCCAGAATGATTGCGGGTGCTGCAAGCCTTCCTTTATCAGAAAGGCAGAAAATCAGCATTTCGATTATCAAAAAATAGTAATCGGTGACTCCATAACGGATCTTCAGGCTTCTAAGCTTGCCGATGTTGTTTTTGCAAGAGACTACTTAATTGAAAAATGTGAAGAAAATAATATTCCATACACACCTTTTGAAACATTTTTTGATGTCATCCATGCATTGGAAAAAGAGGAGGTAAGAAGTTGACGATACATGAACAACGCTGGAACGAACTGGCCGATGTGAAAGATGAATTAGCTGCAAGAAACTGGTTTCCTGGAACCAGTGGAAACGTATCGATAAAAGTTGAAGAGAGTCCGCTTACCTTTTATGTTTCTGCAAGCGGCAAAGATAAAACGAAGCGTACGTCAGAAGATTTTTTACTCGTTGATGGAGAAGGGAAAGCAGTTGAGACGACAACGCTTAAAGCCTCTGCAGAAACCGGCATTCACTGTGAAGTATATCGTTTAACTGATGCAGGCTGCTGTCTGCATGTTCATACCGTTGACAATAACCTTATCTCTGAGCTGTATGGAAACGAAGGCGAGATCACATTTCAAAGACAAGAACTGATTAAAGCATTTGGAATATGGGAAGAAGACGGGAGTATTACAGTGCCTATCGTTGAGAACTTTGCAGACTTGACTAAGCTTTCCGAAGCTGTTGCCGGTGTGATAAAACCGGATACGAAGGCAGTACTGATCCGCAATCACGGAATCACGGTTTGGGGAAAAAATGCTTTTGAAGCAAAAAAACATTTGGAAGCTTTTGAATTTCTTTTCTCCTATCATTTAAAACTTCAAACACTTTCTTTTTTAAGCAAAAAAACAAAAAATAAATCATTTGGGGGCGTAAAACATGGCACAATTAAGATTTCATGACAACAACGAAAGAATCGAAAATCAAAGTGAAGTAGAAGCTTACTTAAATTCACAGGAAGTCATTTATGAAAAATGGGATATTGAAAAACTTCCTCAAAACCTTCGTGAGAACTACTCTTTAAAGGATGAAGAAAAAGAAGAAGTGCTTCAGACGTTCCAAAGCGAAATTAATGATATTTCGGAGCGCCGAGGGTATGTAACTTCAGATGTTATCTCACTGTCTGATGCAACACCAAACCTGGATGAACTATTAAAGAATTTCTTAGCTGAGCACCACCACACAGATGATGAAGTACGCTTTATCGTTTCAGGTCACGGAATTTTTGCAATCGAAGGACCAAACGGCAGGTTCTTTGATGTAGAGCTTGAGCCAGGCGATCTTATCTCTGTTCCTGAAAATTACCGTCATTACTTTACTCTGCAGGAAGATCGAAAAGTAGTAGCAGTACGAATCTTCAAATCAAAAGAAGGCTGGGTGCCGATTTACGACAAAGAACCTCAGGAAGCAAAGTAAGCTTAACGAAGACACACCATTTTAGTTGGAAATGGTGTGTTTTTTCTATATTAATGAAATCTAGAGGTGAGATAATGCTAGTTCAGGAAGATTTTGCTCGCTCGAGGAGATTTATAATCGCTGAGCGGACGTCATCTAAGAAAAACCAGTACTAAAAAAGAGCACCGGCCAACCGGTGCTCTTTCCTTATCCCTCTATTTTCTTTTCTCTTCTTAAGTTAATTAATCTGTACGTATGCAGTACGATAACTTTTAATACTGCATAGACAGGAACCGCTAAGATTAAACCAAGCAGTCCGCCAAGACTTCCTGCAACAAGCAAGATGGAAATGATCGTAAGCGGATGGATATCAAGTTTTTTACCCATAACTTGCGGTGAAATGACATTCCCTTCAATCTGCTGTGCAATGACCATAACAACCAGCACTTTGATTACCATAGCAGGAGAGTCAACAACTGCTACGATCAGCGCAGGTACAACGCCGATTATAGGGCCTAAGAATGGAATTACGTTCGTAAACATGGCAATGATTGCAAGAATCAACGAATACTCGATCCCAATAATTAAATATCCGATATAAAGCATTGTTCCTACACATACACTGACTAAAATCTGTCCCTGGATATATGAGCTTAGCGCGATATCCATATCTTTTAAAATTTTCGTACCATTGTTGCGCTGTTTTTCAGGCAATGTTTGAAGCACCATCTGCGGCGCCTTTTCGCCTTCTTTAAGCATGTAGTAGAGGATAAATGGTACTGTTACGAAAATCATGATGATGTTGGTAATGATTCCGATGAAGTTCGCAATGTTCGTTCCAATTGTTTGAACACTATTAGATAAGTAAGCTGTAACTTTATCAGAGATTTCTTTTACATCAAATTGTTCACTTTCCTGGAATCGATTCACCCATTCATTTTGCTGCAGATCGTTCAGCTTGGAGCGGATCGCATCAATTAACGCTGGTGTGTTTTCTACCAGATTGCTGACCTGCCTTTGCAATACTGGACCGATGGAATAAAACAATAAGACAAACAATCCAATAGCAAGCAAGTAGATTAACAAAATAGATAAAACTTTCGGTACGTTACGCTTATGCAGAAATTGAACAACGGGGCGAAATAGATA
This sequence comes from Fictibacillus arsenicus, assembly GCF_001642935.1. Lineage (NCBI taxonomy): Bacteria > Bacillati > Bacillota > Bacilli > Caryophanales > Fictibacillaceae > Fictibacillus > Fictibacillus arsenicus. The sequence continues at coordinate 1,581,982 of NZ_CP016761.1, forward strand.
GTACAGTACTCCGCCTAGTAAGAATGGGAAAAATAATGTTTGAACAAGAACGACGATCGGTCTGAAAATAAAATCAATCTTTGTTCCTACTAAAATAATTAGAAAAATGAGGAGCAATCCGTAACCGATACGAAAAAACTTCGACTGTGGCATTCAATGATCACCTTTATCTTCTGAAATATAGATTCATTATATACAAGTTGGAAGAACTTACACAAATATTTCATAACACCCGTACAAGGATAAAAGCATATGTTAAGTATTGGGCATACGCATTATACTCGGAGTTTGCATAGAAAGGATGAAACCAATGTGCGGAATAACAGGTTGGGCAGATTGGAATCGAAACCTCATCAATGAAAAAAATGTACTGTTAAAAATGGCCACAACTTTATCTAAAAGGGGTCCTGATGCATTGAATGTCTGGAGCTCAACACATGCAGGATTTGGTCACGCCCGGCTGGCTGTAGTCGATATTGAAGGCGGCGTACAGCCGATGTGCAGGAAAAAGAACAACAACAATTATACACTTTGCTATAACGGGGAACTGTACAACACGGAGGATATCCGAAAAGAGCTCTTGCAGCGCGGATACACATTTGAAGGCCACTCTGATACTGAAGTTCTCCTAGTTTCTTATATAGAGTGGGGAGAGGCCTGCATCGAAAAGTTTAATGGAATTTTCGCCTTCGGAATATGGGATGAAGAGAAAGAGAGTTTGTTCGTCGCAAGAGACCGTTTAGGCGTTAAACCTTTCTTTTATTCAGAAAAAGGCGGCCGTTTTCTTTTTGGGTCAGAATTGAAAGCTATTCTGGCTCATCCTGAAATGAAAGCAGAAATTGACAGGGAAGGGCTTCAAGAAGTATTTGGGCTCGGTCCATCCAGAACACCAGGTAACGGCGTTTATAAAGGAATAAAAGAGCTTCGTCCCGCACATGCAGCGACCTACACAAAGAATGGATTAAAGATCTGGCGTTATTGGAACGTGGAAAGCAAACCTCACGAGCATTCGCTCGAAGAAACGATTGAGAACGTTGAGACGCTTGTAAAAGATGCTGTAACCCGCCAGCTTGTTGCAGACGTACCGGTTTGTACATTTTTATCAGGCGGATTGGATTCAAGTGCGATTACGGCAATCGCATCCAAGCATTTTAAAGAAGAAAACAAAGGCGAACTTCACACATTCAGCATTGATTATGAAGACAATGACAAATACTTTAAACCGAGCGATTATCAGCCAAACTCAGATGGTTTTTGGATTAATAAAATGGTAGAGGCGACAGGATCAACTCATCACAGCTGTGTCATAGATAACGAACTATTGATCAACCATTTGCGTGAAGCTGTTACGGTACGCGACCTTCCGGGAATGGCAGATGTGGATTCTTCATTATTATGGTTCTGCCGGCAGATTAAGCCGCAGTCTACAGTAGCTCTGTCTGGAGAATGCGCAGACGAAATTTTTGGAGGGTATCCTTGGTTCCATAAAGAAGAACTCATGAACAGGGATATGTTTCCTTGGATGCGCTCAACAAAAGCAAGGCAGAATCTTCTTCAGGATTCATGGGCAGAAAAACTGAATCTAGCATCATATGTCCAGCAGAGATATGAAGAAACAGTAAAAGAAACACCGGTACTTGAAGGGGAGACGAGATTAGAAGCGAGAAGAAGAGAAATTTTTTATTTAAACATGCTATGGTTTATGACAACACTTCTTGATCGTAAAGACCGCATGAGTATGGGTGCAAGTTTAGAAGTCAGGGTGCCTTTTGCCGATCATAGAATCGTAGAGTATGCATGGAATATCCCTTGGGAAATGAAGATGCTTGCAGGAAGAGAGAAGGGGATCCTAAGAAAAGCATTAACCGGCATGCTTCCAGATGACGTTTTGTATCGGAAGAAAAGCCCATATCCTAAAACTTTTCACCCCGAGTATACAGACGGCGTAAAAGACTGGCTGCAGTGTATTGTAAATAAGAAGCACTCGCCACTTTTTGAAGTGCTGAACCGTGAGAAAGTACAGCAAATCATTGATACGGACGGGGAAACATTCAAAGATCCTTGGTTCGGACAGTTGATGACTGGTCCACAGCTAATGGCACACCTGGCTCAAATCGATAGCTGGCTGAGTGATTATAATGTAAATATCATAGATTAATAATAAAAGCGGCCAAACTCAGAAGATACCTCTCTTGAGATTGACCGCTTTTTAATATCTGTATTCCTATGAAAGACATAGTTCGCATAATGTCTACGCAGGGAAATCATAAAAAATAATCCCACGAAAAATCACTTTAATCCCACGTTAATTTAATTTTTCCCACGAAACGAATTGTAGCCAGCGCTCATTAGCATGATTTTCGACAGAGTAGCTTAATCAGCAGCATTTTAAGCAGTTGCCTCAGCATTCCTCACCATAAATTTATTCTGCCATTTTCGTTTTCTCCATCTTGATAACATGAAAAGACCGCGCAGCCATTCGTCCGCAATGAAGGCAATCCAAATACCTGCCAATCCAAGTTCAAAGACGATGCCGAGGAGATAAGCGAGCGTTACACTTACACCCCACATAGAAATAACACCCATCACCACAGGGAACTTTACATCACCAGCAGCTCTTAAGCTTGAAATAATGACCAGATTAAAGGAACGTCCAGGTTCGAGCAATAGGGTTAAGTAAAGCAAAAGCGTTCCTTCTTTAATGATCTCAGGGTTATCCGTGAAAATGGAAAGAAGCGGCTTTGCAAAAAGAGAAGCAACTCCAGCCATTAAAAAGCTGATGATCATGGCATAGGTCTGACTTTTTAAACACGTTTTATATGCTGAATCAAATGACTTCGCACCAATCATATGTCCGATTAAAATTTGTGTCCCTTGTCCGATTGCTACGGCGAATAAGAAGATAAACATCATAATATTAAACGTGTACACTTTTGTAGTAAGTGCAGAAGTCCCGAGCAGTGTAATGAAAAAAGTAATAACCATTTGGGAACCGCTGTAGGAAAGGTGTTCTCCTGCAGATGGAAGTCCGATTTTCAATACGCTTTTAATATGAAGCGGAATCAGCTTTAATGACTTTGCAAAGGGCAGTGGAATAGAAGATCGTTTGAATAATAGATACAAAATGACAACCAATCCTAAAAAACGGCTGAAAACAGTGGAGATTGCGACACCTTCAACACCAAGGACAGGGAATCCAAGCGCGCCGAAAATGAATAAGTAGTTTCCAATCACATTTAAGATATTCATCCCGATCGTTACATACATCGCATCCTTCGTAAATCCGTAACTGCGAATAGCGGCACCAATTGTCATTATGACAGATTGGATAAAAGAAAAACCGCCAACGATTAAAAGATAGCTGGTTGCCTCTTTCATAAGTTCAGGGGGAGTATTCATCCACTTTAAAAAAGTGTCACCCCAAATAAGCAATGCTCCGCTTAACAGCAAACCAAAGAGTAAGTTTCCCATTATAGATACAACCGCAACCTCTGCTGCCGTTTTATCCAGCTTCGCACCAATTGCTTGTGCGATGACAACACTCGCCCCTGTAGCAACAAAACCGAACATAACGATCACGACTGATAGTAGCTGATTTGTAAGACCAACCGCTGCTACCGAGTGATCAGAATATTGGCTTAGCATAAGGGTATCAGCGTTACCCATCAGCATGTGAAGCAAAATCTCTATAAAAATGGGCCACGTAATGGCAAAAAGGGAAAGCTTAGCGGCTTTACTTCCATTCATGTACATCCCTCTCCATCTAGGTGTTTAGAATATTTTCCTATTGTAGCAGAAAATTGAACTCGTGAAAGGAAATCCCCTTACTTTTTTAGTAAGGGGATTTTTTCATAGATTGTTGTTGTTTGGGTCGTTTTAAATAATCTTCATTGAAAGTTGATTGGAGCGCAAGTTGCGTGCCAACACCTGAGATTACTTCTCGCAAGGCATGCGACGAGGAAGCACGCTTCGGGAGAGTTAGCTTGAAGACGCAGGAGCACAAAAGCTTTCTTAATTACGTCCTTAATGCGCGAAGCGTTGAGGAGGCTCACCGCACGCCCCGCGGAAAGCGAGCATACTGGAGCGGAAATCAACCACTTCTAATAACATCCAAGTTTACGAAAACATCCTTTATTTTTTTCGATACATGCTGAACCCATAAGGCGGTATTACTTCCGATGCATCATTTCCGAATAGTAACTCATAGCCTTCAGGGATAATAAATGATTTCTCAACAGCTGCATCACCAGCGTTTAAAAGAATTAATATGCTTTCATCATAAGAAGATTTTTCATAAAGGAGCGTCTTGCCTTTTGCCGAGATGAATGACAGCTTGCCTTCATTTGCTAAAACTTTGTGTTCTTTACGAAGAGAAAGGAGCGTCTGGATATGATTAAAAAGATCCAGATCCTGCTTTTCTTCATCCCATTCCATACATTTTCTGCATCCAGGATCTATTTCCCCAGTCATGCCGATCTCGTCTCCATAATAAATACAAGGAGTACCTTTGAAAGTCAGCATAAGAAGGAAGAGAAGTTTCATTTTGTCCTTGTTTCCATCACAGAAGTTTAAAACACGTTTTGTATCATGTGAGCCAAGTAGATTAAACGCTGCTTCGTTCACATTTTCTGGATACATATGCATAACAGCGGTGATTTTTTCGGCAAAGACTTTTGCATCAATTGTATTTTTTGCAACAAATTCAAGAGCAGCATTTGTAAAAGGATAGTTCATTACTGCATCGAACTGATCCCCTTGCAGCCAGTTCATCGAGTCGTGCCAGATCTCGCCTAAGATGTAAGCTTCAGATTTAGCAGTCTTTACAGCAGTTCTAAACTCTCTCCAGAAAGAATGATCAACTTCATTCGCAACATCGAGTCTCCAGCCATCTATGTCAAACTCTTCAATCCAATAGCGGGCAACCTTCAGCAAATATTCACGGACTTCAGGGTTTTCCGTATTCAGCTTAGGCATTGTTTTTTCAAAAGCAAATGTATCATAATTTGGACGCGGTTCAATCACAATCGGATATTCTCTTAGATGAAACCAATTTTTATAACGGGATTTCTCTTCATTTTTAAGCACATCCTGAAAAGGTTCAAAATAGTAGCCGCTATGATTAAACACGGCATCGAGCATTACTTTAATGCCGTTTTCATGACATACTTTCACGAGTTTCTTAAAAGTTTCTTTATCACCAAATTGAGGATCGATCTCCATGTAGTCGATCGTATCGTATTTGTGATTAGACTTGGCTTTAAATATAGGTGTGAAATAAATACCTGAGACACCGAGCTTCACAAGATGATCGATATGGTCTATCACGCCCTGAAAATCACCGCCGAAAAAGTTATCCTTCTTTGGTTCTTCACTGCCCCATGGCACTGCACCTTCAGGATCATTGCTCAGATCACCATTTGCAAAACGTTCGGGGAAGATCTGATACCATACCGTATCCTTCACCCAGGAAGGAGCACGAAATACATCAATAGCATTTAAAAAAGGGAAACAGAAGTAATAGGCAGTATCGTCAAACGGAGCTTCATCATAAAAGCCTTTTTCGGTATACACTACCGTTTCATCACCGCTTGTGATTTCAAACCCGTAACGCAATCTGCGAAAAGGCGGCTGAATTTCAATAAGATAATAATCAAACCATTCATCTGTTCCGCTCAAAGTCATAGGTGAAGAAGAGGTTTGCCATCCGTCTTTCGTCCAGTCGTACGGATCGCCATAAATTAAGGAAACTTTATCAGCATCTCCTTTTTTTGTGCGCAGACGGATATGAAGAGTCTTCTCATCATAAGCATACGCATAATTATTTCCTGCTCTGTGGTAGATCGCTTCTTTTAACATGTTTTTCTCCCTTCATTTATAAGTTGGTACTTTCCAAAAGATTTTTGTTTTAGATTTGTTTTTGTAAACATCATTGTCAAGTTGATTGGAGCGCAAGGTGCGAGACTCCTGCGGGATCAGGGTGACAGGTGAGACTCCTAACGGCGCAAAGCGCAGAGGAGGTTCACCGCAGCCCCGCGGAAAGCGAGCACCTGGAGCGGAAATCAACACTTTCAATAGCAACAGTGATTACAAAAAAAGGGCACAACCTATAAACTACCTAGGTTGTACCCCTAACGCTGTACATTGCCTTCATATTGTTGAAAGTAGTATAAACCGCTTACAACATGAAAATCAAGCGGAATGAAAGCGAATCCAAAAAAAATTAAAAAACTATTGTAAAAATTTAAAGCCGAGGTATAATGAAAATGAGCAGGTAATGCAATCGTTTTCATAAACGGCAAAAAACTACATAATTCAACAGAGTTATATTTTTTTGTCAGTCTGTGCAAACGTTTGTATGCTTTGAATTTTTATATCTTATGGGGGGTACAATTCATGAAAAAGTTATTAGCATTGCCTTTAACTTTTGCTCTTGCTGCAAGTGCTCTAGCTGCTTGCGGACCGCAAGAAGACAGCACTTCAACTGGCGGTAAGAAAGAAGCTTCAAGCAAAAAGCCAGAGAAACTGGTTATCTGGGAAGACCAGGAAAAAGGTATGGGAACGAAGGATGCCATCAAAAAGTTTGAAGAGAAACACGGCATCAAAGTAGAGCTTAAAGAAATCCCTATGCTTGACCAACAAGAGAAACTTCGTCTTGATGGACCTGCGAAAAAAGGACCAGATGTTATCACAACACCGCATGACCGCATCGGACCTTTAGCAATCGAAGGCTTGATTGCACCGATCGAAGTTTCTGACGATGTGACAAAGCTTTACACAGAATCATCAATTAACGCATTAACATATGACGGAAACCTTTACGGACTTCCAAAGTCAACTGAAACACCAGTATTCATCTACAATAAAAAAATGATGGATAAAGCACCTGAATCTTTAGAAGACTTAATGGCTTTCTCTAAAGGCGACAAAGGCGGAGCTCAATACGGATACCTTGCAAACTGGACAGACTTCTATTTTGCACACGGTGTACTTTCTGGATTTGGCGGATATGTATTTAAAGATGACAACGGTACATTAGATCCTAAAGACGTTGGTCTTGCTAACGAAGGTGCTGTTGAAGGTTTAGACTATATCACTAGCTGGTACAACGAAGGATTGTTCCCGAAAGGTATCATCGGTGAAAAAGCTGGTTCTACAATCGATGGACTATTCACTGAAGGTAAAGCAGCTTCTGTTATGAACGGACCTTGGTCTTTCCAAGGCTATAAAGATGCCGGAATCGACATCGGTGTTGCACCAATGCCTAAGCTTCCAAACGGTGAGTATGTAAAAACATTCATCGGAGTTAAAGGTTACAACGTAAGTGCTTTCTCTGAAAACCAAGAATGGGCTGCAAAGCTTGTTGAATTCATTACAAACGAAGAAAACTCTAAAGTTCGTTATGAAAAGACAGCAGAAATCCCTCCAGTTGTATCTCTAATGGAGGACCCAATCATTGCAGACAACGAAGCTGCTAAAGCTGTAGCTGTTCAATCAGAACGCGGTGTTCCAATGCCTAACATCCCTGAGATGGCAGAAGTTTGGGCTCCGGCTGCAAACGCACTTCAACTATCTGCAACTGGCAAATCTAAGCCACAAGCAGCATTAGACAGTGCAGTGAAAACAATCGGACAAAACATTGAAGCAAACCACAGTAAATAATAAGCAATAAGAGAAAAGCGGTACCCAGTCGTCGCGGGTACTGCTTTCTCTCACTATTGTGTATGTTGGAAAGGTTTCGCTAAAAAGAATGGGTCCTGAAATCTTTCGAACTATACACAATAAAGTAAGTGGAAAAAGGAAAGGGGAAACCTGTAATGACACACCGTAAGACGGCAGCACTGCTGTCCATCATTCCAGGATTGGGACAATTTTATAACAAGCAATGGGTAAAAGGGTTTGTATTCTTATTCTTAGCAGCATGTTATTTTATTGCGTTTCTGGATTTTCTTAATATTGGACTTTGGGGAATTGTAACATTAGGTACAGAAGTGCCAAGAGATCATTCTATATTCTTGCTTGTAAATGGTGTTATCTCTCTTATCGTAGTTGCAATCGGACTTGGCTTCTATGTATTGAACTTTTATGATGCTTACCAAAATGGCAACAAGCGCGACATGGGGCTGCAGTTAGCAACACTTCGCGAACAATATCATAACGTGATCGACAAAGGGTTCCCGTACTTAATGGTAGGCCCTGGATTCCTGTTATTAGTTTTCGTAGTTATTTTCCCGATCATCTTTATGCTTCTTCTTTCATTCACGAACTATAATCTATACAACTCACCGCCAAATAAACTAGTGGACTGGGTAGGTTTTCAAACGTTTATTGAAATGTTTACTTTAGATATCTGGCGTGAAACGTTTATATCTGTATTTGCTTGGACAATTATCTGGACGTTTACGGCTACAACTTTGCAAATCGGTGTAGGGATTTTCCTTGCTGTACTTCTTAATCAGAAAGACCTTAAATTTAAAGGCTTAATGCGTACATTATTGATTCTCCCTTGGGCTGTACCAGCGTTTGTATCTATACTTATCTTCTCAGGATTGTTCAATGATACTTTCGGAGCAATTAATAACGATATTTTAGCAGCTGTTGGAATCGATTCCATACCTTGGATGACAGATCCGTTCTATACAAAAATTGCATTGATCTTTATTCAATCCTGGCTTGGTTTCCCGTTCGTTATGGCCATGACAACAGGAGTTCTTCAATCCATTCCTGGTGAGCTTTATGAAGCGGCTACGGTTGATGGAGCATCAACTTGGGACAAATTCAGAAAGATTACACTTCCTATGATTCTATTTACGACGGCTCCGATCTTGATTACGCAGTATACGTTTAACTTTAATAACTTTAACGTAATCTACCTGTTCAACAATGGTGGTCCTGCGATTCCTGATCAGAATGCAGGGGGAACTGATATCTTGATTTCCTGGATTTATAACTTAACGATGACATCTGCTCAATACAGCAAAGCTGCAGCAGTAACCGTTATGCTATCCATCATTATTGTATCGGTGTCACTGTTCTACTTCAGAAAGACCAAATCATTTAAGGATGAAGGAATGATTTAATATGAGTATAAAAACAGCGAATAGAATCCGTTTAACTCTGTCGTATATTATTCTTTTAGGTGCAATTGCTGTTGTAATCTATCCGATCGTTTGGGTAGTAGGCTCTTCACTGAATCCAGGTAACAGCTTATCAAGTTCGACCATTATTCCCGAAAATGCTACTTTGGATCACTATAAAAAGCTTTTTGCAGAAACTGAATATCTAACTTGGTATTGGAATACGCTGAAGATCTGTTTTATTACAATGGTGCTCTCAGTGATCTTTATCGGTCTTACGGCTTATGCCTTTTCAAGATATAAGTTTGTTGGACGCAAGAATGGATTATTATTGTTCTTGATCTTGCAGATGATTCCGCAGTTCGTAGCCATCCTTGCAATCTATATTCTTGCATTCCAAGTAGGATTGTTAGATACACATCTGGCATTAATTCTTGTGTACGTTGGCGGATTAATTCCGATGAACACGTATTTGGCGAAAAACTATTATGATACGATCCCAAAAGAACTGGACGAATCTGCACGAATTGACGGTGCAGGTCACTTCCGTATCTTCTGGCAGATCATATTGCCGCTGTCTAAACCGATCCTAGCGGTAATTGCGCTATTCAGTTTCATCTCGCCATTTGCTGATTTTATCCTGGCTTCTATTCTTATTAGCTCTGATGAAAAGCAGACCCTGGCAGTTGGATTGTTTAACATGATCTCAAATAAATTTGGAAATAACTTTACGCTTTTTGCGGCAGGTTCAGTATTAGTTGCGATTCCAATCGGATTGCTTTTCTTATCGCTGCAGCGTTACTTTATCTCTGGATTAACAGCAGGCGGAACGAAAGGTTAATAAGTACAACACTCTAGGAGGAACGGCGATGGGCAAAAAGATTATCATCTTGGGCTTGTCGTTTCTTCTTTTTTTATCTGTTCAAAATAAAGCGCTTGCAGAAAAAAAGGAAGAGCGGTCATGGAAAGACGAGACCATCTATTTTATTATGGTAGACCGGTTTCAAAATGGTGATAAAAAGAATGATTTTGAAGTTGATACATCAGACCCTGCAGCCTATCATGGGGGAGATTTTAAGGGGATTACTGAAAAGCTTGATTACCTCGAAAAACTTGGTGTTACAGCAATATGGATGACACCTGTAGTGAAAAATAAGGAACGCGGCTACCATGGCTATTGGACAGAGGATTTTTACGAAACGGAAGAACATTTTGGGACGAAGGAAGACTTAAAGCAGCTGGTAAAGGAAGCCGATGATCGTGACATAAAAGTAATATTGGATCTTGTTGTGAATCATACAGGCTATAAACATTCATGGCAGAATGATCCTGAAAAAAAAGACTGGTTTCATCCCCAAGAGGAGATAAGCAATTGGGACAATCAGCAAAATGTAGAGAACGGATGGCTTGCCGGATTGCCGGATTTAAATACAGAAAATCCTGAAACAAGAAACTACTTGCTGGATATGGCTGAATATTGGATAAAAGAAACAGATATTGACGGCTATAGGCTAGATACGGTTAAACATGTTCCAAAAGATTTTTGGATAGAATTTTCCAAAAGAGTAAAAGAAGCGAAGTCTGATTTCTATTTGATCGGTGAAGTATGGCACAACGATCCCCGGTATATTGCAGAATATAACAAAGCGGGAATTCATTCTTTTGTAGATTATCCTTTGTTTAATGAGATGGTGAGGATTTTCAAACAAAGCGGTCAATCTCTTTCGGAACTGCACTCCGTATGGGAAAGAAACAAATATTATTATGAAGATCCCTACACGTTAGGAAATTTTATCGATAATCATGACAACATCCGTTTTGTAAGAGAAGTGCTGCTCAAACAAGAGGACCCAGAAAAAAGACTGAAATTGGCTCTGACCTATCTTTACACAGCTCCTGGAATTCCGATTCTATATCAAGGGACAGAACATATGATGGACGGTGCAAAAGATCCTGACAACCGCCGTATGATGGACTTCAGCCAGAACAAAAAGATGGAGACATTTACAGCGAAACTTGGTGATCTAAGACAAAAGCATCCAGCACTTCGCCGCGGAGACTTCTCCATGATAAAAGATGATGGGGCAAAAGCGGTATTCAAAAGAACTTATAGAGATGAAACGATTTATATTGTTTATAACAACGATAAAAAAGATGCAGAGATCACTTTTAAAGACAAGGACTTAAGCGGACATAAATTTGTTGATCTAATAAACGAAGAAGAAGCGAAAGTAAAAGGTGGCAAAATTGAACTTCAAGTAAAAGGGGAAACTGCACATGTTTTCCTTTTACAGGAAGAAAGTTCAAACCCTTATCTTTACGCTGCAATAGCAGCAGGCGGTATTCTCGTGATCTTGTTATTGGTCTTTCTATTTAAAAAGTGAAAATAATTTAGATAATGCGAATTCAAAGGATTTTCTCTAAAAGATAGTTGCTTTTGATTAACTTTTCATTCTCTTCATTGACAAGTTGATTGGAGCGCAAGGTGCGGTACTCCTCGAAAATGAAAATCACATTTTCTTCGTGCGATGAAACGCTGCCGAACTCTTCCTTGTCCTGCGGGACTAGTGTGACAGGTGAGACTCCTAATGGTGCAGAGCAGCAGGAGGCTTACCGCACGCCCCGCGGAAAGCGAGCAACCTGAGCGGAGATCAACTACTTTCAAAAGCAACCTGAATTAAAAGAATCATATATCTTTTTTCCTAAGGATTCTATACAATTATGTTGGATTGAGAAAGCGTATACAGCCAGAGTAATAGTCTGAAAGGAGGACTCCCATTATGTCAGTTACCATTAAAGATGTAGCGAAATTAGCAGATGTTGCTCCTTCAACGGTATCAAGGGTTATTGCTAACAACCCTCGTATATCAGAAAAAACAAAACGAAAAGTGAAAGAAGCAATGGATTACCTTGGCTATCATCCTAACTTTAATGCTAGAAGTTTAGCAAACCGCAGCACTCAGGCAATCGGACTCGTCATGCCGAGTTCTGCAGATAAAGCTTTCCAAAACCCATTTTTTCCTGAAGTAATCAGAGGAATCAGTACGATGGCGCACGAGCAGGAATATGCGCTATATATGTCCACGGGAAAAACGGAGGATGAAATTTTTGATGGAGTAGTCCGTATGGTGCAGGGACGGCGTGTTGATGGTATCGTTATGCTTTATTCGCGAGTTGACGATCGAATCATGTGTTATTTACAAGAACAAAACTTTCCTTTTACCGTAATCGGAAAACCTTTTAAAAATGCAGAAACGATAACACATATTGATAACGACAACTTTAGAGCAGGTCAGGAAATGACAGAGCATCTTCTGTCCCTTGGACATGAGAGAATCGGTTTTGTAGGAGGAGACTTAAACCTTGTCGTAACGATCGACCGGTTATTAGGTTATGAAAAAGCGATACGAAACGCAGGACTGCCGCATAAAGATGAATATATCGTACACGAAGAGTTCTTAAAAGAAGGCGGGCAGGAAGCTGTAAAGGAACTATTGGGATTGAAGAATCCGCCAACTGCATTGCTTGTGATGGATGATCTTATGTCTTTTGGTGTATTAAGTACGTTAAATGACTTAGGATTAAGTGTTCCAGACGATATTTCCTTATTAAGCTTTAACAATGTGATGCTTTCAGAACTTTCATCTCCTGCTTTAACCTCTGTTGATATTAATATTTTTCAGCTCGGATATGAAGCAGCAAAAGGATTATTGGAATGCATTCAAACACCTGGAAAACCAGCAAAACGTGTTACAGTACCATTTGAGCTCGCTGAAAGGCAGTCTTGTAAAAAAATTAATTAGGGAGTATAAAAAGCCTCTATCTGATGAGTTCACTCTCTCAGTTAAAGGCTTTTTTCTTTTAATGCTTGTATCACAGGGGAAATCGGCTGTCTATTTTTAGCTGAAAAAAACTCTTTAAAAGGATCGCCAACTTCTTTAATTCGATCTTGAATAACAGTTAACGGAAAAAAGTCAGGTTTAAGCGACCCATCCACTTCATGCCAATAAAGGGGGGCAGCTACGAGTGCATCATCATTTCCTCTTACTGAATAAGGTGCAATGATGGTTTTGCCTTCCGCATGCTGGATATAATCGATATAACATTTGTTGCCTCTGTTCTTTTTTAACCTTTCGATTGTGAACCAGCAAGGTTCTTTTTCAATTAAATAGTGCGCAAGAAATTCAGTGAAAAGCCGGGACTCATCAAATGTTACTTGATCATCAGGCAAAGGAATATAGATTTGCATCCCTTTATTTCCGCTTGTTTTAATAAAAGTAGTTAGACGAAGGTTATCGCAGACTTCTTTAATCATCAATGCGGCTTCAATCGAAAGCTTAAATTCTTCCCGGGAAGGTGGATCAAGATCCATAACGATTTCTGACGGGTAAGAAGTATCAGATGTCCGGTAAGGAATATGAAATTCAAATGCGAGCTGATTTCCAAGCCATAAAAGGGTTGGCAGGTTATTGCAGACAATGTAATTTATATCCTCTTGTTGAACCGTTTGTATATAATCTGGCGCATAGTCCGGACAGTTCTTTTGATAAAATCTTTCATCTCCAACGCCGTGCGGATATCTGATTACTGTAAGTGCGCGGTTCTTAAGGAAAGGAAGCATGTATGGTGCTATGTGTGTCAAATAGTTGATGTATTCGACTTTTACGATGTTATGTTTTGGCCAAAGAGGCTTATCAGGACTTGTCAGTGTAACAATCTCTCCATTAACTTGAAGGTTCAGCTGTTCTTTTGCAGGCTTTCCCATGTACAATCCTCCCAGTCAGCGTCAAAACGAAAACGGAAAAAACGCGGCTGTCTTAACTGTTCTTTGTAAACCTCTAAAAAAGAAAGCTCCACACACAGCGACGGTTCAATCGAAATGATAGAGCCTGATCTTCCGCTTTGGTTTCTTTTCACGACCTGGATTAAAGCTTCCTTCTCTTCAGGTGAGATTCCGTGCGAAAACAAACCGACAAACATGATCTGATCATCTCTTACCACACCAACATGGAAAAAACCGTTTTCTGTATCGTATCCTGTCAGAATAAATGTACTGTATTTAAGATTTTTTACTTTTATCCAGTGAGTTGTCCGAGTTCCTGAAGACCACTTATTTTTAATATTTTTTGCTACAATGCCCTCGCTATTGTTATTCCGGACAGTATGCTCAATATACTCTTTATCATTTGTAAAAGGGACAAAGTTCATAAAAGATGAAGGGATAACCTTTTGGATATCCACATTTAATGCTTCTATGAAATTAGACAGCAATTCTTTTCTATTTAAAAAGTGTTCGTGATAAATGTATTGACCTTCAACAGCAAGCAAATCAAAAGCACAATAAGAGGAGGGATACAGCTTTACAGCTTGTGTAATTCTTACGTTTTGTTTTAGCCTGCCTCTTTTCTGTATCTGTTCAAAGTTTGCTTTAAAAGGATTTTCTAAAATGCACAATTCACCATCGAGCAAAAGCGGAAACAAGTGATTCACCTTATTTTCAAAGTCCTTTAAAAAGTCAGGGATTTCTGGAAAAATTGTATGCAGGTGATGACCATTTCTGGATGTCATAACAATTTTGGAATGATCCCAATAAAGAAGACACCGAAAACCATCGTACTTTACTTCATATACCCAATCCTCGCCAACCGGAAGTTCATCAGAAAGAGTAGGGAGCATGGGTTTAAGAAAAGCAGAAATCATGAACTTGAAGCTTTCTTCTTAGCTGTTGATTTTTTCTTCTTCGTTTTCTTTTCCTCACCAGATTGTTTCTCTGCCGTTTCTTTTTGTTTCTTTGGTTCTTTTTTCTTTGGTTCTTTGCCTTTACTTTCGTTGATTGAAGCTTGTAGAGCCTCCATTAGATCAACTACATTAGTCTTTGGTCTTTCTTTTGCCACTTTAACTTCATCACCAGAAATTTTACTGTTGATCAGCTCAAGAACAGCCTCTCTATACTCGTCTTCATATTTTTCCGGCTCAAATGGAGCAGTTAATTGTTCGATAAGCTGTTTCGCCATTTCAAGCTCTTTTTCATTTAATGAAACTTCGTCAGTTAATCCAGGAACATGATCAACATTGCGTACTTCATCAGGGTAAAAGATTGTTTCTAGCACTAAACCGTTTTTATAAACACGTACTGCTGCGAGATGCTCTTTAGATCGGAGTGTGAACTTTGCAAGACCGATCTTTCCAGTGTCTTCCATAGCTTTTTTTAATAAAGCAAAGGATTTCGTTCCGTTTTCACCTGGTCCAACAAAATAGGAACGGTTGTAAAAAATAGGATCAATCTCTTCTAATTGAATGAAATCAATGATTTCTATCGATTTATCAGATACGCCCGCCAATTCATCCAGTTCATCCTTTTCAACTACGACGAACTTTCCAGGCTCATATTCATACCCCTTAACGATCTCTTTAGAGTCAACTGTTTCTTCACATACAGGGCATATCTTTTCATATTGAACAGGGCTGTGGCATTTTTCATGTAAATATCTCATCTTAATATCTTTATTTTCTGTGGCAGCAAACAGTTTAATTGGGATATTTACTAGCCCGAAGCTGATTGCTCCTTTCCACATCGTATGCATGGAAACCATCCTTTCACGTTCGTTTATTACATAGTGTTTGATTTCCAATAAAATAAACATCATGTATATTTTTCCATATTTTATACACATTTCGACAATGCATTGTAGAATCATGTAAAATCCTTCATAATGGATGACAAAGATTGTTTATTTAAAGGGTGATTACTACATGGATAGCAGTACACATGAACAAATAAATAAGAAGCTGGCTTCGTTCCTAAGTGAGCAGAAATCAAGCATCGTTGAAAAATGGCTTGAAAATGTACTGTTGCCGCAGAATGATCCTTTTTATGAGGAAGTCAAAAAGAACGGCTATCAAACGATCGTAGAACTGATCTATTACTTGGAAACAGATTCACTCGACAGAGTAAGTAATCTTACAAACAAAATGGCCAAAGAGCGAATTGAAGCAAAGGCTAACATCGGAGATTTTGTACATAACATAAACATCGGCCGGAGCATTGTTTACGAGCTTTTAATGTGTTCCTTATTGAACGAACATGAAAAAGGCGAAGGTGTCCTCATGATGCAGCGTTATTTTGATCACCTTTTATTTTTAAGCGTGAAAGACTATACGGCATTAAAGGACTCCATCATAGATCGAAAAAATCAGTTCATTCAGGAAATGCATCATGACAGACTAACGATGCTTGGACAAATCGCAGCAAGCTTTGCACATGAGTTTAGAAATCCGCTGACATCAGTAAAAGGATTTATTTATTTGCTTCAAAGAGAACTGGAGAAAACGGATCAATCCGCCTATTACTTTGAGATCATCCAGAACGAGATGCAGAGTCTGGAAGAAAAGATCACTCAGTTTCTTTATTTATCTAAAATGAGAGGCCTTGAAGATAAGCTTGTAAGTGTACCTTTAACAACACTCTTAAAAGAGATGCTTGAATTTATGTATCCTCGATTCACAGAAACCAATATCATCATTCATTGTGATTTGAGAGATGAAGTATATATTGAGGGAGACAGTTCACAGATCAAACAAGTCTTATTAAATATTCTCGTGAACGCAGTTGAAGAATTAAGTGAGTGGAATGGTGAACGTATTATTGAGGTCAAACTAAAGAGGAACTTAGAAAAAACAGTTGAACTTTCAATCTGTAATAACGGGAATCCTATCCCTGATTATTTACTGGAGAATGTATTCGAGCCGTTTGTAACGACCAAATCCCTTGGAACAGGTCTTGGTTTATCGGTTTGCAAGCAGATTGTAGAAAAACATAATGGCACAATCGAAGTGAATTCCAAAGAAGATTTCACATGTTTCACTATTAAATTTCCAACCATTAAAGAAAGCTCCCGTTGACTCGGGAGCTTTTTTCATACTGTTAAAGATGATCAGGCTTTTTAGAGTAAGGCTGCTTCCCTTTCTGCTTTATCTCGAGTTCAGCTTCGTTCTTAAGCTGATTCATCGCCTGATTGTCTTCTGGTCTTTTATTATCGTCTTTTGTATAGCGGTGTGTCATATAGAATCCCTCCTGTCTCTAACATCTGTCAGAAGGAAATTGATTATGCATCATGTTTCAATAAACTTTTTTAGGTGTATTTAAAAAGAATAACGCAATTGTTCCTGGTCCTGCATGTGCACCAATTGCACAGCCAATCATCGTGATTAAGATGTTTCGGTTGCCTGTTTCTTCGATGATCAGTTCTTTAAGTGCTTGTGCCGTTTCTGTATCATCAGCATGGCTGATTCCAATTGTAATATCATCCAGTGACTCAGCACGTTCCTTCATAAGTTCGACCATACGGCCTAAAACTTTCTTTTTTCCGCGCAATTTTTCAAGCGGGAAAAGCTTGCCATCTTCCATATGCAGCACGGGCTTAATCTTTAAAAGTGTACCCATTACTGCAGCTGTTTTACTAACCCGGCCACCGCGTAATAAATATTCAAGGTCATCAACGGTAAAAATAGATTCAAGATGTTTCTGATAATGCTGTAAGGTATTCATGATTTCGTTCAATGCTTTTCCTTCTTTAGCTTCTTTGGCTGCCTCATAGACCATGAGTCCATAGCCAAGGGAAGCTGCCTGGCTATCAAAAACTTCAATCTGGGCGTCAGGATATTCTTCAAGCACTTCATTTTTCATGAGGACTGCGGTTTGATACGTGCCGCTAATCCCGGAAGATAAAGTTATATATATTGCCGGTTGTCCATTCTTTGCATAGGAAGTTAATGTTTCTTTTATAAGTGCGGGAGGAACTTGTGCCGTTTTTGGTACGGCTCCATCTTTCATATATGTATAAAGCTGTTTTGGTTCAATGTTTGACCGGTCTAAATATTCTTCGTTATTGATCTGTACTACTAATGGAATCATTGAAATATTGTATTCGTCCGAAAGTTGTTTTGGCAGATCAGAACCTGTGTCCGTTATAATATGAATCATTTCATTTCACCTGCTTGGCTTTTTCTCTAGTTTAACTTGTGGGGGAATGAAAAGGCAATCATCATGTTTATAAAAGGCGGTTTTTGTAAACTTTGTTGCTTTTGAATGAGGTTAATTTTGAATGGTCTAACCTGTCTAGGGCTGTAGCGGCTAGCCCCTAGAGGTCAAAAGTTAAATGGTCATGAAGGCAAAAAGCGCCTTCTTAGCACATTCACCTTTTGCTTATCGGGATGTACGAGCCTCTTCCGCTTTTCAAAAACCCCACTCATCCTGCAGGAGTCTCGCCTTCCGCTTCAATTAACTTTTCAATGAAGGACTTCTTAAAAATCTCTCCATAGCAACATATTTTTTGATAAGAGCCTTATAAAAAAGGTTAAATAGGCTATTGACGGTGTTCTGCTTTATCTGTTAAAAATGAAACTTGGACTATGAAAGGAGGGGCTCACATGATTAAAGAACGTTTTCGTATCTCTGAACTAGGGATAAATGAAATGAAAACAATCTTTTTTATAATAGTAGGGGCAATATTAAACGCAATTTCACTGAATATGTTTTTGATTCCCGCAAAAGTATACGCAAGCGGATTTACCGGAGTATCCCAGCTTATTTCATCACTGCTTGAGAATTCGGCATTTCCTATCTCAACAGGTATTTTATATCTAATCTTTAATATTCCGGTTACGATTCTCGGCTGGATGAAAGTAGGGAAGTCGTTTACGATATACAGCTTCTTAAGCGTAATTATGATTACTTTTTTCTTAGAAATAATCCCTATTACAGTAGTATCAACAGATATCTTGCTAAATGCTGTTTTTGGCGGAGTAATCGCTGCATTAGGTGTCGGGGTTACATTAAAATACGGTGCATCAACCGGTGGATTAGACATCATTGCCATGGTTCTTTCGCGAATGAAGAACAAACCGATCGGCGGCTACTTTTTCATATTAAACGGATTGATCATTATGGCTGCAGGTTTCTTGTTCGGCTGGGAAAAGGCACTTTATACACTAGTTGCCCTCTATGTTTCTTCACGTGTGATTGACGCAGTACATACTCGTCATGAAAAGCTTACTGCGATGATCGTTACAAAGAAAGGGAAAGAGATTCAAGAAGCCATTCACGGCAGAATGGTGCGAGGGATAACAATCATTCCTGCAAAAGGAGCCTTCTCCAATCATGATAAAGAAATGCTCATGATTGTAATAACACGCTATGAACTATATGATTTAGAGCTGGTTCTAAAAGAAGTAGACCCTAATGCCTTTACGAATATCATTCATACTCAAGGCATCTATGGCTTCTTCCGCAACGACTAGAGGGGGACAGACCCCATACAAATACAAAATGGCTATTTTTGTACACGCGGTACGGACATTGTCCGTACCGCGTTTTATTTATGAATCTTTTCGTTAAAATCACCATATAACGGTAAAAATGAATGAGAAGGTGGTGGTTTTCTTGGGACGAAAATTAAAACAGATGTTCTTAACAGTTATTACATCATTACTCATATTTTCTATCCTATCTGCGTGCAGCAAAAATAATGAGAAGAAGGTTAAAGGGAATGAAAGCGTAAGTTCACAGCTTAATCCCGTATTATCTGTTCAACAGAGAAACGATGGAATCGATTTTTTAATAGCTTTAGAGAACCAAAGCAATCATACTGTAACTTTAAAATTCGACAGCTCTAAAATGTTTGATATTACGGTTACAGATTCAACAGGAAAAGAGAATTTCAGGCATTCGAAAGGGAAGAAGTATAAACAGAACACAGAGAAAGTGCAGATCAAAGCAGGAGCAAGCCATTTATGGAAAGCAAAGTGGAAGATTTCTCCAGAGGACAGAAAAGCTGGAATATACAAAGTAAAAGCGGTATTTAACCCGAGCAAAGTTACACCAGGATCTATTAAATCTGAAAATCTGGTTGTTACCGAGAACTTAACCTTACAATCAGGGCTTGGAGATTTAAAGAATAATTCTTTCAGGAATATCCACTTTACAGGGACAGATGGGGAATACAAAGTTTCTGGTGAAGCAAGAGTTTTTGAAGCTTCATTTGCATACTTAGTTACAGATGGCCATGAGGTTTTTGTTGAAAATCATGCACAAACTGCAGAAGGAGCACCTGCATGGGCGCCTTTTTCGTTCGAGATTAAGATCCCTGAGGAAGACCTGCCGATTAATGGTACATTGATGCTTGAACTGTTCTACTATAGTCCGAAAGACGGCGAGAAAACAGATGTATTGGCTGTTCCGCTAGAGACTTTTAGATAAAAATGAGCGTGGAAACTACATTTGAGTAACATCAAAAAACCAGCCCTCATCAAAATTTAGGCTGGTTTCGCATTTTACATATTAAGCATTCTCGTTTAAAGCTTTTTCAATTTCAGGCATAAGCTGATTCCAGTCACTGTCGTTTGTTTTGTTAACTGTGATGAAGTTTTCAAAGCCGAAGATTGATTCTACACCGTCGATAGATAGCAGTGCTTTTGCAAGTGGTGAATCCGTATCGTCACCAACACGTGCAGATAATCTTCCTTCTAGAAATTTTTCAGATGCATCAAACTTAATTGCGTTTGGATTTGGTGTAGGCTGGATCGAAAATTCAATTGCCATAAAAAAACACTCCTTCTTTAATTAAAAATTAAATGCGTATCTCTTTGAGATGATATCATGAAAATCCAGTGAGTTATACAGATGCTTCGTTACAGAGTTATTGATTCCTGTTTCTAATTCAATTGATTTAATACCATCACGTTCGGCCCAATAGATTAAATGAAGTAGCAGTTTGCGGGCAATACCCTTATTTCGGTACTCTTCATGTACATATAGTTCATTAAGCCATAAATAAGGACCACCGATGCGAATGCTGATACCCAAATTGAAAAAAGCAAGTCCGATAATAGTATCTTCTTCCTGAGCAACAATAATCCCGCTCTTATCAGGGTTTTCCAGCGCAAGCTTAACACCTGCAAGCGTTCGGGAATGTTCTTCAGGTTCACCGTCCATTGTGCGCTGCTGTATAAAAAGGTGCGCAATTTCTTCGATAATATGGGATTCTGCGTCATTCGTTACTCGATATATTTTCATTTAAAATGCCCCCAAAATTACTCTTAAAACATTAAATTTAAACATAACATAACACATTATAACAAATTTATTGATGCTATGACGTTTGATAAATGGAAATTTCTTTCGAATAACTATAAAAATAGACAAATAAAAGGAGATGGGTGGGAATGAAGACTCTTGTTTGTTTTGGGGACAGCATCACTTCCAAAGAAAAGAGTAAAGACGGTTCGCTGCGTCTGACCTCCCGATTAAGACAAGAATTAACAGAATGGGTAGTTATGAACGCTGGTATACCGGCGGAAACAACAAGGGCTGCCCTTGTCAGGCTGCAAGACGATGTTTTGAGACATCAGCCCGATTTTGTAACCATACTGTTTGGTGCAAATGATTCAAGTGACCACAGACTCATCCCTTTAAAAGAATACGAAAAAAACCTCACGTACATGGTAAAAAAAATCGGTGCAAAAAAAGTCATATTGATCAGTCCTGCACCTGTTTACGAAGATAAGCAAAAAGCAAGAACGAACGAAAGAATGAAAACATATGCCCAGACCGTTAAAAAGGTGGCAAAGCATGAGGGAACAGCATATGTACCTCTTTTTGAAGTACTTAACGAAAAGGATATCAATAAATATGTTATTGAAGATGGTCTCCATTTTAATAAGTACGGGTATGAAGAATTAAGTAAACTGATCATAAAAAAAATAAATACGCTGACCGCAATATCATATCCAAAAAAACAGCTTTCTCCATAATTAGAGAAAGCTGCTTTCCATTACTGAAGGTTATTTTGATTTTGATCGTCCTCTAAAAGGTTTTGCGCATCTTCTAAGCTTAAGCCTGTCGCCTGAGAGAAGGATGGAGGCTGCCCTGTTTGAGAAGTACTTGCATGATTTGAATGAGCATCAAGTTCCTGCTGAAGTTCAGCAAGCTGAGCACGTTCTGCATCAGAAGAATTCGCCATAGCTGAGGATAAAGCATTCTGAGCAACTTCCATATCATGACTCGAAAGGTTCGTATGTGATGTATGGCTGTTCGTCTGATTCTGGTTATTCATCATCTCATTAGCTGAGTTTTGAAACTTTCCAACAGCCTGTTGAACAGCATTTCTTGCCATTTGAAATAATTTATTTGCCATCTTTATATGCCTCCTAGAGAGTTTCTTTCTTCTTTTTCACGCTTGCGGTCTTCTTGTTCATTCTTGCTGAATGCCATTGTTGTTTCTTGGCTCACCATATCAGCACCTTGCTTTATTGTTCGTTTTGAGCGGCTTTTTTTACTCATTTAAAATACCTCCTTTTCTCCCGTATGATTAGTTTTAACCGTCAAGAAGACATTATGTAAAAAGAAGATAAAACAGCATATAAAAGAAATGGAAAAATAAAAAACCTCTGAATCCCCAGAGGTTTTTTCGAGTGAACTATACAAGTTCCAATACATTTTTCAAATAATGTGCAATTCCTTCTTCTTCGTTTGTTAACGTAACATAATTCGCACGCACTTTAAGCTCATCAATTGCATTGCCCATTGCTACACCATGTCCTGCGTATTCAATCATTTCAAAGTCATTGTCCTCATCCCCAAACGCAACAATTCGTTCTTGAGGTATGTTGTAATAAGCTGCAATTTTTTCAAGGCCAGTTGCTTTATTAATGCCAGAACGAATGACTTCAATAATGTTCCATGGAGCAGCCCAGACACGCTGATCAACTACTTCTGCATGCTCCAGTTCCAGCATTTTTCTCAGCTCACTGATGTGGTGGTCTTCAGGATGAACGAGGATTGCTGTTGGGTCTTCGGTTAATGTTTTTTGAAGATCTCCGATTTGAAGAGGATTTTCATTCATGATAAAGGTATTAACAATGACTTCATCATGTTTCTTTAAATAGACATCGTCAAGTACTTCTACCATGATGTTTTTTACTTTAAAGGTTTCGCATGCTTTAATAATTCTTTGTGCGACATCAAGTTCCAAAGGTGAATGGTGAATACCGAATGCAGCATCATGCGGATGGTGAACAAAAGCGCCGTTAAAATTTACGATAGGAGTTTTTAATCCAAGCTCGTCATAATACATGTTTGATGAACGATAAGGTCTGCCAGTCGAAATACACACATGGTGGCCTTTTTCGATCAGTTCAAAAAGCAATGCTTTTGTCTTGCGGGGAATTTTCTTTTCATCTGTCAATAAGGTTCCATCAAGATCAAGTGCGATTAAGTATGGTTGTGTCACAAAAGTACCTGCCTTTTTATAATGCTTTACGTAAAGTGTAATATTTTCCCTTGAAAAAGTCTATTCATACAGGTCTTCATTCATGAAAATGAAGCGTGTCTCATGATAAGATGGAAAAAAAGAGAAAGAGGAGATACATTTGGTCTCGATTCAAAATGGAACGATAGGGGATATCCCTTTTTTAATGGTTGAAAAAGAAGAAAATAAAGGAATGCCTCTGCCGCTCTTTATTTTTATACATGGATACACAAGTGCGAAAGAACATAATCTGCATTTTGCATATACACTTGCTGAAAAAGGGCTTCGTGTCATTTTGCCCGATGCTCTTCATCATGGTGAGCGTATTTCTCCCAATCCTCCAAAAGTCATGGAATATGAATTTTGGAACATTGTTCATCAAGGTATTAAAGATGTAGATAAAATCATCGATTGGGCGAACGAAAATAATTATGTTTTTGATGGAGAAATTGCAGTTGGCGGGACTTCAATGGGGGCAATCATTACGTATGGATCGCTTGTAAACAATCAGCATATTAACGCCGGATGTGCATTAATGGGAACTCCATCCCATGAAGATTTCGCCAGATGGCAAATTGAAAGAATCGAAAGAGCAGGGCATAAGCTTCCTCTTTCAATAGAAGAATTAGATAAGTCATATGAATTAATCAGCAAATATGACCTCGTTCAAAATATGGATAAACTAAATAACCGTCCGTTATTCATATGGCATAGTGAGGTAGATGCCGTGATTCCATATGATTTTGCAAAACCTTTCGTTAATCTTCTTACTGAAAATAACCAGAGATCGGTTTACATGAATGACAAGACATCTGGTCATAAAGTTTCGCGTCCTGCTTATTTGAATGCTGTTGAGTGGATCGCTCAAACTATTAAAGCAAAAAAAGAAACGGTGTAATCTTTACCCCGTTTCTTCCAATTTAAGGCGATATGTTCTTTTTGGCTGGTACATATGATCAATTTCATCAATTTGCTTTTGAAGTGAATGCATGATGCGTAGTGTCCAAACACCTTTCTCGTTAAATTCTTCTGGGATGTCGGTAATGGTTACTTTATTGCCGCTTCGGTGGTAATATTCATAAGAAACCTTCATAAAATCAACATCCTTTCTATAATTTAAAAAAATAATAACAAATTTAAATAAAAAAGTAAACTGAAAAGTGTTTATTTTCTGATAATTTAAAGGAGGTACTATTTTGCCTGTTGCTAAAAGAAATCCGATTCCTGTTTCAGAAGCAATAAATAGCATCATGAATCATATCCGTGTTTGGGGAACTGAAGAAGTCCCATTAACGGAATGTGACAATCGTATATTGGCACAAGACCTTTCTGCTTCGCATGATGTACCGCCTTTTAACCGTTCACCATATGATGGATTTGCTATTAATTCGAAAGACACAGCAGATGCATCAGAAACTCAACCTGTTAAACTTCATGTTTTAGAAACGATCGGTGCAGGTCATGTTGCAGCTAATAAGGTGAAAAGCGGAACTGCAATAAGGATCATGACTGGAGCACAGATACCTGATGGAGCAGATGCTGTAATCATGCTTGAACTTGTAAAAGAAATGGATGAAAGTGGAAAGTCCTTCATTGAAATTAAGCGTACCGTTAAATCAAATGATAATATTTCGTTTCAAGGCGAAGATACAAAAGAAGGAACAAAGCTTGCTGAAGCTGGCACTCGAATAACACCAGGTTTAATCGCAGTTCTTGCAACGTTCGGTCATCATACGGTCTCTGTTTTTAAAAAGCCTGTCGTGGGTATTTTATCTACAGGAACCGAATTGCTGGATGTAAATGAACCTTTGCAGCCCGGTAAAATCAGAAACAGCAATGCATATATGGTGGCCGCACAAGCCAAAGCAATGGGGGCAGCGGTGAATTTGTATCAACACAGGGAAGATGACTTGGATTCTTTATATGAGAATATTACAGAATGTCTTAAAGAATCCGATATCCTAATTACAACTGGTGGCGTATCTGTCGGCGATTACGACTATCTTCCAGCGATTTATGAAAAATTAGGGGCTGAAGTCTTATTTAATAAGATTGCAATGAGACCTGGAAGTGTTACAACAGTTGCTGTCCATAAAGGCAAATGGCTCTTTGGACTTTCAGGAAATCCTTCTGCATGCTTCGTTGGATGTGAGCTTTTTGTAAGACCTGTAGTATTATCAAGTATGAAAGTAAAGAAGCCGCATTGTAAAGCAGTTAAAGCTGTTCTTGGTGCTGACTTTCCAAAACCTAATCCTTTTACCCGTTTTGTTAGAGCCGTTTTGACGGAAGAGTTTGATGGAAACGTTGTTACACCCGCTGGTCTTGATAAATCAGGTTCGGTTTCTTCACTTTTGGCAGCTAACTCACTTATTGTGTTGCCTGGAGGAACAAGAGGCTGGGAAAAGGGAAGTGAGGTTGGCGTACTATCATGGAACGGTGAAGGGAGTGAGTGGCCATGGGATTCCCCGTTATTCTTCAAGTCGTCGGCTACCAAAACAGCGGTAAAACAACAGTAATAACAAAACTGCTGAAGCAGCTATCGCAACAAAGGATAAAGACTGCTGTCATAAAGCATCACGGACATGAAGATACACTCGATATACAGGATCCTGGCAAGGATACTGAAAGTCACAGAAATGCAGGAGCTTTCATTACCGGAATCTCTTCTTCGGGAGGCACTATTTTTTCAATGAATCACGAAATGCCACTTGAAAAAGCAATTGAGATATATAAAGTATTGGATATAGAGTGTGTATTAATTGAAGGCTATAAAAAAATTCAATACCCTCGTGTCCTCCTCTGCCGTAATCAAAATGACAGTGATTTTATTATAAAATCCAGTGAGCCTGTTGCTATAATTAGCGAAAAACAACTAAAAGACGGCAGCAGTTTTCCACATTTTTTAAGAACAGAAGAAGACAAGTGGTTAAAATTTTTAATGGATTATATAGTAAGCCAGTTAAATGAGGAGAGAGCTTATCATGAAACTGTTTAATATCACGAATGAATTGATTAATAATCAGGAAGTTATTGATAAAGTGATTCATCATAACGCAGGTGCTGTTTCTGTTTTTATTGGTACGGTAAGGGAAATGACAGGAGAAAAGCAGACACGCTATTTGGAATATGAAGCATATGTACCTATGGCAGAAAAGCAGCTCGAAAAAATTGGGGATGAAATTCAAGAAAAGTGGCCGAGCGCAAAAACAGCAATTACGCACAGAATTGGAACCCTTCAAATCTCTGATGTTGCAGTTACGATTGCGGTTTCTACTCCTCACAGACAGGACGCTTTTGAAGCTAGCCGTTATGCGATCGAACGAATTAAAGAAATCGTACCAATCTGGAAAAAGGAACATTACTCAGATGGGGAAGAATGGATAGGCAATCAAAAAGGAACAGAAAAATATCCAGAAGGCCGCCCGGAAAGGATTGAGAAATAGATGGTGCAAATTTTGCTGTTTGCAAGCCTCGCACAACAAGCGGGGACACGAAAAATATCTTTGGAGTTAGATACACCAGTTACAATTGAACAGGTTAGAGACCACCTTCAAAACCAGCTTGGACAACTTACCGGGATAGAAAATGCACTCATTGCTGTAAATGAAGAATATGCTGATTTAACAGTTGAAATAACAAAAGGCGATACAATAGCATTTATCCCTCCTGTAAGCGGAGGCTGATCACTATTCGGTAAGGAATTTAACGATTGATTATTCTTTGGATTCCTTTTTTTCTTCTATATAACATGAAAAACAAAAAAGTTTTCCAGAAGGTCCAATTTCACCTTGAAAGAATCCATCCATACAGAATAAATCTTTCTTACAGATCTCACATATTCCAACATGTTCCTTCATATTTATTTTCTCCTCCGTTTAAGCCGATTTGATTTTTTCATACGAGGCAATGAGGTTGCGGGTTGTTTTCTTAACCAGCTGATGAACTTCTTCATTTCAGGTGCATGTTTTAAGGAATCCACTGTCGGATAAAGCGTGGCAAGTTCTGCATTTGTATATAAAAAGTGAACCTGTTTATGACACGGGATACATATTTGTGCGGTATCTGAAAAACGGCCGCCTTCTTCTTTAGGAATTAAATGATGTATAGTTAGATCAACGGGCTGCCTTTTGCAAAGTTCACAAACACCTTTCTCCATAATATTATCAAACCCTTCTTAATTATAGGCTGTTTTCGCAAACTTTGTTGCTCTTGAAAGTGATTGATTTCCGCTCCAGGATACTCGCTTTCCGTGGGGCGTGCGGTGTGCCTCTTCGGTGCTTTTACCATTAGGAGTGTGATTTTCAAGGAAGCATCTGTGCTCCTGCGTCTACAAGCAAATCCTGCAGAAGCGTGCTTCCTCGTCGCATGCCTTGCTAGAAGTAATCCAGGTGGTTGGCACGCACCTTCCTCTCCAATCAACTTGCCAATGAAGAGAATGAAAAAATGACCCCAAAAACAACAATCTTTTAGAAATGAGCGTTATTGTATAAACAGGACATTGAACCAACTTCTTTTTCTTTGAATAGGATGAGTTAAAAGGAGGGCGTATTATGTATCCAAATCAATTTGAAGGGCAGAATCCGATTCAGCAGGCACTTGGTATAAACAAGAATCCATATAAAAAGATATATAAAACATGTATGAAGAACAGAAACCAGCATGTACAGCTGATGTTGATTGATGGAATGACATACTCAGGGTTTATAGAATATGTAGATCAGCAAAATGTTTATTTTGCAATTCCTTATGTAGAAAACAAACCGAACGAATCCCGGAACACCGAATCACAATATAACGTTGCAGGTTATCAATTATACAGATGTATGTTTCCGCTTCAGGCTGTTGCAGGAGTTTCAGGGGCATTTTAAACTTTCTCACTGATGTGTATCTTTTCTTTTTTTTAGCAAGTGTTATCACGCAAACCGCGGGTAACCTATAAAAGAAAGGAGGCTCATCAAATGGGGCAGCATAGGCATTTTACACACGGTCAAAAAGCACCAAATAACGGCATATATGTTGAGATTGGCGAGACTGGAAGCATGGTCAATGACCCTCGGCAAATTCATTTGTCAGCAGGTGACCGTTTTCCAGAAACAACAAATCACAACCGTGTATGGACATATAAGAGGAAACCCTAACATAAAAAACAAAAACCCGGCATTTCGCCGGGTTTTCATTTTATATCTCTTCGCTTTTAGCTGGCAATAATTCCCCAATTACTGAAATTATGACTGTAAAGATGACGCCGAAGATCGATGCACTTACAAAATCGAATGTTCCACCTTGCATAGAGACTAGTACATAAAAAATCATATTACTTAACAATAAAGACCAGATTAACGTCCAAATATAACGCATACTACATTCACCTCTTTATGTAAACGAATTCTTTACCCTACTGTATAGTAACAAAAGTTTAGACAAAGGAAAAGATTCTTTACAAGAATTTATACACCTTGGTGTAAGAAATATCAAAAATTTTCATAAAATGTTCATGCTTAACAGGATTGACTGTCATAAATAAAGAAAGGAATACATATACCAGCACTGCTGATACTTTGAACATTTTTCAAAAGGGGGCTGCGATGTGGAGCAAAAATGGGAAGAACTTAAGGCGTTGGAAGAACAAGACGAGAAGAACTTGACTCCGAAAGGAAAAGAGGTTCTAGAACAGCTGAAAAAAGAACTCAATTCATAAAAACTTAGGCAGATAACTTTGGCTATTTTTTTTCCCTTGCATACATTAGTTAAGAAAAGCTAATGCGAGGGGAGAAATGTGAGTATCGATAAATGCACTTTCCAAATAGACAATCAATGGAATATTATCCATCTGCCAGAGCGCCCGAATGGATTTGCAGTTATGATCATCGGTGATTGCAGCCATTACGTTGATGCTCATACCAGTCTTTGGAAACAAAGCACTGAACGCGCCCATCTCATTCAATCCCTCAAAGAACAAGGATATACGATCTTCTATTCGAACCTTTATGGACGGCATTGGGGAAGTCCGAAAGCCGTTACCCTTGCGAAAAGGCTGTACCATTATGTCATGAAACACGAAATTTTAAATCCGAACATTCATTTAATTGCAGAAGGTATGGGCACTTTAGCCGCACTGCGCTTGATGGAAGAAATGGAATCTCATATACGCTCAGCCATTTTTATAAATCCTTGCTTTGATTTGAAGCATCATTTTAACCACGAAATGCAAAATCGTCTTTTCTTTAAGCGGCTAGTAAGGGAAATTAGTTCCGCTTACAATATAGAGGAACTTAAAATTGCCTCGCTAATTGATCAACTTCCTGAAATTATAGATTTATATGCAACAACACCCGTGAAAATATGGCATGCTGCAAGGGGAGTTTCATTTAATTTTAGAGATCATAGCAGAATTTATGAAAGAAGAAGACTCGAACTCAACGCTCCAATATCACTTTTAATCCATGTACCAGAAAATACATTCAATCCCGCTAGAGCCTTCAGGGAATTTTTTAGAGAAAATGAAAAAGTGCTATAACCCCATTGTTTCTTTTTAAAAAAGGGCAATGGGGTTTCTGCATGTAAAAAAAGTATCGTATTCTTGGCTTTTCTCCCATAGGATAATAAGAAGAGAAAAATGAAACTGGAGGCTCATACATGAAAAAGGCATTTGTTACTGGAGCAGCAGGGTTTATCGGTTTTCATTTGTGCAGCCGTTTGTTGGATGAAGAAGTTGATGTTGTCGGAATTGATATGGCAGAGTCACCAGACCGCATCGATTATATTGCACGCCATGCTGGTTTTCAATATCTGCCTTATGATATAAACGATACAGATCTGCAGCCATACACAAAAGACTGTGATGTTATCTTTCATCTTGCCTGCTCTATTAAACCTGCTGCACCGTGGGCAAATATTGAAGATGAAGTTCAAAGACATGTTTCCGTTCTTAAAAAAGTCGCTTCGTTTGCCAACCCGCAAACAAAGCTCATATATGTTTCTTCATATGATGTCTATGGAAAGAGGCAAGGAGAAGTAATCGAAAATTCTCCAAAGAATCCTGAAACACTTTTTGGTCTTATTAAATTAACAGAAGAAAATATGATAAAACAATTGGCAGAACAAAATGATTTTCCATTTGTCATTATGCGTTTGCCAACCGTATATGGACCAGGACAACCGGAGCATCACACCTATCAGCAAGTGATAGCCAAAGATGATAATAGACAAGAGCAAATATCAAAAGATACAGTTACTGAAGATGTTTTATTTGTAGAGGACGCTGCAGAAGCATTATTTTTAGCTGGTAAAGCTCCCGCCAAAAATGAAATTTACAATATTTCAAGCGGAAAACCAAACCATTGGCTCGAGGGCCTTACAGAATTAAAAGCCGAAAAGCTGACTTTCACAGAGAAAAGGAAAATGCGCATTAAGGGAGAGAAAGCTGAGCTTGAGCTCGGCTTTCGAGCAAAGACAAGGATCAAAGAAGGCATACAAAAACAGATCATGCATTTTAAAAACAAGAAGTCAAAGCCAAAATCAAATGAAATCTAAATTATGAAGATGGTTCCAGACAGTTTGATAAGTCTGGGACCATCTTTTAGTTCAACTGCAAAAAACTCATTGTCATAATAAAGTGTTTCTTGAATTCCTTTTTTTCTTTATAATATGAAGGGGCTAAATTATTGCCCATTTACATAAAGAGGAGGCAACTTTAATGATGAACAACGAACTTAACATGAAATTTATGCAGATTGCGATGTCTCATATGCCAGAGGCAAAAGCATTTTTAGAGCAAAAAGGCATTGAGCTGGGAATGGAAGATATTCAGCCGATGCTTCAGCTTTTAATGAACGTAATGAATGACGCATATGAACTCGGAAAAGAAGAAAACATATAAGATATGTAAACAAAAAGCCAACCTGAGCGGGTTGGCTTTTTTTACTTCTTTTTAAACGCAGAGAAAATTGGGGATATCTGCTGTGCAACTTTTACAGATTGATCAATCACGGCAAAAATTTTATTGTAGTCCAGAGATCCTTCCTGCGTTCTGAAAGAATGTAAAAATGGACGCGGTGGAAACGGCTGCTGAAACGGTGCAGGCATTCCTCTAAATCCAGGCCCTCCAAAGGATTGAGGAGGAATTCCCTGTCTCATATGAAGGGGCTGCTGCTGGCCGTGGCCGATTGGATAACGTCCAGGAAACTGCGGAGGATACATTGGCTGTTGTTGATGCAGAGGATTGTGCATTTTGAACCACTCCTAATATCAATTTCACCAAACTTACATTTTTCTTCTTTACAGGATATGCCCTAAGCCCTTTATTGGTGAAAGAAAACAACTTTAACTAGACAAAATAACGAAATTGGCATAAAATTAGTACCAGGTCATAATATTTGATATTAATTTATTTAAAACTATAGGCAAAGGGGTAATGGTATGAATGCAGGAATCATAGGGATGGGAAGTTATATCCCGGAAAAAATTCTGGCGAACTCCGACCTTGAAAAAATGGTAGATACGAATGACGAGTGGATTAGAACTCGTACCGGAATCGTAGAACGCAGAATTGCAGCAGAAACTGTAACAACTTCACATATGGCAAGACATGCTGCTGAAGAAGCATTGAAAGATGCAGGCATAAAAGCTGAAGACCTCGACATGATTGTTGTAGCAACCGTAACACCTGATAATCCTTTTCCTTCTGTAGCGTGTCAGCTTCAAGATTATTTAGGAGCAAAGAATGCAGTTGCAATGGATGTCAGTGCAGCATGTGCAGGTTTTATTTATGGGATAGTGGTTGCAAAACAATTTATTGAAACAGGCACTTATAAAAACGTACTAGTAGTAGGGGCTGAAAAGCTATCCAAAATTACAGATTGGAATGACCGCAATACAGCTGTATTGTTTGGTGACGGTGCAGGTGCAGCAATCCTTTCACCAGTAAGTGAAGGAAGAGGGATCCTTTCTTTTGAACTAGGTTCTGATGGGACAGGTGCTAAACATCTTTACCAGAATGAATTTATTCATATGAACGGACGGGAAGTTTTTAAGTTCGCTGTAAGACAGATGGGAGAAACATCGTTGAGTGTTGTTCATAAAGCAGGACTTACTAAAGAAGATGTAGACTTTTTGATTCCCCATCAGGCGAATATTAGAATTATGGAAGCGTCCAGAGAAAGATTGGAACTTCCGAAAGAAAAAATGATCGTAACCATTGATAAATTTGGAAATACATCATCAGCGTCAATTCCAATGGCATTAAAAGAAGCACTAAAAGATGGTAAAATAAAAGAAGATCATACAATCGTACTTGTCGGATTCGGCGGGGGCTTAACATGGGGTGCACTTGCACTTCGATGGGGCAGATAAGCTGAATTTAACAAACCTGATAAAGGAGAGTAGGTTTTACAATGAAAAAAAGAGTAGTCGTAACTGGTTTGGGAGCCGTAACTCCTCTTGGAAATAGTGTTGAAGAAACATGGAAAAAGATTTTAGAAGGACAAAGCGGGGTAGGACCGCTAACGAGAAGAAACGCTGAAAAGTTTCCGGTAAAAGTTGCTGCAGAAGCCACTGAATTTGATCCAACTGATTTCATGGATAAACGTGATGCACGCAGAATGGATCGTTTTACACAATTTGCAGTAGCTGCATCACTGATGGCAGTTAAAGATGCCAACCTGGAGATCACAGAAGACATTGCACCTCGCGTTGGCGTATGGATCGGTTCAGGTATTGGCGGAATGGATACACATGAAGAACAGTTCAGGATTTTTGAAGAAAAAGGCGTAAGACGTGTTAGTCCATTCTTTGTTCCAATGATGATACCTGACATGGCTTCAGGCCAGGTTTCAATTGCAATTGGTGCGCAAGGAATGAACTCTTGTACAGTAACCGCATGTGCTTCAGGTGCAAACTCGATCGGAGATGCATTCAAAGTTATTCAGCGCGGAGATGCTGATGTTATGGTTACTGGCGGTACTGAAGCACCTATTACAGATATGGCATTAGCAGGATTCTGCCAGGCAGGTGCTCTATCAACAAATCCGGACCCGAACACAGCAAGCCGCCCTTTCGATAAGAACCGCAGCGGTTTTATTATCGGAGAAGGAGCAGGAATTCTTATCCTTGAAGAATATGAATTTGCTAAAAAGCGCGGAGCTAAAATTTATGCCGAAATCGTTGGGTATGGAGCAACTGGTGATGCCTATCACATTACCCAGCCAGCTCCTGGCGGAGAAGGCGGTGCACGTGCAATGAAGCAGGCTGTTGAGGACAGCGGTCTTGCTTTAGAAGACATTTCATATATTAACGCACATGGCACAAGTACTGATTTTAACGATAAATTTGAAACAGCAGCGATTAAAGCTGTCTTTAATGAGCAAGCATACAAGATTCCTGTAAGTTCAACTAAATCAATGACAGGACATCTGCTTGGTGCTGCAGGTGGTATTGAAGCTATTTTCTCAGTAAAAGCGATTCAAGAAAACATTCTGCCTCCAACAATCAACTATGAAACACCTGACGAAGAATGCGATCTTGATTATGTACCGAACAAAGCAAGACAAGCAGAAGTGAAAGCTGTACTAAGCAACTCGCTAGGTTTTGGCGGGCATAATGCGTCACTTGTATTTAAAAAAATAGAAGAATAATGAATAAGAACCCCGTTTTCTTTGAGGAAACGGGGTTCTATTTTTCGATTTGCTAATTGCCTTATTTTAGAATAAAAAGGACAACCTCTGACTATACTGATTTTAAATACAAATCGGTAAAAAAGTGAGGGGTACAAATGTTATACTTACGTGATGTTTGGGTCAACTGGTTTGAAGGAGAAGAGAATGGCTATAACGTTTGTGAGTTCCATGAATGGAGAAAAGACGACTATATTGAGCTGCTGGATCAAGTACCCATTATCAAGATTGAATCAACACTTTTTCATTACATCGAAAATGATTTAAACGATCTTCCAGATGCATTATTAGAAGAAGTGCATCAAAAAGCGTATGTCAGAAAGAACAACCAGCGCGTACAGCTAGAACATTGCTTTATCATAACGGATGAGAAAAAATCGTTGATTGTAGATACAATGGGTTATAGAATACCAATACGAAAGAGCAGACTCATTCCAAGACAAGAACAGCTCGTTTTTGAGATGGCGGAGCAAACAGAAACAAAAGTTTACACATTCAGCGCAAAGCAGATGAGCAAAGAATATCACATATTGTCACCAAATCCAGACAGCATGAGAGGGCTGACAAGAAAGGAAAGACAGTTAAAACAACTGCTTTTTATGGCTCTTGATCAATTGCATTCGACAAAAAATGTAGCTGAAATGAGATATTGGTGCACAGAGTGGATGCCTGAACAATACGGGAAAATTCAACGAATGGATTTTGACGAAGCATGGGACGCACTTTATTGCGAATTAAAGAGCGGCTGGTCGAAGCAGCATTTAGATATGTGCGAAAGACTTGTAAAAGGACAGCCGTACTTTGAAAAGATTTGGGAACTTGAAAATGGAACTCACGTTAATTAATAAAACCAGCGGATTTTAGATTCCGCTGGTTTTTTGTATTTATTTTGGCTTTATAGAAGCAGATCTCCGCTTCAGATGCTCGTTTCTTGAGGAGAAAAGCCTTTTTACGGTACGTGTTCTTAAATCTATTTCACGTTCGCGCAAAAACCATGTACTTTCACGCAAAAGGATCTCAGTTTCACGCGGGATTACATGAGTTCCACGCCGAATCTCGCTGCTACCACGCAAAATAGAACTAGTTTCACGCAACAGACACAGCTTCAAGTAATCTTATACACGTTTACGGGCTAATCCCATAGCACGTTCAGCCTTATTCAGAGTTTTGTTTGCAACACGGTTCGCTTTTTCTGCACCTTTATCAAGAATGGCATCCAATTCATTAGACTCTAGATATTCTTTATAGCGTTCTTGAATTGGTTTTAAAGTGTTAATGATTGCTTCAGCTACACCTTGCTTGAAATCTCCGTAACCTTTTCCTTCGTATTTTTCTACAAGTGATTTAATGCTCTCACCAGTAAGCTGTGAGTAAATAGTCAGCAAGTTTGAGATACCTGGCTTCTTTTCTTTGTCATAAGCGACAACTCCATCAGAATCTGTAGTTGCTCGCTTAATCTTCTTTAAGATAACAGATTCGTCATCCAGCATAGAGATAAAAGAATTCTGGTTCGGATCTGATTTGCTCATCTTCTTCTCAGGATCAACGAGTGACATAATTCTAGCACCTTCAGAAGCAATACGCGGTTCAGGAATAACGAAGACTTCTCGGTATTTTTTATTAAAACGCTCGGCAATATCACGTGTCAGCTCAATGTGCTGTTTTTGGTCATCGCCAACTGGAACGATACTAGTGTTGTACAAAAGAATATCTGCCGCCATCAGTGGAGGATAAGTTAATAAGCCAGCAGAAACAGCTTCCTTGCCAGAAGACTTATCCTTAAATTGTGTCATGCGTTCTAATTCCCCGATATAGGAAACGCATTGCATCATCCATCCCATTTTTGTGTGCGCCGGCACCTCTGATTGAATAAAAATAGTTGAAATTTCTGGATTAATTCCAGCAGCTAAATAAAGAGCAGCTAAATTCCGGCTGTTTCTTTTTAACTCAACAGGATCTTGTGCCATAGTAATCGCGTGCTGATTAACTACACAAAAGTAGCATTCGTGCTCATGCTGAAGCTTAACAAAATGTCTCATAGCTCCAATGTAATTGCCGATGGTTAAGTTACCGCTCGGCTGTATGCCTGAAAAGATTACAGACATGATTCATCTCTCCTTTTTTTTAAAAATCAATATAAAAAGGCCCACTCGTCGCCTTATGCAAGGGACGAATGGACCGCGGTGCCACCCTTATAATTCTCACGTAATATGAAAATCACTCGAATACGTACAGGAAATACCGATACGCTGTCCATTTATATCGTGCGGACATATACACGTCTGAGCCTACTAAAAGGTTCGGTCAGAATGCTCCAAAGCCCATTCCATCATGATCCACTGCCTGTTTTCACCTGCCACAGGCTCTCTGAGAGCTTCTCATCATGTACTCTTCTTCATCATCACATTAGTCATTTATTTTTTAGTAGTATACACAAATTACAATACATATGCAACGGCAATTGAAAGAAATGTTAAAAATAATCCGCTATATAAAAAAGATTTCATATAAGAAACATTTACTCTTTCTGATAAATGAAAGTTGGTTTTAAAAGATACTTCATTATGAACATCAGGCGTTCTCGTTAATGCTTTCGCTACTTTTTTAAAACTGTATGAAAAAAAGTCAAAAAATCCACCTTTCACTACATATAAAGCAATACCGATCAATGCAATAGAAAGTGCAAAGTAAAAAAGAGTGTTTACGTATTTTTCAAGGGTAAATGGTCCAGAAGATAAGAGAGCAATGATCAAAGCAATGATCACAGGGAATGCAGAAATAACAAGAATTCTTCTTATGTGTACGTTCATTGATTAAGCCTCCAAGTAGTAAAAAATACACCATTAACATCTAAAAATGTACCACGAATTTCAAAATATGCCGTCAGACTATACTCCCATTGTAACAAATGAAATATAAAATTGACGAATTATAATTCAAAATGAGGCATTGTCTATCTGCACAGGAAATCGAGAATGTAATATTCATGCTAGTTTACATATAATTTTGGTAAAATTTGTAGAATAATCAGAAAATACACACTCACACATTATAGGTCTTTGTACCTATTTTTTGTTAAGGAAAAGTAAATATCATGGGCTTTTTGTAAAACTCTTAAAAAAAATAATTCCACAATTGTTTGAAAACTTGTATAATCGAACTTGTAGATGAAATGTCTGATAATTCTTGAGACTTTCGTCTGCTAACAAATTAACAGGATAAAAAGGGGAGGTCGACTCATGAAGAAGTCAAAATGGTCATTGCTTCTTACGCTAGTTCTTGTTCTTAGCATGTTCTTAGCTGCTTGTAGTGGCGGAGAAAAGAAAGAGACTGGCGAAAAGAAAGGCGGCAACGAAGGCGATAAAACTGAAAAGCCAGCTGAGCCGCAAGTACTTAACATCCTTGATGGAGAAGAAATTCCTTCAATGGACTCTTCACAAGCAACAGACTCAGTTTCATTCGAAGTAATGAACAACGTTATGGAAGGTTTATATCGTCTTGATAAAGAAAATAAACCAACTCCAGGTGTGGCATTAAGCCATGACACAAACGAAGATGGAACAGTTTATACGTTCAAACTAAACCCTGAAGCAAAATGGAGTGACGGATCTAAAGTAACTGCTAACGATTTCGTTTACTCTTGGAGAAAAGCTTTACACCCAGATACTCTTTCTGAGTATGCTTACATCATGGGACCTGTAAAGAACGCTAACGCGATCCAAACTGATGGTGACCCATTATTCGGTAAAGTAGAAGAGCTAGGTGTTAAAGCTGTTGATGAATCAACTCTTGAAGTAACTCTTGAAGCTCCAGCTCCTTATTTCTTAGGATTAACTGGATTCGCAACTTTCTATCCGCAAAAAGAAGAATTTGTTAAGGCTCAAGGCGACAAGTACGCTTTAGAAGCTAACACTCTATTATACAACGGTCCTTTCGTGCTTAACGAGTGGAAACACAACGAAGGATGGCAGTACAAGAAAAACGATAACTACTGGGATAAAGACAGCGTTAAGTTAGACGAAATTAACGTAAAAATCGTTAAGGACGTTGCTACAAGCGTAAACCTATATGAAACTGGTCAAACAGATATCACTGGTCTAAGCATGGAATATGTTGACCAATACAAAGATCACGAAGATCTTTACACTCGCGGAGAAGCTACAGTATTCTTCTTGCGTTTAAACCAAAACTCTAAGAATTCTGATGCTCTTAAGAACGCTAACATCCGTAAAGCGATCGACATGGCTTATGACAAGCAATCTATGGTAGATGTACTTCTTAACAACGGATCTACTCCTGCTTACTACCTAGTACCAGGTGAGTTCACTCCAGGTCCAGACGGAGAAGACTTCCGTAAAACAAACGGCAACTTCGGTGGCTATGATTTAGAAAAAGCTAAAGAACTTTGGGCTGCTGGTCTAAAAGAACTTGGCAAAGAGTCTGTAGAACTTGAACTATTGAACTACGATTCTGATGGTGCTAAGAAGATGGGTGAGTTCTTCAAGAACCAACTTGAAAAGAACCTTCCTGGAATCAAAGTTTCTATTAAAGCACAACCATTTAAGCAAAAGCTAGAACTAGAATCTAAAGGTGAGTATGACTTCTCTTATGCTGGTTGGGGTCCTGACTACCAAGATCCAATGACGTTCCTAGATATGTTCGTAACTGATGGGGCTCATAACCAAATGGGTTATTCAAATCCTGCATATGACAAGTTAATCAACGATGCGAAAAAAGAAATGGATCAAGAGAAGCGTTGGGAAATGATGCTTGAAGCTGAGAAAGTTCTTTTCGAAGATCAAGCGATCTCTCCACTATACCAACGTGGTGTAACTGGCCTTCAAAAGCCATACGTAAAAGACTTAGCTCATCACTTATTCGGAGCTGATGTTTCTTACAAGTGGGCTTACATTGAAGGAAAACAATAAGCTCTATTGAAAAATAGTAAATAGTTTTTCTCAGGAGAGTACATGTGTTCCTGACATGTACTCTCTTTTTGCCTTGTAAACAAGGATGGAATATATTGTGTGATGAAGAAAGAAATCAGAAAATGTCGAAAAAAAAATATTTTCTATTGATATAAAATATTTTGTCCCTTAAGATAGATATTACAGAAAGATTTCAGAACATTAAGTTTGAAACATTTGGGGGAGGTGTTTGTAATGTTGCGCTATATAACGAAGCGAGTGTTTGCGATGTTTTTAACACTGCTGATCATTGCAACGATTACATTCTTTTTAATGAAATTATTACCTGGTTCTCCTTTTAACAATCAAGAGAAGTTAACTGAGTCCCAGCGCTATGCACTTAACGAAAAATACGGGTTAAATGACCCGGTGCCTGTTCAATACATTAATTATCTAGGGAAATTGGCACAGGGTGATTTAGGATATACGTTCCAGTTTGATGGACGTACCGTTAATTCTATGATTGCAAACGGTATGGGCCCATCTGCAACAGTCGGGTTTGAAGCACTGGTGTTCGGAACATTAGTTGGCTTGGTATTAGGGATCGCAGCAGCATTAAAGCATAACTCGTTTATTGATTACGGGGCTATGGTCATGGCTGTATTTGGAATAGCAATACCGTCCTTCGTATTTGCAGGACTTTTGCAATACTACGTTGGGGTTAAGCTTGGATGGCTTCCAGTAGCATTCTGGAATGGTCCTGAGTATCACATCATGCCAGCATTCTCTCTATCCGTAGGAGTAATTGCTACAGTGGCACGTTTCATGCGTACAGAAATGCTTGAAATTTTAGGGACAGATTATATTTTAATGGCTAGATCTAAAGGGATTAGCAAACAAGCAGTTATTATTAAACACTGTGTACGAAACAGTATGATTCCAATCATTACAATCCTTGGACCTATGGCAATCGGCCTAATTACTGGGTCACTTGTAATTGAAAACATTTTTGCAATACCTGGTATAGGTGAACAGTTCGTAAAAAGTATCAACCTAAATGACTATCCAGTTATTATGGGAACTACTTTGTTCTATAGTTTCTTAATTATAGTAATCATCTTAGTTGTCGATATCCTTTATGGAATCATCGATCCTCGTATTCGTGTTGCGGGAGGTAAATCATAATGAGCATGTCTGAAAGAAAACTAACACCTGATTTATTTCGCCCTGCAAATTTAGGTACAGGTAAAGGCGATGAAATTACGAAGCCAAGCTTAAGCTTTTGGCAGGATGCTTTTAGACGATTAAAAAAGAATAGAGCAGCGATGCTTGGACTTTTTGCAATCGTATTCATTATTGTGTTTTCACTTATTGCACCAACGTTAAGTAAGTATGGCATGGACGATCAAGAACTAATGCGTGCAAACTTACCTCCTAAAATTCCAGGATTAGAGAAGATTGGATTCCTTGGAGTGGACGGAGTAGATATTCGCGGCGTAGATCAGTATGAAATGAAGAATGTACCAGCTGAAGATAAATTCTGGTTTGGTACTGACCCGCTTGGGCGTGACCAATGGGTTCGTGTTTGGAAAGGTACACAAATTTCACTTTATATCGCATTTTTAGCAGCAACAATCGATTTGATCGTCGGTGTTGCATACGGTGGAGTTTCTGCCTTTTATGGCGGCAGAGTAGATGACGCGATGCAGCGTGTAGTAGAAGTATTAGTAGGTATTCCGAATCTGGTTGTAATTATCTTGTTTATTATCATACTTGATCCAGGGATACTCTCAATCACACTAGCTCTCGTTATAACCGGCTGGATAGGAATGTCGCGTATCGTACGAGCGCAGATCCTATCATTAAAAAACAGAGAATTTGTATTAGCATCAAAAACACTCGGCTCAACAAACGGCCGATTAATTACAAAACACTTATTGCCAAATACACTTGGTGCAATCATTGTTACAAGTACATTTACAATTCCAGGAGCTATTTTCTTCGAAGCATTCCTAAGCTTTATCGGCCTCGGTATTCAACCACCGACCGCTTCACTAGGGGCTTTGATTGCAGACGGATTTAGATCATTGCGTATCTATCCTCACTTAGCTATCTATCCTGCATCCATCATGTGTATCCTGATGATCAGCTTTAACTTGCTAGGGGACGGATTGCGTGATGCACTTGATCCGAAAATGAGAAAATAGTACAGGAAGGAGATTTTATAAATGGAAAAACTTTTAGAACTAGAAAACCTTCATGTCTCCTTCCAGACGTATGGGGGAGAAGTAAAAGCAGTTCGAGGTGTAAGCCTATCTTTAGATAAAGGGGAATCACTTGCAATCGTAGGTGAATCCGGATCTGGTAAGTCTGTTACTTCAAAAGCAGTAATGCGTCTCTTGCCAAACAAAATTGGTTCAATTAAAGAAGGAGCGATTCGCTTCCAAGGCAAAGACCTCGCGAAAGCTTCTGAGCGAGAGATGGAAAAAATTCGCGGTGCTGAAATCTCAATGATCTTCCAAGATCCGATGACATCATTGAATCCAACGATGACAATCGGGAAGCAGATCATGGAAGGACTGCGTAAGCACCAGAACATGAGCAAGAGCGAAGCAAAAGAGCGTTCAATTAACCTATTAAAGCTTGTAGGTATTCCAAATCCTGAACTTCGTGTAGATGAATATCCTCACCAATTTTCAGGCGGAATGCGTCAGCGTGTTGTTATCGCGATTGCATTAGCTTGTAATCCGAAGGTATTGATTGCGGATGAACCGACAACAGCACTTGATGTAACGATTCAAGCTCAGATCTTGGACTTGATGCGTGATCTTCAAGACAAGACAGGAACTGCAATTATCCTTATTACGCATGATTTAGGAGTAGTTGCAAACCTCGCTCAGCGTGTAGCCGTAATGTACGGTGGTATGATCGTTGAGACAGGTACTGTTGATGAAATCTTTTACAAGCCGAAACATCCATATACATGGGGTCTGTTAGCTTCCATGCCAAAATTAAATGCAGATTCAAAAGAACTATTAGCAATTCCAGGAACGCCGCCTGACCTAATGAATCCTCCGAAAGGATGTCCGTTTGCAGCGCGTTGTCCTTATGCGATGGAAGTATGTTTGGAACATATGCCTGAGGCTACTAACGTTTCTTCATCGCACAAAGCTGCTTGCTGGTTGTTAGATGAGCGAGCGCCAAAAGTTGAACCGCCTGAAGCGGCAGTAGTTGGGGGTGCTCGATAATGGCAGTTGTAGAGAGAGAAAAGTTACTAGAAGTTAAAAATCTTAAAAAGTATTTCCCAGCTGGAAAAAAGGGCGTTTTACAAGCAGTAGACGATGTATCTTTTGATATTTATAAAGGTGAAACACTTGGTCTAGTAGGAGAGTCCGGATGCGGTAAATCTACTACAGGTCGTACAATCATCAGACTATATGATGCAACAGATGGAGAAGTATTCTATGAAGGTGAAGACGTTCACGGAAGAAAATCCCGTTCTGATCTAAAGAAATTCAACCGTAAGATGCAGATGATCTTCCAAGATCCATATGCATCATTAAATCCTAGAATGACAGTTAAAGATATCATTGCTGAAGGCATCGATATTCATGGCTTGGCAAAAACAAAGAAAGATCGTGACAACCGTGTTTACGAACTTCTTGAAACAGTAGGTTTGAACAGAGAGCATGCTAACCGTTATCCGCATGAGTTCTCAGGCGGTCAGCGTCAGCGTATCGGGATTGCTCGTGCACTTGCTGTAGATCCTGACTTTATCATTGCCGATGAGCCTATCTCGGCACTTGACGTATCCATTCAAGCACAAGTAGTAAACCTAATGATGGAACTTCAAAAAGAACGCGGTCTTACTTATCTATTTATTGCCCATGATCTATCTATGGTTAAACATATTTCTGATCGTGTAGGTGTAATGTATTTAGGAAATATCGTGGAACTTACAACAAGTGATGAGCTTTATGAAGAGCCTCTGCATCCTTATACACAAGCTCTTTTATCAGCGATTCCTGTTCCTGATCCTGAATTAGAAAGAAGCCGTGAACGAATCATCCTTGAAGGTGATGTTCCGAGCCCGATCAATCCTCCAAGCGGATGCCGTTTCCGTACTCGCTGTCCACATGCAATGGATGTATGTGCAGCTGTTAAGCCAAAATGGCAGGAAGCAAGAGAAGGACACTGGGTAGCTTGTCATCTTTATGATGAGGAAGCTGTTAAACAAAATAATTAACACATTTAAAACGGTCTCCGTCATTTCAGGAGGTCGTTTTTTATGTTAAACTAAATTGAGTGTGTAAAGCGTATACAAAATTATCGTTACACATCCCTACTATTGATTGAGAAGCAGAAAAGGGGTAAATTCATGAAACTAAGTTTTATCGTTGATAGCGCGAGTGATTTAAAAATAAATTCTGAAATAACGGATATTCCATTAACAATTGTCCCTCTAAATGTACAGTTTGGAGAAGATCACTATTTAGATGGGGTTAATATAAGAGAAGATGAATTCTATAAAAGAATGTCAAATGAACCGGATCTGCCTAAAACAAGCCAGCCATCACCACAATCATTTTTTGAGGCATTTCAAAAAGAATTGAACAAAGGCAATGAGGTTTTATATATCGGAATTTCTTCTAATTTAAGCGGTACTGTCCAAAGCGCAACAATAGGCAAAAGTATGCTTACAGAAGAGGAACAAAGACGAGTTACGATTATCGATTCTGGAATTGCTTCTGGCGGTGTACAGATTTTATTAAATGAAGCGATCGAGATGTCTAAAAAAGAAGTTTCTTTAAGCGAGATTGTAACGCGGATTGAAAAAACAAAAGCAGGAATTAAAGCGTATGTACTACTTGAAACACTAGAAAACCTAAAAAAGGGCGGTAGAATTTCAGCCGTACAAGGCGCTATTGCTGGTATGCTTAATATAAAACCTATGATTTCAATTATAGATGGAGTAGTTGCAACAATCGGCAAGTACCGAGGCAGTAAAAAAGGGTTAACGAAAATGAAAGAAATCATTTTAGAGTGGAAATCAGAAAACCCGGAGAAAACACTTTATTTAATTCATAGTTTTTCTTCTACAGAAGAAGTTAAAAAAGAATTTGATGAATTGTTTGCACTTGATAGCTTCCCTAAAGTAATCTATACCCGATTCGGAAGTACAATTGGAACGTATTCCAGTGAAAGAGCTATCGGTTTTGTAGCATATTAATATGTAAGGATGTTAAAAACACTCTTTTCCATTTTAGGAAACAGAGTGTTTTACTTTTTCTTCTTCATTATACTCATCTACCATTTCATCTAATTTTTTGATCATGGTTAATGCTTTTATATCA
Organism: Fictibacillus arsenicus; assembly: GCF_001642935.1. NCBI lineage: Bacteria > Bacillati > Bacillota > Bacilli > Caryophanales > Fictibacillaceae > Fictibacillus > Fictibacillus arsenicus. The sequence continues at coordinate 1,626,293 of NZ_CP016761.1, forward strand.
CTGACTGTGCGATAGTGATGTGATCCGCCTGGTTCTTCGTCTGCTTCATCAGCAAGAGCAACAACCTGCTGCAGCGGATTTAAATTCAATGAGCCTGCCGGCAGATAAGAATCTGTATGAAGTAAAATAGCCAGGGCAATCTCTTTCGCTTTTTTGCGGTCTTCTCCCAACGAAACTAAAATACGGTGTGCGCGTTCGGCACCCTTAATGGCATGAATATCATTCTCTTTATACATGTCATAGTCCCAGTGGCCATTTTTATACCATGTATAATGTCCGATATCGTGAAGAAAAGCTGCCTTAGTTGCCATATCTGGATCCACACCATGTTTCACTGCTAAACGATAAGCATGATAAGCTGTAGAAATGGCATGTACCATACCTGAACGTTTAACGTATTTTTGTACATGAGGATGTTTATAAAGATCTAATAAGGTGATTTTTCTCATAAGTTTTTCTCCTTTCCTTAAAAATGTATATTGTTAAATACTTTACCACCGTTTGGACAATATATCAACTTATAAAATGCAAAAAGAAGCGTGAAAACGCTTCTTTTACTGTTTAAAATATTCATTCCATCTTTCAGTAACCTTTTGATCAATATCGGGACGAGTTTCAACAACATCCGGATAGAAAGGCTTCATCCTTGCATCAATGATTATCGTTCCTTCATATTTAATACGGTTCCGGTCAATCGTACTCTTAGCATAAACATCATATGCCGGATCGAAGCGGGTAAATGTTGTCCATAAAAACTCAGCTTGAGTTGCTGCGATGGAAGCATCATCTACTAAAAAGACGAGCGGCCAATCCTTAAAAGATTCATGACTGTTCGACAAAAGATGTTCAGCAAAATCTGGAGCTTCATCAAAGGATGGTCCGCTCACAGTTAAACAGCCTCCGCAGAAAACACCAACATCATTAATCCCTGATATCGTTCCGCCTTCATATGTTCTTTTTAATTCACGGACAGGTTCACCAAGGCCCGTCATGATTGCTTTAGAGCCTGTATTAAACTTACGTCCCGTATAATCCAATGTATCCATGGATGTATCATGAATAATCAGCAAATCGCGCTCAGGAAGGAATCTTTCTAAAACTCCTTCAGCTAATTCCGCGAAGTTTTGCAGGTTAACAGGTTTGTTGGTTACCATCAAAAACTTAGTTAATGTGAGCTGTCCTTCTCCCATAATTCGGAATGCATGAGCTAGACCTTCTTTATAATATGATTCACGAACTACAGCACCTGCTAATGCATGGAATCCAGTTTCTGCGTACGTCCATAAATCCCGCACACCATTCATGACTACCGGGAATAAAGGACTCATTAAACGCTGCAGATATTCTCCGATAAAATAGTCTTCTTGCTTTGGCTTTCCTACTACTGTAGCTGGATAGATCGCATCTTTTCGTTTCCACATTTTATCAATGTTGAAGACAGGAAAGTCATGCGCCCAAGAGTAATATCCATAATGATCTCCAAATGGTCCTTCAGGCTCGCGAACATGAGGGGGAACCACACCGCCAAAAGCAAATTCTGCCTCGGCAATTAACGGATGAGGGTGGCCATCAACATGAGCAAGACTTAATTTTTCTCCCATAAGCATAGATGAAAACATTAGTTCAGGAACTGCTTCTGGAAGAGGAGCTATCGCACTGATCATTAAAGAAGGAGGTCCACCTAAGAATAATGTAACAGGCAGTGATTGGTTCTTTTGTTCTGCTTCATAATGATGGAAACCGCCGCCTTTATGAATTTGCCAGTGAATTCCGGTTTTATTTTCTTCTTTAATCTCAATCCGATACATTCCAAGGTTGTGTTCGTGTTTATCTGGATGCTCAGTATAAACGAGCGGAAGGGTAACGAATGGATTACTGTCTAGGTGCCACCCAGTAAGAGCCGGAAGCTCCTTCATATTGACGTTCGTCGTAAATGTTTCGAGTACAGGAGATTTATTCTTGCCGACTTTTTTTGTTCCTAGAGATAAAACATCCTTGATCATCCCTTTTTTCTTCCATAGAACAGAAGGGGAAGGTGGCATAAGTGCATCAATAGATGAGACAAGATCTTTAACTAATTGTTCAGGTTTTGGACCAAAGGCCATATCTACACGTTTTATCGTTCCAAACAGATTCGTCACTACGGGTATGTTTTTACCTTTTACATTTGTAAAAAGCAGAGCAGGACCTTCTTCTGCAATTACACGTCTGTGAATTTCAGGGATTTCTAAATATGGATCGACTTCAGCATGTATCTCAAAAATTTCTTTTTCTTCTCTTAATTGACTAATAAACGTTCTAAGGTTTCTATGCATTTGTACACCTCTATTATGTATGTTACCCTTGTATTATAAAGCAGTTCGGGTAAAAAATGTGAAAAAACAACCCGAAAGTTCCGGGTTGTTCCGTTTAATTTCTTCTTTTTACAGGACTCCAGTTTTGCTGAAAAGACTTCGATTTATCCACGAAATGTGATACTTTCTTGCCGCCGAACAATTTTACCGCGATGACTTGGGAAATCGTTCCCATCAATGCTGTAATACCAACCACACATAAAGCTAACAACGTTAAATCGGTAAAGAATGATACCAAAGAGGATTCCTCCTTTTTTTACAACCTGTTCACCACGTACTTCTTTCTCTATTGTATCCCATGATAACAAAGGAAGAAAGAGGGAAAACTATATAATATAAAAACTTAAGGAGCTGATGGGGAAACAATGAATTGGTATGAGAAGTTAAATCAATATTTTCCGATTGAAGAGATGAAATCAAAAGAGCATATGGAACTTCTGCTGGATGAAAAGAGTGATATTTATCATAAAGATGAAGGGAAGCACCATGTTCTAATGTACGTTGAACTTCCAGACTTTGTTTTTATTGATTACTTATTTGTATCTAAAGATGCCAGAGGACAAGGACTTGGTCATAAGCTTATCGAGAAATTAAAAGCCAAAGGCAAACCGATTATATTAGAAGTTGAGCCGGTTGATTATGAAGATACAGACACTGAAAAACGTCTGCGGTTTTATACACGAGAGGGATTTGAACACGCATCAAGTATCGGGTATAGAAGGCGTTCCCTTGCAACGAATGAAGTGAATGAGATGGAGATCTTATTCTGGTCACCAACAGAAGAATCTGAAGAAACTATTTATGAAAACATGAAAAAGACGTATAATGAAATACACACGTACAAAGATAGTGAATTGTACGGAAAGTCTTATCAGCCAGCAAGTGAAGTGCTCACCTTGGATACAGAACCAGCGGCTCCTAAACCCGAAATGGTTAAAAATGAGTCTTCAGATACGCCAAGGGAATCCGCTTCGGAATAATTTTACTATTTTCCTTGTTAAAGGAGGAGCAGGCGCTATGAAACAAAAAGACAAAAAAAAGAAAACAAAGCGTGAATTATGGAAAGAGATGCTGAAGAAAAACCTGAAGAATCTTAAACCAAGTATTCCGCGAAAAGGTCCTGCATCACAAGTAAATAAAACCATAGCTTAACAAAAGAGTGGTTATTCCACTCTTTTATTTTTTTATGTTTTATGAAACTTATCTTCGGGTAATACGTCTATATATATGTATGGAAAAATGACGGATAAGTTGTGTAAGACATGCTGTATATGTATTACATTTGTATGACAAATTCGTAAAAATGTACAAAAGTCTGTATAACCTCTACCGAAAATGTAAAATGTGTAGTATACTATGAATGATGATTTAATAACTTTTTTAAAGTACCTAAATCAGAGAGAGGGGAAGGAGAGTTCCAATATGGTCACACTATTTACTTCGCCGAGCTGTACATCATGCCGAAAAGCAAAAGCATGGTTAAAAGAGAATGAAATTCCTTATCAAGAGAGAAATATTTTTTCGGAACCTTTATCAATAGAAGAAGTTAAGCAAATCTTGAGGATGACTGAGGACGGTACTGACGAGATTATTTCTACTCGTTCAAAAACGTTCCAGGAACTTAACATTAATCTTGAATCCATGCCATTGCAAGATCTATATCAATTGATTGCAGATCACCCTGGATTATTGAGAAGACCAATCATCCTGGATGAAAAGCGTCTGCAAGTTGGCTATAACGAAGATGAAATTCGCCGTTTCTTGCCAAGAAGAGTACGGACTTTTCAGCTTATGGAAGCACAGCGTCTTGTAAATGAATAAAAGAAAAACTTCCGCTGCTAAAAGTGCGGGAGTTTTTTTATGTTTTATAACTAACTAATTAACTAAAAGAATGTTGTTATCGCTTTTTTTCATTTCTCTTCATTGAAAGGTTGATTACAGCGAAGATCTAAATGGCGATTTTCTAAAAGATTGTTGCATTTTGCTCGTAACGTCATCATTTGCAAGTTGATTGGAGCGCAAGGTTGCCGACTCCTACGGGACGAGCGGTCAGGTGGAGACTCCTAATGGCGCAAAGCGGCAGGAGGCTCACCGCACGCCCCGTGGAAAGCGGCAGCCTGGAGCGGAAATCAACTACTTCCAAAGCAAACAATGTATGCGAAAATGGCCATCTTAATAAAAAGTCCTGCCAGCATGTGCCGGCAGGATTCTTATTCTTTACTTTGCTTTTCTTTTAATGGAGTTAGTCAATATACCTGCAAATAAGACACCGATGATTAAGAATAAATATAAACCATATTCAAGCATAGTGTTATCAGCAAATACTGTATGAAGCATTTTTTCTTCAATGATCATACCTGCTGCGGTAAAAGCGAGTACGCCTGAACCAATATAAATTAATACAGGAAACCGTTCCATGAAGTGCAATATTATTTTACTTCCCCATATAATGATTGGTACAGATACTAATAATCCAATTACAACAAGAATAATATTTCCGTGTGCAGCTCCTGCTATCGCTAAAACATTATCCAGACCCATAGCAATGTCTGCGAATACAATCGTTTTAACCGCATCAGATAAATTCTTCCCTGCTTTTACATCAAGCTCTTCATCTTCTTCAAGAATAAGCTTGTACGCAATGATTAGAAGTAAAATACCTCCTGCAAGGTATAGGAATGGAATATTTAATAAATAAACAGCTACAATGGTTAATACTACACGTACTACTATAGCCAGTCCTGTTCCTAAGAAAATCGCTTTATTTCTCTGTTTCTCAGGTAAGTTTCTGCTGGCAAGGGCTATAACAATAGCGTTATCGCCGCCAAGTAGAATATCAATTGCTATAATTTGCAAAAGGGATATCAGAAAATCCGTTTCCAAAAGTAAAACCCCCGTATGTAATGAAATTTCAAGTGAGTTATGGTACAATATGTTAACCTTAAAGACCATTGAATTATAGTCTAGCTTGACCACTTGCGTCAAGCAGCAGCAGTTTTTTCATCATGAATCTAGGCGTAAAAAAGGGCAGTAAATACGGGCCTTTTTTATTTCCAGATTAGCTGTTTTGTCATAGAATAAGGTACAAGAGGTTTAATTGTGATTGATGTATTTTTAGTTAGGGAATAAAAGGTAGTAAGTATTGCTTTTTTCTAGGGGTATTTATCCCTTCACGAACAAACCGGAGAGAAGGGAGAGAAGCAGAAATGGAAATTGAAAGAGTGAATGAGTTCACCATTAAATTTTTCATAACCTACAGAGATATTGAAGATCGCGGATTCGACCGTGAAGAAATATGGGCTGACCGGGAAAGAGGAGAAGAACTCTTCTGGGAGATGATGGACGAAGCACACCAGCAAGAACAGTTTCCATTAGAAGGTCCTCTTTGGATTCAAGTGCAGGCTCTGGATAAAGGTCTTGAAATTATAGTTACACGCGCACAAATGTCTAAGGACGGTAAAAAGATTGAACTTCCAATAGGTGACGATAAGTTAGACTTGCCTGTTGATCAAAATATTGAGAAATTGCTGGATCAGCAATTTCAATCAGAAGAAGAAGAGTTCGATGAACTGGAAGAAGCTGAAGATGATTACTTATCTTTCTTAATTTCATTTGGAGATTTTGAAGATGTCATACTTCTCAGCCATACAATTGATTCTTCCTCATTTGAGAATTCGCTGTATCACTTCGCAGGCAAGTATTATCTGTATGTAACATTCAACCCAGATGCGCCTGACAGAGAACAAGATGATCTATTAGCTCAACTGCTGGAGTATGGCAATGACTCAGATTTGTCAGTATACCGTATTCAGGAATATGGCAAAACAATTGTTGCTGAGGCTGCTTTGGAACATGTACAAAAATATTTCAAATTATAAGTTATAACCGATTTCAGTAACATTTGAAATCGGTTTTTATTTTTTTGTTCAAAGGAAATTCTCGATATCTAGTTTATTGAAAATTAATTTTAAGAAAAGGTCCAAATGTTTCTTATGCTCCTTTCATACATGATTAATTTAGAAGCTGAGGGGAGTGGTGACAGAAATGCTTGTTGCGCTTTATGAAAATCAATTTGTTGATATGACTGGAGAATCTTCAAAGGAACAGTGGTACTCAAAAATGAGAACAGGTATGCTTTTATGTCCCGTTTGCAAGAATAAAGTAATACCCAAGTGCGGTTCAAAAAAAGTATGGCATTTCGCACATCAGTCTCAAGGTGCTTGTGCTGGTTTACATGAAGCAGAAACGAACTATCACTTAATGGGAAAAAAGAGCCTGTTTCACTGGCTTATGAAAAAAGAAGAAAACCTATACCTCGAACATTATTTGCGCGACATAGCTCAAAGGCCGGATATTTACCTTGGTGAGAAAAATCATGCGATCGAATATCAATGTGCAACATTGAATGTTGATATGTTTACAAGCAGAATTTATGGCTATCAATCAATTGGAGTAGAATCTGACTGGATTTTTGGTATGAAAAGAATTAAGAAGAAGAGAGAGAATTTATATTCCCTGCAAATGACTGATCTTACCGCTGCCAAAAGAGACAAAACAGGTAAACTTTATTTAAATTATTTTTGTCCTTTGCAGCAGCAGTTCCTCCTTCTAAGAAATATTCTTCCGATCTCACAAAGAAAAGTAATAGCTGAGGGATATACGTTTGCTGCAAAAAACCTGGAACTGAGCATGATGTTTGATTCATTCAATAGTAAAAGTTACAAATATCAAAACCTATTGTGGAATAATCAGAAAAAGACATGGAGAATGACCGCTTATAAAAATGTTTCTCCTTCTATTATGTATGTAAAGAAAGTTATGTATTTTAATCACAGGTCAATCACTTTATTTTCTCCTTTAGCAGGAATGCCTTCTTATAACTATTACTTCATTGAAACTTCACCTTATATTTGGCAATCATATCTTTTGTTTATTATTGATAAATTATCTTCACCCTTTACTTTGCAGCAGCTTGAAAATGAGTGTAAGAGATTAATGGTAAAACGAATCTTTCAGGAAAGAAAACTTCCTTATTTAAATGGAAATTATCAATGTGCCATAAAAGGATATTTGAACTATCTGGAATCTGAAAACATTATTGAGCAGATAAATGACATCCATTATAAAAAGAAGAGACCCGTTCCCTATCCAAAAACGCTTGATGAGGCGTTCGAACAAGACAAAATTTTCAGTAAAAAAGCCGTAATTTTTGACTTTGTATAAGCATTTTCTGGTAATATGTAGATATACATAAGGAGAATGTTATGCATTTTCTTTAATTTCATATGGAGGTGTTTGTATGTCTCAAACAAAAACAAAATCATTGCCTAAACGTAATGAAGTTGCTGTTGAAGATACGTGGGATTTAGAAGCGATTTACGCTTCGGATGAAGTTTGGGAAAAAGAATTTGAGGAAACGAAGCAGATGCTTCCTGAACTTAAATCCTTTCAGGGAAAATTAGGTGAATCAGCCGAAACACTTTATACTTATCTGCAAAAACAAGATGAAGTAACTAAAAAGCTTGGTAAGCTTTATACATATGCTCATATGAGATATGACCAGGACACAACTAACTCCTTCTATCAAGGATTGAACGATCGTGCTTCCAATCTTGCAACACAAGTAAGCAGCACTGTTTCTTTTGCTGTGCCTGAAATTTTATCTCTTTCTGAAGACGCACTCAGTCAGTTCCTTCAAAGCTATGAGCCGCTTGCGCTTTATAAACATGCACTAGACGAGATCAACCGTCAGCGTCCTCATGTGCTTTCAAAGGAAGAAGAAGCACTTTTAGCTGATGTCAGAGAAGTGGCTAATACATCAAGCAATACTTTTGGTATGCTTAATAACGCTGATTTGAAGTTCCCTGTTATTAAAGACGAGAATGGAGAAGATATTGAAGTTACCCATGGCCGCTATATCCGTTTTCTTGAAAGCTCCGACCGCCGTGTAAGGGAGGATGCGTTTAAAGCGGTTTATGGAACGTATGATTCGTATAAAAACACATTTGCAAGCACACTTGCGGGTACTGTAAAACGCGATAATTTCTTTGCGAAAACTCGGCATTTTGAGTCGGCTCGCCAAGCAGCTTTAAATAACAATAATATTCCTGAAGCGGTATATGATAACCTAGTGAAAACCGTCAATGACAACCTTCACTTGCTACATCGTTATGTTCGTCTTCGTAAAAAAGCTCTAGGTCTTGATGAGCTCCATATGTACGACTTGTACACGCCGCTTGTAAAAGATGCAAAGATGGAAGTGAGCTTTAAGGAAGCACAGCAGCTTGTGTTGGACAGCTTGGATCCTATGGGTGAAGAGTATAAAACAATCGTTAAAGAAGGCTATGAAAAGCGCTGGATTGATGTTCATGAGAATGCTGGAAAGCGCAGTGGAGCTTATTCTTCGGGTGCTTATGGAACAATGCCATACATCTTGATGAACTGGCAAGACAATGTAAATAATTTGTTCACACTTACTCATGAGATCGGTCATTCCGTGCATAGCTACTATACACGTGAAAACCAGCCGTATCCGTATGCTGATTATTCTATCTTTGTTGCAGAAGTGGCATCGACATGTAATGAAGCCCTTCTAAACCACTACATGCTGCAAAAAACTACGGATAAGAAAGAAAAGCTTTACCTATTAAATCACCACTTAGAAGGATTTAGAGGTACTGTTTTCCGTCAGACGATGTTTGCTGAGTTTGAACAGGAAATTCATGTTCGCGCAGCAAAAGGAGAGCCTTTAACTCCAGAACTATTAACAAAGATCTATTATGATCTGAATGTTAAGTACTTTGGTGAAGATCTTGCAATTGATAAAGAAATTGGATTAGAATGGGCAAGAATTCCTCATTTCTATTACAATTTCTATGTGTATCAATATGCTACAGGTTTCTCTGCAGCCGCTTCCTTATCCAAACAGATCCTGGAAGAAGGAAAACCTGCAGTAGACAGATATCTGGAATTCTTAAAAGCCGGAAGCTCAGATTATCCGATCGAAGTATTGAAAAAAGCTGGTGTTGATATGACAACTCCAAAACCGGTTGAAGATGCTCTTAAAGTATTTGAGTCTATTTTAGACGAGATGGAAGAGCTGCTATTCGAGAAATAAAAAATAAAGGCTCTTTTCTAAAAGATTGTTGCTTATGACTCTTTTTTGCGAAGTCACTTCGTTGACCAGTTGTTTGGAGCGTAAGGTGCGAGACTCCAGCGGGATAAGAGGGACAGGTGAGACTCCTAAGGGCGCACGGTGCCGAGGAGGCTCACCGCACGCCCCGCGGAAAGCTAGCATCCTGGAGCGGAAATCAACCACTTCCACTAGCAACTAAATAAGCGAAAACAGCCAAAAAAAATCCTGTCCGGAATACCGGGCAGGATTTTCTAATGCTATAAAATTCTTTTAAGTTTTGAACGATAATTGTAGCATAGCATCGTAATTAATATTGCGATGAACAGACTTGGTACTGCAACAATTTTTGGGGCCATATTTAATAGAGAGAGTACAAAATAATAGAAACTCCCTGCTAATGAAATCAGACTAACAATGATCATTACGAAATACATTTAATCTCCCTCCTTAGTACATGTTTATTCTGTTTTATGGAGGATATGCAAGCATGTCCTGAAAGAAAACGAAACAAAAAAACCGCTGATTTCTCAGCGGGATTGAATATATCTCCAGAACGTTCCGTATTTTACGGGAACTCGTTCAACTTTTTGCTGTAATACAAGTCTCTTTAATTGTTTTTCAGCTTCTTCACAGCTGATTTGATAAACAACAGAGACTTCTTTTGTAGCGACAAAAGAGTAATTAGCAAGAAATTCTTCTAAGGCAGGAAGCGGTGCTGGTTCAATCTTCACACCAGACATTTCCCTTAGGATTTCAACATACACATCATAAGAATAACAGCCGGAAATTTTAATTCCGTCATCATCTGTTTTATCATTAAAGACAATGAGAGTTGGGATTTGAGTTATATCCATCTCTTGTGAAAACTTTAAATCGCATCGCAGCGCATTAATGGCAGCTTCTGAAGATAAATCATTTAAGAATTCTTCATCATCCAGTCCTACAGAACGGGCAATCTCCAAAAGAACTTCCTCGTTGCCAATGTTTTGTTTGTTTAAGAAAAGGTTTTCTCTTAGTTTTCTAAGAAACTTGATCCCTTGCTGTTTGCCTTGAAGTTCAGCTGCTTTGATAGCCAGAGTAGCTTTATGAGGTGACGATATCGGGTTCTCCAGCCATAGATCGCCATCACAGCTCATCCCTGATAATGATGCTGTTTTTTCCCATTTTTCAGCAATTTGTTCTGCGGTTTTTAATCCTTTTCTTTTAGGGACATAGGTATTTAAAGATTCAAGACTTCCACTAACAAAATGACGAAGTCTGAAATAGTGTCCATATTCAACTTGCAGTTTTTTTAGAACAGGTTCCAATGACCAGCATTCTGGACAAAGCGGATCGATGACAGAATAGATTTCCAATGGCTTTTGACATGCTTGACTTTTATTGTTCTCTTGATCGTCATAAAAGGAATTGGAATTATACAGTGTCAGCATTCTCGCCCCTTTCTGAATCTTCGTTCGTATTTACCATATGATAAGCTGTCATTTTTAGGCGGCTTAGTAAAAACTCTTGTAGTTCGGGTTCCAGTTTTTGAATAGTCATTGCTCGCTCCATACAGTTTATCCAAGCTTTTGCATGAGTATTAGTTATTGGGAACGGCATGTGACGGGCTCTAAGCATAGGATGTCCGAATTCCTCTGTATATAAAGGCGGTCCGCCAAAGAACTGACTTAAAAAACGGGTCTGTTTATAAGCAGTCTCGGTTAAATCATCTGGAAACAGAGGTGACAGCAAAGGATCTTTACTTACCAAACTATAAAAAGTAGTTACAAGTTTTTCGATTCCCTGCTTTTCTCCTAATAGGTAATATGGTGATTTCGTTTCATCAAACATGGTGCAAAAGCTCCTTGCGTTAATTTGTAAGTTTATTGTAGCAAGGTTCATGAATTGTAAGCAAACAATATGAACTCTTAGCAAAGTATTCTATCCGCTATTAACATTCCTTTAGCGCGTGTATTTATGTAATTTAGACAAAAAGAAAACCCTCCTAAAAGGAGGGTTAAGTCATCGTCTTATATGTATTCATGACCTTTTTAACATAGGCAATGGTTTCCTTAAATGGAGGGATGCCATTATATTTATCTACGTTTCCGGGTCCTGCGTTATAAGCAGCAAGAGCGAGCTGCTCGTTGCCATTATACTTTTCGAGCATCATTTTCAAATACTTAGTTCCTGCCTCAACATTTTGAACGGGGTCAAAAGAATTGGTGACTCCAAGACTTTTAGCAGTGGCAGGCATTAACTGCATGAGTCCTTGTGCACCTGCATGGCTTTGCGCTGTACTTTTGAAATTAGACTCATGCTTAATGACAGAGCGGATTAAATTTGCGTTCACACCATATTTCTCGGCAGTACGTTCAATCAAATCATCAAGACTCTTGGAAGGTATGTTCATCTTGCCTGAGGCTTGGAAAATAGGATCCACTGTAATACTATTCGATAGGTCAGGAGCAAAAGGTAATCTAACAGAAAGGGGACTGCTCATTGACTCAAACTGATTCATGCTCAATGTTGAATTTGAGTTTACCCCCGCTTTCGAGTAAGCTTCATTCAGCAATGCAGCAAAGGGGCTGGACCCTGAACCACTGTTATCAGATGAAATTGGATTTATATTGAGCTGCTGCAGAGCTTGGATTTCCATAAGTGCTTTAAAAGATTGGATATTCAAGATGTTTCCTCCTAATAGGAATACGATAAGAAACTCGTTGTAGTATTTGATTCCTTCAACGGTTATATTTTTGCTGCTTTTTCTGCAAAGAACCGATGGATCTTACTTTTTGTTTCACGTACTGGAATGTTTTTTGATTCTAACAACTCCAGAAAATTTTGCTGTCCTTTCTTATAATCGGCAGATTCGTATTCTAATTCATAGTCGATTTTACCTAAATAATGATTTTCATCTAGGACGAGTAAACCCTCTCGGTAAGGAAGTTCGACCCTGTTCGTTGTTAATTCTCCTAAAAATTTTATTTCAGAAGTATCAATTTTCAGTTTGCGGATTTCTTCTGTCACTTCACCTTCCGGGAGCGGCATTCCACTAAGCACTTTGGGAAAAATGTCATTATCAATTGTTTGATGGGTTTCAAGTATGTGTTTGTCAAACTGCTGTTTTAAAGTAAGAGTGTATGTATTCTTTTTATAACGAATTCTTAATGCGCTTTTATGATTCTTTAATTGAAAATCTTCTGTATCAAAATAATAGTTTGTCTGTTCATTAAAATCGGATTTTTGGACCTCGAATGCACTAATGAGCTGTAAAAATTCTTCATATGTTAATAAGTTTTTAAACTCGATCTCTATTTCTTGTGACACAGCCGGATTCCCCCCTGTTGCAAAATTAAGTTAAACACATTATCTCATAGCAATACCCGCTTCTCAATTTCTTAATAAATTCCTATTTTGTGTTACACTATTAGTGAAGAAACAGGAGGTTTTTAAGATGATGCCACTACGATTGAATGTGCAGTCAACTGCATGGGAAGAAAACAAACTTTACTTAAATGTATCAGATGAAGTGAGCCAGCAGCTTTCCGAGTGGAAAGACAGTGAGAGAATGCTTGTTGATTCTGATGGTTTAGCATTTATTTATGTACTCGAAAACAATGAAGGCTTTATCCATATCGCGATAGGCAGCAGCCATTGGGCCGATGCAAAAAAAGCATTGTTAGAAAGGGCTGCTGTTGTCATTCGAAATGTAAAAGGAGAAGAGCTTGAATTAACTGCTTTCTCTAGCGAAATGGATTATTTGACTGAGAATATTCAAGGTAACGCAAACTATGGTCAGCAAATGGAAGAAGAAGTGATTAGGATTTTTGGTACAGAGGAAAAAGCTCAATGAGTATGGACTGGGAAGCTCTATTAATTCCGTATAAGCAAGCTGTTGATGAACTGAAAATTAAGTTTCGCGGGATTCGTGAACAATTTGAAAGATCAAACCAGCATTGTCCTATAGAATTTGTAACAGGAAGAGTGAAGCCAGTTAAATCGATTGTTAATAAAGCGTATCAAAAAAATATTCCAGATAACTGTTTGGAGCAGGAAATACAGGATTTAGCCGGTTTAAGAATCATGTGTCAATTTACTGATGATATTACGACCGTAATTAATCTGCTCAGACAGCGCAACGATTTTAAGATTGTTGAAGAAAGAGATTATATTACACATAAAAAGCCAAGCGGCTATAGGTCTTACCATCTAGTTATTGAGTATCCTGTACAAGTTTTAGACGGTGAGAAAAAGATATTAGTAGAAGTTCAAGTAAGAACCCTTGCGATGAATTTTTGGGCGACGATAGAACACTCGATGAACTATAAGTATCACGGACAGATCCCGGAAGATATTCGTCAGCGTCTGCAAAGAGCGGCTGAAGCGGCAAACCGACTGGACGAGGAGATGTCTCAGATCAAAGGTGAAATCCAAGAAGCACAGCTTGTGTTTTTGGAACGCAACGATAAATCCAGTGAAACCAATCTAGGATCATAAAGGATGGAGAGAGAATGAAATTTGCCATCATTTCAAAAGGCGATAGCAAATCAAATATCTTAACGGAAAAAATCCGTTCGTATTTGGAAGAATTCGAATTAGTTTATGAAGAAAAAGAACCCGAAATCGTGATTACTGTTGGCGGTGACGGAACATTGCTTCATGCTTTCCATCATTATGTACACCGTATTGATCAGACAGCGTTTGTTGGTGTTCATACCGGCCATCTTGGATTTTTTGCAGACTGGCTGCCTGAAGAGGTGGAGAAACTCGTAATACATATTGCAAAGACACCTTTTCAAATTGTGGAATATCCTCTATTGGAAGTAACCGTTCGGTACATTGATGGAATTGACGAGAAAAGATATTTGGCAGTCAACGAATGTACGGTGAAAAGTGTAGAAGGTTCACTTGTTATGGATGTAGAGATCAAGGGTGAAAAGTTCGAAACATTCCGCGGGGACGGCTTATGTATCTCTACACCTTCAGGGAGTACTGCTTACAATAAGGCTCTTGGCGGTGCGATTATCCATCCGTCTCTTGCTTCGATCCAGCTATCAGAGATGGCATCTATCAACAACCGTGTATTCCGTACAATAGGTTCGCCGCTTGTATTGCCACAGCACCATACATGTATTTTAAAGCCAGTAAACGATGTGGATTTTCATATCACGATAGACCATCTGTTTTTAGTTCAGAAAAAAGTCAAGTCAATTCAATATAGAGTTGCTGAAGAAAAAATAAGATTTGCCCGATTCCGACCGTTTCCATTCTGGAAGAGGGTAAAAGAATCGTTTGTCAGTGAATAGCATGAATAAGTTTTTTGAAATTTCATGGGTTGTAACTGAAGCTGAAGCACCTGTCTTATTGAGAGAGTTTTTGAAAAGTAAACAAATATCTAAAGCAGCGCTGACCGATATAAAGTTTCACGGCGGCGCTCTTTTTGTGAACGAAAAAGAAGTAACGGTAAGGACCTTTCTATCAAAAGGGGATGTCGTTAAAGTTTACTTTCCGCCTGAAAAACAAAGTGAATCTATGGAAGCAGAGAATACTACACTCGATATCGTATATGAAGATGAGCATTTTCTGGCAGTAAATAAACCACCAGGAATGCCTACTATACCTTCCCTTTATCAGCCGAAAGGTTCGCTTGCAGCAGGAGTTTTGTTCTATTATCAGCAAAATGATATTCCGGGTACTTTTCATGCAGTTAACAGGCTGGACAAAGATACATCAGGCATCGTGCTGGTTGCTAAACACCGGTTTGCTCATTCACTGATGTCCAAGCAGCAAAGAGAGAAGACAATCAAACGTGAATACATTGCACTCGTTCACGGAAAATTGGAGCAAGATAATGGGACAATCACAAGTCCGATTGGAAGAAAACCAGACAGTATTATTGAACGAATGGTAAGAGAAGATGGGCAGCCTTCGATCACTCACTATGAAAAATTAAATTACCTTTCTATTTATCATATTTCAGTCGTCAGACTTAAACTTGAAACAGGAAGAACACATCAAATCAGAGTGCATATGGCCTCAATTGGTCATCCTTTAATTGGAGACGACCTATATGGGGGAAGTAGGGACATAATTAAACGCCAGGCGCTTCATAGCGAGACTGCAAGATTTGTACATCCATTCAGTGATAAAGAGGTTTTGATCAAAGTTGATTTGCCATATGATATGAGGAAGTTATTAAAATAAATTTAACTTTTTGCTGATGTGAATTTATATACATTAATTCGAAACTGTACGCTGCCACCTTATCAAAATTTCTATGATGCGGAAACGAAAAGGTTAGTGTTCGAAATTTATGAACAAGATTTAATCATGCTAGGTTTTGATCCAGATCAGTTAATGTAAACAAAAGGAGTGTAGTTTATTAAAAACTAACACTCCTTTCGTATTAATCATCAAATGAACGAAATTTCTCAGGTACAAACGGCATCGTGGAAGGTACACTAACTGATTTCATCTCAGGGTACCTTAGTGCACTTAACTTACCGCCAAATACACATCCGGTATCAATATTCCATGTGTTTTTTATATGGCGGACGTTTTCTACAGGGGTATGACCATAAACGATAGTTAACTCACCATGGTGTTCCTTCGCCCAATCTCTCCTTACAGGTGAACCATCTGGATTGGTTTCACCCGTTATGTCCCCATACAATACAAATGTTTTTACTTTTTTGCTTGTCTGTCCTACATAATCGGCTCGGATGCCAGCGTGAGCCACTACCAAATTACCTTCATCAAGCTCTAAATAAAGAGGAGCATTTTCATACAAGGTGCAAAAATGTTCACTCACAGCTTTTCGCTTAGCAGCATCGAGCTCTTCAAGTTCAGCAACAGTAGTTTCTAATCCGTGCTTAACCTGAACATTTCTTCCCAACAAATACCGGTAAAGTTTATTACAGTGATTGCCTGGTGTGTATAGTGCAAGATTCTGATCAACAAGTTCATAGACATGTTCCATCACTTTTATAGATTCAGGGCCTCTGTCAGTTAGATCTCCTAGGAAGACGAGTTTTCTGTTTTCTTTGTGTTTAGGCAATCCGTCAGCCCAATTATAGCCTAATACTTCTGTTAGTTCCCGGTATTCATTAAAACAGCCATGGATGTCGCCGATGATATCATACTTCATATTTTCACCTCATTCTATCTTAGGATACTTCAATGACATAAGAAAAACACCTGAAAAATCAGGTGTTATTCAAACATATATTTGGTTGTTCTCGACCTTACGTTTAACACGAGTCCAAAGGCGATCATGTAAGCAAGTATCGAGCTGCCTCCATAACTGATAAACGGAAGCGGAATACCGGTGATCGGCATTACTTGTATGTTCATACCGATGTTTTGGAACACTTGGAATGTAAGCATTCCGATTACTCCAGCACATAAATAGCTGCCGAAAGCTTCGTTGCTCTCAAGTGCAGTGTTAATCATTCTGTATACCATTAGGAAGAATAATGAAATCACGATACTCGTTCCTAAAAATCCAAATTCCTCACCAATAATCGAGAAAATAAAGTCAGTCTGGGCTTCTGGAAGATAAACGGAACCTTCCGTAAAGCCTTTACCGAAAAGCATACCGCTCCCAATTGCCAGCAACGCGTTACGGGTATGATATCCAGCATCTTTATGTTCATAAGGTTCCAGCCAAGCATAGAAACGATTCAGCTGATATTGATCAAGGATATGATCTACGAAAAACTGCGGAAAGGTAAAATATATCCAAACTAGGATTGATATGAACAGAATAAAGGAAAGAATAAGGAATAGAATAATTCTCCATCTCACACCCGATACGAGTAATAGACTGCCTGTGATCGCCATAAAGACGAGACTTGTTCCAAGATCGGGCTGCATGAGAACCAAAAGGGTAGGGAAGCCGGCAATTAGGGCTATTTTCCCAAGCAATAAAAGGTCTTCATGCATGGTACGGATAATATACTTTTCATTATGTGTAGCTATTGTATTTGCAATAGCAATAACAAGTGAAACTTTTACAAGTTCTGACGGCTGCAAGGCAAAGGGACCAAATCTGTACCAGCTCTGTGCACCGTTAATGTTAGGAACAATGCTCTCTGGTGCAGCGAGTATGCCGAGAAGCAGTAATATTCCAAGTCCGTACAAATACCAGGAAAGCTTTCTGAACTGATCGAAATCTAATACCATTACTCCTACAACAGCGATACCGCCAATGAAGTACCAAACTAGCTGTTTGATTACAAAGTTGCTTCCATACTGATCCATCATTTGAGCACTGTAGATGGCAATACAACTTGTAATGACCATGAGGAACAAAATGAACAAAAGATTGTAATCAAGCTGCTGCCATGGAGATTTATGGTTATTATGCATGTGGGATCGACTCCTTAAAGTAAAACAATAACATGTATTATCTTACCTAAAAACACAAGCTTTGCAAATCATTTTGAGCACAATCGTTTGACTTTTCTTTTTGGGGTTTAATATAGTAAACCAATAATATCATGGAATTTACGGAGGTCCTATGGAAGAACATGCTTCTTTTACTTCATTAGTATTAGTTATTCTTACCGCATTTTTTATACCGATATTGTTAACCAAATTCCGATTACGCGTTATTCCTGTTGTTGTAGCAGAAATCATTGCGGGGATTATTCTTGGAAAAAGCGGCTTTGATATTGTCCATCCTGACGCGTGGCTAGAGATTCTATCAGTCCTTGGCTTTATCTTTTTAATGTTTTTAAGCGGTCTTGAGATTGATTTTAGTATCTTTGCTGGCGGAAATAATCAAAAGAAGAATAAAGTAGAAAATAAAGAACCGAATCGGATATTTGTTTCATCAGTGATTTTTCTTTTCATTCTAATCCTTTCATACGGTTTATCTCTTCTATTCGTATGGGGAGGATTTGCGGAAAGTGCGTTCTTTATGACTCTTGTTATATCTACAATATCATTAGGTGTTGTGGTACCAACACTAAAAGAAGAAAAGTTATCTAAAACGACAATCGGACAGATCATACTATTAGTCGCTGTCATTGCTGATCTTGTTACAATGATCCTTCTGGCTCTTTTTGTTTCGATGCAATCAGGAGATCCAGGCAGAATGTGGCTGCTGCTCATTTTATTTGCAGCAGGGGTAATCTTATACTTTGTTGGCAAACAGATGAGGCATCGATCTTTTCTTGAGACTATGTCTAAAGGAACCATACAGCTTGATACAAGAGCAGTATTTACTCTGATTATAGTATTAGTCGGTTTATCTGAAACTGTTGGGGCAGAAAATATCCTTGGTGCATTCTTAGCCGGGGTACTTGTTTCACTTCTGTCACCTAATAAGCATCTTGTACACAAGCTTGATTCATTTGGTTATGGATTCTTAATACCTATCTTTTTCGTAATGGTAGGGGTAGAGCTTGATATCCGATCCATTTTCTCAGATCCTAAAGCACTGGCACTTATACCCTTGCTGCTCGTTGCATTGTTAATTTCTAAGTTCCTTCCAATTCTGTACTTAAGAAAATGGTATGACTGGAAAACGGTAACTGCAGCTGGTTTCCTATTAACTTCCACGCTGTCACTCGTTATTGCAGCAGCAAAAATTGGTGAACGAATTGAGATTATAGATGCCAGAACATCTTCCGCACTAATATTAACAGCAGTTATCAGTGCAATCATCACACCGATTTTTTTTAAAAAGTTTTTCCCACGGAAAGAAGAGGAGGAAGCAGCCAAAGAACAGCTTGTTATTGTCGGTGCTAATCAATTCACCTTGCCTTTAACAACAGAGCTCGATACAACAAGATTTGAACAAAGGATCTACCACACAAAGCAAGAAGAAAAAGACCAAAAGCAATTAGAAAGCTTCAATATAAAAGAACTTGAAAATTATGAAGGAAACACACTAAAGGAAGCAGATGTATTTAACACAGACGTCATCATTTGTGCAACTGGTCAGGATGAAACAAACGAAAAACTTGCTCTCCTAGCAAAGGAAGAAGGAGTAAAAAGAATTATTGCTCGCATAGAAGATCCATCAAAACGTGATGGATTAAAAGATGAGGGGATAGAAGTTTACTCAGTTTATTTCTCATCACAGGTTTTATTAAAAGCGTTAATAGAAAATCCTGCTGTTGTTGATATTCTTACTACTCAAGACAACAGCTTGAATGAAATCATTGTAAGAAACAGTTCGTATCACCGCACGGCATTAAGAAATTTCCCATTCCTGGGAGACAGTATTATTGTTAGGATCTATAGAGGAAAAGAGTCCATTAATCCTCACGGTGACACTGAAATCATGCTGGGAGATAAAATGGTTGTTACAGGAAGCAAACAACAAGTTCATCAGATGAGAGAGATTCTTTCATAATAAAAGTGCTGGCTTATGTCGGCGCTTTTTTATTTTTGGAAAAATGGAGCATGCTAGTAATAAAACAATAGAAAGGTGAAATTTATATGATTCCAACTGTTTATTGCCCAAATTGTGAGGCGCAGCATAACCTTAACGATGAGATTTTAATCGCCCAATCGAACCAGAATGTCATTTACCGCTGTCATTCATGCGGTTTTGAAGTGAAAAATATTGAGACAAGCAAAGGTTAACTAGTGAATTCTCTCTTTTTATCTGTTATACTAATTAGGACTTGGTACTAATAACAAATACTAATTACTAATTATTAATTTTAATGAAACATAGTCCATGGGGAGGAGATTTTTTATGTATCAACTATCATTACAAGATAAAACGTTTGTTGTTATGGGTGTTGCAAACAAAAGAAGCATTGCCTGGGGAATCGCTCAATCTCTATCAAAAGCAGGAGCGCGCTTAGTCTTTACATATGCGGGTGAAAGGCTTGAAAAGAACGTACGTGATCTTGCGGAATCGTTAGAAAGAAACGATTCTATCGTTTTGCCTTGTGATATTACAAATGATGAAGAAATCAAAAAGACGTTTGCTCAATTAAAAGAAGAAGTTGGAGTAATCCACGGTTTAGCACACTGTATTGCATTTGCAAATACGGAAGAGTTAAAAGGTGAATATTTGAATACAACACGTGAAGGGTTCCTTCTAGCTCATAATATCTCTTCTTACTCACTTACGGCTGTTGTAAAAGAAGCCCGCTCATTAATGACAGAAGGCGGAAGTGTCGTTACATTAACCTACCTTGGTGGTGAAAGAGTCGTATCCAACTACAATGTTATGGGTGTTGCGAAAGCTTCTCTTGATGCTAGCGTGAAATATCTAGCTTCAGATGTAGGGAAGGATGGAATTCGTGTGAATGCGATCTCAGCAGGACCAATCAGAACACTTGCTGCAAAAGGAATTGGAGACTTCAACTCTGTATTAAAAGAGATTGAAGAAAGATCTCCGCTTAGAAAAGCAAATACACAAGAAGAGGTAGGAGATGCCGCCCTTTTCTTAATGAGTGACTTAGCACGCGGAATTACAGGTGAGATTCTTCACGTGGATAGCGGCTATAACACAATTGCTCGATAATTAATTTCATGCAAAAACCCCGAATGCTCACGATGGGATTCGGGGTTTTTTATTTGCATCTGGCTGCCGCTCACATTGGGGGCATGTCCTGGAAAAGAGGATTTGTACTAATTAAGCTACGCAGACAATACCGCAGATACAACGAGAATCTGTAACATACGTTCTAGTAATTGCTGCACCAGTTCCATCAACATCAGCATACGTGAACACAGCACAACTTGTTGCTACGTCAAAACGTATTAGTGTAAATTCGGTTGGAGTTGTTGCTCCTCCTAAGTCTAATGGAGATACTGCTCCTCTAGGAATAATTAGAACACGATTGTTTTGTCCAAGGGAACAAAAGTTATTGTTACCGTTCGCCAACTGATTTAAAAGTTCGCTAACACAACCATTTAGTCTTTGAGTTCCTGCTGCTTGACCATTACCGCAACAAGAGTTTTTGATTAGGCTCATTAAAATGTTGCCTCCTTTATTGAATGAGATACATGTACCTGATTCCTCGATCAGGGTTAATATACTATATACAATAATTGGTAATATTGGAATGAGAAATAAACCTATTTCTATGAAAATATGTAAATGCCTAAAGGTTGTCCATGTGTTCGTACATTATTAAAAATATTTTTAAGTTATACGTTATTCGTCCAAACAACCTGTCCACCTTTTACATATACAATAAGGACTAGTATTTATTGCTAGTTTTTTAAAATGAAAGGGGATAATTTAGTATGCCAATTGTAGATCGTTTAGCACTTAGAGCACAGTTAGCATTTCTAGCTGCTTCTGGACAAGTTATTAATGAGGTTTTTGTTTTAGGAACACAAATTCCTGGAGAACCAGATTTAACGGGTGTAACTGTAAAGAAAGTTAGTGGGAACACTGTAACATTTAATCAGGCCGCATCTGGAGCCATCATTGGTGACATCGTGGTTGTTATCGACAAGATTGTAGCACTTGACTTAGTTACTTAATGTGCGACAATAAGGCTCCTTTGAAAGGAGCCTTTTCATTTAAATACAAATAAATATTAGGTGACAATTAATGAAAAAAATAAATCTATTATTCATAACAAAAGATAGGTCAAAATATCTGGAAAGAAGCAGTTGCTATTTGATAGAAGAATTATCAAAAAGAACAAATTTGATGATTTGGTCAACTGAAGGATCGATTCTTGATATATTAGCAAACTTACCATTTAAACCAGACTTCATATTGTTAAATGATTACCATCCGGATTATTCCCCTAGGATTTTCGGACTGAACTTAACATCAATCCCGAAAGGCATTATCATGCATGAGATACATTACAGAAAATTTCATAGGAAGAAATTTATCGAACAAGGAAATATTCAGTTGGTATTTACACATTACCGGGATGCTTTTCTTAAATGGTACCCAAAACTTGCTCCAAAAATGGTTTGGCTTCCTCATTTTATTAACCACAGTATTTTTAAAGATTATAAAATTCCAAAATCAATTAACTATTTAATGATGGGCGCAGTTTTCCCACACTTATATCCAGTCCGAAACAGTTTTTTACATCAATTGAAAAAAGAACCTGGCTTTATTACTCACCAGCACCCTGGCTATAAGATGCTTCCAACTAGAGCGGGAATTAAAGGTCATGAATATGCGATGGAATTAAATCGAGCTAAGATGTTTTTTACGTGTGATTCAACCTATCACTATCCGGTAATGAAGTATTTTGAAGCTTTAGCCTGTAACACTTTACTAATAGCTTCCGCATCAAAAGAATTAACTGATCTTGGATTTATTGATGGTGTTACATTCATAGCAGCAAATCCTTCTAATGTATTAGAAAAAGCAAGATATTTAAATGAAAATGAAAATCTGCGTAAAAAAATTTCATTACAAGGTTATGAAATGGTAATGAAACGTCACACGGTAGAGATTAGAGTTGGAGAACTTTTGCATTGCATTAAGAGAGTTATCTTGTAAGGAGAGGTCAGGGAAATGAAGGTTAGCATCATCATACCATTTTACAATTGTGCATACATTGACCAAGCAATAAAGAGTGCCTTGAGTCAAACTTATAAGAATATAGAAATTATAGTCGTTAACGATGGCTCGACGAAACATGTGGAAAAAATCAAACCATTTCTGAACCAAATAAAATATTTGGAAAAACCAAATGGAGGAACTGGCTCAGCTTTAAATCTAGGGATACGTCATGCAACGGGTAGCTATTTTGCATGGTTAAGTTCTGATGATATCTATTATCCTCAAAAAATAGAAAAACAGCTGCAATTTATGCACACAACGGGTGCTATGGTTAGTTATACAAATTATTTTGTAATCAATGAACTGGGAAAAAAAATATCTAGCCCTATGGGGGTTTATTTTCATGATAATAAACAATTTTTAAGAATCTTAAGAAGACGTTGTTTCATAAATGGTTGCACGGTGATGATGAAAATGGAGATATTTAAAGAATTTGGATTATTTGATGAATCTTTAAAGTTTACACAAGACTATGATTATTGGCTTCGAATAGTACCAAGGTATAAATTCCATTACTTTTCCGAACCATTAATTCATTATAGAATGCATGTAAATATGGGTACAAAAAAGTACAAAAAAGAACAGCGGGTTGAGATTCAAGAAACAATTAGACGACATAAAGATGCTATTAATCATACATTAAAGATGCTTTATCGGTAATTCAAATAGTAAAACGCTTTATATACTAAAAAAAGGTGTAGTTATATGCCGTTTTTTATTAATAAGTACATGTGTCCCTTTCAAAAAGTTGAAAAATTCATATTTTAGTATATCTAGTTTTTGTTGAGTTGGAGGTAATAAAAATATATGAAAATACTGACTGTGCTAGGTACTCGACCAGAAATTATCAGACTAAGTCTGGTCATTCAGAAATTAGATGATTTAGCAGATAAGCACATTCTCGTTCATACCGGGCAAAACTTCACTTATACATTAAGCGAAGTCTTCTTTAAGGAAATGAATGTACGTCTTCCTGATTATACGCTTACTGTAAAACATCCATCTTTAGGTAATCAATTATCAAATATGTTTTTGGAACTGGAAAAAATTTTGCTTAATGAAAAGCCAGATAAAATGCTGGTATTGGGAGATACAAATAGTGCAATGGCAGCTATATTAGCTGAGAGAATGAATATTCCAGTCGTTCACATGGAAGCAGGTAACCGGTGTTATGATCTGAGGGTACCAGAAGAGAAAAATAGAAAAATTATCGATAGTATATCTTCCTTTAATCTGCCCTACACTCCTCAAAGTAAACAGAATCTCCTAAAAGAAGGAGTCCCTGTAAACCGCATTATGCTATCAGGCAATCCTATATTTGAAGTGTTACGATCTTTCGAAAATCAGATCGACCAAAGTTCTATTTTAAATGAACTTGCTTTAATAAAAAACGAATATTTTCTCGTTACTACACACCGTGCAGAAAATGTGGATGATCCTTACTCGTTGAACCAAATTTTAGAAGGATTAAACCTTGTTGCACAAACTTATAAAAAACGGGTTATTTGTTCCATTCACCCTCGTACAAAATCAAGAATTGAGAATTTAACAAACACTAAAATGAACACCTTAGTAGAGTTCTATGAACCTTTTGGTTTTTTTGATTTTGTACATTTAGAAAAGAACGCTTACTGTGTATTAACAGATAGTGGAACAGTCCAAGAGGAATGCTGTATTTTTCGCGTGCCTACAGTAACTATTAGAGATAGTACAGAGAGACCAGAGACTATAGATTGTGGCAGTAATACTGTCTCAGGTGTTAACGCGCATCAGATCTTGAAAGCAGTTAAGGTAATGGTTATGCAATCCAACCAATGGCAGCTTCCAGCCGGATACGATGATCTTGATGTATCAAGTAAAGTCGTGAAATTTATTTTAGGAGGAAATAGTTTTGTTTAATAGCATTATTTTAATCACAGGTGGGACAGGCTCATGGGGACATGAGCTCGTAAATCAACTGTTACCAAAAAACCCGAAAGAAATTCGGATTTTATCAAGGAATGAAGCAAGTCAAGTAGCCATGCAGAGACAGTTTGATAACAACAATAAATTAAAATTTATAATTGGCGATATTCGTGATAAACAAGCCATAGTTAAGGCAAGCGAGAATGTAGATTATGTCTATCATTTAGCAGCTCTTAAACACGTTCCTATTTGTGAACATCAACCTTATGAAGCATTAAAAACAAATATCATTGGAACACAATGTGTAATTGAAGCAGCCATTCTGAATAAAGTGAAGAAGGTCATTTATATTTCTACAGACAAATCTGCTAATCCTTCAAATTTTTACGGGATGACTAAAGCGATCGGAGAAAAATTAATCATACATGCCAATCTATTAGATTCCGGTACAAAATTTGTATGTGTCAGAGGAGGGAATGTTTTAGGAACGAATGGAAGTGTAATACATGTTTTTAAAGATCAAATAAACAAAAAGGGAGAAGTAGGAATTACCGATAAAAGGATGACACGCTTCTTTTTAACCCTTCAAGATGCCATCCAGCTCCTTTTTAAAGCTACCTATGAGAGCCGTGGGGGAGAAATATTTGTAATGAAGATGCCGACATGTAAAATTACTGATCTAGCAGAAGTTCTTATCGAAGAATCTGGTAAAACCAACATTAAAATGGTTGAGTTAGGAATCAGGCCTGGTGAAAAGCTGCATGAACTTTTACTATCTGAATATGAGAGTACAACCACAGTCTATTATGATGAAGAATACTTTGTTATTTTGCCTGCAATCGATATTAAAGACCTTAAAGAATACTACGCCTCTTTTAAAAAGGTAGAATTGGATAGCTATAGTTCTGCAGAAAATTTAATGTCGAAGGATGAGATTAGAAATATGCTCATCAAGGGCGGTTTTTTATCGTGAGGGTACTCGTTCTTGGAGGAAAAGGAATGGCCGGACATATGGTTACTTCTTTTTTAAAGAAAAACACACCCTATCATATCTCTCACACTTCGAGAGATCTTGAAGATGCAGAAGGGTATTTTTTAGATGTTATGAACTTAGAAAGAGTAAGAGAATTACTATTAAGTACGAAACCTGACATCGTGATTAACTGTGTGGGAATATTAAATGAATTTGCTGAAAAAAACAAGAATCAGGCAATACTTATAAATAGCTATTTACCCCATTTTATCTCCTCATTGCTAGATTTGTATGGAGGCAAACTAATAGCGATCAGTACAGATTGTTTATTTAGTGGATCTAAAGGAAACTATACAGAAACATCAATTCCAGATGGTACTTCAATCTATGCCAGAACTAAAACACTTGGAGAGGTAACAACAGGTCGGCACTTGACTCTTCGTACCTCTATTGTGGGTCCTGAACAAAAAAATGGTATAGGACTTTTTCAATGGTTCATGAAGCAAAAAGGAGATATAAAGGGATATACGAATGTGTTCTGGAATGGGGTTACTACTTTAGAGCTTTCCAAAGCGATAGCAGCAAGTATTGAACAGGATCTTATAGGTCTTTATCAATTAACTGCACCAAAAATTATTTCTAAATACGAATTACTAAAACTTTTCCAATCTGTATTTAAAAAGAACGATGTAAATATTTATCCCTATCAGACTGAATTCTGTAATAAAACGCTTCAATGTACCCGGAATGATTTTCAATATACTGTTCCATCATACAATCAGATGCTGGATGAGCTAAAGGAATGGATGGAGTGTGAGTAAACCAAAGCCCGTTATTTTAATTACAGGTGCGGGAGGATTTACAGGTATTCATGCATGCTCCTATTTTTATAAAAACAACTATGAGGTTACTGGTATCTATAGAAATTTAATAAACGTAAATAACGGACAATGGAATAAATTACAGATAGATTTGCAATGTTATCAAAGTATTTTAAACGCGGTAAAAAAAATCAGACCAGATTATGTCCTCCATTTAGCTGGGAGTAATTCTGTTACAGAATCATGGGAAGATCCATTTTCTTATTTTAATTCGAATGTTATAAATACACTTCATTTACTGGAAGCAGTTCGAAGTGTTTCCCCTCGAACCAAAATAGTCATAACCACATCCTTACTGCAGTTTTCTCCCCAAGAAAAAGAACTACCTAATCATCCATATGGAGTTACTAAATTAATCCAAAAATTATTAGCTGAATATTGGTCTGCTCTTTTTTCGTTAAATGTAGTAATAGCCAAACCTTCTAATCTTATTGGTCCAGGTCCCTCTAAAGGAATATGCAGGATATTGGTAGAGAAGATCGTTTCTGCAGAAAAAGGAAAAGGCAAACCGATCATTGAAGTAACAAACCTTCAGAATACACGGGATTTCCTTGATGTTCGAGATGCAGTCAGAGCTTACGAAATATTGCTTCAAAAAGGATTACATGGAGAAGAATATGAAATTACTTCAGGTTATCCTCGTACACTTGAAAATGTTATTTCGTTAATTAACGGACATACAAAACATGATTTAATCATTCAACAACAAGAAAATACCAAACCTGATATTTATAAATCTTCAAATGGAGAGGCAATTGTTGCATTAGGGTGGAAACCTATTATTTCTTTTGAAGACTCCATTGAAGATATTTTCTTATATGTAAGAGAAGAAGCTGAATAGCAAATCCTCTTCGTAAATTCTGTGGTAAGCCAATAATAATAGGGAACAGGTGGAAAAATTTGAAAGAACAAAAAGGTGAAAACTTTACAAAAAAAATAGAATTGGATGAAGTCGCTTTTTCAGATCTTTACATGATTCATATAGGAGCTTATGACCCTCTAAAGGGTTTTATGGTAGAGAGTGATTATAAAAGCTGCTTAGATAATATGCGTCTAAGTAATGGGGAAGTATGGAGTCTTCCAATCGTACTCCCAGCGTCTAGAGAAGAAGTGCAAAATTTGTTAATCGGTGACAAGGTTCAGCTCTCTTTTAATCAATTCATCTATGGAGAGATTGAGGTTGCGGATATCTACAAAACGGATCAGGTTGAAGAAGTAAAAAAAGTTTTCTTAACCGATGATCTGAATCATCCAGGAGTCAGAATGGTGTTTGATCGTAAATCTTACTATGTAGGCGGAAAAATTTTTATGAAACAGAATGTTAGAACCCCATTTCATGAATACCCCCATACTCCAAAAGAAATACGTAAGTTTTTTGAAAAAAAAGGCTGGAAAACAATTGTAGGTTTTCAGACTCGTAATCCCATTCATCGTGCACATGAATATCTACAAAAATGTGCACTCGAAACCGTTGATGGTCTTTTTATACATCCGCTTGTAGGCAAAACAAAAGCTGATGATATTCCACCTGAAGTAAGAATGAAGAGTTATGAAATTCTAATAGATCAGTATTATCCAAAAGACCGTGTGTTACTTGGTGTCTTTCCAGCAAGCATGAGATATGCCGGACCAAGAGAAGCCTTGTTCCATGCAATCGTTAGGAGGAATTATGGATGTACCCATTTTGTTGTGGGAAGAGATCATGCAGGGGTTGGAAACTTTTATGGAACATATGATGCACAGCGAATCTTTCAAAAATTCACTTTAGAAGAATTAGGAATAACTCCCTTATATTTTGAACACAGTTTCTATTGCAAAGAATGTCAGCAAGTAGCCTCTTTAAAGACTTGTCCGCATAATTCTGATTCTCACATTATTTTTTCTGGTACAAAAGTAAGAGAATTACTTAGGAAAGGAATAATTCCGCCAAAAGAGTTTACTAGGAAAGAAGTTGCTGAAGTACTTATTGCCGGCATGAAAAAATACAAGTCAAATGAAAGGTGAAATATGGAGAAAAATATTTTTTGGTATAAAACGAATATTACTAAAGCAGACCGCCAAATCAAACATGGTCACAAAAGTGCAGTTTTTTGGTTTACAGGTCTATCCGGATCTGGAAAATCTACATTAGCCAACAGAATAGAACAAGAACTATACCACTTAAATTATTCTACCTACCTACTTGATGGAGATAACGTACGGCATGGCTTAAATGCAGACCTTAGTTTTACAAATGAAGACCGAAAAGAAAATATAAGAAGGATAGGAGAAGTTTCTAAACTTTTTGTAGATGCTGGACTCGTGGTCTTATCTGCATTTGTTTCTCCGTTTGAAGCAGATAGAAAATTTGTTCGAGACCTATTTGAGGAATTTGAGTTTTATGAAATATATGTTGAATGTCCAATAGAAGAATGTGAAAAAAGAGACCCAAAAGGATTGTACAAAAAATCTCGCGAAGGAAAGTTAAATGAATTTACAGGGATTGGGGCCCCATACGAAGTCCCAGAATATCCGGATCTCATAATTAATACCATGGAAAATAATTTAGAGGAATGTACTACTAAACTCATTAATTTTATACATGAAAAGCTGCTAATAACAAATAAATAACATGAAAGGGTATCATAACGATGCACGAAAGCCGGAACCTATTTTGTTCCGGCTTTTTGAATGTGTGCCCGGCATGGGTACAGGCTATAGGGTGCAAGTCCCGAACTGTGAAGGCAGTAGTAGCAGTAGCTTAAGACAAGGCGATGTGAGGCGACTCGCATAGCTGAAGGAAGTCGGCGGCAAACTTCCGCCCCAAGGAACACGAACTTCATACGAGGCTAGGTGACATTGGATGAGACTGCATTACAAGTCAAAGTCCTTACTGCCAAAGGTGTCACAAAGTAAATGAAGTGGGGACATGGAAGGAAAGTCTGTATCCTTACCCGGGGAGAGCCTGCCGGCACGCCATGCACTCATGGTAAGCGTCGTTGTGAGATGACGTTGAACGGCAGGAAGTCAGCAGAAGCCATAGTACTTTGCATCTCGCGAAGGAAGGGCTGAACTTGTTAGGAAGAATGGCACCTGCACGTACATCTCATTTGATGAAACAGAAAAGAAATGCCTACTTGAAGGAGGAGACGGTGAGTCCCGTCGGGGACTTCAAGAGGGTGGAGAATGAAGATGACGCAAACAGGAAGAACATTCACGCAGGAGGAATATCTAATGATGGAACGAATCGTGTCACGCGAGAACACTTTGCGTGCACTAAAACGTGTAGAAAAGAATAAAGGGAGCCACGGAGTCGACCAAATGCCTGTACAAAACCTACGAGCGCATATGGTGGAGAACTGGAACGACCTGAAAAGTTCTCTTCTGTCAGGAACCTATATCCCTTCTCCCGTACGTCGAGTCGAAATCCCGAAACCAGACGGTGGAGTAAGGAAACTAGGTATCCCGACCGTGACCGATCGTTTTCATCCAACAAGCGATTACCCAAGCTTTAACTCCGATGTACGACCCGACATTCTCACCGTGCAGCTTCGGATTTCGACCAGGAAAACGTGCACATGACGCGGTCAAGCTCGCTCAATCTTATATCCGAGAAGGATATCGTTGGGTTGTAGATATTGACTTAGAAAAGTTCTTCGACAAGGTCAACCATGACCGGCTGATGACAACATTGGCGCGAACCATAACAGACGTTTCTCTCATTAAAGTTATCCGAAGGTACTTACAAGCAGGGATTATGGAGAACGGGCTAACGACGATGAACGTCGAAGGAACACCTCGAGGTGGTCCCCTGAGTCCTCTTCTCTCAAACATCGTGCTAGACGAATTGGATAAAGAATTGGAACGTAGAGGTCATCGCTTTGTAAGGTATGCGGATGATTGCAATATCTATGTGAAATCAAGAAGAGCTGGCGAACGGGTTATGAACGCCATAACGTCATTCATCGAAAAGAAACTGAAGCTAAAAGTTAACCGTACCAAAAGTGCCGTGACCGCCCTTGGAGAAGAAAGTTCCTGGGCTTCAGTTTCACGAACCATAAAGAACCTAAAGTGCGAATATCACCTTCCTCTATCAAACGGTTCAAGAAGAAAATTCGAGAACTAACGAGTAGAAGATGCTCGATAACTATGGAGCGTAGAATCAGAGAGCTAAACAAATATCTGGTGGGCTGGATGAGTTATTACTCTCTAGCCGAAACACGCTCTATAATAGTGAGACTCGAGGCATGGCTAAGTCGAAGACTTCGAATGATACGCTGGAAAGAATGGAAGAACCCGAGAACTAGGGTAAGAAATCTGAGCAGTTTAGGAGTTCGCAACGATAAAGCTTATGAATGGGGAAACTCGAGGAAGGGTTATTGGCGTATTGCAAAAAGCCCAATCCTACACAAAACCCTCGGGAAAGCCTATTGGCTCTCCCGAGGGCTAAAGAGTTTAACCGCGAGATACGATTCTCTACGTCAGACTTAACAGGAACCGCCGTATACGGAACCGTACGTACGGTGGTGTGAGGGGATGTGGAGGCTAGGCGCCTCCCCCTATCTCAATTATTTTATTCCTAAAGATCTGAGCATAGTAATGAAACTTCTCCCATATTGCTCTGGGCTAAAATGACTTTTTACATGTTCAACGCCACAGGAACGAATATATTCTCTTAGTTGCTGGTTTTTCATTAATGCTGTTCCTTCTTCTACAGCATGCTGTATGTTTCCGATTACGTAATATTTACCCGTTTTATTATGAATGATGGAACTTCTGACCCCACCAGAATCCGTTGTTAGAATAGGGCATCTGCAACTCAATGCTTCAAGCACAGAATAGGGAGCACCTTCTGATTTGGATGTTAAACAGAAAAAACCTCCAGAGTCTCCAATAATTGAAAAATACTCTGCCATTTTATGATTTGGGACATTATGAAGGATGAAAAGATTTTTTTGTAAATTCAGCTCGACGATTAGTCGTTTAAATTCAATACGATCTTTCGCATCAGCAAGTGTAGGGTCTTCAAACATATACAGCTTTATATTAGGATTTACTTGTTGAATAAGTTGATGCCCAATGTATAAAAATTCTTTCCAATTTTTATTATCTACAATGCGCCCAATCCATGCGATGATCGGGTGAGGGGATATAGGTAATTTTTTATAATTAAAATATTTTGTATCGAAACAATTATTGTAACTGAATTTTGGAATGGTTGGAAATAGCTCATTATATAATTGTTCAATAATCGGAGTTTTAGGGTTTAACAATGCATCAGCATGATTTTTAATGGCGGATACACCGTCGGTTAGAAAATTTCTTGCTCTATCTTTTGAACCAAGTCCTTGAATTTCAATAATTAGTCTCCCTTTATAACCTAATTTTCTAAACAAAGGTAGAATTGTGTAATCAGAGACAATAATAATTGCACTATATTGCCATTTGTCCAAAATTTGTTTTATCATGTTTGGATCTTTTCCTATAAAAATATTACCGTTAAACGAGTTTATTTGATCTCTTAGTTTTTGGTAGTAAAGGCAATGGCACTCGATATTG
Organism: Fictibacillus arsenicus; assembly: GCF_001642935.1. NCBI lineage: Bacteria > Bacillati > Bacillota > Bacilli > Caryophanales > Fictibacillaceae > Fictibacillus > Fictibacillus arsenicus. Next base: position 1,658,577 of record NZ_CP016761.1, read on the forward strand.
TATTTTTTTAATGCAGCACTTCTCTGACGGTTTAAGGTCTCTACTCCGCCACTAGGTACATAAAAAACAAATAATATTCTCATTCAGTTCCTCCCTTATCGGAGTTACCTCCAAATTTTAAACTGTCTTCATTTGATTAATGATGTTTGATAAGGAGTGAACATTAGTGAGATTGATATTTTTAGAATAAACAAGCTTTAAAGGAGTCATAGGTTTGTATGTTTTATCTAAATTACTAAATTCTGCATCAGACACTTCTATCACTGTTATCCTCGGATCTTTTACTCCCGTGTTTTTTAGCTTAGGTTGTATTTGTTTTGTTTTATCAATAAAAATTAGTTGGTAATTATGGTATTGCTGTTCTAGAATATTTTCAATCTCTTTAATCGTAACATCATTATTTTGAACAGGAAAAATGATTGTGGTTTCATAAGCAATTTTTCTTCGTTTACGGGCCATATGTCTTGCTATATTAAACTGATTTCGCCACCAACGATGTTTATCTATATTAAATAAAATCTCTTTTGACAGGCTTAATCTGGAATTCAATCGATAGCCCATTAGTTCTTCAGGTATAAATTCAATGTTACAAATCTCAGTGAGTCTAAGCCAATAATCATAAGTTTGAACTGGGTCTAAATAGTAGCCTCCTATTCTTTCAGCAAATGCTTTTTTATACATAAAGGATGTTCCGATAAAACTGCTATCCAGCAGATCATTTATTACTTTGTTCTGTTGCCATTTTCGGATATTTAATTGCTGTATGTTGTTATGCATAATTTTTCCTCTGGCGTTTATATGGTGAAAGGAACTATAAACAAGTCCAACGTCAGGTGGAGCATCTTTAAGTTTTTTTCTTAGTTTTTCAATAAAATGAGGGTAAACGATATTATCACTCGAACCCCATGTTAAAAATTGAACTTCATTAAGTTGAGATAAATAATCAAATCCTTTGTTCAAGGCATTTGAGATTCCTTGGTTTACTTTATTGTCAATAATGATAATTCTCGGGTCATTTTTAAATTGGTAGATTATATTTCTGGTTAGAGCGTTTGCACCATCGATAACAATGACTAGATAAAAATTTTTATATGTTTGTTGAAGAACAGAAATTATCGATAATCTTAAATATTTAGGTTCTTGATTATAAACTGGCATTACCATACCAACATCATTCATTGTAATACCTCCATTGATCGTGAGAATTTCTTAAAATAGATCACTACTCATCCTCACTGTGAATTGAGAAGACTGCATTCAAGTTGTATTGTTCAAGTTCGTGTTCCCAAAGTAATTTTCCATGCTTTAAGTCATAACAGGCAATTCTAGTTGGTAAAACGGCATCTAACTGATTAAATTTTTGTTGATCCTCTAAAGGATATTTAGATGGTCTTATTCGTGTGAAGCCTACTATTACAGTGTCGTCACCAAGCACCTTAATCCCTCTGCACCAACCTAATGGACTATTATGATTGCTAAAAAGACTAAGGTAATAATGGTTTTTCACTTGAAGAGTTTGAACATCAACCGTTACTACTTGTCCATCAACCTTTGTAAAATAAAGTGTATCTCCAGCTAATACACCATCATGAATGTAAGAACCACCAATATTTATTATTTGGTCAGGTTTTGTTAAACAAATAGCATCTTGTTGCAAACAACGTGTTGCCCATATATCATTTCCGATTTGAAAAACAAAATTTGGGTGAGATTGATGAGGTTTTGTAGTAGCGATTTTCCGATAATCAACATTAGGAGAAAAACGATCCCATGGAGGTTGGTTAAGCACATTCCAAGAACGTAGAACATTCCCAGAACTATTAATTTCTAAGACCATATCCAACCCTGTATTGACTACCAATAAATTTCCGTTGTGATTTGGCCGCACATGGTGAAGATCATTAAAGCAGGGTAATGATAAATAGTCTATCTGTTTCATATTAGGAAGGGAAAAAATTATTACTTCTGTTTCAGTACAAACATATAACTTTTTTTTACTAATTGTTCCTGCTTTAAACACGATCGAGGGATCGTTATCAGGACAAACGTTTGGAGGAGATGTATATTCCGTGCGTTTTATTAATTCATATCTATCTATATCTATTTGCAAGACAACACCTTTTTCGTACTGGTGCCAATCCTCAGTAATTCTATCTTTTTGTTGACCTCCGATAACATAAATTTTTCTCAAACACCTTCACTTCCTTACTATACTTTCTATACCCATTAAATTAGTTAAATCTAGTTTTATACTATTTTCATTTGAAATTCTGAATGAAAAAATCTGTATAAAAGATTAAATCAGGATATTATCGAGAAAATATGACAAATGATAAATATCTGCCTTCTTATAGTATATGTAGTTATACAAGTTTCGGTATGGTTCATACACATAATTTATATAGTAAAATGCAAGTGATTATTAACTATTAATATTTTAAAAAAAAAACGAACAACTAATTATATCGTCTATACCAAGATAGAAAACGAACATAGCTTAATAATAAAAGTAGAAAGGGAGTGGTTCTTTGACAGTTACCGATCCATTAGTAAGCGTTATTATACCTTTTTATAACTGTCGTTATATTGGACAATCTATAGAAAGTGTATTAAAGCAAACCTACTCTAATATCGAGCTAATCGTTGTTAATGACGGTTCTACTGAGCACCAACATTTAATTACTCCCTATCTTTCTCGTGTTGTATATATAGAAAAAGCAAACAAAGGAGCTGCCTCTGCATTAAATGAAGGAATTAAAAAAGCAAAAGGAGAATACCTTGTTTGGTTAAGTTCAGATGATATTATTAACCCTTTTAAGATTGAATACCAGTTAAAATTTATGAAATCACGAAATTCTTTTATTTGTTTTACAAATTTTAATAAGGTTGATAAGGATAATCAAATAATTAAGTACAATTCGGGTATACACTATAAAAGTAATTTGGAAATTATAATAGCATTCAAGACTTACAACCCAATCAATGGTTGTACGGTCATGATGTCTAAAAAAGTTGTTGATACCATTGGTTACTTTAATGAAGCGTTAAGGTATACCCAAGATTATGAATTTTGGATGAGAGTAGCATTTCATTTTCCGATTGATTACTATCATATAACGCTGACAAATCAAAGGATTCATGAAGAAATGGGTACGAAACGACACCTTTCTGAAATACTGAATGAATTTAAAATAGTAAATAATAATTATAAAAAAAGTTTAGAAGAATTAATTAGAAAAATGCAGGGGGCATAAACAGGTTAAGGTTGCAAAGAACCACAATTTTTGTTATTTCATACAAAAAGGCTTAACAACTTGGTTAGTTTGTTAAGCCTTTTTAGATATTTTTAAATCATAATCCTGTCGTCCAGAACAAAGATATAATAGATTACTTAATTGTTAGATTTCATATAATACTTGTATGTTTCTTCTAATGCTTCTTGAATGTTCATCTTAGGTTCCCAATTTAGCAAGGTATAAGCTTTTCTATTGTTAAGACAACTGTGTTTGATATCGCCTTTCCTAGCTTGAACATATATAGTCTCAATTTTTTTGGTATGAATTTGGGAAAAAATTTTTATTAAACTTTTAATTGTCGTTCTTTCTGAAGTACTAACATTGATCGTTTGTTGATTCCCTTTGTCAATAGCCGCTAAATTTGCTCTAACGATATCTTTTACATAAACAAAATCTCGAGTCTGTTTGCCGTCACCATGAATATTTAATGGTAATCCTTTTCTTATTTGTTCTAAGAAGACGGATACAACACCTCCTTCTCCTTTTGGTTTTTGTCTTGGTCCGTATACGTTTCCATAACGAAGTATGGTGTAAGGCAAATGATAAACCTCATAAAACAGACGGATGTATAATTCTGCAGTTAATTTAGATAATCCGTAATAGGAGGTAGGCACTGACAAGTCGTTTTCTGAAATCAAGTCTTTTTGTAAATTTCCATAAACTGCAGAGGTAGAGGCAAAGATTATTTTTTTAACTTTTGAATCTCTGCAAGCTTGAAGAATATTTATCGTTCCATTAATATTTACATTCGCATCATAGTTAGGTTCTTTGATGGATCGTTCGACATCTGCTTGGGCAGCTAAATGAAACACAATATCAGGTTTTTCATGGTATATTATTTTTCTGACATTTAAACTACAAATGTCTTCATGATGAAAAACTGCTCTGGGGTGTAAATTCTGTACAGTTCCAGTTACCAAGTTATCTAATACATGAACATCGACTTTATCCGATATAAGTTCTTCTACCAGATGAGAACCTATAAATCCTGCTCCACCTGTTACAAAAATTTTCATGGATTTTTAACCTCTCTTTACTGAAATTAGTATAGTACATTCCTTTTCTATAAATAGAACACCCCCTTCATCAATATTTGAATGAAAAGGGGGCGAAAAAAATTAAGCTTTATCATTATGTTTTATTTGGTTTCCAAGTTACCTTCCCGCATGATCCGCATCCCTTTTTTGTTGTAGGGTTAATAAGGCTGGGGTCGTTATGAATTCCTTTTGCTTTATTTGCTTTTATTTCAGTATATAACTTTTGCAATTCATCCTTGTTCACTTTCCATCTCTCCTCTGTCTAAATATCCTGGATGCTTTGTCATTATATTCTCGGTTGATGGACGGGGTGTTTTGATTTGACTGAAATGGACGGATGACGGATTTTTGGTTTTTATTTTGGTTTCCGTTAAAAGGCTGAATAGGCTGTTTCTTTAATGGACTTGATTTAAAAGGATTAATTGGCTGAGCATTTTGAGAAATGAAATCACCTTGTTCAAATGGTTTTGGTATATGATTTGTTATTAATGATCCTGAAGCCGAAAACGGCCGGATTGGAGGTACAGTCACTTTTTGATCAGGATGTTTAGAAGGAATAACAGCTTGCTTTGTTTCTTCCTTATTATTCATTACCTCTTTATGGGCGGACGGTGCTGTTTGTTCATTATTATTTGATTTGAAACCCTCGCCAAAGGAATTATGGCTTTTTGGAATCTGAACATCTGCAAAATTACTGTTCACGTGATTCAGAATTTTATTGGCACATGAGGTAAAGGTTGGTTCTGAGATTGAAGCCAGTGATTCAAACGAAAAGCGTAAGAAGGATTGAATGACCAGGTAACTGATCCATTCGGCAACTTGTTTCTCAAATTCAGGCTTAACTGCTAAAAATAACGGTCCGTCTTTTCTCTTTAATGTAATTCTTTTATGAATGGCAGCTTGAACGGGCAAGCGGAATGAAGTAGCGGGATTTAAGTAATACAGCTGTTTTTCAGGTGTATTTAATGCTAATGGCATGGGGTGACCTTCATGAAAATCTACGTAAAACCTTTGGTCACATTTTTTACTATCGTCTGTTGTGATGGCTATGCCAGTATGGTGTAACAGTTGGTCTAATTCTTTTACCTTTTGTTGTGTTAGTCCTTGAATGCCTATCACAAACTTGGAAAGAGCTCCTGAGATGGTCTCACCATCTGGATTGAGCTGTAAGCCCCAATATGGCAATAGAAGACAAAGAGCGTCGTATTCTATAGGTGTTAAGTCACACACTTTATGATTGTTATGCCAAACAGATTTCATATTGTTCCTCCTTTAGCTTTTCTTAACGTGAAAAATAGGCTTTCGTTCTTGTGTCATTACCTACTCTATTCCCATAGTATGTATGGAATCTTTAGAACATGATGAGGAAAGGAAGGGAAACGATGGGAACAAATCATAATCACTTGCAAGACGAGTGTATCCGCGTCCAGAAAGTTTACGACTGGGTGACTGCAAGGCTTGATGTAAGAAAAACAGTTTCTTTAACAGATGAACAACTCACCGCAATAGAAGCAGCACTAGATGATCCTTCACGTCGTCCATTAAGGTTCTTAGCAAAGGTACCTAAAACTTCACCATCGACTGAAAATGCAGAAGCTGCTGAACTTTATCTTTGCGAACAAGTAGGAGATAAAAGAGATGTAACAGCTTTGCTTAACGGAGGTCAGCATACAGAAGCACAGCTCGTTGAGCTTTTGTTTACAACAGAAATAAAGGTGCAAGTTGTCGATAGAGAAGGGACAGTTGTGACAGAAATAATGGCAAATGCTTCAGTATTTGAACCTTTTGTCTTGTGTTATCCAGACGGAACAGAGCTTTATGCTCAAATTTCTAAAATTATTGCTCGTATTCCATCTGGTACTGTTTTGTTAAATAGTCCAGCACCTGCTTCGTTTGCTTTGGATATTTCATTCTGTGTCGATATCCAAGTAGAGGCGGAAGTGAGGCTTGAGGTTCTTGCGAAATTCTGTGCCCCTCGTGAGAATGATTTAGCTGCAGCAGAAGGCGAGGGAGAACTATGTCCAGTACAGTCGTATCCACAACGATGTCCTGACATATATCCCAGGCCAGGCTGCATGTGTAGAGCCAGTGGAGACGCCAGCGGACTAACAGTTAATGGTGTGGAAGGAGCAACCGAAAGTGGCCGTGCAACTGTTTCGATTAACATTTGCCCGAATTATCATATAGCAAACAGTTCATTTAAGTTAAACTTTATAGAAACGGGTTCTACAGAAAAACCAAGAGAGTTTAACTTTACAGCCACGGAATTTACTCAAGATTCACTTTGCTGTATTGAACACAATGGCGCGCCTAAAATCATCATTTCTGGAAAGGGAACTGTTGATACCACAGGGGAACAACTAGACTTTAATCTGGCTATCGTACAAAATGGAGAAAGCAATCTTTTTGAAGTCGAATTAATTAATTCCGAAACATTTTCAACAGGAATCGTTTCTGTGGATCAAGGAAGTATCGTTGTAGACAATTGTATGCAGCATAATTAATATATGAAACCAATTGGCCAATAGCCAGTTGGTTTTTTATGTTGTAAAAAATAGTGAACGAATAGAAACAGGTTACATACAATAAAGAAAAGAGCCTATTTTTACAAGGGGGAAGAAGCATGGGGACTAAAGATAAACTTAGCTATGATCGGCTCATTTCGAGAGTTGAATATTATAAAGAAAAGGCACTTGATTTGGAAAAAAAACTAGTATTTGCCGAAGAAACAATTGAAAAGTTAGAAATGAATAATTCTTTACAGGTGATAGAAAAACAAGAAGAAGAAATCATCCAGTTACGAAAACAAGTTGAAGAGCTCACAAAAAAACTAAATCGTTTAGATGTTCAAGAAATGGAAAAAAGATTGCAAAGCTATGAAGACTTATTGAAAACAATCCAAGATGAATTAAACGATAAAGATCAGCAAATTGATCAATACCAGCAGCGAATTAAAAGCATGGAAAAAAGACTTAACATAAATCGTACTTCAGAACCTGTTATAGAAGGCTCAGAAAGTTCAAGTAATACAAAGGAATCAAGAATCCTTGAAGGAACAAGCTGCATCAGTTATTTTGATTACTCTGTGATTCTTACTAAAGATAAAACAGGCTTTGTCAGAGGATCATTTTATATAGAAAATACAGGAACTGATGCTCTAGATAATCCATATATCTGTTTTCGTTTTCAACCTGCAGAATCAGCTGCTTTAAAAGGAAAAATCGTTTCATTAATTTCAGGACCAACTCAAGATGAACTTACTCAATTCACATGGATGTTTATGGATAATGAATGGGCAGAACAAGCAAAAGACAGAGGTGAGATTTGGGTTTGTCCGCTTCGGGAAACAAAACTCAGCAGTGGTGAACGTCTATCTCTCAATGATTTTCAGATCCCAATTAAAAGTAAAATAGATAATAATATTATGGTAGAAGCATTTGTTTATTTTCATAAACAAAACTACAACGCAAAAGCAGTTAACCATATAGCAATTAATTTTTAGGTAGAGAGTCTATAACCAACTCGTTAGACATGCATAAAATGTACTATACGAGGAGGTTGAAACATGGAAGATTGTTTTTTCTGTAGTCAGGAAAAGAAGAGACAGAAGAAAATTTATGCAAATAAAGTAATTATCAAGGCTGGCAAGGTTATCATCCACGATGATGAAGATCATGAAGAATCTTCAAGCTCAAGCTGTTGTTGTTGTTGTTGTTCCAGCTCCAGCTCCAGCTCAGGCCATTGTAAGTTTGAATCCAGCAGCCATAAAAAGCATGAATCTTCTTCGTCCAAACATGAATCAAGTCATAAGAAAGATGATTCTAGTCATAAGAATCAAACGTCAGGTCATAAGAAGCATGAATCTTCTTCCAGCTCCAGCAATTTTTACGACCCTTGGGAGTAAGCAATTAACATGTTTTTAAAGAGTGCCCAAAATAAGGGTGCTCTTTCTTTAATTAAATGCTTTAAGATAGGAGGAAAAGGGAAAAGAATAAAGAAATACATAAAAAAAGGAGATGAAAGCAGATGGGTTATATTTTACCGTATGTCCCAATCCAAAATATCCAATATGCGGTTCGGATGGAAAAGCCACAACGAGGTCTTCCGGTCGTCTCTGCTGTTCCTCCAATTCAAAACGAAACGGTGCCTACACCATCCAGCCAGAAGAATCATGATCCTTCAGGAGTAAAAAAGAGATTTCATCAAGTCTTGAGTGAAATAGAAGGAAAAGGATTGATTATTAACGAAACCATTTAATAGGTTTCTTTTTTTTTGGTCTTAATCCGAAAAAGAGTTACCGAGACAGAAAAAACTATTAACTAACATCTGAGGTGATCCCGTTGGAATTTATTGAAATTAAAGAGGGTTGCTTTTATATTAAAAGTGCTGTCAATATAGGTTACATCGTTAGCGAGGATAGAAGTGCAGGTATGCTGATCGACGCAGGTCTTGAGTCATCTGCTGCAAAAAAAGCAATTAAACTGCTGCAGGACAAAAAGCTTCCAATTACGCATTTGTTTATTACTCACGCACATGCTGACCATTTTGGAGGCGCGCAATATATACAAAAAAACCATAAAGTTCATACAATAGCTCCTTCACTTGAAGAAGCCATTATGAGATATCCTATTCTAGAACCGATGTACTTGTTTCATGGCAATACACCATTAAAAGAGATGCGGAACAAATTTTTAGAAGCTCCCTCCATACAAATTGATGAAATTTGTGAGTCAGGAATTTGGAGCGATGGTTCGTTTGAAGTTGAATTCATTCATTTGCCTGGTCATAGTCATAATCAATTCGGGATTTTATACAATGAGATACTTTTTGCAGCTGATGCGTTTCTCGGCATGGAAGTTATAGAAAAACATAAGATTCCTTTTATCGTTGACTCCGCTTCAAATTTCTCAACACTAGATTATCTCCTTCGTGTAAAAGTTGACGGAATGCTCCCGGGACATGGTGCTTTTTCAGATAAGTACAAGGATACGATAAGAGGGAATATTGAAGTCCACCAAAGACTATTGAGCCAAATGAATAATTTCTTGATCGCGTGTGGCGATCGCGGTCTTTCGTTGGAAGACCTCATTGCAAAAATGCTTGTTAAACATGAGATTGAACCTGCAAATTTCGGAATGTATTCTTTATTCAGAACAGCTATAACAGCATACTTAATTCAGCTAATTGAAGAAGGGAAAGCGGTTTATACCATAAAAGAAGGGCGACCTGTTATTTTTTCGGGTCAGTCATCGGCATGATTAACAGTTTCCCTTCTGAAAATTCTGCATAAAGAACCTCTTCAACAGATTTATAACCATGCTCATGAATCTGATTTAATAGTTTCTTTTTTGATATTCCAGCGGTTGAAAGATTATCCGTATTTATTTCTCCATCTAGAATTAGAGTAACAGGAAGTTCAGGCTGTTGTCCTGTTTGCATATTCAAGTCTTGTCTATTTGGTGATCCGTATTGATATTTCGGCAATATGCTAAGTGTGCCGTTTGTTTCTAAGATGGCATATTCGACTTCGCGAAGACTGAAGTATCCTTTTTGCCGGACTAAGTTTTGCAGCTGATTTATATCAAGCTTGCTCTTCTTAAGCTGATCTCGATCTAACAATCCTTTGCGGATAACAATAGTAGGCGCACCTTCTAGCACTTTACGAGTACCTTTGAATTTTTGTGAGATGATCTCTATCAAATATACGAGAGAACCCCATATTAAAATAGCGTACAAAATGACAAAAATAGAAGTCTCGTCATCATACATTGCATTACCCACTAATTCGCCTAAAAAGATGGACGAAATAAAATCAAATGGAGTAATCTGTGAAATTTGAGTTTTTCCTAAAATTTTTGTAAGGATAAAAAGAGCCAGAAAGCCCACAATCAGTTCTGTAGTTAGTTGTCCCACATGTATGTCCATCAACCGTATCTCCTCATAATAAACGTATTACTGTTCAGTTTTGACGAGATAGGATGTTTATAAACTAAAAAAGTATTGATTCCGTCACTCGGACGAATTCAATACTTTTTTCATGGCTACATGAGGTATGTTGGCATCTAAAAATGGTTCTGAGGATGTGGTTTGATACCCCAGTTTTTTATAAAAGTCTTCTGCCTGAATTTGTGCATATAATATAAGGCTCGGAATAGATAGATCTTTAGCTGTCTGTTCCATAGCTATCATCAATTCTTCACCTAATCCTTTTTTTCGATGTGATGAAAGGATGCAAACCCGTTCAACTTTACCTTCACCATTAACTTCGCGGAGTCTGGATGCTCCAACAGGCTTGCTGTTTTCATCGTACAAAACAAAATGAGTAGCGGAATCTTCGTACTCATCGATCTCTTCGCTTTCGTCAATTTGTTGTTCCTGTACGAATACATCTCTTCTAACTTCTAATGCATCTCTATATCCTTGTTCATCAGATGTATACTTTTTAATCAAACTTATTAGACACCCTTTCCAAGACGAAATGTTTCATATACTGTCCAGTATCCATTCTCCAGCTGGTAGAGAAGCTGGAAACGATCGATCTGTTCTTCGTGTTCAATGTCAATCATACGAAGGCGCTCCAAAACATCTGAATGCTCTTCGTCTGATAGTTTTTGTCCCAATGTTAAATGGGGAACGAAATTATAAGGCTGCTGGTGATCAAGGGGACCTGAATACAGCTGATCGTGCAGTGACTTTAATTCTTCAGCTTCGTTTACTTTTAAGTAGATTACATTATTAACAGGATGGAACGAACCAACTTTGTTAATCTTAATTGAAAATGGATTAATGTTCTGAGCTACAGATGAGATATAGGAAATCTGATCCTGAAGCTCTTCTTCAGTCGCCTCAAATGGTTCCTTTAACGTGATGTGAGGTGCGATAAGGGCATAGTGTGGATCGTACCTTTTTCGGTATGAATTTACTTTGTCTTGTAGATTTTTTGATGGAAAAATAGCAATACCATATTTCATAATTCTTCCTCCCTCATCTTTTGAAATAGTATACCAAATATTCTTTTTATTTCCCACAGTTAGCGATTATTGTAAAGAAAAGTTAATGCGGGGACTAAATCTTTTTGCCAGTTTACCCAAAGATGATTACCCTGAAACTCTGAGTATTCATAATCCAGAGCAAAATTGTTTAGCAGCTTGTTCATTCTGCGGTTTGGTGCAAGGAAATCTTTTGTTATTCCTTCAGGATTAGTGAAGCTATGTTCTTCATCGCCAATGGAATGATAGATCGTTAATGTTTGCATTTGTTCGATAGATTCAACGGTTTGCAGCAGTTCCTCTGGAATATAAGGCGATTGCACAATCACTTTTCCAAAGGTATTCGGATATAAAAGACTAAGTTTCATAGCCACATACCCGCCAAGTGAATCTCCGATTAATCCCATGCCTGCGCCTAGCTGTAATGTGTTGAATTTCTCATTTAAATAGGCTGTCAATTCATATGCCATAAACCGTATATAATTCTCGTGTTTTTCACCTGATGGATCATATTTTGCTTTTCTGTCTTCAATTCCTTTATGGTTCACCCCAATAATTATACAATCTTCTATTTGGTGTTCTTCCATCAAGCGGTCAGCCGTTTTTGCCAGCTTTCCTAATTGAAAATAATCCCTGCCATCCTGTGCTATTAATATTGGATATTTTACTAGCGGGGTGTACCGTGATGGAAGATAGATTAGTAAATCTATTGTTTCATCTAAATATTTGCTCTGAATTTTATCGTCTGTAATGGAACCTTTAAGAATGGCCATAAACGGACCTCCTTTGCTGACATCATATTAAGTAAAAGCGTTTTCATTCGGCTCGTATAATTGTAACATATAATGCTATAATGAAAGAATCAATACGAATGACGATTAATAGTGAACATGAAGATGAGGTGAAGTCTGTTGAAAAATAGAGTGCACAGTAGGGAAGTCGAAGCGGCAGCTAGAAGGCTGCTGAATGAAAGAGGCGTCACCATACCTGAGATCGCAGAAATCGTTTATGAAATGCAAATTCCATTTTCACCAGGACTGACTAAAGAAGAATGTATCGAGAGCGTTGATGCAGTCTTAATGAAAAGAGAAATTCAACACGCTATTTTAGTAGGTGTAGAACTCGATATATTGGCTGAGCAAAAAAAACTATCAGAACCTTTGCAGAGTATCGTTGAACAGGATGAAGGATTGTTCGGGGTGGATGAAACGATTGCCCTCGGTGCTGTATTTGGATACGGAAGCATCGCTGTTACGACTTTTGGCCACTTAGATAAATTTAAGATGGGCATCATACAAAAGCTTGATACAAAGATAGCAAACGGAAAAGTTCATACTTTCTTAGATGACCTGGTTGCAAGTATTGCTGCCAACGCCTCAAGCCGGCTTGCACACAGACTTCGCGATAAGCAGGAGCGACTGACAGCTGAAGAAATCGCACAGCATGAAAATGAAGAAAAAATAGGTTAATAGAGGAGCCTCCGCGCTGGCGGAGGTTTTTTTATGTTTTGAGAGCAGAGTGTTTGTCGAAAAATCTATAAATAAACTTGAAGGACCATAAAATAATTTGAAGGCTCATAAAATCTGTTGAAGGACCATAAACTTTTTTGAAGGATCATAAAAATAAATGAAGGCTCATAAATGGTGTGCAGGCTGATAAAGTCAATTTTTTATTGACAGACCAGCTGCCCTGTCGTATATTTTTAATTGTTCCGAAAAAATAAAGATCCGATAGCTCAGCTGGGAGAGCGCCACCTTGACAGGGTGGAGGTCGGGGGTTCGAACCCCTCTCGGGTCACCATAACAAAGTATATTAAACTCTTTCTACAAAAGGGTTTTTTTCTTTTTATTTTCAAGAAAGTAGTGAACTCTCTTTATTTCACGATTGAAACTGTTATAGTCTTTCTTTATTAGGTACCTTGACAGGGGTTACAACCACTTTCGTGTCACCATAAACATATATTTGATTTTATGACTGTAATTCTTGTATCAAGGGTTACAGGCTTTTTGTTTATTAGGTAATCATTTTATTAATGTATTTCTTTTTTCAAGTTCGTAACGAGCAGGAGATATCTAACATAAAATATTATGTATTAAAAAATTTATAGTTTTAAGTTTCTCGATTGGACGGAAGGGCTGACGAAAAGGAATTAGTTCTTTAAAAATTTTTATATGAAAGTAATCATTTTTAGGAGGAAGTGGAGCGATGGCAGAAAAATTACTTATTTTTATGCATATCCCTAAATCAGGGGGGACTACACTTAATTCCATATTCAGAAATTGTTATAAAAATAATGAAATTTTTGATCATGTTGAACAGGCAGAAATGAGGGAACGATTTAATCGTTCAAGCATTCGGAATCAAAAGGCAATTAAGGCGGTGTCGGGTCACCACTATTATGGCGTTCATGAAATTTTTTCAAAACCTTTTTCTTACTTTACTATGATGCGTGAACCCGTAAATCGTGTAGTTTCTTTATATTATTTTCTTAAAGACTATCCCGGTTATTATCAAAATAATATGAGAAACATGTCTTTAGAAGAATATATCGAATGGGACCCACAGACAAAAAACGGACAGTCTATCCAAATCTGTGGTTCACAAGGAAATCTAACTCTGGAAAAAGCAAAAGAAAATTTAAAAACTTTCGATGTTGTCGGTTTAACAGAGATGTTTAATGAATCTCTCTATCTTTTTAAAAGAAAATATGGTTGGAAAAATATAAATTACACAAAGAAAAACATTACTAAGACCCGTCCATCAATTCAGGAAGTTCCTGCACATATTGTTAAAAAGATAGAACAGCAAAACCAATTAGATTTAGAAGTATACAGGCTTGTGAAATTAAACATTATGAATCAACTTAATTTACTTTCGCCTGCTGAATGGGAAGAAATCAAAAAAATAAATGCATGAAAGAAAAACCTTCTATATTTCTACTCGTTTTTTTAAAAAAAGGAGTAGAAATATAGTTTGCTAACCTATCCAGTCTTTCATTCTGAACATATAATATATCAATTCCTTAAGGAAGGAGATGTATGATATGGCTCAAATTGTAAGTTACAATGCTAGCGTACCTACAAATTTTAATGATAGTATATCTAGAACGGTTCCAACCACTCAAATTATACTAGCTGAATTTGGACTTACTATTCCTACAATCGATACAGATGTAGTTTTATCTGGTAGTGTTGGTTTAAGATCGGCTTTAGGTGCACCTGATGTTTTATTCAGAGTTCTTCGAGATAGTAGTGTTATTGCATCAACCATTTCTTCGCCATTAGCTATTTTGGAATTCCGTAATATTCCGTTAAGTTTTGTTGATCGAAATGTAACAACAGTATTCCACGTATATAGACTGACTGCTCAATTATCTACCTCATCTATCACGACAAATGCCACGGTGGTAGGACCTGTAAGTTTAATTGGAAATGCGATTCAAGACTAATAAAAGAGACTTCCAACCCCATTTTAATTATTTTGAAATGGGGTTTTAATTGAAGAACCTTCGTATAAAATGCACAAAAATTAGAAAGAAGCATACTGTATAGAAGGTGGCCAAGCTTAGTTAGCAATTGATCTAACTTTTTATCATTTAACGGGGTAAAAGCAGTCTGTTTTATAGGAATTGTCTCTAAGAGAAATTCTAATAAATTTGATATTAGAGTTTCAAGAATTGACTCTAATAAATTCTAATATTTAAAATTCTAATAGTATTTGAAAGAAGAGATTTAGATGTCAAAGGTATCTATTATCATTCCATTTTATAATTGTCCTTTTATTGACCAAGCAATTAAAAGTGCATTAGACCAAACCTATCATAATGTTGAAATAATTGTCGTGAATGATGGTTCAACAAAATTCATTGAAAAAATAAATCCTTTCCAAAACCAAATTCGTTATTTTGAAAAACAAAATGGCGGAACTGCAAGTGCTCTAAATTTAGGGATTAAGAAAGCCACAGGAGATTATTTTGCGTGGCTAAGTTCAGATGATATTTTTGATAAAAACAAAGTATCTACACAATTAGGCTTTATGAAAGAAAATAATGCTTATATTAGTTATACAAATTATTCGTTAATCAACACTCATAACCAATTAACCGTTAAAATGGCAGGAAAGTCTTTCAAGGATAAAATAGATTTATTGACAAATTTAAGATCTGAAAACCATATTAATGGCTGTACTGTTATGATGAAGAGGCAGGTGTTCTCGAGTATTGGATTTTTTAATGAAAAATTAAAGTGTACACAAGATTACGATTTTTGGTTACGTGCAGTACAAAATTATGAATTGTATTATTTGCATGAACCGCTGGTGAAATATAGAGTTCACGACCAAATGGGTACACGCAGGTTTACTGATTTATTACTTAAAGAAGTTCGATTTTTACAACAAAAATACAACCATAAACTAATCCAATTAATTAATCAGGAAAGAAAAGGGCAGATATAAAATATTTTGATAATCGGAAGAATTAAATAAAAATTTCTACTTTTAAGTTTCCTCTCCACACCAAATTTATATTTTCCCATGAAATCATTAAAGCTTAAATTTTGTTGCACAAAATTTAAGGTATTGTGGGTAAATTAACATGGGTTCCCCGAAAATACTCTGCACGTTAGTTTATTCAGAGGATTAACCTATCCGACGTACCAGTCTCTCCCTTATTTAATAAACGCAATAAAAATTACTAAAACACTTGGTTACTTGAATGAAAAAAATTGAACTCATAAACGGTATCCTTTTATCGATACCAACAAGAGGATGTTAAACAAAGTTAAAAGATTTGGAGAGATTTTCGTGAAAGATAAGAAGATTAAATTTACCTTCCCTATTTTATCCCTAAATAAGGGTGGAGCACAACGAATGCTTGTGGATATTACTAATTACCTTGTGGATAGAGGTCATGATGTAACGATTATTATGTTGAAAAACAGTATCAATGAATATAATGTACGAGCTAGAATCATCCATGGAAAAAGTGCAGAAAGACTATCAGCAAGCGATTATCCAAAGAGTGATATTATTGTTTCTAATTTCTTTACAACAGTTGAATCAGCTCATCAAGCCAGTCTAAATGGAAAAGGACTTCATATCCGTTTTAGTTTATGTTATGAACCTATATTCTTGCCTGATCAAAACCTTTCTTTTCATTCCTACTACAAGGCACCTTATCTTGTTATATTATCTAAATATCAACAAAAGTTAATCTCATTATTAACCGGATTAACCGGGCAAATTATTCCTATATATGTAAATCCGAATTTCAAGAATTTAAAAGTACGCCATCACAACCCTACCCTCCAAATCTCTGCGATTGTCAGAATGCCTGAAGGTGGATGGACATGGCATAGAGACCAGGATTATTTACTTCAACAATTAAACCTCGTTAAGAACCGATATCCTAACCTTCAATTTAATCTTATATGTCCACCTAATGAGTTCGCCAAATCTCAAATACTCCAAAATATAAAAAATGCAAAATCCTTTCGTTTTTTTACTCCAGCAAATGATCAGGAATTGTGTCAGCTTTATAGTCAATCTGATATATTTGTCACTTCATCTATTTATGAGGCTGCTCCCCTGCCAGGTTTAGAAGCAATGAGATGCGGGGCTGCCCTTGCAACTGTTTATGCTGGGGGAAACACTGAATACTGTAACCATGAAAGTAATTGTTTAATGTCTTATCGACATCAAAACAGGTTGGCTTCAGATATTATGCGGCTTATTGACAATCCAGCTTTAAGAATTAAATTAGCTTCACAAGGAGAACTGGACTCACAGCAATGGACATTACAACGAACTGCTTCTGCATTTGAACAAATTTGTAAGGCAGCTATTTGTGATATAAGCATATAAAGGATTAAATTATTTTATTAAAATTACCGCTGTGGACTTAGACCATATTCCAATTTGTAAGAATAGATTAATTTTTTATTATTAGCAGAAAAGTAATTTTGTAATTTGCTGAAAAAAACTTTATTTAAGATTATATATGCATGCTTTATTATAAGGTCGATGCATTTAGGAGGGTTTAATCCTTTTTAGGAGATAGAATGAATATATTATTTGTCTTTTATATACCTAGTGGCGGAGTTGAAACTTTGAACCGTCAAAGATGTGCTGCACTGAAAAAATTCAATATAAACTGTCATTGCCTTTATTATGAAGCGCGAAGAGAACTAGTTAATCATTTTGATGGTCCTTGTTTTATAGGTAAAGATCCAAAAATGATAAAAAATATTTTAGATCAAGGACAATATAGCGCCATTGTAATAGTGTCCGATTATAAGATACTTCCTTTATTCAGAAGGTTAGGATATAAAGGAAAACTGATCATTGAAATTCAAGGATTAGGCGCCAAAGATAAGGCGAGAGAATTCATTTTGGCTGGTCGATCAGAAATAAAACAACATGCTGATGCATTACTAAATCCAAAAACACCGCATATTGTTCAATTGCTTGATAACATATTTCCTGAAATACCGAAATTCAGCTTTAATAATTGTTTTGATACAAATCAGTTTGGTTATCAAGATGTTGCGAAATCTTCTCATCCCATTGTGGCTTGGATCGGACGTATTGAAGATAATAAAAACTGGAAAGAGTTTCTTTATATTGGCCAACGACTTATACAACAATTTAATCCAAATATACAACTATATATGTTTGAAGACCCGACACTTGCAGTTTATAAAGAAAGAATTGAATTTGAAAGATTAATTGTTAAGCTCGGACTAACTAAGAACTTATCAATATTACAGAATATACCGAATACTAAAATGGCTGAAATTTTTTCAAGAATAGGGGACTCAGGCGGGTTTCTGTGTTCCACTTCTAAAGTAGAAGGGGCTCCATATTCTATACTAGAAGCTTTAAGCTGTAAATGCCCTGTTCTAACTACCGATTCTGACGGAGTCAAAAGTTCTGTTATCCATAACCAAACCGGAAAATATTATGTATTAGGAAACATAGATCACGCAGTAACAGAAGCGAAAGAATTACTTAACAATCTTCAATTAAGAGAATATATCCGAGCAAACGGGTTAATTCATGTAAAATCAAAATTTAATCCTGAAACTTACAGTCAGAATTTCATTGGCATGCTTCGATCGTTAGGTATAGGCGTATGAGATATATTAATTTCGTTATGATTGTCATAGAAAAGTATATGAAAACCAAAACACCTTATAAATTAGGGTGTTTTTATATGGAATTGGACGAACTTTTTAAGTCGTCCTACATAAAATAAAGAGAAATATGATTAAAGATTTTGAAAGGAGAAGTCTTTTTTGTTTAAACGCCCTCGAATTTTCCCTAAAAAGGGAATGGGACCAATGGGACCAATGGGACCAACATTGGGAGCAATGGCACAAGCACCTCAGATGGGGAAGGGACCTACTTTGGGTGCAATGGCACAAATGCCTCAAATGGGTGGTTGCGGATATCCTCCAGTTTCACCATCGCAATATTACCCTCCGCAAGTTTTGCCTGCACAATATAGTCCTACTAACCAACAGATGCAATATAATCAGCAAGATGTATATGTACCAATGATTCATCCTACTCAAACAACACAGGTTAATCAGACAAACTATAAATATGTTCATTATTTCCCGCAGAACACGAATGTTGTTAACCAAGCAACTCAGCAGAACCTTTGCGGAACTACTTCACCGATAATGGCTAACCCTTGTCCGCCTCCATGTGTTCCATGTCCTCCGCGTCCGCCATGCGGCTGGAGAAAGAAGTAATTTAGAAGCTGCCGGCACCGTCGGCGGCTTTCTTTTTTTTGATTCTGTTGACGTAAAATAGGGAAAGAATAGTAGTGAAAAAATACGAGCGGAGGGTTAGCTATGAATTCTACTAAAAGTATTGTACTTATTACTGGAGCGGCTCAAGGCATTGGAAAACAAATCGCGGTCGATTTTGCAAAAGCGGGATGGATTCCTTCTCTGATAGATTTCGACCAGCAAGAGCTGGAGAAAACTTTAACCGAAGTCCGTCATATCGAACCGAAAAGTAATTCCATTACTTGCGATGTAAAAAAACCTGAAGAGATTATAAAAGCTGTGTCTGAAACAAATGATAAATTAGGCGGTCTCAATTGTGTCATAAATAACGCAGGAATTTCAATATGGAAATCTCCATATGAATTATCTGTAGATGAATGGGATGAAATCATACAGACCAATTTAAGGAGCGTTTTTCTATTTTCTAGAGAAGCAGCAAGATATATGGCAATAGCAGGCGGCGGTTCGATTATTAACATGGCATCAACGCGTGCATTCATGTCAGAACCGCATTCTGAAGCTTATGCTGCAACAAAAGGAGGCATAGTTGCGCTGACACATGCCCTTGCATCTTCTTTTGCAGAAGACCGTATTACGGTGAATTCAATTAGTCCCGGCTGGATCCATACGGGAAATTATTCTGAGCTAAGAAAAATCGATCATGAACAGCATCTTTCAAAAAGAGTAGGGAAACCATCTGATATTTCACGAGCCTGCTTGTTTCTTGCAGACCCTGAGAATAATTTTATCACCGGTGAAAACATGACGATCGATGGCGGGATGACGCGGAAAATGATTTACGAACACTAATTGTTTCCTATAGGGAAAAAGATTGCTCTAGACCCACCCGGAAACCATTCTTTATGATTAAAAAGGTATTACATATGAAGGAGAAGAGAGAATGCAAGCTGATCAGCAAAAAAGAGTGGAACGCGGTGTTTACTACAGTTTAGGAGCATATATATTTCTATCAATCGTTAAGCTTGTCTCAGGATTCGTTTACAATTCTGATGCACTTATTGCTGATGGATTGAATAACGCCACTGATATTATCGCATCTATCGCGGTTTTAATCGGTTTAAAAATTTCAAGAAAACCGGCAGACGAAGATCATCCCTATGGTCATCTTCGTGCAGAAACCATTGCCTCGATGGTAGCGTCATTCATAATGGTTGTAATTGGAATAGAAGTATTGATTTCTTCCATTAAAAAGATGTTTAAAGGTGTTGAAACAGAGCCCTCTTTAACAGCTGCTATTATCGCCTTATTTGGTGCAGCTGTTATGCTTGGAGTTTACTTTTACAATATGAAAGTTGCCAGAGAAACGGATAGCCAAGGATTAAAGGCAGCAGCACTAGATAACCGTTCTGACGCATTTGTAAGTATTGGAGCTGCAGTAGGTATTTTAGGCGCGCAGATCGGAATGGCTTGGCTTGATCCTGCCGCAGCTGTTTTAGTAGGCTTAATTATTATTAAAACTGGTTGGGAAATTTTCACCGAAACTTCCCATAACCTTTCAGACGGATTTGATTACGAAGAAGGCAAAGAGATGGAGCATAAGATTTTAGATGTCGATGGTGTTGAAAACGTAGGTGATTTAAAGGCAAGAAAGCATGGTAACCGTGCAATCATTGATGTAACGATTAAAGTCGATCCTTCTCTGAATGTAGTGGAAAGCCATGAGATTACAGAGAAAATAGAGGATACGATTAAAGAAGCTTATAATGTTGAAAGTATACAAGTTCATGTTGAACCCGAAGATGGAAAGAATAAATAAACCGTTTTATTCTGGTTCAATAAACTCAATTCGGTTGCCAAAAGGATCACGAATAGAAAAGCGGTTAAAACCCGGAATTGGTAACTCTTTTTGAATCGTGATTTCTTGAGCTGTTAAGTGATCTTTTAATTCACTCAGCCCCATCACTAAAAAGGCTGGATGATGTTTTCCTTTGAACACTTGATCCTCTACACCAATATGTAGTTCTTGGCTGCCGATCTGGAACCACATACCTCCGTTTTTCTTAAGAGCTTCCGGTTTAGGAATTTCTTTTAGTCCAAGGACATCTTTATAGAATATTTTTGCTTCTGATTCTTTGTCTGCAGGAATACATAGCTGCACATGATGGATACCCGAAATTTTCATTGAAACTACCCCCATTGAATGATTAATTGAAGAATAAGCATAACGGTTACAGTCCTCATCAGGATTGTAACTTGTTTTGTTTTTAGCTTAGGTGCGAGTTTAACGGCAACCTGTGCACCGCAAATACTACCGATTGTAAGAGGTATTGCAATATCCCACATATAATGACCCGCCAAAAAGTAAGTAACAACTGCACCCGTACAGCTTAAGAAAGTATTGAACCTGGTAAATGAAACGGTGCGGATGTAAGAAAAGCCATTTCTTAAGAAAAGCTGCATCTGCATGGTGCCCTGTCCAGGACCGAACATGCCGTCATACGCTCCGATTCCAAAGAGGAACGGATATTTTCGTGCAGGAAGCTGTTTTGCTTCGTTTTCGGGGCTGATATCTTTTTTTGTTTTAATAAAAGTTAAGAATAATGCTCCGCTTAATAATAGTAAAGCGATAATCGTTAAGTTTTCTCTCGAGATCGCTGATGCGATTAAGCCTCCGCTGATTCCGCCAATTAAACTTACTGCACCTGATAAAAAGTAAGGTTTAAGTTTCGCGTCATTTTTTCTTAATAGCACAAAAAAGCTTGAAAACGAGCTGAACATATTGGCAAACTTATTAGCAGCAATAGCAGAATGAACAGGTATTCCTAATAAAAGCATAATAGGAAAGTTGATCATACCGCCGCTGCCAGACAGTGTACCGATAAAAGTGGCAAAAAAGCCGACTACTATGAGGATATACATGGCGACACATCCTTTCATTTCTGTTTACATATATATCCTATGTTACGGTATACTTAAAATAAATTACATAAATTGGACGAAGGTATATAAGTAAAACTTATTGATTGAAAGAAGGCACACTATGCAATTATCCGAGTTTCGAATTTTACACGTACTGGCAGAAGAACTGAATATGAGAAAAGCATCAGAAAGACTGTATGTATCTCAGCCGGCCTTAAGCCAGCGGCTGCAATCCATCGAAAACAATTGGGGCACCATTATATTTATCAGATCGCAAAAAGGCTTGACGCTTACTCCAGCGGGTGAAAAAATAATTTCATATGTGAATGAAGTGCTGCAAAAAGAGGAAGCGGTTAAAGAAGAACTGCAATCTCTCTCAGAGCACGTTCATGGAACACTAAAATTAGCAGTAGCTTCAATCATCGGCCAGTATTGGCTGCCGCATGTTTTAAAGGAATATGTGAACCTTTATCCTCACGTTAATATTTCTCTTATTACCGGCTGGAGTTCTGAGATCATCAAGCATTTATATGAAGACCGCATCCACTTAGGGATTGTCCGCGGAAATCCCGAGTGGCGCGGCAGTAAAGAGCACATTTTATCTGATCATCTCTACTTGGTTGATACTGCGATTTCTTCCGTTGAAGAGTTGTCAGAGACATCCAAGCCTTTTATCCAATTTAAAAGCCATTCCACTTATTATCAAGAGATTCAGGATTGGTGGCACAGTCACTTTAAGACAACTCCGCAGAAGACGATCGTAGTGGACCAGATTGAAACTTGCAAACAGATGGCATTGAACGGAATCGGCTATGCTATTTTGCCATCGATCAGCCTGCGGCCAGAGGATGAGGTATTCAAAATACCCCTCACAGATAAAAGGGGAAATGTTCTTAAAAGAGATACATGGCTGATTCACCATGGTATGGGTTCTGAACTGAAACAGGTAAACGTGTTTATGGAATTGATTCAAAAATTAACAAGAGAATAACGTTTGAATGTTTCGATATTTAGTGGTTTAATACAATACAGAATGACTTTTAAGGAGGACATAACAATTATGAAAATGATGGATGCAAACGAGATTATTTCATTTATTCAAAACAGCACAAAATCTACACCTGTAAAAGTTTATGTAAAAGGAAATCTTGACAATATAGATTTCGGAAATGAAACGAAAGTATTCCCTTCTGGCAATACAGCAGTATTATTTGGAGAGTGGAAGGAAATCGAAGCTGCGATTCGCGCAAACGAAAGCAGTATCGAAGACTATGTAGTAGAAAATGACCGCCGCAATTCTGCGATTCCTTTATTGGATATGAAGAACATTAAGGCGCGTATCGAACCAGGTGCGATAATCCGTGATCAAGTTGAGATCGGAGACAACGCAGTTATCATGATGGGTGCTTCTATTAACATCGGTTCAGTAATCGGCGAAGGCACAATGATCGATATGAACGTTGTCCTAGGCGGACGTGCAACTGTAGGGAAGAACTGCCACATTGGTGCAGGAACTGTCCTTGCGGGAGTAATTGAGCCACCATCAGCAAAGCCGGTCGTTGTTGAAGACGACGTTGTAATCGGAGCAAACGCAGTTGTACTTGAAGGCGTTACAGTTGGTAAAGGTGCAGTTGTTGCCGCAGGTGCTATTGTTATCGAAGATGTAGAACCTTACACAGTTGTTGGTGGAACACCAGCTCGCGTTCTTAAGAAGATTGATGAAAAAACAAAATCAAAAACAGAAATCAGACAAGAACTACGTCAATTAAACGACTAATAAATTTAGGGGATGAGAGAAGATGAAACCATTAATTGAGATCAGAAAAGACCTGCACCGTATACCGGAGCTTGGCTTTCAGGAATTTAAGACTCAAAGGTATCTGCTTGAACTCATCTCCACTTTTCATCAGGGCAATCTTGAAGTGCACACGTGGGAAACAGGTATCTTTGTAAAAGTAAAAGGTAAAAATCCCGAAAAAACGATTGCTTATCGTACAGACATGGATGGACTTCCGATTACTGAAGAAACAGGCTATGAATTTACGTCAATGCACGATGGACTGATGCATGCTTGCGGACACGATCTTCATATGACGATCGCCCTTGGTCTTTTATCCCGCTTTGCAGAAAATCCGCTTGATGATAATTTGTTATTTATTTTTCAGCCAGCAGAAGAAGGGCCGGGCGGAGCGTTGCCGATGCGTGAGAGTGAGCTTTTTCAAAAGCTTAAGCCGGATCAGATAACTGCGCTTCATATCGCCCCGGAGTATCCAGTTGGAACCATTGCAGTAAAAGAAGGATTGCTGTTTGCGAACACGTCAGAACTTTTTATAGATTTAGTGGGAAAAGGCGGTCATGCTGCCTACCCGCATTTTAGTAATGACATGGTAGTCGCAGCAAGCCATCTTGTTACACAGATGCAGTCGATCGTTTCTCGTAATATCGATCCGCTGGATTCAGCAGTTGTTACCATCGGCAAGATCACCGGTGGAACTAAACAAAATATCATTGCCGAGAAAGCAAGACTCGAAGGTACAATTCGAACTTTATCTCCTGAAGCGATGGTTAAGGTGAAAAAGCGGATTGAAGCACTCGTTGAAGGAATTTCTCACGGTTTTGACTGTGAAACGATGATCGATTATGGTTCAAACTATCGTCAAGTAGATAATGAACCGGATCTGACTAGAGAATTCATGGAATTTGCAAAACAGCAAGAAACTGTAAATGTTATTGAATGCAAAGAGGCTATGACAGGAGAAGATTATGGATATTTTTTAGAAAAAATTCCTGGTTTCATGTTCTGGCTTGGGGTTGATACTCCATTTGGTCTGCATCATTCAAAATTAAAGCCGCAAGAAGAAGCAATTCAGCATGCGGTAGATCTTTTAATCCAATATTTCACCTTTAAAGGAAATAGAAATTAGAAAAACGGCCACTGCGGCCGTTTTTTTGTTTCACATCAGAGCGAAAAAGCTATCTCATTCCAAAAATAATAGCTGCCAATCCATATATTTTTGCCCTCAATCCAAAAGTTTTAGCCTTTAATCCAAAAGTTTTTGTGAATTATCCACGAGTCGACACACCCACCCATAAACCTACACACCCGCACCTGTTGCAATCACTTGATATGTACATTACATATTCCCTCTCAGAGTTGGAAACATTAACAAAAGTAAGGAGGTGGGAATATGGCTAGAATTGGTGTTGAACAATCATTAACGAATGTTTCTGAAGCTCTGAGAGCTGCAGGGCATGATGTAGTAGAACTTCGTCAGGAACAAGATGCAAATGGCTGTGATTGCTGTGTAATTTCCGGACAGGATGAGAATGTTATGGGCATGCAAGACGTGGTGACTCAAGGCTCTGTCTTGAACGCTCATGGTATGTCAGCAGAGGAAGTATGTCAGGCTGTTGAAAGCAGATTACAATCATAGCATTCCCGGGGACAGCCATGCTGCCCCTTTATTTCTGTTTAACGTATGTTTGAAAAGGGAAATAGTTGAGCAATCTTAATAAAATCTTGTGTAAATAAAGATGGGGAGGATCTTATGCCAATCTTCAACGTACTCATGATCATTTTACTCATCATTCTAACGGCGTTTTTCGTTGTAACTGAATTTGCAATCGTAAAAGTCCGCAAAACGAGAATTGACCATTTGGCTTCAGAAGGAAACAGCAAGGCATTAGCCGCTCAAAAAGTGCTGGGAAACCTGGATGGATATCTTTCAGCCTGTCAGCTTGGCATAACAATTACTGCATTAGGTCTAGGCTGGTTAGGGGAGCCAACGGTTGAAATATTTCTGAGACCTCTTTTTGAGCATGCAGGCTTATCTGAAGGGCTAACTCACACTTTATCATTTTCAATTGCATTTTTTCTTATCACATTTCTTCATGTTGTTTTAGGAGAGCTCGCACCAAAGACAGTGGCGATTCAAAAGGCTGAAGCCATGAGTCTTGCAACAGCTAAGCCGATTATCATGTTTTACAAAGTTATGTATCCGTTTATTTTTTTATTGAATGGATCTGCCAATTTGCTGACGCGGATTTTTGGAATCAGTCCAGCTAGTGAGCATGAGGTTGTACATACGGAAGAAGAACTAAGGCTAATCCTTTCTGAAAGCCTTCAAGGCGGAGAGATCAATCAGTCTGAATATAGGTATGTGAACCGGATCTTTGAGTTTGATGATCGAATAGCAAAAGAAATTATGATACCCAGAACGGAAATGGTCTGTTTGTTTATAGAAAATACATGTGAAGAAAACTTGGCTATTATGCGTGAAGAAAAATTCACAAGGTACCCTGTTGGGAAAGAAGACAAAGATCACATTGTAGGTCTCGTTAATATTAAGGAATTCTTTAATGAACATTTCAGTAATCAAGAGTTTGAACTTAAAGATTATATTCGACCTATCATCACTGTACATGAAACGATACCCATTCAAAAATTACTTGTGAAAATGCAAAAAGATCAAACGCATATGGCTGTTTTAGTTGATGAATACGGTGGTACAGCTGGTATCGTAACGGTAGAAGACATTTTAGAAGAAATTGTCGGGGAGATCAGAGATGAGTTTGATGTTGATGAAGAACCTGAAATACAGCAAATTTCAAAAACCAAAACGGTAGTAGATGGGAAAGTATTGCTATCACAAATTAACGACATGTTTGCACTTGATATTGATAACAGAGAAATTGATACAATCGGCGGGTGGGTTTTAACAAGATCCATCGATTTAGAAAAAGAGCACTCATTTAATTATGAAAGCTACCGTTTCACGATTATTGATCTAGAAGGCAGGCAAATTAAGAAAATAGGCATTGAAAAGTTACCTGATACAGAATTTGATGAAGCACAAAATAAAGACTCCTGAACAGATCAGGAGTCTTTACTTTTCCATTTGCCATCATCGTCTTTTTCATATTTGTTCTTTACAGCACTCCAGGCAACTTTATGAGCTGTTTCTTCTTCTTTATATTCTTCAAGTGCAGAGTTGAATGCTTCTTTGTAGATTTCCTGACCATGGTGAGGGAGGTTATCCCTGACTCTTTCAGGTAAATCTTTTAATGAATCATAAGGCATTTAAAAATGCACCTCCTTAATGTATGATTTCCCAAGCAATCCTCAATTTAAACGTTGTTATTGAGAATATAAACATGTTAATTTGAGCGGATGATTTCACATTTTACGTTTAACTTGCTATGATTAAGGAGAAATTAAGAAGTGGGGATAAAAGTCTTGTTTAAATTAATTATTATTTAATATTGACTAAAAATAAGGCTTGTACTATAATGAACCATGTAAAAAAATTAGTTTTTGGAGGGATTTTTACCTATGGCAGAACGTATGGTAGCAAAACAAGCACCTCGATTTGAAATGGATGCAGTATTACCAAATAAAGAATTTGGAAAAGTAAGTCTTGAAGAGAACATGAAGAACGACAAGTGGACTGTTCTTTTCTTCTATCCAATGGACTTCACATTTGTATGCCCTACAGAAATTACATCTTTAAGCGATCGTTTTGATGAGTTTGAAGATCTTGATGCTGAAGTTATCGGTGTTTCTACTGATACAATTCACACACACAAGGCTTGGATCAACACTCCTCGTGATATGAACGGTCTTGGAGAGTTAAAATATGCTTTGGCAGCTGATACTAACCACACAGTAGCTCGTGACTATGGTGTACTTATTGAAGAAGAAGGAATTGCACTTCGTGGTCTATTCATCATTTCTCCTGAGGGTGAATTGATGTACTCTGTTGTTAACCACAACAACATTGGCCGTGACGTTGAAGAAACATTGCGTGTACTTCAAGCACTTCAAACTGGCGGACTTTGCCCAGCAAACTGGAAGCCAGGTCAAAAAACTTTAGAAGTTTAATAATTAAATGTTATTAGAATAACCCAGGACTATGTTCTTGGGTTATTTTTCTATAGATAAATTTTTTCAAGCAGGGTTATAGGAAATGTTTATAGAAGTTTCCTTTATAAATGAAATACATATGATGCTTTTAAGCTGTGTTTTGAAATGAATATTATATGGTAAAATAAGGCTAGTACGGGAAACGGAGTGAATTCATTGAAAAAACAATTTGCTGTTATTGGTCTGGGACGTTTCGGGGGAAGTATGTGCAAGGCTTTGTCAGATCAAGGAATGGAAGTTTTAGCCATTGATATTGATGAGGACCGAGTAAACGAATTTTCAAATATCGTAACACATGCTGTAATTGCTGATTCGACAGATGAAGGTGTATTAAAAAGTCTTGGGATCCGTAACTTTCAGCATGTTGTTGTAGCGATAGGTGATAATCTTCAATCCAGCATACTGACTACACTGATTTTAAAAGAGATTGGTGTTGAAAAAATCACAGTAAAAGCCCAAAATGATTACCACGAAAAAGTGCTGCGAAAAATTGGAGCAGATAAGATCATTCATCCGGAGAGAGACATGGGTGTTCGTATTGCTCACCAGATTGTTTCTAACAATGTATTGGATTACTTGGAGTTATCAGATGAACATAGTATTGTGGAGCTGGTAGCAACACAAAAGATGGATGGAAAAACCCTAATTGAACTTGATATACGTGCAAGGTTTGGATGTAACGTCGTAGCTGTGAAAAGAGGTAAAGATATCTATGTATCCCCGCAAGCAGACCAGTCAATCAGGCAGGGCGATGTTTTAATTGTAATTGGCGGAGATAAGGATATTAACCGGTTAGAAAAACAAATGGCAAATGAAGAATAAAAAAACCGTTTCCCTATAAAAGGGGTAACGGTTTTTTGTTTGTTTATTAGATTTCCATAATGATCGGCAGGATCATAGGGCGTCTTTTTGTTTTCTCATATAGGAATGGTGCTAATGTATCTGTAATTTCATTTTTGATTTCAGACCATTGAGTCGTTCGTTTTTCGCTCATGATGTTCTGTAGATGCTTGCTTAATAAGCTTTGTGCATCATGGATAAGATCACCGGATTCACGCATATATACAAATCCGCGAGAGATGATGTCTGGACCTGCTTCTATCGTGAATTCCTTCATATCCATACTTACAACGACAACTACAAGACCTTCTTCTGAAAGAATCTTACGGTCGCGGAGTACGATGTTTCCAATATCGCCAATACCGCTTCCGTCTACATATACAGAGCCAGACGGGATTTTTCCTGCGATCATAGCATCGTTTTGAGAAAGAGCTAATACTTCGCCGTTATCCATAATAAATGAATTTTGCAGCGGTACGTCACAATCAGCAGCAAGTTTAGTATGCATTTTCAGCATTCTGTACTCGCCATGGATCGGAAGGAAGTATTTAGGCTTCATTAAACGAAGCATCAATTTTTGTTCTTGCTGGCCGCCATGACCTGAAGTGTGAATATCATTTAGCGAGCCATGAATAACTTCAGCACCCGCGCGATATAATTGATTGATTGTCTTACTTACACTAAGAGCGTTCCCTGGAATAGGTGAAGATGAAAACACAACTGTATCTCCAGGAATGATTTGAATCTGGCGGTGAGTACCGTTAGCAATTCTTGAAAGTGCCGCCATTGGCTCTCCCTGGCTTCCTGTACAAAGAATCGTTACCTGATTGTCAGGAAGACGGTTTATCTGGTTTGCGTCAACGAATGTGTTCTTAGGTGCTTTTATGAAACCAAGTTCTTGCCCAACTGTAATCGCTGAGTCCATGCTTCGTCCAAAAACTGCGATTTTACGGTTGTTGGCTACTGAAGCTTCCACAACTTGCTGAAGTCTATGAATATTAGAAGCGAACGTAGCGAAAATAACTCGTCCTTCCATTTTTCTGAAGATATCTTGGATGCTCTCACCAACACGTCTTTCAGATAATGTAAAACCAGGAACTTCGCTGTTAGTGCTGTCGGAAAGCAAGCAAAGCACGCCTTCTTTACCGATCTCAGCCATTTTCGTAATGTTCGCAGGTTCACCAACTGGTGTAAAATCGAATTTGAAGTCACCCGTATGCACGATATTTCCTGGAGGTGTCTTAACTACGATTCCGTAAGCGTCAGGTATACTGTGAGTTGTTCTGAAAAAGCTGAGAGACGTTTTTCTGAACTTAATCACATCATCTTCTGTGATCTCATGCAGCTGTGCACTGCGGAGCAGACCATGTTCTTCTAATTTGTTTTTAATAAGAGCAAGTGCAAGTTTACCGCCGTAGATCGGTATATTGACTTGTCTTAATAAATAGGGAATTCCGCCAATATGATCTTCATGTCCGTGAGTGATGAAGAGTCCTTTGATTTTTTCCTCATTTTTTACAAGATAGGTGTAATCAGGGATTACGTAATCAATCCCCAGCAATTCATCTTCAGGAAATTTAATTCCTGCATCGATAAGGATGATTTCATCCTGAAATTGAACGGCATACGTATTTTTGCCGATTTCCCCTAAACCACCGAGGGCGAAAACGGCGGCTTGATGATTTTTTACAAATTTCATATGTTACACATTCTCCAATTCCAATGAGTTCGTTTCTTTTTCATACTCAAGAAATTTACCGTTAATTTCTTGTATGTATTCAATATTGTACTTGCGGTCAGCTAGTTTTATACGAACATCATTTATAGTTTCTGCTTCTACGTAAACCGTTTGTGTATGTTCACGGATAGGTACTTCATTTAAGCTTGTTTGAAAAAATACTTTGAAAATCATGTTTCATGTCTCCTTACCGGTCTATAGTATTTGAGTATCTTCGTTCTATTATAAAGGAAAGTGACATGTTTTTCATGTGTTTTTCATTACTCTTCGTTTTTAACGGTGAAAAGTGAAAAATAATTACTGTTCGGGATGAGACTTTTACCCTTATAATGACATTAAAATTGTTTATTAGTTAAGGATGAGTTTTCCGTTATTATTTTGCAGTTTTACCCACTTTTTAAACTTTTTTAATAAACGTAATTTCTTTTTCATTTATTACCCTCCGTTCCATTTTTTATTACTTAGTATGTGTAAAATGGAAAATATTCAGAGAGGGAAATTGTGTCATTTATTTTTATCCGTAGGAGGATATCATGAAACTTTATTCAGCACTTTTTATTTTAAGTTTGATTTGGGGAATGTCTTTTCTATTTATTAAATTACTGCTGGATGTGTTCGACCCCTGGCAGATCGTATTCATAAGATGTGTGCTTGGCATCATTACGATTATCCCACTTTTTCTTATTAGTAAACAAAAAGTTAATTGGAAAGAACTGCCTCTTAAATCTTTAATAATTGTAGGATTGTTAAATGCTGGTCTTCCGTGGGGTCTGATCGCTTGGAGTGAAACTTTTTTAGACAGCGGCTATACTGCGATATTAAATGCAACTACTCCAATTTGGACAGCGATGATGGGGGTTTTATTTTTTTCTGTTAAAATGCAGTGGAAGCAATGGATTGGAGTCATGGTCGGTTTTATAGGAATTATCTTCTTAATGGATGCGGATGCACCAGGCTTAACTCAAGAACAGCTACTTTTAGGAATCGTGCTCATGCTCAGTGCTACTTGCTGTTATGGGTACAGTTCACAATATGCTAAAAAACATCTTCAAGAAACGACAGTCTGGATTACAGCTTCAACAACACTATTAACAGGTTCGGTTTTAAGCGGAATAGTCATGAGCTTTACTGGAGGGTGGCATCTGCCTGATAATGCTTTAGAAGGAAACGTGATTTTATCTTTGATAGGTCTCGGGATGTTTGGTTCGGGGTTAGCTTACTTATTGTATTATTATATGATCTCCGCAGGCTCAGCCGAATTCGCTACTCTCGTAACTTATCTAGTTCCTGTTTCCGCTGTAGTATGGGGGAGCGTTCTCTTAAATGAGAAGATACCGCCGATTGCTTATTTTGGTTTATTTTTAATCTTTTTCGGTGTTTATCTGACAGGAAGAAAAAAACGTAAGGCTACAATAAAAATAAAACAGAACCGAACGGCGTAAACACTCAGTTTAAAATTGAGTGTTTTTTTCTTTGTGTGATATAATGAAAACGCATTCAAAATATGCAGCTGTGTTTGAACAAAAGGAGGGAAAAGGTTGATTACATTCTTAATTTCAATTGTTTTATTAGTAGTAGGTTATTTTACGTATGGGAAATATGTTGAAAAAGTTTTTGGAATAAAGCAAGAAAGAAAAACGCCAGCTTATGCACAGGAAGACGGTATTGATTACGTTCCGATGGGAACTAAATCGAATTCCCTTATTCAGCTATTGAATATAGCAGGTGTTGGTCCAATCTTTGGCCCGATTATGGGGGCTTTGTATGGACCTGTGGCATTCCTTTGGATTGTACTAGGGGCAATTTTTGCAGGTGCCGTTCATGATTATTTAACTGGTATGATTTCGATACGAAATCGTGGTGCGCATTTGCCTCAATTAGCAGGTAAATTCTTAGGAAATGCTATGAAGCATGTAGTTAATGGGTTTACTCTATTATTGCTTCTTTTAGTTGGTACGGTTTTTGTAAGTGCACCTGCTGCACTCATTCATAATCTCACGGGTAATTGGATGAGCTTGGGTATTATTGTAGGTCTTATATTTGTTTATTACATTTTGGCAACGTTATTGCCGATCGATAAAATCATTGGACGCGTTTATCCGATTTTCGGTGCTCTTCTTGTAATAAGTGCGATTGGAATTGGTGGAGGGCTTGTGATTACAGGGGCACCAATTCCAGAATTAACACTTGAAAATATGCACCCGGATAATGTTCCGATTTTCCCGTTATTATTCTTAACGATCTCTTGCGGTGCTCTTTCAGGCTTTCATGCTACACAGTCACCAATCATTTCAAGAACAACAAAAAATGAAAAGGCAGGAAGAAAAATATTTTATGGCATGATGATTGCTGAAGCGATTATTGCCATGATCTGGGCTGCTGCTGCAATGAGCTTGTTTGATGGGAAATCTTTATCAGCGATAATTGCTAATGGAGGTCCTGCTGCTGTAGTTAGTGAAGTTTCAGTAACGATGCTTGGAGCTGTTGGAGGAACGCTAGCTGTGATAGGGGTAATCATTTTGCCTATTACTTCAGGAGATACTTCGTTTAGAAGTGCGAGAATGATCTTAGCTGATTATTTTAATATTGGCCAGAAGAAATTCTCTTCAAGACTTTGGATTGCAATTCCTATGTTTGTAGTTTCATTTTTACTAACAAAAATTGATTTCACTTTATTATGGCGTTACTTCTCCTGGGCCAACCAGTCTACGGCAATGCTGGCATTATGGGTAGGAGCGGTGTATCTGAAGCGTTCTAGAAAAAATCATTGGATTGCTACAATTCCTGCAATCTTCATGACTGTCGTCACAACAACTTATATTTGCAATGCTCCAATTGGATTAGGATTGTCGATGAATGTGTCTTACCTTATTGCTGGTATTGTAACTGTATTAGCAACAGTGCTGTTCTTTAAAAGTAAGTTTGATGAAAGAGAAGCATTAACAGTCGACGACGATCGTGAGGTTGCTTAATAAAAACGAAAAAGCTGAATTCTGCCTTTTAAGGGGCAGAACTCAGCTTTTTTATTTGGCTCTTTTTCTTTTAGATCATTTAGTTGATTATCTTCATTGACAAGTTGATTGGAGCGCAAGGTGCGAGACTCCTGCGGGACGAGCGGGACAGGTGAGACTCCTAATGGCCGCAAAGCGCCAAGGAGGCTCACCGCACGCCCCGCGGAAAGCGAGTACCTAGAGCGGCGGAAATCAACTACTTACATGAGCATTGTTTATAAAAACAAGATTAAATTTTATCTGAAAGTTGCTGAATTTGAAGGAGGCTCAAACGGCTGTTTTTCATTGATTCGATCATAGAACATAATCCCATCCAGGTGATCTAGTTCATGTTGAAAACAGATACCTGGGAGACCTTTTAATTTCAGCTCTACTAGAGAACCATCAGGTGTAAAGCCTTTTACAGTTACTTTTGCATAACGAGGTACTAGACCTGGCACATCTCTGTCAACGGACAGACAACCTTCGCCTCCATCTAAATAAGTCATTTGCACCGAGTGACTGATGATTTTTGGATTTATAAGTGCATAACTGTACAGTTGTCCCTGTTCATCCGTCACATGCATTGCGAATATTCTTTTTGAAACTCCGATTTGAGGAGCAGCCAGACCAATGCCAGGCCTTAAATTATATTTTCCTGCAATCTCGGGATCTTGGCTGTTTTTTACAAACTCCAAGAGCTTATTAGCTGTTTGAATATCTTCTTCTGAGAAGGGTGAGGATACCTCCGCAGCCTTTTGTCTAAGAACGGGATTTCCTTCCCTCACAATATCTTTCATCGTTAACACAAGCAAAACCTCCGTGCGTAAATTCAATAATTAGTAATTTCCTCTTATCATAACATAGAGAAATTTTATAGAAAAAGAACAGAAATTAATTTATCAGGTTATTTTTTTAGGTCTATTATGCAGTATATAGTTCATTTCAACTTATGACTAATACAGATTGTCGTAATTGGTGAAACAGTTATGTTTTACAGTGATTACAGGAATAGCCAGCCAGAGCTTCAAGTATACGTAAAACTATAATGATTCTATAGATTGACGGCGTTTAACAGGTGGTGTAAACTAATTTACGTGAAAAGGGTTGTTGTGTTACTATAAATACATATTTAAGTAATACAGTTAGGATGCCATATGATGGTTTAGCTCCTGTATACAAGGGAAAACTTGAAAAGGGACACAAAGGTACGCCTAATGGCCTTTTAAAAAATATAATCCTGTCTTAAAAATGTGGCACTTTGGGCAACCTGTTATGTATGTGTGTGTTTTTAAGATGAGGGTAAATTGACAGGGTAAAAGAAAGGAAGAGGTGACTTTTCATGACGAAAACAATTGATGCTGTTCAAGATCAATTTGAAACGTTTCAGATTCTTTCTGAAGATGGAGAAATAGTTAACGAATCGGCAATGCCTAAGTTGTCTGATGAACAGCTCCAAGAATTAATGCGCCGTATGGTTTATACGCGAATTTGGGATCAGCGTGCAATCTCTTTAAACAGACAAGGACGTCTTGGTTTCTATGCTCCAGTTGCTGGACAAGAGGCTTCAATGCTAGGGAGTCACTTTGCATTAGATAAAGAAGACTGGATTCTTCCAGGATACCGTGATATTCCTCAAATCGTATTTCATGGTTTCCCGCTATATCAAGCATTCTTATGGTCCCGTGGACACTTCCAAGGCGGACAAATTCCTGAAGGTGTAAACGTATTAATGCCGCAAATTATCATCGGTGCTCAAATTATTCAAGCTGCCGGTGTTGGATTTGGTTTAAAGAAACAAGGCAAGAAAAACGTTTGTATCACTTACACAGGTGATGGCGGAGCATCGCAAGGTGACTTTTATGAAGGATTAAACTTTGCCGGAGCCTATGCTGCTAACGCAATCTTTGTTGTTCAAAACAACCGTTTTGCTATCTCAGTTCCAGTAGAAAAGCAATCTGCCGCAAAAACAATTGCACAAAAAGCAGTAGCAGCTGGTATTGAAGGCATCCAAGTTGATGGAATGGATGTACTTGCTGTTTACGCAGCAACACAACAAGCTCGAGAACGTGCGATTGCAGGTGAAGGTCCTACACTAATCGAGACTCTTACTTACCGTTACGGGCCTCATACGATGGCGGGAGACGATCCTACACGCTACCGTACAAAAGATTTAGACAGCGAATGGGAAAAGAAAGATCCATTAGTTCGTTTCCGCAAGTTCTTAGAAAAGAAGAACCTTTGGTCTGAAGAGCAAGAAAATAAAGTAGTAGAAGAAGCGAAGGAAGATATTAAAGCTTCTATTAAAAAAGCTGATGGTGCGCCTAAACAAAAGGTTACTGACCTTATCAACTTTATGTTCGAAGAGCTTCCGTATAACCTTCGCGAGCAATTAGAACAATATACAGCAAAGGAGTCGAAATAATATGGCTCAAATGACTATGATTCAAGCAATTACAGACGCAATGCGCAATGAATTAAAAAACAATGAAAACGTACTTGTTTTCGGTGAAGATGTAGGTCAAAACGGCGGTGTATTCCGTGCGACTGAAGGTCTTCAAAAAGAATTCGGAGAAGATCGTGTTTTTGATACTCCGCTTGCCGAGTCTGGAATTGGGGGACTTGCAATAGGTCTTGGGCTTACAGGTTTCCGTCCAGTAATGGAGATTCAATTCTTTGGCTTCGTATTTGAAGTATTTGATTCAATTGCCGCTCAAATGGCTCGTATGCGCTATCGTTCAGGAGGAGTATATAACTCTCCAGTAACAATCCGTTCTCCATTTGGTGGAGGGGTTAAAACACCAGAACTTCACGCCGACAGCTTGGAAGGATTAATGTATCAAACTCCAGGGATTAAAGTGGTTATTCCTTCAACACCATACGACGCAAAAGGACTATTAATTTCTGCAATCCGTGACAACGATCCTGTTGTTTACTTAGAGCACATGAAATTATACCGTTCATTCCGTGGTGAAGTTCCTGAAGAAGAGTACACGATTGAACTAGGTAAAGCGGATGTGAAACGTGAAGGCAAAGACGTTTCTATCATTACTTATGGTGCAATGGTTCACGCTTCATTAAAAGCTGCAGATGAGCTTGAGAAAGATGGCATTTCTGCTGAAGTTATCGACCTTCGTACGATCAGCCCGCTTGATATTGACACAATTATTGCATCTGTTGAAAAAACAGGACGAGCAATCGTTGTTCAAGAAGCACAAAAACAAGCTGGAATCGGTGCGTTTGTTGTTGCAGAGATTAATGACCGTGCTATTTTGAACCTGGAAGCTCCTGTACTGCGTGTAACAGCACCAGATACTACGTTCCCATATGCCTCTGCTGAGGATGTTTGGATTCCGGATCATCGTGATATTGTAGACAAAGCAAAGAAAGTCTACAATTTTTAAAATATAATTGAATGTCAGCTGAAAGGGTAGTTCATTTATGACTGCTTCTTTCAGCCTTTTCACATAAACGAGAAAAATAGATTGAAAAATTGGAGGCGTTAATCGTGGCATATGAATTTAAGCTTCCCGATATTGGTGAAGGAATTCACGAAG
The DNA here is from genome assembly GCF_001642935.1 of Fictibacillus arsenicus. Taxonomy (NCBI): domain Bacteria; kingdom Bacillati; phylum Bacillota; class Bacilli; order Caryophanales; family Fictibacillaceae; genus Fictibacillus; species Fictibacillus arsenicus. Next base: position 1,695,623 of record NZ_CP016761.1, read on the forward strand.
GTGAAATTGTAAAGTGGTTTGTAAAAGCAGGGGACGCTATTAAAGAAGACGACATCCTGCTTGAAGTCCAAAATGACAAAGCCGTTGTTGAAATTCCCTCTCCTGTAGACGGTAAAGTTTTAGAGTTGAAAGTAGATGAAGGTACTGTATCTGTTGTAGGTGATGTCCTTTTAACGATCGAGGCAGAAGGTGAGATTCCTGCAGATGCACATGGCGGAAGCGATGAAGCACCAGAGCAGCCGAAAGCTGAAGAAGAAAAAGAAGTTACAGCTGATCAGGCAAAAGGAAATGACAAACCTGAAGCTAAAACAGATAAGACCGAAGACACTGCTAAAGAAGAGCCTGCTGATGATACGAAACGTGTAATCGCTATGCCTTCTGTTCGTAAATATGCTCGTGAGAAGGAAGTAGATATCCGTAAAGTACAAGGGTCTGGAGATAATGGACGTGTACTTAAAGAAGATATCGATAAGTTTGTAAGCGGCGGAGGGGAAGCTGCAGCAGAAGCGCCAGCGGCTGACAAAGAAGCACCTAAGGCTGATGCAGCTAAGAAAGAAGCTCCTAAAGCTATTCCTGCTGGAGAAATGGAAACACGCGAGAAGATCAAAGGCATCAGAAAAGCGATCTCTAAAGCGATGGTTAACTCCAAACATACAGCTCCGCATGTTACACTTATGGATGAAGTGGACGTTACTGATCTTGTTGCACACCGTAAGAAGTTCAAACAAGTAGCGATGGATAAAGGCATTAAGCTTACTTATCTTCCATATGTGGTGAAAGCATTAACTTCTGCACTTCGTGAGTTCCCAGTGCTTAACGCATCAATCGATGATGCAAACGAAGAAATCGTATACAAGCACTATTACAATATCGGAATCGCTGCAGATACAGATAACGGATTGATGGTTCCAGTTGTAAAAGAAGCAGATCGCAAGTCTATCTTCAAGATCTCTTCTGAAATCAACGAATTGGCTACAAAAGCACGTGATGGAAAACTTTCTGGTGAAGAAATGAAGGGCGGATCTTGTACGATTACAAACATCGGATCTGCTGGTGGACAATGGTTCACTCCAGTAATTAATCACCCTGAAGTAGCTATCCTTGGAATCGGCCGTATCGCTGAAAAAGCAGTTGTTAAAAATGGAGAGGTAGTTGTAGCTCCAGTATTGGCACTTTCTCTAAGCTTTGACCACCGTCTGATCGATGGTGCAACTGCACAAAATGCATTGAATCACATTAAGCGTTTGTTGAACGATCCACAACTATTAGTAATGGAGGCGTAATTCGATGGTAGTAGGAGATTTTCCAATTGAGTTAGACACACTTGTAATTGGTTCAGGTCCTGGGGGATATGTAGCGGCAATTCGCGCTGCACAATTAGGACAAAAAGTGGCTATTGCGGAAAAGGCAGAAATGGGAGGCGTTTGCTTAAACGTCGGATGTATTCCATCTAAAGCTCTTATCAATGCAGGTCACCGTGTTGAACATGCGAAGCACTCTGAAGACATGGGGATTAAAGCTGAAAACGTAACAGTTGATTTCAGCAAAGTTCAAGAATGGAAAGCTGGCATCGTTAAGAAGCTTACTGGCGGTGTTGAAGGGCTTTTAAAAGGGAATAAAGTTGAAATCATCCGTGGTGAAGCTTATTTCGTAAATGAAAACACAGTTCGTATCATGGACGAGAAGAACTCTCAGACATATACGTTTAAAAACGCGATTATTGCAACAGGCTCCCGTCCGATTGAAATTCCAGGCTTCAAATGGAGCGACCGTGTAATTTCTTCCACTGGTGCGCTGGCTCTTAAAGAAGTTCCTAAGAAGCTTGTTGTTATCGGCGGAGGATATATTGGAATGGAGCTTGGAACGGCTTATGCAAACTTCGGTACTGAAGTAACAATCCTTGAAGGCGGAAAACAAATCCTTCCAGGTTTCGAAAAGCAAATGAGTCAAGTAGTTTCTAAGCGCTTAAAGAAAAAAGGCAATGTGGAAGTATTTACTGAAGCAATGGCAAAAGGCGTAGAAGAATCGAAAGACGGTGTTAAAGTTACTGCTGAAATCAAAGGGGAGTCAAAAACTTTTGAAGCAGATTATGTTCTTGTAACAGTTGGACGCCGTCCAAACACTGAAGAACTTGGTCTTGAGCAAGTTGGTGTTGAAATGACTGAACGCGGTCTTATCAAAATCAACAAGAAAGCTCAAACAAGCGTTAACGGGATCTACGCAATCGGTGATGTTGTAGAAGGTCCAGCACTTGCACATAAAGCTTCTTATGAAGGTAAAGTAGCAGCTGAAGTAATCAGCGGACATGCGGCAGAAATTGATTACTTGGCAATTCCGGCTGTAGTATTCACAGACCCAGAACTAGCTTCTGTAGGTTATGATGAAAAATCAGCTAAAGAAGCAGGCTATGAAGTGAAAGCTTCTAAATTCCCATTTGCAGCAAATGGACGAGCTTTATCTATGAACGAAACAGATGGCTTCATGAAGCTTATCACTCGTAAAGAAGATGGACTTGTTTTAGGAGCTCAAATTGCTGGCGGAAACGCATCTGATATGATCGCAGAACTAGGATTAGCTATTGAAGCAGGGATGACTGCAGAAGATATCGCTATGACAATTCATGCGCATCCAACTTTCGGAGAGATTTCCATGGAAGCAGCTGAAGTTGCAATCGGACTTCCTGTTCACATCGTAAAATAAAACATTTAAACCCCCTTGTATACCGCGAAAGCGGCTTACAAGGGGGTTTTTTTTGATTTTCACATATAATATGAATCTCTTCATAACATTTAGTATAAAGATATACGTGGAGGATGCTATGAATGTATTGATGTGTATTATCATTCAAATTCTGGTATGGTGCGGATATTCGTTAGTTCTTTATCTGTCGCATCATGATCATTCTTTTTATGAAACGGTGCTCTTGGTTATGTTTTCTTATTTTAATTTTCTTATCGCTGTGAGGTTTATTTCAAATAAAACGACTGGGATAAATTTAACGATTTTCTTTACTGTCATTTATGTTGGAGGCAGAATAGTGTTTTTATGATTTTGGTTTTTCTTCTGACAAAGCTTTTTGCAGGGCAACCATCATAAATATCATGACAAAAGCAAAAGGAAAAGCTGCAATGATAGAAGCTGTCTGCAATGCTTCAAGTCCCCCTGAGTAAAGTAATATAGCTGCCGCTGCTGCTATAACCATTCCCCAAATGAACTTCGTCTTTGAAGAAGGATCTAATCTTCCGTGACGTGTTTGCATTCCCAGTACAAAAGTTGCTGAATCTGCAGATGTAATGAAAAATGTACTGATTAAGAATATAGCGAGTAACGACATAATCATACCGAATGGCAGATTTTCAAACAAAGCAAATAATGCAATTTCAGTACCTTTGTCTGTAATGATTTTATTTAAACCAACATTGTTGAAGATTTCTAGGTGCAGTGCTGCTCCTCCGAAGATCGAGAACCATAATGCCCCAAAAAGAGTAGGGACAAGCAATACGCCTAAAATAAATTCTCGGATCGTTCTTCCTTTTGATACCCGTGCTATAAAAGTACCGACAAAAGGTGCCCAAGCGATCCACCAAGCCCAATAGAATACGGTCCAGCCTTGTATCCAGCCAGCTTCACTTGGTCGGAAAGGACTGAGTTTCAAACTCATACTCGGCAAATATTGAAGGTAATTACCTAGAGATTGTACAAAAACATCCATGATGAAATTAGTTGATGAAGCGAACAGCAGGAATAGCATTAATATAACAGCTAGAATAATATTCAGATTGCTCAAATATTTGATTCCTTTATTAAGTCCAGTCTGTGCTGAAAGAGTAAATAATACGGTAACAACGGCGATGATGATTAATTGTGTGGTAAAGTTATTTGCAATATCTGTTACATAAGAAAGTCCGCCGCTAATTTGCACGGCACCTAGACCTAGAGAAGTAGCAACACCGAATATCGTTGCAAATACGGCAATGATATCAATAGTTTTTCCTATAGGTCCATTTACTTTATCTCCGATTAATGGAGTAAAGATTGCACTGATTAGACCCGGCGCACCTTTTCTAAATTTGAAATAAGCTAAAGACAATCCGATCAGCGTATAAATCCCCCAAGGGTGCAAGCCCCAGTGAAAAAAGCTGTAGCGCAAGGCTGCTTGTGCTGAGGCGGCGTTTCCTCCTTCGCCGCTAGGAGGGGTGTAAAAGTGGCTGATAGGCTCTGCTACACCCCAAAAGACGAGACCTATACCCATACCGGCACTAAATAACATTGCAAACCAGGTAATCGTGCTGTATTCTGGTTTATCATCCGGCTCACCCAGTTTAATTTTCCCGAATTTGCTGAATGCCAGATAAAGAACGAAAATTAAAAAGCTAGTTGCGGAAAGCAGATAGAACCATCCAAATTTTTCTTGCAGAAAATTTTGAACCGTCGTTGCTCTAGCCTGGAATTCTTCAGGAAATAAAAATCCTATGACAATAAAAACAATTGAAATGAGTAATGAAACGATAAAAACAGTATTCGTTTGTTTTTTCATTCCTTCACCAACCTTTCTGAGTATGTATCTTTTTTATTTTTCCCTAAGGGGCCGAAAGTTTACATTGTAGTTGAAATAAAATAGGAAGTCCAATCATATGATTGGACTTCCTAATGAAATGTACGTTATTCGGAGAAAAGGCTAGCTTACTTTTTAGAATAATAATACATTACCCTGCCGTTAAAAAGATGAAGTTCACCTTTTAATTTTGTCGCTAAAAACTTACAGAATTCATTTGCTTTTCCTTTATCTCCATGAGTTGAGATATCTGTAAGAGATACTTGAATATAGCATTGCTGATTTTCTGTAGAGTCTGTTTGAACCTCTATTTGTTCAAAGCCTACTCCAATCAGAATATATCTGTTTTTTCTTGGATCTGTACCTTTTAAACAGAACCATTCGTTGTTTGCTTCTTTCTCCTCAATGGTATAAGGAAAAGCGGCTTCAGAGTATCCCCATGAAAGCTGTTCCCCTGTTTTAGAAGTGATTGATTTGTAATAAGTGAACATATCTTTAATTTCGTCTATCGTAACAACTTGTTTTTCAGATGCAGGAACAAGCTTTATGTATGCATTTTGGGACATTCCAACTCACTCCAGTTAGTCATTTTTAACAATATTTGTTCATAGAATAGTTTATCATATTTCAAGAAGATTTTGACAATATAAGTTTAAAGTACATTTAAAAAGGGAATTGCTCTTACATCAATTTTGAACTTAACAGGGTATTCAGTCATTAAATACCAGGTTTGAACAACCCGATCGATGAACAATGTTTTATCATACGAGGAGGGATAACATGGAATGGTTTGAAAAATTGTATGACGAGAGTGAGTCCGTTAAGGTTAGGTTTGTAGGTTTTACAACAGATACGGTTAGATATGATTTTGGTATTGTGTACACAAATATGTTTTTCGGAAAACCGCTGGTCGTGTGTATGCAGACTGGGAGATCAGCCTTGCTTGACTCGAATGATATGCGAAACCTTGAGTATATTAAACAGGTATTTCATATAAAGAGCTTAAAAGAAGCTGAAGATTTAGCGCTTTTCTTTGAAGAAGCTGTTCCTCATCTACCTGTTATCGAACAATATGATTAATGAGCATATTTTTTTAATGTGTTATACTAAAAGTGTTGACAAACGAATTGTGACATAATATTATACAGATATAAACGTAAGCGCTTTCAAAATGCGAAGGGAGATGGAACGGATGGGAGTAATCATTTGCCAAACGTGTGAGACAACAATTGAACATTTTGAAGAGGAAAAGGTAACAACGTTGTATTCGAAAACATGTCCACATTGCCAAGAGCAAGCTAAATTACAAAAATAAAAAGAAGACCTGCCAAGGTCTTCTTTTTTTTGTAGTCTTACGCTAGAATGCTTCTTAATTAGCGGATCGCTACTTGCTCTTGAATAACTTTTAAATAATTTAAATTGGCATCTTCTGGACCTTGAACAGGCAACCCTGCTTCAAGGTTCTCTTTTATATATGCGAGGTTTTCTTTTGTAATGATTTCTCCAGGGATGAAGATTGGAATCCCTGGCGGATATACCATTACAAATTCTGCAATAATTCTTCCTGCTGATTCTTCAAATGGAACACTTTCTGTATTTGCATAAAAAGCATCACGCGGAGAGAGGGCAAGAACCGGAATGTCAGGGACGTGCACCGGCAAGGATTTAATCTCTTCCGTTTTTGAGGAGCTTTTTTCATTTGAAAGCTTAGTTAATGCTTCAACCAGGATCATAGTGTCTTTTTCATGATCAGCAGTAGTAATCAGACACAAGATGTTATATAGATCCGACAATTCAACCTCGATGTTGTAATGATCTCGAAGCCAAGTTTCAGCTTCATAACCTGTAATTCCAAGATCTTTTACAGAAATAAGCAGTTTAGACGGGTCGTAATCGAAGGTCGCAGAAGTACCAAGCTTTTCTTCACCTACACAATACAGGTTTGGTATTTCGTTTATTTTCTCCCTCGTTTGGTTTGCAAGGCGTATTGTTTTTTCAATTAATGTATACCCTTCAGTTGCTAAACGTCTGCGTGCAGCATCCAAAGAAGCTAAAAGGATATAAGAAGTAGATGTTGTTGTCATCATACTTAATATAGTTTGAACACGTTCTGGCGAGACAAGTCCTTCTTTAACATTTAAAATAGAACTGCCGGTAAGTGACCCTCCAAGTTTATGAACACTTGTTGCGGCCATATCGGCACCAGCCTGCATAGCTGACAGCGGCATATGGTCATGAAAATGAATAAGGACGCCATGTGCTTCATCAACAAGGACTGGTACATTAAAACGGTGAGCAACATTAACAATACCTTTTAAATCTGCTGCAAACCCAAAATAAGTCGGGTTAATTACAAGAACCGCTTTTGTGTCAGGATGCTGGTTCAACGCTTTTTCAACACTGTCAGGTGTAATACCATGTGAAATCCCTAATTCAGGATCGATTTCCGGGTGGATAAATATAGGTGTTGCACCAGAAAATACGATGGCCGTCATTATAGATTTATGCACATTCCTCGGTACAAGAATCTTATCTCCAGGAGATACGACGGACATGATCATCGTCATAATCGCTCCGCTTGTACCTTGAACAGAGAAAAAGGTATGATCTGCACCAAATGCTTGTGCTGCAAGATCTTGAGCTTTTTTTATCATACCTTTCGGGTGATGAAGGTCATCGAGTGGTGTGATATTTATAAGATCGATTGAAAGAGCATTAGGTCCAATGAAATTCTTGAACTCTTCATCCATTCCTTGGCCCTTTTTATGACCGGGAATATGGAATTGCAATGGATTTTTGTTTGCATGTTCACGCAAGCCAGTAAATAAAGGAGTTTCTTGTTGAGACAATTTTTACTACACCTCATCTATAATTAACTAAAATTAAAATCAATTATTTATAAAACAAAAGAAGTATAACAGAAAATGCATGAAGATGTAAGTAAATGATTTAATTTTCAAGGAGGAGAAGTCATATGTTTAAAACACGTGTAACAACTTTGTTAAATATTGATTTACCGATCATCCAAGGGGGTCTGGCATATTTAGCATATTCTGAACTTGCTGCAGCCGTTTCTAATGCAGGAGGACTGGGACAAATTACAGCTATGTCGCTTCCAAATAGTGATGCATTAAGAACCGAAATCAGGAAAACGAAGCAGATGACTTCTCGGCCATTTGGCGTCAATTTTGCAATTGGCCAGCATGGAAGAACATATGAAGAACAGCTGGAAACAGCTATTGAAGAAGGTGTAAAAGTTATCAGTATAACAGGCGGAAATCCTGCACCTGCTTTAAAAAGATTAGAAAATACTGGCATAAAAACACTTGTACTGGTCTCTAGTAAACGCCAAGCGATAAAAGCTGAACAGCTTGGAGCTGATGCGGTAATGGCTGTTGGTCAGGAAGGCGGAGGACATATCGGAAAAGAGGATACGGGCACCTTTGTATTGATTCCCCAAATAGCAGAGAGCTTATCGATACCAGTTATCGGATCTGGCGGGATCGTTGATGGAAAAGGAATGATGGCTGCACTGGCTCTTGGTGCAGAAGGAATAGAAATGGGGACAAGGTTCATTGCAGTGAAAGAATGCGTGCATGCTCATCCAGCGTATAAAAAATGGATACTCGAAAGTTCCGAAAACGATACGGTTGTAATCAAAAGAAAGTTAGGTATGCCAGGCAGGACACTCAATACACCTTTTGCATTAAAGATTGTTGAAGAAGAAAATAAAAACGGAACTTATGATTATCTAAAAGATTTTATCAGCGGGGAAGCGAACCAAAAATTTATTTATGAAGGAAAGAGTGACGAAGGATTTGGATGGGCAGGTCAAGGAGCTGGGAGGATTAAAGAGATTCTATCTGTTAGTGAATTGTTCCAGCAAATAAAAGAAGAAGCAAAAGCTGTCCATCAAAAATGGAACAGCCTTTTCTAACACTTTTCTTACAATAGTGATACATACCCATACATTTATGTGGTACGGCAATATACTAGTGGTAAGAAGCAGCTGAACTTCTGCTTCCTGCCACTTTTTTTATTACAGATGTTTCTTCAAGTTGTAAAGAGGTAAAAGGGTTTTAAATGTTTCAGAGATCCGTGTGTACCATTCGTCTTCCGACATAGCAATCGCTTCATCTTTAGAGATATGGACACCGCAAAGCAATTCGGCTTTTTTAACAGAACTTAGACGTTCAGCCATTTCTTTTAATCTTTTCTTTTTTACTTCGCTATGTTTATAGCTATCTGGCTTTGTATGATCGTCAGACCAAACAAAGGAATCGGGAATCTCCTTTTTTACCTTGTTAAGTTTCTTTAGAAAGGTTTTGCCATATGAATCCTTTATTGGTGATTCATATATAAGAGCAAACCAGATAAACACATGTGTTTCAAATAATCCAATCTGAAAATGTGGCAGCATTTTGTACCCTCTTTTATTTGGAGCAAAAGCTACCCATGTATCCTTTGGCGGATTTACAGTGCGTCTTGCATGTTTAGCTACATGATAGAACATTTCTTCTCCTGTTAACCCTGTAAGTTCATCAGCATACTTAGCGCCAAGCACCTCGAGTTTAGGTCGTATATGGGTAATGATTTGATCCATTCGCTGCTCAAGACCATCTGTCTTAAACACATTAAAATCCTGCTCATTAAATCCAGTGAATGTCATGAATGTTTCCTCCTGATTATAAAACGATACAAAAAAAGTTTATCACAGAAGCTGTTTTATAAAAAAATGTTTGCATTAGATTCCGCAAAGTGCCGTTTCACTATACCTCAGTCCTTCATAAAATATATAAAACATGAAAACGAAAAAAGAAAGGATGTGCCGGCGATATGAAACAAGTAATGAATACCTTAAAAAGAACGGATGCAGAAAGAAGAATTCCAGTATTAAAACTTGAGATTGATTATGAGTTAGCTACCTTGTTTGATGCCTTAAAATCAAAAGATCAGAAACAAATCAATGATTCTAAACGTAAGCTCGAAAGATTAAGGCTGGAGCTCGTGAGACTTGAGGCATGATTCAAAAAAATAGCGGGTAGCAAAAACGAATCCATCATGAACGGATGGTTCGTTTTTTTGTGAACAAGTAGGAATTGTCATATACTATAGGAAAGGCAAGGGGTGAAATGATGGAAAAAGAAAAGTGGAGAAAGATTGAACAGTTAGCTAAAGCTTGGACGATTGAAGCCGCAGAGCTGTTACAGAAGTCATTTGAAAATACATTAACGATTACATATAAATCACATATTGCTGACCTCGTCACAAATATGGATAAGAATATTGAAAAGTTTTTTATTGATAAAATACAAAATACATTCCCTGAACACAGAGTCCTAGGTGAAGAAGGGTATGGGGATGATATCCAAGATAAGTCTGGTATCATTTGGATCATTGACCCGATCGACGGGACTACAAATTTTATTCATCAGCAATCGAATTTTGCTATTTCTATTGGCATCTATGAAAACGGATCAGGAAAAATGGGTTTGATATATGATGTTGGAAGCAAAAATCTTTATTTTGCCAAAGATGGAGAAGGAGCTTATTTAAATGATTTAAAACTTTCTAAATTAGATAAGGCAGCACTTTCTGAAGCGGTTGTTGGAGTAAATGCAACATGGGTAGGTCCAAACAAAAGAATAAATCACGAGAACGTACAGGAAATCGTAAGAAAATCCAGAGGAACACGTTCGTACGGTTCTGCTGCAATTGAACTAGCTTATGTGGCATCAGGCAAACTGGATGCCTATATGACAATGAGATTGTCTCCATGGGATTTTGCTGCTGGTCTAATTCTTCTGAATGAAGTAGGAGGGATCGCAACAAAAACAAATGGCAAACCAATACAGCTGCTTGAACAAAACAGCATATTAGCAGCTAAGCCTGGTTTGCATGAAGAGATGTTAAAACATTTAATAAAGTAATGCTGTTTTCTAAAAGATTGTTGCTTATGGATAGAATTTGTGAGTAGTCTTCCTTGATCTGTTGATTGTAAAGGAAGGAGCGAGACTCCTGCGGGAGCAGCGGTACAGGTGAGACCCCGCAGGCGCAAGGAGCGCCGAGGAGGCTCACCGCACGCCCCGCGGAAAGCGAGCTCCTGGAATGGAAATCAACCACTTCATACATCAGCAAAGGTTACAAAACAGTCTATAATAAAAAGAAAGAGAGCCTTCTTTATGAACGCTCTCTTTGCTTTTTCTTTAATGAAAATCCAAATCCCATCAAAATGAAAATGGAAACGATGGATATGATAAAAATAAGTAAACTTTTTTCGCCGATAGCCACACCCACTCCGCATATGGCAAGAGCTGTAAGAAAGGCAATAATAAGGAAAACTCCGTTCATGATGACCTCCAAATGTAAATATGCTGCATAATAAGTGTAACGAATTTACATAAAAAGAAAAAGCCTTTTATAAATTTGTGATATAATAGTCAAGTTGAACAAAAAAAGATAAGAAAAAGAGATAGGATATAAGGAGAGAATAATTTTGAATAGAAGAGATGATTTACGCAATATAGCGATTATCGCCCACGTTGACCACGGAAAAACAACATTGGTTGACAAACTGCTTCACCAATCAGGAACATTCCGTGACAATGAACAGGTTAATGAACGTGCAATGGATTCCAACGACTTGGAACGTGAGCGCGGGATTACGATCTTAGCTAAGAACACAGCGATTAACTATAACGAGAAACGCATTAACATTATGGATACACCAGGACATGCCGACTTCGGTGGTGAAGTTGAACGTATCATGAAAATGGTTGATGGTGTACTACTTGTTGTCGATGCATATGAGGGATGTATGCCTCAAACTCGTTTCGTACTGAAAAAAGCATTAGAACAAAAATTAACACCAATCGTAGTTGTTAACAAAATCGATCGTGATTTTGCACGTCCAGAAGAAGTAGTAGACGAAGTGATCGATCTATTTATTGAACTGGGTGCTGAAGAAGATCAATTAGAATTCCCTGTAGTTTATGCATCTGCACTTAAAGGGACAGCAAGTATGGACCCTAGCAAGCAAGATGAAAACATGACAGCATTGCTTGATACGATCATTGAAACAATTCCTGCACCAGAAGATAACAGTGATGAGGCGCTTCAGTTCCAAGTTACAATGCTTGATTACAACGACTATCTTGGCCGTATTGGTATTGGTCGTGTGTTCCGCGGTACAATTAAAGTTGGACAAGCAGTATCTTTAATGAAGCTTGATGGATCAGTGAAAAAGTTCCGTGTTACTAAATTGTTTGGTTTCCTTGGTTTGAAGCGAATTGAAATTCAAGAAGCAAAAGCCGGAGATCTTATTGCAGTTTCTGGAATGGAAGAAATCAACGTTGGTGAAACAGTATGTCCAGAAGGCCAAGAAGAAGCACTTCCTGTACTTCGTATTGATGAGCCAACTTTAAAAATGACATTCTTAGTAAACAACTCACCATTTGCTGGTCGAGAAGGTAAATATGTAACGAGCCGTAAAATTGAAGAGCGTTTAATGTCAGAATTAGAAACAGACGTGAGCTTACGTGTTGAAAATACTGATTCTCCAGATGTTTGGACAGTTTCTGGCCGTGGTGAGCTTCACCTTTCAATTTTAATTGAAAACTTACGTCGTGAAGGATTTGAGCTTCAAGTATCAAAGCCTGAAGTAATCGTTCGTGAAATTGATGGTGTGAAATGTGAACCTGTTGAACATGTTCAAATCGATATTCCTGAAGAATACACAGGTGCAATCATGGAATCATTAGGTGACCGTAAAGGTGAAATGAAAAACATGGTTAACAATGGTTCAGGCCAAGTACGTCTTGAATTCATGGTACCAGCTCGCGGATTGATCGGTTATACAACAGAGTTCTTAACACAGACTCGCGGATATGGAATCTTGAACCATACGTTTGACAGCTATCAGCCAATGGTTGCTGGAAACGTTGGCGGACGTCGTCAAGGTGTTCTAGTTTCTATGGAGAATGGAAAAGCATCTCAATACGGAATCATGGGTGTTGAAGACCGCGGTACGATTTTTATTGAGCCAGGTACAGAAGTTTACATGGGAATGATCGTTGGGGAACATACTCGCGAAAACGATATCACTGTAAACATTGTAAAAGTGAAGCAGATGACAAACATGCGTTCAGCTAACAAAGACCAGACTGTAACAATGAAAAAGCCTCGTGTTATGTCGCTTGAAGAAGCATTAGAGTACTTGAACGATGATGAGTATTGCGAAGTAACACCAGAGAGCATTCGTCTTCGTAAAAAGATTTTAGATAAGAACGAACGTGAAAGAGTAGAGAAGAAAAAGAAACTTGCTCAAGGCTAAACTTAACTTTTAAGAAGCGGGAGTGGGAATCGTGAAAGAACAAGAAATTATGAAAGCGACAGGTGAAGATTCGTCCTCAATGGCTTTGCTGTTGGGTATTGAAAATGACCCTGTCAGAGCTTTCTTGCTGTTGTATTTAATCATTACAGTGCTAAGCATTATTGTTTTTAAATTAGGATTCGCAAAAAAACTGCCGCCATTAAAATCAGCATTGATTTATTTGTTTTTAATCATCGGCTGTATGCCTTTAGCGTTCTTTGGAATCGGACTTCCCGTAGCTGAAGGATTGATAGTGGCAGCTCTTATCCTGATTATTTACAAAGTAAGATTATATCAAAGCAAAAAAGAAACCAGCTAAAACAGGAGGTTCAACATGAAACTCGTCGATGCTCTTTCCAATTGGCTAAGCATAAAAAAAGTGCATGAAGAACGTCCTAACGATTTGGCTGCCGAGGATACCTTTGAATTTTTTAGTGAGATATTAAAAGAAGATCACCAAGTAAAAATACAATCTGTTTCCATTCAAGGACCGTTTTACATCGTCTTATTCGAAGTGAACGGCGTTGAACGCACAGAACGATTTTTTGTTGATGCAGTGGATGCTTTATACGAAGGAATTCAAAATGAACCAAGGTTTAACGAGGAGTGCTGAATTAGTAGCGCTCCTTTTTTTTATGCAGAATTGAAACAAAGTATCCGATTAGGACAGCAAATAAAAGGTGTCCGATAAACCAAAGTGTAAATGGCAAGATAAATGGAGGGTGGAAAGGCTTTGTAACGGCGATTTGATAAAGAGGAAAAAAGGTAAAGGACATAATTGTGTTAATGATTACAGAAATACCGATTGGATGATTAAATCTTGCAGACAGAATATCAATAACAGCGATCAAAATCACTGTTATCACTAAATGCGATATGAACTGTATCAGGTATGAATAAATAATGTAATCAGGTAATGGCAAAAAGTCAATATTCACCAAAAAAGTATAAAGATTAATTTCAAATCCTTGTTCTATTGCATAAAAAAAACAAGCCAGCAAGGCGCCGGCAATTGTACCAAATAAAGTCCAATCCGATAAACGGTTACCAGTCATTGTTCGTATCTGGACTTCTGTATAAAGTAAAATTACCTGTAGCTTCCCGCCGGGCTGTTTTTCTAGTGATTCGCTCTTTGCATGGTTCGCACATAAAGGTGTGTATCGGTCTATTTCGTAACTTCTTTGCAAGTGAACATTCATTTTCAATAACTTCAATATTATCGCATAATACGCATTTTACACGCATCGTATTTCACCTCTTTCAAACAGTATACCATAAAGAAAATTGTAAATTAAGTAAAGGAATCGAAGCACTATAGAGGAGCAAGGTGGTCATCGTATTTTTCAAGAGGACTTTTATTAAGGATGTGCGTCTGAAACGAACAAAATATAAGAAATCCTCGTTTTATTAGATGGGAAAAACTCAAATCACATAAAAAATAGTGTTCATCACATAAAAAAGGTAGAACATCACACAAAAATGACCCCTCATCATATAATTTTACAATTTAAGGGAGTTGTTTCCGCATGAAAAAACGCTTTGCTACTTTCTGACAGTACCTTCGTAAAGCGAGCATCAGTCAAAAAAACCTTCCATAAAAAAGACTGACAAAGGAAGTTATCGAATTCATCCCTCATCAGTCTTCATAATTTCAGCTTTCTTTTAAACGCTGCGGCTGATTTTTATCTGCTTTTTCTTGCTTTTGTTGGTTATTTTTCAGCTGACGTTCCTCTTTTTCAGAAAGCTGGCTGTTATTTGTTTCTGTTGGAGAAGGCTTTTCCGTTTGAAGGCTGTGTGGAACTTGCGGCATTAATCGGCCAACAATTCCAGCTAATTCATTAGCGATTCCTCCGATAGGATGCCCTTGGCGTATCTGTCTGCCCATTTGCCGCAGTCTTTCAACGACATCAGGATCTGCAGTTACAACTGCATTTTTGCCGTTAGGATCATTTTTAAGAGCTTCTGCAACGGAATATTTAATCGAACCAACTCGTGAATTATCAAGCTTCCGGTCTACATCTATACCAACAACGGCATATGGGCCTAATACTACAGCTGTAGCATCTTCAACACCAGGAATTCCTGTAGCCAGTCCGACAAGATGCCGTGATACTTCCTGAGAGCCTTTTGGCTGATCTGGTTTTTTGCTTTCTGCAGTTTGATTTACCTTAGTAAGACGTGGAGTATTTTTATCAGCTTGCTGTGCATTATCGTTATTATTTTCGTTCATGCAGCCAAATAGAACAAAGATTGCGCTTAAGACTGCAGCTATTCGTAGTGTTTTCAATGAATATCAGTCCTTCCAAGTCATTTCCGTTATTTTTTGTTCATTCTTCTAACTTTATTCCTTCATACATACATTTTTAGTAGGCAGTCCATAAAAATGCACTTAATAGATAGGATTACATTTAAGTCAGGAGGCTGAATGTTGAATAAACGATACGTCCTAGATACAAACGTGCTTTTGCAGGATCCTTATTCCATACAATCATTTGGAGACAGTGAAGTGATCATACCAGCTGTAGTTTTAGAAGAAGTGGATTCCAAGAAACGTTATATGGACGAAATTGGGAGGAATGCAAGAGAAGTTTCCCGATTAATTGACCGTGTAAGACAGAATGGCAAACTGCATCAAGGTGTTCCACTTGAAAATGGAGGCAAACTTCGTGTTGAGCTTAACCATAAATCTTTTCAAAGGCTTCAGGAAACGTTTGTTGAACCTTCAAACGATAATCGGATATTAGCTGTTACTTTGAATTTAAAACAAGAAGAAGAGGCAAAAAAGAGCGGTGTGAAAGTGATATTAGTTTCAAAAGATGTATTGGTCCGTGTAAAGGCAGATGCTTTAGGTATAGAAGCAGAAGATTTTTTAAGTGACAGGGTTATCGATAAGAATGACCAGACATATACGGGCTATAAAGAAATTTATGTACAAGGGGAACTTCTGAGTAAATTTTATGAGAAGAATGAACTTCAGCTCATCGAACTTACAGGGCACTCATTTTACCCCCATCAATTTGTCATCTTGAAAGATGTATTCAGGTCATCCGTTTCGGCTCTTGGGAAAGTAGACGAGTTCGGTAAAACCCTTAAGCACTTGCGTTATGATTCAGAGCACATCTGGGGAATCCGTGCTAGAAATGTACAGCAAAAGATGGCATTTGAACTTTTGCTTCGAAAAGACCTTCCGCTTGTTACACTGATTGGAAAAGCAGGAACAGGAAAGACCTTGATAACACTGGCTGCAGCACTGCTTCAGACAGAAGACTTGAAGGATTATATCAAATTGTTCATCGCACGCCCAATTGTACCCGTTGGAAAGGATATCGGCTATTTGCCAGGAGAAAAAGAAGAAAAACTTAAACCTTGGATGCAGCCTGTCTATGATAATCTCGAATACCTTTTCAATACAAAAAAGCAAGGGGAACTTGAAAAAATCCTAGCTGGCATTGGTTCCATACATGTTGAAGCACTCACTTACATCAGGGGAAGAAGTCTTCCGGATCAGTTTATTATTATAGATGAAGCCCAAAACCTTACTAAGCATGAAGTAAAAACGATTCTTACAAGGGTAGGGGAAGGAAGTAAAATTGTTTTGCTCGGTGACCCTCAGCAAATTGATCATCCTTATTTGGACGAATTTACAAACGGACTAACGTATGTGGTGGAAAAATTTAAAGACCAAGCAGTAAGCGGACATGTGCGGCTGGAAAAAGGTGAACGTTCTTCGTTGGCACAAATTGCAGCAGATCTGCTGTAAACAAAAAACAGCTCCAGAAAGAGCTGCCTTTTATCATTCCTGACTATTTTTTAAAAAAGTGTGATAGCTGTAATGCGCTTAATTGGGTTTTCTTTGTTACGTCCGTCACCAAAATAAAAGTGAACCGGCCCATCCGTTTTTAATGGTTTTCCGTTTTCGGAAAAAGCTAAGTAACCATCTTGAGCTTCTTTAATTGTGATTTCTACATTTCCGTCCCCTGATTCAATGAGTACTTTTTCTGCGTCAGGGTGCGGTTGTGCATTATAGATAAAATAAGATAAAGATATAGCAAAGGAACTTGTAAGAAGCGTTTCTTTTAAAGTTGTCTTCGGTTTTTGCTTATCTTTTTCAGAAGGAGGGATTGCACCTTCCTGCAATTCTCTGTCCCAGTGAGCAGAGACATCCTTTAAATATTTCTCTTGCTCGCTTTCTTTGTCTCCCTGCTTATCGAACAACGTGCTCAGATCCTCTTTTCTATCATCAAAAATCCAGACACCTGGATCTAAAGTAAGCGGGTAGTTAACCTTCCCATTAAGTGCAACTATAAATTCCATATGTACCTCCTTGATTTGAAAACGCTATTAAAAGCATAGCATGATTATGTGAATACTGTAATATGTTGATTTTTTTTAGACAAACCTTTATATTTAAAGGTAGAAATTCGTGCGAACGGAGGGATGATCATTGTCAGCTGAGATGGCAACTGGACATCGGGAAAGGGCATTTGAACTCTTAAAAGCAGATGCAGACAAAATCCTGAAATTGATTGAAGTTCAAATGGAAAACTTAACAATGCCACAATGTCCCCTCTATGAGGAAGTATTGGATACGCAAATGTTTGGTTTATCCCGTGAAATAGATTTTGCAGTCCGCTTAAATCTTGTAGAAGAAGATGCGGGGAAACAATTATTAGAATCGCTCGAAAAGCAGCTTACTGCATTGCATGATGCATCTATGAAAAAATGATACACAGCCAGTCCGAAAAACATTTGGACTGGATTTTTTTATATTTATGAAGAAGTAATATTTTTAATCAAAAACTGAAAAAACGTTACGAAATAATATATTTATAGAGATTGTCGCCGGGTTGAATCAATAAGAAAAAGATTTTATGTGTTACAATATCTAATAATTATGAATTTAGAGAGGAGAAAGGTGGACAACGTGAAAAAAGCAGTAAGACCCTATGACTATTCTCTTTTAGTGGCCGTACTATTATTGTGCAGTACTGGTTTAGTCATGATATACAGCGCGAGTATAGGGGTAACGATCAATAAATACGACTATAGCAGCAGTTTTTTCTTCACCAGACAGCTTATCTTTTTAATAGCAGGAATACTTCTCATGTACTTTACAATGAGATTCAACGTACAAATCTATAAAAAATTAATGCTGCCCATCGTACTGATATCCATAGGAGTACTTGTTGCCGTATTACTATTTGGCCGGGAAGTAAATAATGCAAAAAGCTGGTTATACATAGGACCTGTCGGAATTCAGCCTGCAGAGTTCATTAAATTAACTCTAGCCATCTACTTGGCCGCAATCTATTCAAAAAAACAAGGTAAAATGCATGACTTTAAAAAAGGAGTCATTCCTCCTCTTAGTATCTTTGCCATAATGTTTATATTGATTATTTTGCAGCCGGATCTAGGTACAGCACTGATTGTCGCGGGTGTTGCAGGAATTATCCTTTTTTGCTCAGGGATTAAATTTAAACATATTTTTTCAATGGCAGCATTAGCCGGAATTGTGGGACTCGGAATTTACTTTAAGCTAAGTGATGAACAGCTTTCACGATTTGATGCAGCTTATGCCCCCTTTAAAAATCCGGCGGGTGATGGATATCAGCTAGTTAACGGATATATTTCTATCGCCGCAGGCGGGTTAACTGGAAGCGGTCTAGGACAAAGCATTCAAAAGTACGGCTTCTTGCCTGAACCCCATACTGATTTCATTATAGCGATCATCGCTGAGGAATTAGGTTTCATAGGAGTGTTTTTAATTATTGCTCTTTTAGGGTATATCGTATTGAAGGGATTCTGGATCGGTATGCAGAGCGATGACACTTACACGAGCCTCCTTGCTTTTGGAATATCTGGGATGATTGGTATTCAGACAGTTGTTAACTTAGGAGCAGCAGTAGGTTTATTGCCTATTACTGGTGTACCGCTTCCTTTTATATCTTATGGTGGATCTTCCCTTCTCTTGTTTCTGACATCGATGGGGATTCTAATAAATATTTCTGCAAAAGTAAAACTGAATAAGAAAGTGCCTGACAAACAACCGAATGTAAAAAACAAAAGCTTAAAAGCGATTATGTAACGGTAAAAGGAGAGGAACTTGTATGAGCAGAAAAATCAGCAAAGTTTTAGTAGCAAACCGAGGAGAAATTGCAATCCGAATTTTCAGAGCATGTACAGAACTGGATATTCGAACTGTAGCAATATATTCAAAGGAAGATACTGGTTCCTATCATCGTTATAAGGCAGATGAAGCTTACCTGGTCGGAGAAGGAAAAAAACCGATTGATGCTTATCTCGATATTGAAGGTATTATTGAAATAGCAAAAGCAAACGGAATAGATGGGATTCATCCAGGCTATGGTTTCTTGTCAGAAAATAAAGAGTTTGCAGAGCGATGCCGTGAAGAAGGAATTATCTTTATCGGACCGGAAGAAAAACATCTTGATGTTTTCGGAGATAAAGTAAAAGCGAGACAAGCAGCTATCGACGCCAACATTCCGGTTATCCCAGGAAGTGATGGTCCTGTTAACTCTTTAGAAGAAGTTAAAACATTTGCAGAAGAAAATGGATTTCCGATTATTATTAAAGCTTCCATGGGCGGCGGCGGCCGAGGTATGCGAATCGTGAGAAGTGAAAATTCATTAGCTGAAAGCTTTGAAAGAGCCAAGTCTGAAGCTAAGGCGGCTTTTGGTAAGGATGAAGTTTATGTTGAAAAATTCTTAGATAAACCTAAACATATCGAAGTACAGATCCTTGGAGACTATGAAGGAAATCTCGTACATTTATATGAGCGTGACTGTTCTGTTCAAAGAAGACATCAAAAAGTAGTTGAGGTAGCACCAAGCGTTTCATTAACTGAGGAATTGCGTCATGAAATTTGTGAATCTGCGGTTTCTTTAATGGAGCATGTAGGATATGTAAATGCAGGTACAGTAGAATATCTTGTTACTCCGTCCGGAGAGTTTTATTTTATTGAAGTCAATCCTCGAGTTCAGGTTGAACATACAATTACAGAAATGGTAACCGGCATCGACATAGTTCAATCACAAATCCTTATCGCTCAGGGCTTCTCATTGCATAGTAAGCAATTAGGAATTCCTAAGCAACAAGATATTTATTGTCATGGGTATGCCATTCAATCACGTGTTACGACTGAAGATCCAGCAAACCAGTTTATGCCTGATACAGGAAAGATCATGGCATATCGTTCAGGCGGCGGATTTGGAGTTCGTTTGGACGCTGGTAATGGCTACCAGGGTGCAGTCATCACGCCATTTTATGATTCCTTGCTTGTGAAAGTATCAACATGGGCGTTGTCCTATGAACAAGCTGCATCTAAAATGTTAAGAAATTTAAAAGAATTCCGAATTCGCGGGATTAAAACAAATATAGCTTTCCTAGAGAACGTTGTTACACACCAAAAATTCTTATCAGGAGACTATGATACTTCTTTTATTGATACGAGCAGTGAATTGTTTGTGTTCCCTAAACGCAAGGATAGAGGAACGAAGATGCTCTCATATATCGGAGCGACTACTATTAACGGCTTTCCTGGCCTTCAAAAGCAAGAGAAGCCATTGTTTGATAACCCTCGCATACCTAAAGTGAAACACTATGAACCAATTCCTAATGGCACAAAACAATTGTTGGACAGTGAAGGTCCGGAAGCAGTTGCTCAGTGGGTTAAGGATCAAAAGAAACTATTGCTTACTGATACAACATTCCGTGATGGTCATCAGTCGCTGCTTGCAACACGTGTCAGAACGAACGATCTCCTTCATATCGCAGAGCCGACTGCAAGACTTTGGCCAGATATGTTTTCCATGGAAATGTGGGGTGGAGCAACGTTTGATGTAGCATACCGCTTCTTAAATGAAGATCCGTGGGACAGGCTTTTAAAGCTTAGAGAAAAAGCTCCAAATGTATTGTTCCAAATGCTTTTAAGGGCATCGAATGCTGTCGGATACAAAAATTATCCAGACAATGTCATTGAAGAATTTGTTAAAAAATCAGCAATGGCTGGAATAGATGTCTTTAGAATCTTTGATAGCTTAAACTGGGTTGAAGGCATGAAAGTTGCTATTCATGCAGTTCGTGAAACAGGAAAAATTGCTGAAGCTGCTATTTGCTATACAGGTGATATTCTAGACTCTAGCCGTACAAAATACGATTTGAACTATTATGTGAACCTTGCCAAGGAACTTGAACAAGAAGGTGCTCATATTCTTGCAATTAAAGATATGGCAGGTCTTTTAAAACCACAGGCTGCTTATGATCTTGTGTCAGCCCTGAAGGATTCAATTGATATCCCGATCCATCTCCATACACACGATACTAGCGGGAATGGTATTTATACCTATGCGAAAGCTGCAGAAGCCGGTGTAGATATTGTGGATGTTGCATTGAGTTCAATGGCTGGTCAAACATCACAGCCAAGCGCTAACTCATTATATTATGCGTTAACTGGAAACGAAAGACAGCCTGATTTAAACATTCAAAATGCAAATCAGCTGTCCGCGTATTGGGAAGATATTAGAAAGTATTATGCTGGCTTTGAAAACGACATGACTGCTCCAGATCCTGAGGTATATGAACATGAAATGCCTGGCGGCCAGTTCAGTAATCTCCAGCAGCAAGCAAAAGCAGTCGGATTAGGAGAACGCTGGGATGAAGTGAAACAGATGTACAGAAGAGTTAATGACATGTTCGGGGATGTTGTTAAAGTTACGCCATCTTCTAAAGTAGTTGGGGACATGGCACTTTATATGGTTCAAAACAACTTAACTGAGGATGAAGTATACGAAAGAGGAGAATCACTCGACTTCCCAGATTCAGTAGTGGAATTCTTCCAAGGTTACCTTGGACAGCCGTATCAAGGTTTCCCTCGAGAACTTCAGCAGATCATCTTAAAAGGCAGAGAGCCATTAACTGTAAGACCTGGTGAAACACTTGAAGCTGCAGATTTTAATGATATTAAAGAAACGTTATTCCATAAGATCAACCGTCAAGTGACAAGCTTTGATGTTCTCGCTTATGCATTGTATCCTAAGGTGTTCTTAGACCGTGAGAAAATGTATGCTCAATTTGGAGATGTATCTGTGCTTGATACGCCTACATTTTTCTATGGCATGACATTAGGCGAAGAAATTGAAGTTGAAATCGAACAAGGAAAAACGCTTATCGTAAAACTAGTTTCAATCGGTGAAGCTCAAAATGATGGATCTAGAGTTCTCTATTTTGAGCTAAACGGACAGTCACGTGAGATTGTAGTAATTGACGAAAGTGCAAAAGTAACGGTTACAGCTAAACAAAAGGTAGATCCTTCAAATCCTTCCCAAATCGGTGCGAGTATGCCAGGAACGGTAATTAAAGTACTGGTTGAGCAAGGTGAAAAAGTGAAGAAGGGTGATCACTTGATGATTACTGAAGCTATGAAGATGGAAACAACCGTTCAAGCACCATTTGACGGACGCGTTAAATCCATTTCTGTTCAAAACGGAGAAGGCATCAGCGCTGGTGATCTATTGATTGAATTGGAAAAATAACTACAAAAAAGGCGTCTCAATAAGAGACGTCTTTTTGTTGGTAAAGTTATGTTTCCGCATGTATACATGGTGATTTGTTAATGGGGGATGTTGTGAAGTTTCCGGTTCGCAATATATCTTGTGAAAAGGTGAAATTATAGACCAGATAGGTGAAATTGTAGGCCGGATAGGTGAAATTGTAGCCATTAAAGGTGAAATAATTGCATTATTTGGTGAATATATTATTGGATTTCGTCAAATTAAGTTAAAAATACCTCTGACTGTAAGGATTAATCATTTCTACGAGCTCTTCTCGCAAGGTGATTGTAGTGCAAGGTGCGTGCCAGCCACCTGATTATGCCTCTTGCAAGGCATGCAACGAGGAACACACTTAGTAAAGATTTACCTTGTAGACGCAGGAGCACACAAACTTCCTTAAATGTGAGACTCCTAATGGTGCAAAGCGCCGTGGAGGCTCACCGCACGCCCCGCGGAAAGTGAGCATCTGTAACGGAAATCAACTACTTTCAAGAGCAACAAAGTTTAAGATAACAGCGTTTTAAAAAAAATAGCTGACAGAAAAGTTCTATAGAAGAACCTCTGTCAGCCTTTTAATGAACTATTTTCGATAAACAATTAAGGCTACAAAACTAAGTGTTCCGAATAAGAAAGAAATAATTAATCCGTGTGATAAAGCAACAAATAAGTTTAAGTTTGATAAGACGATCATTGCGCCAGATATACCTTGAAGTAAAACAAATAACGCAGCAAACTGTAACCCCTTATTTAGTGCTTTTTGTTCTTTATAATGCTTTCTAGCGTGGTACCAGGAATAAATAATCCAAATTAATAGAACAATAGCTGCAATCCGATGGAGCAGATGTATGCTCGCTTGAGAACCTAAATCAGCTATCGTACCGCTGCACGACGGGAACTCTGGCCCGCATCCCATGCTTGAGCCTGTATGCCTTACAAGAGCACCTGTGTAAACAACTGCATATAGGTAAGCAAAGAGCCAATAGAGGTTCTTTTTAAATGCTTCGGAAACTCTAGCAACAAATGGATCTTCACGCTTTTCAAAAGATAGCAGTGCAAGAAGCAGCACACTGGCAAATGATACGAGTGAGAAACCAAAATGTGAAGCGAGTACAGCTGATGATTGGCTCCATATAACAGCAGCGGCTCCTAAAAGACCTTGAAGAACAATGAAAAATACAGCAGATCCTGCTAGTATTTTAACTTCTTTTCTATGAGGATCTCTTTTCCACGCCCATATTGCTAAAATAATTACTAGAATACCAAGCCATGCAGATACATAGCGGTGACTGACTTCAATGATCGTTTCCAGCTTTGGCTGAGTCGGCAGCAATTCTCCATAGCAAAGGGGCCAAGAATTACCGCAGCCGTCGCCTGAATCTGTTTTTGTAACAACTGCCCCCATAAGTAGAACGAGCAGCATGCCGAATGATGTAATAATAGAATAAATTTGATAAGCTCTTTTCAATTTCTTTCACCTGCTTTAAAGTTCAATAAACTTCACAAAATTGTAAAAAAATTTGCTAGTATTAAGGTCGGCCTGATAGTACAAATAATATAAGGTACTGTCAGTATTAGTCGAAGTATACAAAGTACATGTTTTGTTTTATAATGTTAAAGGACATTTTCTTTACTTTCTTTGTATAATCTTATCCTATCATATGGGAAAATCAATCTACTTTACATATTGTGAACAGATAAAGACAATTTTTAACCGTTGATTTTACTTACAAGCCCATATAGAATGAATGAGGGCTTATCTTACACTTGAAGAAAGAATTGGAACTGAATTTTTCCTTAGAAGGAGGTGTATCTGTGTTGAGCAAAACACCAACTGCATATGAAGCCGCTAACAAGGTTATGGAACCAGGACCTCTTTCAGAAGCAAATCCAACGGGTACTTGGAAAGACTTTTTAACCATCGCTAAACTTGGTATTGTAATGAGCAACCTGATTACAACTTTTGCAGGATTTTTCCTGGCTCTCAAGTATAACAGTTATTTGTTTACTGACAACATCCTTACATTAGTATTGTGTATACTAGGTGCTGCTCTAGTTATTGCCGGAGGATGCTGTTTAAATAACTATATTGACAGAGATATCGATCAGCTTATGGAAAGAACAATTGAAAGACCAACTGCTACAGGCCGTATTTCTGCCAGTCAAGTCCTTTGGGTAGGAATTATTCTATCTGCACTAGGAACAGTAATGCTTGCTATGACAACACCGACAGCAGCAGTAATTGGATTGATAGGACTCTTTGTATATGTTTTCGTTTATACATTGTGGCTAAAGCGCACTCATTCAATTAACACGGTTGTTGGAGGAATATCTGGAGCAGTGCCTCCGTTAATCGGCTGGGCTGCAGTAGATGCTAACCTTCATTGGGTAGCATGGATCTTATTCCTTATCATGTTCTTATGGCAGCCGCCGCACTTTCTGGCACTGGCTATGAAACGCTGTGAAGATTATCGAAAAGCAGGCATACCAATGCTTCCAGTTGTATCCGGTTTCGGAATTACTAAGCGTCAGATGATCTGGTATGTGGCTGCATTGCTTCCAGTATCACTTTACTTATTTGATTTTGGAATGTTGTATTTAATTCTAGCAGCTGTATTAGGTACAGGATGGCTGATCTTGGCTCTTTCAGGATTAAAAACGAAAGATGATATGAAATGGGCCCGTATGATGTTTGTTTATTCATTGAATTACATGACAATCATGTTTGTTGCCATGATTCTAGTTAATATATAAAAAGTATTGTTTACTCTGGAACAGCGTAATTTTGCGCTGTTCCTGTAATTGCCTTTACATAAAAGGGCTTTCACAAGCTATTTAGCTATTTCCATTCAAATATAATTATTTGAATTGAATAGAAAGAAGATCAGTCAAGACAGACTACAACGAGAAAGTGGGGTATATGTAGTGATGAAAAAATGGCTACAAAAAGGACGTCTGGTTTCCTTATTTGCCATGTTGGCACTCTTATTGATGGGGTGCGGAGATCCGACTCTATCGGCGTTAATTCCGCAAGGTGAAGTTGCTGACAAACAGTTCCAGCTAATGCTGATTTCAATTAGTATTATGATTCTGGTTCTAGTGGTAGTTTTCGTTCTTTATGCATTTGTATTATTAAAGTTTAGAAAGAAAAAAGGAGATACTTCAACACCTAAGCAAGTGGAAGGTAACCACATGCTTGAGTTGTTATGGACAGTGATCCCTATTCTTTTGCTAATCATTTTAGCGGTGCCAACTGTTATGAGAACGTTTGAATTTTCTGCAGATGCGAAACCAGCTTCAAAAAATGAATTGAGCATTAAAGTAACTGGACACCAATATTGGTGGGAATTTGAGTATCCAAAAGAAGAGTTAATTACTTCACAGGAATTAGTACTTCCTGCAGATACAAAAGTTCACGTGGAACTATCTT
The DNA here is from genome assembly GCF_001642935.1 of Fictibacillus arsenicus. NCBI lineage: Bacteria > Bacillati > Bacillota > Bacilli > Caryophanales > Fictibacillaceae > Fictibacillus > Fictibacillus arsenicus. The sequence continues at coordinate 1,721,545 of NZ_CP016761.1, forward strand.
CAGCTGATGTTATCCACTCATTCTGGATTCCGTCATTAGCTGGTAAAACAGATACAAACCCTGGGGATAAAAACAAGAACTATATGTGGTTTGATACTGGAAGCAAGACAGATGTTGTTTACAAAGGCAAGTGTGCCGAGCTTTGTGGTGCATCACATGCTTTAATGGATTTCAAAGTAAGAGTTGTTTCTAAAGAAGACTATAAGAACTGGGTTGCAAGCTATAAGGCTGCAGACGGTAAATCTTCTGCTAATGCTAATGGACAACAAGTCTTTGAAAAGAACTGCTTATCTTGCCACGCTGTTGGACAAGAAGGCGGTAACACAGGACCAAGCTTAACTGGTTTTGGTGATAAAGACCGTGTAGCAGGTATCTTAGAACATAACAAAGAAAATCTGAAAGCATGGATAAAAGATCCTCAAGAAGTGAAACCAGGCAACAACATGCCAAAAGTGAATCTTTCTGATGAGGAAATTGATGCTGTTTCAGATTACTTGTTAGGTCTTAAATTGAAATAGTCTTAAGCATTGAAAAAAGGAGGTTACACCGTGGCAACTCACGAAAGTCACAAAAAGAGAAGTGGGCTAATGGATTGGCTCACTACCGTTGACCATAAAAAAATCGGTATTTTGTATCTTTTGGCTGGCGGGTTCTTCTTCTTAATCGGAGGACTTGAAGCCATCTTAATGCGTATTCAGTTAATGGAACCAGACAGCAAAATCTTCACTGGTGAACTTTACAATCAATTATTAACGATGCACGGAACAACGATGATCTTCTTGGCAGCGATGCCGATTATCTTTGGTTTTATGAACGCGATCCTTCCACTGCAGATCGGAGCGCGTGACGTAGCATTCCCATTTGTGAATGCAGTAGGTTTTTGGTTATTTTTCTTTGGCGGTCTATTGCTGAACCTGAGCTGGTTCTTAGGCGGAGCACCTGAAGCTGGATGGACAGCTTACGCACCATTGTCAACTGTTGCGGAAGATACTGGAGTGGATTTCTACGTACTGGGTCTTCAGATTGCAGGGGCAGGGACACTTGCTGGGGGTATTAACTTCCTGGTAACTGTTATTAATATGCGGGCACCTGGTATGACATTTATGCGTATGCCGTTGTTTACATGGGCTTCATTCGTAACCTCTGGACTTATTTTGTTCGCATTCCCTGCTTTGACAGTAGGTATTTTCCTACTCATGTTTGAACGTGTTTTTGAGGCTAATTTCTTTAATGCGGACATGGGCGGAAACGTATTAATCTGGGAGCATATTTTCTGGATATTTGGACACCCAGAAGTATATATTTTGATCTTACCTGCATTTGGTATTATCTCTGAAATCGTATCTACATTCTCTAGCAAGCGTTTGTTTGGTTACAGTGCAATGGTATTTGCGACAGTACTTATCGGTTTCTTAGGATTTATGGTATGGGTCCACCACATGTTTACTGTTGGTCTTGGACCGGTTGCGAACTCAATCTTTGCAGTAGCAACAATGGCAATTGCGATTCCTACAGGTGTTAAGATCTTCAACTGGATCTTCACAATGTGGGGGGGACAAATCCGTTTTACAACAGCCATGCTGTTCGCAGTTGGTTTTATTCCTACGTTCGTTATGGGTGGAGTTACAGGGGTTATGCTGTCTGTTCCCGCAGCAGACTATCAGTACCATGACAGTTATTTCGTAGTAGCTCACTTCCATTATGTTATCGTTGGAGGTTTGATTTTAGGATTGTTCGCCGGGTTATACTACTGGTATCCAAGAATGTTTAACCGTGTACTGAATGAAACTCTTGGAAAATGGAACTTCTGGTTGTTCTTTATCGGATTCCACCTAACGTTCTTTCCACAGCACTGGTTAGGATTGATGGGTATGCCTAGACGTGTATATACATATATGTCTGGTCAGGACCTAGATGGAGCAAACTTCGTTAGTACGATCGGTGCTATTCTTATGGGTGCCGGAACAATTGTACTTTTAATTAATATCGTTATTTCTGCTTCATCTAAATATGCAACAACTAAAGATCCTTGGGATGGGCGTACTCTTGAATGGGCAATGCCAGTTCCAACACCTGAATACAACTTTGCACAAACGCCGCTTGTACGCGGTCTAGATGCACTGTATGTAGAAAAAACAGCTGGTAATGGAGAAATGACACCAGCAGAACCTGTAGGGGAAATTCACATGCCAAATGGCTCGATTCTTCCGTTTATTATGTCATTAGGTTTGTTTATTTCGGGTTTTGGATTTATTTATGCGAATTGGATTGTTGCCGGGGCTGGTTTAGGAGTAGTATTAATCACAATGTTCCTTCGCTCTGTTATAGACGACCACGGATATCATATCCATAAAGAAGAAGTAGAAGCAGACATTAAAGGGGGTAGAGCTTAATGAATGCTGGAGAACGTTTAACAGATGATAATTTTCCTGCTCACCCTGAAAAAGCTACTCTTGAGGGTAAAAATAAATTTTTAGGGTTCTGGCTTTTCCTAGGTGGTGAGACTGTTCTATTTGCTACTCTTTTTGGAACGTATCTTGGTCTTAGAAATATGCATTTAGATGGTCCGTCTGGTGAAGAATTATTTTCACTGCCATTAGTATTTCTTGCAACCATGCTGCTTTTAACAAGCTCACTTACGAGTGTATATGCAGTTCTTTCATTAAAACAAAACAAAGTACGTTCTTTGCAAGGATGGTTTATCGTAACATTACTATTAGGACTTGGATTCTTGGGCCTTGAAATTTACGAGTTCATCCACTATGTTCACGAAGGACATACATTTACCAGCTCCGCATTTGGTTCTGCTTTCTATACACTAGTTGGGTTCCACGGAGGTCACGTACTATTCGGGATCTTATGGATTTCTACATTATTAGCTAGAAACTGGAACAGAGGCATCACATTAGCTAACGCACCTAAGTATTATTTGTTTGCACTATACTGGCACTTTGTCGATGTTGTATGGGTATTCATTTTTACAGTTGTTTATCTAATGGGAAAGGTGGGGTAAGCAATGGCTGATCACCATAAAACTACTGAACCAACCGTACATCGTCATGAGGAGATTCAGCGTAAACTTGCCTTAAAAGAGGAACGAAAGCACCATAACGTTTCCTTTGTTATGATGATTCTTCTTACGATCGTTGCGTTTTTCGCGATTTGGAGTGACAAGATCAGTGATTCATTCGCTGTCATCTTTATCCTTACTTTGGCTGTTGTGCAAGTGTTCTTCCAGCTGTATATCTGGATGCACTTAAGCCACAAAGGCCATGACTTCCCAATTTGGGGAATGGCAAGCGGTGTTTTAGTTGCAGCTATTACAGTAGCTTCCTTAATGGGAATGATCTGGACATCGTAATAATGTGAAGGGCTGCATCTCATGCAGCCCTTTTTTATATGTTACAAAATTAAGAATTGTCTCAGTTTTGCCATTACAAGACTTCCAAAGACTGTTATAGTAGAAACGGGTACTATCGATAAAGGAGATGACAAAATTGCATCATAATCATCATATGCCTACGAGTTTAAGTGAGTTTAGCTGGAGTGAGCTTTATCCGCCATCTGTATATATCATTTCAATCCTGCTTGCCATACTTTATTTCCGATGGATCATAAAAGGAAAAGACGGAAGTAATATCGCGACTAAGTGGAATATAGCTGCAATGATATCATCTATTGTTCTCTATATAGCTATAAAAGGAACGCCTATTCAGATATTAGGGCACCATTATCTCTTTAGTGTTCATATGGCACAAATGGCTGTATTATACCTGATGATAGCACCTTTGGTCATATTGGCTGTTCCAGAACAAAAATGGAAAAACTGGCTAGATAGAAGCCCTTTGATTTTAAGTGTTTTTAAAGCACTCACAAAACCTTTAATAGCATTGTTAGTATTTAATACTCTTTTTTCTTTTTATCATATACCGATAGTATTTGATGCTGCTGTATCAAATGTATTCCTGCATTATACTTATCACTTTGTTCTTATCGTGACTGCTTTCACGATGTGGTGGCCGGTTCTTTGTCCTGTAAAGGAGCTTGATACGCTTTCGGATATAAAGAAGGTAGGATATGTTTTTGCGAATGGAGTTTTGATGACACCAGCCTGTGCATTGATCATGTTTGCTGATTATCAGCTATATGAAGCTTATAGGAATGTTCCGCAGCTGTATGCTGCAATGACTCCATCCGAGGATCAGCACGTTGGCGGTGTTACCATGAAGATTTTCCAAGAAGTCATTTATGCATTTGTATTAGGCTTAATATTCTTCAGATGGGTGAAAAAAGAACGAGCCCGTGATAAAGCCGATTTAGAAATGATAAAAAGTCAAAATAACAGACTTAATCCCGAGATGAAATAACCAGCCTATGTTCTGGTTATTTTTTTGTCAAAAAAAATGGACGGCATGCTTTATGTAGAATGATATATAGAAGCCAATTGTGAAGGAGAAGAAAATTATGAGAATCAGCGCAAGACAGGCAGCAAGCAAATTTATAGAATCTTATTTTCCAAACTGTGAAATAGCATATTTGGCTGGCAGTGTCGTCAGAGGAGAAGAAACGGAAAGTTCCGATCTGGATATCATTATTATCGACAGCACTGTTGGAGAATCGTATCGCCAATCTTTGACTGAATTCGGTTGGCCAATAGAAGTATTCGTCCATAATATGTTTACTTACAAAAACTTTTTCAAAGAAAATATTGATAGAGCAAGACCGTCTCTTCCGCAAATGTGTGCAGAAGGCATCATTCTTCGTGATACCGGACATGCTTCCCGTATAAAAAATGAAGCACTTCAACTTTTAAAGGCAGGACCTACACCATGGAGATCTAATGAAATTGAGAAAGCGAGATATCATATAACAGACCTTTTAAATGATTTAGAAGGATCAATCAATGAGATTGAGGATTTGTTTATTGTGTCAAAGCTAGCCGACTTAACGCATGAATTTGTGCTTAGAGTCAACGGTCATTGGATTGGAGAAGGTAAGTGGATCATTAGGGCATTAAAGGAGTTCAATGAATCATTTGCAGATGATTTTGCTGAGGTGTTTAACCTTTACTATAGCAGCCGTGAAAAAGCAGGTGTGATTCATTTTGTTGATGAAACTATCGCTCCATACGGAGGCAGGCTTTTTGAAGGTTATTCTTCACAAGCACCTGAAAGTGCAGCTGAATAGAAAAAAAATCCCTCATGATCATGATCTGAGGGATTTTTTTTATTTTATACATGGAGTTCATTATGAAGTGCTTCAATCAACTTGTTGCATTGGTTAACGACATGTTTTGGAAACTCTTCATCATATTCGACACCGTGCGGATAATAATGCTTGCCTAAATATGGAGTGCCAAGTTCAATCTTAGCATGCGGTGTTTCAGTTTCTCCCTCAATCACGTGGCAAGGAAAACGGAAATAATAAACATCGCCGTTTGTCATGTCTTCAAATTTGTAATCGTATGTAATACGGTCATAGTCCCATTGCCCTGCGCGGATCATTCCGTGGCTGTCCATGACATGTTCTAAAAGTGAGAATTCAATTACCTTCCCGTTTAAGCCGCTTTCTTCAAATTTCATTGTGAAACCTCCTAGGAAAATTCAATAAAAAATAACAATCACTTCTTAATGATATTATGAAAGCGCTAAAGATGCAATCATTGTCAAAAACATGCATATTTGTTCTTTTAACGCAAAAGATAAAAGGTATCAAAATGAATATTTAAGGAGGTATTTTTTTATGAAAAAGATAAGTGATATTATGACGAGAGATGTAGACTTTGTAACGCCATTGGATAATGTCTACGAAGTAGCTGTAAAAATGAAACAAGATAATGTAGGTGTTATACCAGTTTGTGAAAACGAACAGATAATAGGGGTAATTACAGACCGCGATATCGTAGTAAGAGGCGTAGCAGAGAAACGCCCGGGCTCTACTCAAGTTTCTGATATCATGAGTGAAGATTTGTATACGGGAACACCTGAAATGACCGTGAAGGAAGCTGCTGAACTTATGGCTGATAAACAAATCAGAAGACTTCCGATTGTTGAGAACAATAAAATAGTAGGAATTATTTCCTTAGGTGATATTTCTCTTAATAAAGAAAGTGATAATGCGGCAGGACATACTTTAAGTGAAGTTTCAGAACAGAGAGATCAATTGCAATAAGTACTTAAACAGTATCATCATTTATTGATGATGCTGTTTTTTTATTAACCCTGTAAATCGCACTATATGCTAAACTATAAGAAGATGAAAGACACAGGGGGAACCATTATGCGTGGATTGGTTACTTTTTTTCTATCTGTAGTGATCTTGATTGGTTTGTTTTTTTATGACGTACTGCCAGAATTTTCATTGGAAAAAGAACCATCTGAAACAAAATTAAAGTACATAGAAGAACCATTAAAAATTCCAGAAGGCGCTTTATCTTATTGGCTGGGCAAAGATATAGATACTTTTAAAAAGCAGTGGGGAGAACCCGAGAGAATTGATCCATCAGCTTATGATTATGAATGGCTGATTTATGGCAGCAGAAGTCCTAAAGGATACATGCAGGCTGGTGTTCAAAATGGTAAAGTCGTTACCATTTTTGCGATTGGTTCTGAGTTGAATACGAAACCTTTTACCATTGGTGATTCATCAAACAGCATCATTAAGCAATATCCGATTGAAAGTGATGTTACCATTAACGATGGTGAGAATTTTTTCAGATTTGAACTTTCTGAACAAGAAGTAATGCTTAGACCGCTAATTAATGTTGGTAAAGATAAATGGGTACAATTGTACTTTGATAAATTTACAAATAAATTATCAAGTGTTAGATACACCACATCGAATATTTTATTAAAACAGAGACCTTATTCTATTGTTTACAGGGGAGACCTTCCGGAAACTGATGAAATATCGGAAGAACAACAAATTAACATTGATCAATCAGAGGAACAGCAAATTTTTGAACTGACGAATATTATCAGATTGAAATACAGTAAGAACCCGCTGCTATGGGATGAGAGTACATCAGATGTTTCCTTCTTACATTCTAAGGACATGCTCGAACAGCAATATTTTTCACATGAGAGCAAAGACGGAAGAACACTTTCAGACCGGCTGCAGGAAGGAAATGTAGAATTTATGCAAGCGGGTGAAAACATTGCTGCAAACTACACTGATGGAATCGCAGCAGTTGAGGGCTGGATGAACAGTGAAGGACATCGAAATACAATGCTAAACGATGAATATACCCATTTAGGGGTAGGTGCTTATAAGAAGTACTATACACAAAACTTTCTTATTCCTGCTGAATGAAGTAAAGAGCTGACTTGATAAGTCAGCTCTTCTTTATTTACCAGCTTTCATTCTGGAAGCTTAAAGAATGTTCCAGTAGCTGAAGCAATTAGGTTTCCTTTTTCATTTCTTACTTTACCTTCCATTCGTACTAATTGACGGCCATTATGAACAACTTCAGCTCTGCAAATGAATTTTTCACCAATACCAGGTGATAGGAAATCCACTTTTAACTCTACGGTCACTGCTCCCTTTTTATTTCCAGGGACATGGCTTGCCAAAGTACCTAAAGCGGTATCAAGTAGTGTTGCAGTAAGTCCTCCGTGAACAATTCCTAGGGAGTTATCAAGCAGAGGTGAATTTGGCATTTCCATTTCCAAAAGGTTCTCATCTAAAAGGGTAGTTTTGAATTGCAATAAGGATGCGATATAAGTAAGGTTTGTGTTTTCTCGTTTAGCCTTCAGGCTGTTTAATAATAATTTCATAGCCTCTTTTTCTTGTTCGCTGCTTTCATCAATAAAATGGTTAAATTCTTCTATAATATCCACAGATGCATTCCCTCAATCTTTTTATTTGGCTGTTTTCTAAAAGATTGTTGCTTTCGAGTAATTTTTTCATTCTCTTCATTGACAGTTGATTGGAGCGCAAGGTGCGAGACTCCTGCGGGATTAGCGGGACAGGTGAGACTACCAAGGGCGCAAAGCGCCGAGGAGGCTCACCGCACGCCCCGCGGAAAGCGAGCAACCTGAAGCGGAAATCAACCACTTACAAGAGCAACAAAGATTACGAAAACAGCCTTTTATTTTTATTGTACCTTTTTAGACACAGTGGAATAAAGTAAACAGAATCATCTTAGAAATTTTACGAAAAATGGGCGCACCAAATACTGGGCATTTATGTATCATGTAGTAAAACATGATTCGTCAGTGGACGGCTGGGGGTGGATTCTGTGGTAAAGACTGATATCGAAAGCTTCAAGGAATTTGTGCAAAAACATCCTGAATTAATAAAAGAAGTAAAGAAAAATAAACGGCCCTGGAAAGAAGTTTACCAGGATTGGATTGTGTTAGGAGAAGAGCATGAAAGCTGGAATCAATATTCCAAAGAGAAGAAAAAGCAGCAAGATAAACGGTCATCATCTGCACAAAATACGAAATCAGAACTAACGATAGGCGATATTATCGCTGGGCTGAGCAAACTTCAAATCAACGATGTCCAGAAATACTTATCGCAATTTGGCAGTTTAATGGACGCAGTTCAAGAACTTTTACAGCAATTTAATAATCAGTCTGACAGACCAAGCCAGCTGCCGGAAAATAAAATGAATGATTATCCTTCTTACAAAGATTAAAGGATGTGAGTGGAGTGCGCAGAGAAATCCAGGATTACTTAAATACAAGACCTGACCTCAAGTACTATATAAGAGAAAAGCCTGAATGGTATAGAAAGTTATGCCGCAATCCTTTTTCAGTGGCAGAACTTGAAGAAAGCGCAAAAGTATTTTATGGACGTACATTTGGCCAGAGAGTAGACCGGTTTCACCAGCAGCTTCAAAACTTTGGACTATTAATGGAATTAATCTCAGTTATGGGGGAGACATCAAATGATTCCATGCCTCCTGAAGGATTTAATCCTCAGATGCCTGATGCGTAATTAAACATCAGGCGGATAATATAATAAAATTTGGAAAAAACTATTCCTATAAGGAGTGGTTTTTTTATGAATAAAAAGAAGGCAATGTTACTAGCCGCCGGATTTATAATGATCGTTTCTCTAGTTACATTCGGGTTTAACTACACTGATACTGCCAAGCAAAATGAGTCTGATAATAATAAAGCGATAGAAGCATCAAGTGTATATCCGTTAATGGAAAAAGATTGGGCCATAAACTACCGTGTAAAAAAACAGCGCATCTATGTAGAAAACATTATCCCTAGATTTTCTTTTCAAGGGAATGCTTCAGAAGGTATGAATCGATTAGATGGGTATATAGCTGTTTTTATAAATGGGAAATGGACAATGAATGCGAATAAATCTATCTTTATATTGAAAAATATGAGCCAGGGAAAACATAAGATTACACTTCAGCTTAAGAAAACTGACGGATCAGATTACGGGATTAAAAAAAATATATATGTTCATATTCGCTGACTCTTCTAACCGAAGGGTTTTTTTATTTGGTCTTGTAAGTAGTTGATTTCCGCTCCAGGATGCTCGCTTTCCGCGGGGCGTGCGGTGAGCCTCCTCGGCGTATAGCGCCTGCGGGGTCTCACCTGTCCCGCTGCTCCCGCAGGAGTCTCGCACCTTACGCCCCAATCAACTTGTCAATGAAGTGAGGTAAAAAAATACTCAAAAGCAACAATTTTTTTAGAAAAGAACAGCCTTTTATTTACTGCTAACAGACGGCTGTGCTTTTAACTAGAATCATTATCCGCTATAATAAAAAGGAAACCTCATACCTAAAGGGAGGTGTGTCGTATGAGTTTAGATCAAGTTGTATTGCTGGAAGAGTCTTTAACATTAGCTGAAATGGTTTCAAGTTCCAGCATTGCGTTTGAATATAAAAAATCCAAATACATTTTGGAACAAGATAAACAAGCTCAGGAGATGATCTCACGCTTTGCAGATATGAAAGAGAAGTATGAAGAAGTGCAAAGGTTTGGTAAATATCATCCTGACTTTCATACAGTTTCTGCACAAGTTCGTACGCTTAAAAGGGAACTGGATTTTCATGAGAACATAGCAAACTTTAAGAAGGCTGAGAAAGAGCTTGAAACGCTTCTTATTGAGTGCAGCAGAATCATTGCCCACAGTGTTTCGGAGCAGATTAAAGTACCGACAGGCAATCCGTTTTTTGATGAGAGTTCTTGCAGCGGAGGCTGTGGATCTGGAGGATCTTGCGGGTGTGCATAGAATCTAATTATTCCTTAGTCTGATACAATCAAAACATAAGTTGCCGCAGCAGAACATTTTTTCCTGGGGAACCAGGAAACGCATACGGAAAACAAAAAGGTTTTCTTCTGATCTGACAAAGTTTATTTCCAATGTTAGACGTTTTCCTTTCATTGATTTTACCGCATGTTTTTTCAAAATGTCTGTTGTGGCATCAAGTGATGTATTTGGGACAACTAATACATATACAAAAGGAATGCCTGCCATTATTTTTTTTTCGATATTTATCACTTCAGGGGCTGGTTTGGTACGATTAAAAAAATCTTCCCATATGATATTTAAGTCCATACAGCATCACATCCTTATCAAACAAATAGTATGGGTAAAATATATTATCGAAGCTTTGCAATGTGTGTGTATTATAGAGGTATGAAAATTTTTAATTAAAGGGGCTTATGTTATGATTGGTAACCGTCGTGGACTCTCTGTCTTTCTCCATTCCTTAAAGTTCTCTAAGCAGCTGCGGCGCTATGGAAATGTTCATTACGTTTCCAGAAGACTGAAATATGCTGTGTTATATTGTGATGGAAACAAAGCAGACGAGATTGCAGCAAAGCTAGAGTCACTGCACTTCGTAAAAGAAGTAAAGAAATCCCACAAACAGGAAATTAAAACCGAATACGAAAGTAAAATTGCTGATAAAGCAAAAGAATATGATTATAAAATGGGTATTTAAAAACAGGCGAGCAAAGCTGAATAGCTGCTGCCTGTTTTTTTACGTTAACGGCGGGATTAAATAGTTAAGCCTTAAGATGCCGGTAAGGTAATGGAAATAGAGCTCAGTTTCGGCAAAATCTGTTGACGGTTTAACGTGAAAAGAAATAATTTCCTTATTGATCTCAGCGGCTTTTGCTTCAAACAAGCTGTAGCGTTTCGAAGGTATAGGTATTCCTTCACGGCATATGTATAAAGGCTGAAATTTACCCTCTGATGCAGGATTAAGAACTGCTGCAACAGATGCATATTCTTTGTCTTCTTTTTTTACCCTCAAACACAAAAGCTGTGAAACTCTATTTTGGTTTGTTTCCATAATTTCGAAAAGCTCATATAAATCAGAATACCCTTCACCAAGCTCAATAAATCGTTGAATCATATCAGATGCTCCTTTCTCCTTCCTCAATGTAGCATAACAAAAAGCCGTTATAAAGGGTTTTACACATGAAAAAAACCTGCAGCATTTGCTGCAGGTTGCCTTTAAAACAAAATCACTTCTGTTCAAAGGCGATGGGAGAGGAGAAACCGGATGAAGAACTTATGGGGAGTAAGTCTTCTCCGCGGTTGGCAACAACATCGTTCGTGATGTTGTTATATGTAGTATGACCTCTTTTATTTTGCTCTATACTTACTAGTAAAAGATTTGACTGTTTGATTACGTGTTTACTTGTGATAGGATAGGTAATGGAAAAAAGGACAAAAGAATCAGGTGAAAAAACGTGAGAGTAATAGCTGGAGAATGCAAAGGAAGACCACTTAAGGCTGTACCGGGAACAAATACGAGACCAACTACCGATAAGATTAAAGAATCCATTTTTAACATGATCGGCCCTTTTTTTGAGGGGGGAACAGGTCTTGATCTTTATGGCGGAAGCGGAGGTCTTGGACTCGAAGCATTAAGCCGCGGTATGAATCATTTTATATTCATTGATAAAGACCAAAGAGCTATACATACGATTAAAGAAAATATAAAACAATGCAACTATGAAGAAAAAACGGAAGTTTTTAGAAATGATGCAAAACGCGCATTGAAAGCGCTTCATAAAAGAGAAGTTCGATTTGATATGATATTTCTCGATCCTCCTTATGCAAAACAGATGCTTATTAAAGATATGGAGGAGATTGATAAGCTCGAACTGCTTGCAGATGATGGAAGCATCGTAACGGAACATGGGGCAGACATTTCACTGCCTGAGCAGGTTGGCAACTTTCAACGCATAAGACAGGAAACCTACGGGAAAACGACGACGATTTCTATTTTTAAACGCATTTAAGAAAATAAGAGGTGAAGATTATGCCAACGACTGCTGTTTGTCCTGGTAGCTTTGACCCTGTTACAAGAGGTCATCTGGACATTATTAAACGCGGAGCAAAAGTATTCGATGAAGTAATTGTTGTAGTAGCCAATAACCAGAGTAAAGACCCTTTATTTACAGTAGATGAAAGAATAGTTTTGTTAAAAGAAGTTACACAAAAGTTTCCTAATGTAAAAGTAGATTCTTTTAATGGTCTTTTGATTGATTATGTAAAAAGTATCGGTGCAAATGTTATCTTAAGAGGACTTAGAGCCGTTTCAGATTTTGAATATGAAATGAAAATAGCTTCTATCAATAAAAAATTGGACGATGAGGTCGAAACATTCTTCATGATGACCAATAACCAATATTCATTCTTAAGTTCAAGCATTGTAAAAGAAGCTGCAAAATATCATGCGAACGTATCGGACTTGGTTCCTGAAGTTGTAGAAGAAGCTCTTAAAGAAAAATATAACAGCCCCCGTTAGTAACGGAGGCTGTTTTTCTTAATAAGTTTTCGATGCCAAATGAATATGGAAAGCAATAAAAATCCGAGTGTTACATAGTGACTATGTGCCAGCGCAGCCATACCGTAATTACCAAAATCCTCACTTTTTTCAGTAATGAAGGCAAATGCCGGAGCTGCTCCGCTTTTAACGTGGTACAAATAAGGGAATACTAAAACACAAATAATAGCAGACAAAAACCCATGCATGATTCTCGCAATAAAGAAAGGTTTAAACTTAATATCTGTATCTGCAAGAATACTGGCAACTTGTGCCTGTACAGAAAAACCGCTAAATGCCAAGATGAAACTTGTGATTGCTGCTTGCTGTAAAACGGAGGATTGAGCAAGACTTGTTAAATTGCTGCCAAGTGTAATTTCAAAAATACCTTTTATTAATGGAAGACTTAGTGTTTCCGAAAGTGAAAACAGAAGGAAGATATAGTTCATGAGCTTTGATAAAAGATCAGCAACATGCAGCAGATCCATCATTCGGCTTAATACCGAAAACAGAATGATAAAACCGCCTATCATTAAAAGGGTTTTAGTGGACTGCTGAACGGCATCACCAAGCAGCTGACCAATAGGGCGGTTATCAGCCAGCCTTGCCTCATGCATGTGTTTAAAAGCATTTTTGAGTCCTTTCCCGCGATAAATATCATTTTGAGTTCTTTCGTCTTTTTTCCAGCCATGAAATCTCATGATCAAGCCGACAACGAAATTTCCTATATAATGACTGACGGCAAGTACGATACCAAGAGCTGCATTATGGAAAAAGCCAACTGCGATCGCACTGAACATAAAGAGAGGGTTAGAACAGTTTGTAAAAGAAACGAGACGTTCTGCTTCTATGGTAGTAATCTGTTTTTGATGCCATAGACGGGCTGTTAATTTCGCTCCTGCGGGAAAACCTGATGAGATTCCCATCGCCCAAACGAACCCTCCAGATCCAGGCACTCGAAACAGTGGCCGCATAAGAGGTTCAAATATAACACCAATAAGATGTACGACACCAAAGCCCATCAAGACCTCAGATAATATAAAAAAAGGCATAAGAGAAGGGAAAACAACATCCCACCACATTTTGAGCCCTGTTACAGATGCCATATAGGTATCTTTTGGGTATATAATAATGGAAAAAGCAATAATGATTGCAGAAGCAGCCAGTAAAAATGATTTTAAATGTGCTTTATTCATAAAGGGGAGTGCTCCTCTCACCAATAAATTACGCAATGCTTACTTGTCCTCATCCTTATTTATACGTATAGCGAATCTCTTTAGACCATATGTTAAAAAAAGACGATGCTTCCAAAGGAGGAGCAAAGGATGACTGAACCCAAAATCGGACTTGCTCTAGGATCTGGCGGTGCCAGAGGCTTTGCGCATCTTGGAGTGGTAAAAGCGTTAAGAGAAGCTGGAATTCCAATCGATATGGTGGCTGGAAGCAGTATGGGAGCGCTTGTCGGTGCAATGGTTTGCATCGGACAAAATGACGAAAACCTTTATAAAATGGCAAATCTTTTTAAACGGAAATATTATATGGACTATACAGTTCCAAAAATGGGCTTCATTACTGGCAAAAAAATAAAAGAATTAATAAAACTTCTTTCAAAGCAAAAACTTATTGAACAAACGGAGATTCCTTTGGCCATCGTTGCAACTGACTTGCTTCATGGAGAAAAAGTAGTATTTAGAACTGGACCGATAGCTGACGCAGTAAGAGCGAGCATATCTATTCCAGGAATTATGGTTCCTGAAAAGATAGACGGCAAGCTATTAGTGGATGGCGGCGTAATTGACCGTGTGCCTGTATCTGTAGTTCGAGAGATGGGGGCAGATTTGGTTATTGCAGTGGATATATCTCATTTTAAAGCCGAGCATGAGGTATCTTCTATTTTTGATGTGATCATTCAAAGCATAGATATCATGCAGCGTGAAATGGTCAGGTGGCATGAAGTATCTGCCGACATTATGATCCGTCCAATGGTAGAGCAATTCAGTTCTACGGCGTTTAAAGATGTTAATGACATCATTGCTATAGGAGAGGAAGCTGGCAGAAAGCAGGTTCCAAAAATATTAGAAAAGATTAAGACGTGGAAGGAGTCATCGAATGACCATCAATAGAGATGAGAAGAAAAATTTTTTCTCACAAAATAAATTTGTAATCTTGTTTTTAATCGCATTTGCATTCATCGCTTTTTATCCCCTTCCTTACTACATTACTTCTCCTGGAGATGCAAGGGAGCTGGATCCGATAATTCATGTAGAAGATGGTGATGAAGATGAAGGGGTCTTTATGCTGACAACCGTATCGATCGGTACAGCTAATATCCCGCAGTACATATGGGCAAAACTCAGCGATTATCGAGAAGTAATACCTGCAGATCAAATCAGAAGCGAAGATGAAACAGATGAGGAATATAACCAGCGACAGCTGCAAATGATGGAAGATTCTCAGCATGCGGCGACAATCGTTGCATATCAAGAAGCAGGAAAGAAAGTCGACATAGAATATCACGGTGTGTATGTGACGGGAATCATGTCTGGCATGCCGGCAGAAGAAAAATTAAAAGTTGGAGATAAGATCGTAGCAGTTGACCATAAACCTGTTATGGAAACTAAAAAACTGCTTGAAGTGCTAAGTCCTAAAAAAGCAGGGGACAAAGTAGATTTGACTATTTTACGCGGTGATAAAAAGATGAACGTCGCTTTAAACATTGAAGAGTTCCCAAAAAAGTATGTGCAAGATGAAGGTCCAAAAGCAGGACTAGGAATCACTTCACCTGTAGCAGATGTTTCAATCGTAACGAATCCAAAAGTTAAGATTGACACTTCTCAAATCGGAGGACCGTCTGCTGGTCTTATGTTTACTCTTGAGATCTTAGATCAGCTTAATAAAGAAGACTTAACACACGGAAAAAAAATTGCAGGAACAGGCACGATGGATCTTCAGAAAAACGTGGGTCCGATCGGAGGGATTCAGCAGAAGATAGTAGCTGCGGATGATGCAGGTGCAGAAATATTCTTTGCGCCAGTTGAAGCCAACAACTATCGTGATGCTGTTAAAGTCCAAAAGGACATCGGTTCGAAGATGAAGATCGTGCCAGTAAAGACTTTAGATGACGCTTTGGAGTATTTGGAGAAGCTTTAATTAAGGCTGTTTTCGCAATTTTTGTTGCTCTTTTAAGTGGTTAATTTCCGCTGCAGTATGCTCGCTTTCCTCGGGGCGTGCGGTGAGCCTTCTCAGCGCTCTGCGCTTACTGAGTCTCACCTGTCCCGCTGCTCCCGCAGGAGTCTCGCACCTTCCGCTCCAATTAACTTGTCAATGAAGAGAGGTAACAAAAGACTCAAAAGCAACAATCTACTAGAAAAGAGCCTTAATTAACAAAGAAAGGATGCAGATCTGTTTTAATGGGACCTGCATCCTTTTTCTTTATGTATTTGCGGCATTTAAGAAAAGAATGAGTAGCTCGTTTAGCAGGATTTATCCTTGCTGAAACGAGCGACATACGAAATTTATGAGCGCTCTTACTTCACCATCACCGGCGGAGTATTATACTCTTCCTTCTCAGCCTCTAGCCTGCTTAATGATGCTCCTTGCGCATACACTAGCGACGTTTTGGCCTCCATCTTCAAACCTTCAAAATCATGTTTTGAGACGGTCGTCACCAGAGGTAATTCTAATGATTTTTTTACAGAACTCAGATATTCGCGTCCTGTTTCTGTCATCCCTAAGACACGCAAATATGCAGGAGGAGACTCTAAAATACGGTGCATATCCTCTTTACTTACTTTGTTCAGGACATGAAGACATGCTCGCTGTAGTCTTGTCCATGTATATCGCTTTGTTTTTAAACGGATCATAAACGAATGAAAGCTGTCAGAGTCCTTCATTGCTTCGATCATTCTATTTTCTAATCCTTCTTCCACTTCATAAAACCTGTTTAATTCAGAAGGACTTGAAGATAATAGTTGATAACGAAGCAGCGGGTAAAAACGTTCCCAGTTCATTAATGCACCTTTATCCTCTTTTTCTTCTTTTAATATGTCAAAAGTGAAAGACGGCATATAGTTAATTGCTTTTTCAATATCGTGAGAGAATACAGCTTCCCGGATAGCAGTTGCACTTGCAATGTCTCCTTTTCCTAGAACAACATCATGATAATCCGCGTTCTTTCTTTTTATAGTCAGCGGCTTTATAACTGAACCTAGTTCCCGGCTTGCACGTATGTATTCAAACCCTAAAATGTTATTTGGCTTGCTTAGGTCAAGTGTCAGTGGCATATTAAGCTGTTCATATGCCTTGGCAGCAGCTGCAGGATAGGAGAACCCTTGTGAGATAAATTCGCTAATATATGCTTGGTAGACATGGTCTTGGGAACTTACTAATTCATGTGTTTCGTTAAAAACCGTGACATCACCAGATTCGCTTCCAAAGCAGAAGGAATCAGCACCTGCTGCTTGAAGCAAATAGATGCTCCCAAAAGCAAAACGGGGTGCGTGGCTTGTGGCATAAGCGTAAGGAAGTTCAATCACAAGATCAGCGCCTCCTAAAAGAGCCATCTTCGTTCTTTTCCATTTAGAAAGCAGAGCAGGTTCCCCACGCTGAAGAAAGTTTCCGCTCATAACAGCGATAATACAGTCAGCTTGTGTTACATTCTTGGATTCCTGCAAATGATAATAATGACCATTGTGAAAAGGGTTATATTCTACAACAACACCGGTAGCTCTCAATATTTCCACTCCCTTGACAGACCTTAAATCTTTTACGTTTACATTGTACTAAAAACAGTTTAAAATCAAAAGCATCACTGTAAAGATATAATATTGACATTTTATATTTTGACCGATATAATTACTACTGTTGCCTTGAGGTGATAAAGACATGAAATGGTCACTACAGGAATTAAAGAATTTTTACCGTAAACCGTTAACGTTTGAACAAAATGTTGATGCGAGCGGTGTGATGGAAAAAGACCCGGAGATCAGAAGCATTGATCCTGTTTACGTAGAAGGACATGCAGATGTTACTCAACAAAAAGCCACTTTTTATTTGACGATAAAAGGAAAAATGGTGCTGCCTTGTGCAAGCACATTGGTGGATGTGGAATTTCCATTTTCGGTAAAAACGACGGAAATTTTCATTTTCGACCCGAACTATACGGAATTTGAAGATGAAGAAAGCCTTCATAAAGTCGAAGGACATTACGTTGATCTTCTCCCTGTCATCGAAGAGCATATTTTGCTTGAAAAGCCGCTGAAAATAACGGCTGGTGATGTCACAGATGGTCCTGCTCCCAAAGAGGGAAAAGGATGGCAAAGGATAACGGATGAAGACCGTCAAAACCGGGTTGACCCGAGATTGGCTGGTCTGGCTAAATTTTTTGACAAAGACAATGAATGAAAGAATAGGTTATAATGATTCTTTCAAGACCTTTAAGGAGGTGGATACAAAATGGCAGTACCTTTTCGCAGAACATCACAAACTCGCCAAGCGAAGCGTCGTACACACTATAAGCTTTCCATGCCTGGTATGGTAAAGTGTCCACAGTGCGGAGAATACAAGTTATCTCACCGTGTTTGTCGTGAGTGTGGATCTTACAAAGGAAAAGAAGTAGTTAGCAAGTAATGAAAAACAGGAAGCCTTATGCTTCCTGTTTTTTCATATACATAAAAAGAAGCGCTTTCTTTTATTGGAGGTGTAAAGATTGAGTGAGCAGCCTGTACTCTGGCATAAAGAAAATCAAATCGGTTGGGTAACGCTAAACCGTCCTTCTGTAAGAAATGCAATTAATTTTGAAGTGATGGAAAAATTGTCATCACTATTGGATACAGCAAAAAAAGATGATGATGTAAAAGTGCTGATCATTACGGGAGCTGGAACAAAAGCCTTTTGTTCTGGCGGGGATTTAAGTGCTTTTCACTCATTAAAAACAGAAGATGAAGCATTTGGCATGCTTTCTAAGATGGGGAATGTGCTGGATGAATTATTTTTCTTTCCTAAACCTACTGCAGCATTGATAAATGGCTCAGCGGTTGGAGGGGGTTGTGAGATTGCTGCTGCCTGTGATATCAGGCTTGCACGTGCTGAAGCGAAAGTTGGTTTTATACAGGGTAAGCTTGGAATAACAACTGGCTGGGGTGGGGGCAGCTATCTTTTAGAGCGAATCGGTCAGACGGAAGCCATGGATCTCCTCTATAGCTCTTCTCCAGTCACTGCTAAGCAAGGAATGGACCTCGGATTTATACAATATGTAATCAAAGGAAGCAGTAAAAAAGAAGCTGAACGTTATTTACAGCGATACACTTCACAGCCTCTTGGAGTAATCACTTCCTATAAAACGCTTCAGCTCAATAGGTTTGATCAGCAGAAAATTAAGCAAAATGTTCAGCACGAAATAAGAAGATGTGCAAAACTCTGGGCTTCTGATGAACATCATAGAAGAGTAGAGGCGTTTTTAAAAAAGGCTTAATTCTAAAGATTTTTGCTTTTAAATATTTATTATTGAATTGGCTTCTTTGACTAGATGATTGGAGCGCAAGGAGTGAGACTCCTCGAAAATGAAAAATCACATTTTCTTAGTGCGATGTAACGCTGTCGAAGTCTCCTTATCCTGCGGGATCCGCGGGACATGTGAGACCTCTGCAGGCTTAAATAGCCTAGGGGGCTCACCGCACGCCCCGCGGAAAGCAACATCTCCTAATAGCAACAATGGTTACGAAAACAGTTTTTAAAAAATAAACTTACCCTCATTTTAGTAGAATAAAAAGTCTATCTTTTCTAGCACTAGCATATTCATATTACAAACCACTAAAATGGGGGGATCATAATGACCAATTTGCGCCAGGATGCCTGGACAAAAGACGAAGATGCGATTCTTGCAGAAATTACACTAAGGCACATACGTGAAGGCAGTACACAGCTTGTTGCGTTTGAAGAGGTGGGAGAGAAATTAACAAGAACACCTGCTGCCTGTGGGTTTAGGTGGAACTCACTTATACGCAAACAATATGAAAAAGCGATAGCTGAAGCGAAAAAAGTTCGCAAAGAACGCAATAAAAGAAAAGGTAAACAGCTAGTTTTACAATCCAGCGATAATTCATTTTCTGTCAATGCA
Source organism: Fictibacillus arsenicus (assembly GCF_001642935.1). Classification (NCBI taxonomy): domain Bacteria; kingdom Bacillati; phylum Bacillota; class Bacilli; order Caryophanales; family Fictibacillaceae; genus Fictibacillus; species Fictibacillus arsenicus. The sequence continues at coordinate 1,741,419 of NZ_CP016761.1, forward strand.
GAAGTCTATAGCAGAAATGAAGGAGAGAAAAGTCTCTCACTGAATGAAATCATTGTATTTTTACAGCAGCTACAATCAGAAGGTCCATCCGCAAAAAATTTAGAAGCTGAAAACAAAGCCCTGCTTTCAAGGCTGCAGCATATGAAAAAAGAGAACGGAACTCTGAAAAATAAGCTGGATAAAGTTAATAAAGAATATGAATCTGTTTGCCGTGACTATAAAGAAATTCTGCAGATCATGGAAAGAGCTAGAAAACTGACAGAAGTACCTGTTGAAAATTAAAAAAAGATGGCATCTGCCATCTTTTTTCAATTTATGCAAGCCGCTGTTCGCTTACTCCGGATGGATACCATACATAAGGATTTTGTCCGCGGTCGCGGTCTTTATTATATGTTACTGCCTCAAACCCCATCTTCTCCCAAAAGCTGCCTGATTGCTGTCTTCCGTTAGTCTTGATAGGCAAATTAAACGTTTTAGCAAACTCCACTAGAGCTCTTCCAAGTCCTTTTGTCTGGTAATGCGGAAGTACTTCCAGTTTCCATAACTCTAAATAGTCTTGCGGAGGATCAAAATATTGATCATACGCCGCTTCGATCTGATATAAACTCATTCGTGCGACTAACTTATCACCGTAATAAATTCCGTAGAAAGGGGACTCGCTGTCGTTTTCAATCATATTTTCTTGAAGGTCCTCGAGCATTGACAGTTCTTGTACACCATATTCTTTAAACTGTTTAAACTCTTCCAATGTTTTATAGTTAACTAATAATTTCTTAACTTCATATTGAAACATCTTCTCTCCCCCAGTCATTCTGTACTTTTCTCTATGCTTATAGTATATACTAATTATGCTAAAAATTCTTTAAAAATAAAATATTCGTTTAGTTTGCGCTTTCAAAAAAGGAAAATGAGTCTTTTTGTCGAAAAAGGTAATGTTGACAACAGGAAGGAGGATTAACATGAAAAAAATCTTAATAGCTAATCGTGGAGAAATTGCACTTCGAATTATTCAAACGTGTAAAGAAATGAATATTGAAACAGTTGCCGTTTATTCTGATGCAGACAAAGACCTCCCTTTTGTAAAGGCTGCTGATGTGGCAATACATATTGGGGAATCCCCGGTTGCCAAATCTTATTTACAAAGTGATTCTATCTTAAAAGCCGCTATCGAGCAAAAAGTGGATGCTATTCACCCTGGGTATGGCCTTCTATCTGAAAATGACGAGTTTGCTAAAAAAATTGAAGAAGCAGATATTAAATTTATTGGTCCTTCACCTCAAACCATCGAGTGGATGGGTGACAAGATCATGGCTCGCAAAACGATGCAGCAAGCAGGCGTTCCAATCGTTCCGGGCACTATCGAACCAATCGAGGATGTAGAAGAAGGTGTGAAACTTGCTGAACAGATCGGTTATCCTGTCATGCTTAAAGCAAGCAGCGGCGGCGGCGGAATCGGAATGGTAAAATGCGAAAATAAAGAAGATCTTCATAAGCATTTCGTATCCTCGCAGCAGAGGGCTAAGAACTATTTTGGCTCCGGAAGAATGTTTATTGAAAAATGTATTGAAAACGCAAGACATATTGAAGTTCAGGTAATGGGTGATACACATGGGAATATCGTTCACTTGTACGAACGCGACTGCAGCATTCAGCGTCGAAACCAGAAAGTGGTAGAAGAATCTCCTTCACCTTTTTTAACTGAAAGTCTTCGCTCAAAAATTACAGAAGCTGCGGTGGAAGCAGCAAAAGCTGTAAATTATGTGAATGCAGGAACAGTTGAATTTGTAGTAAGTGAGAACGGTGATTTCTACTTCCTGGAAATGAATACACGTCTTCAAGTTGAGCACCCCGTGACAGAAAGTATTACAGGACTTGATTTAGTAAGATGGCAGATTCAGATCGCACAAGGAGAAACTTTGCCACTGGCTCAAAATGAGATCTTGAGCAAAGGGCATGCGATGGAATTCAGACTGTATGCTGAGGATCCAGTTTCTTTCTTCCCTGCGCCTGGAAAGATTGAAGAATTAGTTTGGCCTGAAATGGATAACGTGAGAATTGATACAGGGTATGAAAGCGGAAATCAGGTCACACCTTTTTATGACCCAATGATTGCGAAGATTATTGTAAGCGATTCCAATCGTGCTGAATGTCTGATTAGCGCAAAGCGTTTCTTTGACAGTATTCAGATTAAAGGGCTCAAAACAAACGTGCCGCTTTTTCAACAGCTATTAGAAGATGAAGGATTTAGAAAAGGGAACTACACAACAGATTTCCTCAGCAAGAGATCAGTAAGCAAACCGTAAACAAAAAGGAGAGAGAACATGAAAGAAATTACAGCATCTATGGCAGGAACAGTATGGCAAGTATTAGTAAGTGAAGGTGATGAAGTAACAGCAGGACAAACCGTTATTATTTTGGAATCTATGAAAATGGAGATTCCGGTTGATGCTGCAGATGCAGGAACAGTAGAAAGCATCAAGTTTGCATCTGGCGATTTTGTAAATGAGGGAGACGTACTCGTTACGTTGAAATAAAAGTTATGCCCACATTCTGAGCGAGCGCTCACTCTCTTGAAGGAGGTACATGATGGTAGCAAAATTAGAAAATCAGCTAAAAGAGAAAATTGAACAGATAGAAGCTGGAGGAGCACAAAAGTATCATGAAAAAAACAGTGCCCAAAACAAAATGTTCGTGCGTGACCGTCTTAAACAATTATTCGATAAAGGTGAATATACAGTAGAAGATGCAAAATTCGCTAACAACCAAGCAGGTGATCTGCCTGCTGATGGTGTTGTTACTGCGATCGGTAAGATGGGTGGAAAAACAGTTTGTGTAATGGCAAATGACTCTACAGTAAAAGCAGGCTCTTGGGGAGCACGTACTGTAGAAAAAATAATCCGTATTCAAGAAACGGCTCAAAAACTTAAAGTGCCGATGCTGTATCTTGTTGACTCAGCGGGAGCAAGAATAACAGATCAGATCGACATGTTTCCAAATCGGCGCGGAGCAGGGAAAATCTTTTATAATCAAGTGAAGATGTCAGGGATGATCCCTCAGATCTGTATTTTATTTGGTCCTTCTGCTGCAGGTGGAGCATACATTCCAGCTTTCTGTGATGTTGTTATCATGGTTGATCAAAATGCTTCCATGTATTTAGGAAGTCCGCGTATGGCTGAAAAAGTTATTGGCGAAAAAGTAACGCTTGAAGAAATGGGCGGAGCAAGAATGCATTGTTCGATAAGCGGATGCGGTGATGTTCTGGCTGCAGATGAGACAGAAGCAATTGAAGAAGCTCGCCGTTATCTTTCTTACTTCCCTAGTAACTATAAAGAAAAAGCACCGGTTTCTGAAGCACTCTCTCCAAAAGCAGGGAGAGAGCTCGAGGAGATTGTTCCAGAAAATCAAAACGTTCCTTTTGATATGTATGAGTTTATCGATGGATTGATTGATGAGGGCAGCTTCTTTGAGATGAAAAAGCTGTTCGCACAAGAAATCGTTACTGGATTTGGACGTATTAACGGAAAGCCGGTTGGTATTATTGCAAATCAGCCTAAAGTAAAAGGCGGAGTATTATTTGTAGATTCAGCAGATAAAGCTGCACGGTTTATCACTCTCTGTGATGCTTTCTCAATTCCGCTTCTTTTCTTATCAGATGTTCCCGGCTTTATGATTGGGACAAAAGTTGAGAGAGCAGGAATTATCCGACACGGAGCAAAACTGATTGCTGCGATGAGCGATGTTACGGTTCCGAAAATTTCTGTAATCGTTCGTAAAGCATACGGTGCTGGTCTTTACGCAATGGCAGGTCCTGCTTTTGAACCAGACTGCTGTTTGGCGCTTCCAACAGCGCAGATTGCTGTCATGGGACCAGAAGCAGCAGTAAATGCTGTTTATTCCAATAAAATTAACGAGATTGAAGATGTGAAAGAGCGAATTCAATTCGTACAGCAAAAACAGCAGGAATATAAAGAACACATTGATATTTACAAGCTTGCATCAGAAATGATCATTGATGATATCGTTTCCCCTTCATCCCTTAGAGATGAACTGAAGAACCGATTTAGTTTCTATGAAAACAAAGAAATGATTTTCAGTGAACGTAAACATCCAGTATATCCTGTATAAAATGCACCCCTCCTTCTGAAGGAGGGGTGTTTTTGTTTTCGCATTGTTGCTCTTGAAAGTGGTTGATTTCCGCTCCAGGTTGCTCGTTTTCCGCGGGGCGTGCGGTGAGCCTCCTCGCGCATTGCCCGTTCAGGAGTCTCACCTTTAACCAAGTACATGTGCTCCTGCGTTTACAAGCGAATTCTGACGAGGTGTGTTCATCGTCGTTATGGTAATTCCTTTTATATGGTAAAATCATACTAAGAAAATTGATGGTAGGGAGGTATTCTATGAAAGTCGGTGTGATTGGCGGGGGCGCAATTGGCTTATTAATCTCTTATTTTCTCAAATTAAACGGGCATGAACCTGTTATATATACACGAACTAATGCACAAGCTGAATTTTTAAATCAAAATGGAATTACATATAGAAATCAATCAAGCAATGAAAAAAACGTTAATGTTCAAGCACGCCAAGTGAAGGAATATTCAGGTGAAGAATCGTACTGCATCATTACGGTGAAACAAACTTCGATCCCGGAATTATTCTTTTTAAAAGATGAAAAATTCCAAGAAGTATCGTACTTGTTTTTGCAGAACGGGATTAGCCATATAAAATTTTTAGAAAATCTTCCGCAAGAGAATCTCTCAGTGGGAGTTGTGGAGCACGGAGCAGTTAAAGAAAGGTTTTCATCTGTTCACCACTTAGGAGAAGGCAGAATTAAAGTGTCATCTTTTAAAGGTGATTCAACATCTGAATGGATTGAAATTCTTCATAGTTTACATTTTCCTGTCACTGCAGAGAACAATTGGGAAGAAGTGCTGTACAAAAAATTAATTATGAATTCCTCCATAAATCCAGTAACTGCAATGCTTAGAATACCGAACGGTCAATTGATCGAAAATAAATATGCTCTTTCAATCATGAAGGAACTTTTTGAAGAAACAATTTTAGTTTTGGATATGACGGATAAACGAGTTGAATTATGGAAGGAATTGTTAGATCTTTGCAGAAATACTTCATTTAACCGTTCTTCTATGCTAAAGAGCGTCGAAAGCGGCCAAATAACTGAAATAGACAGCATTACAGGTGAAATTATAGAGCGTGCAAAGAATAGGAACATACTGGTTCCTTGTTCTATGCATGTGTTTAAAGCTGTTAAAGCATTGGATTGGAGAGGATGAGTAATTGTCTAGTGTTTTTGGTGCTGTTCTTGCTTCATTCATAACGGTACCATTTCTTGTCTTTTTTGTTGTTAATATGAGCATTTATAAAGTAACCAGGAAAAAAAGAAAAGCTTTTAAAATAAGTACGGATGTAACAACCCTTTTTTTATTTCTTTCGATTGAAAGAATGACAGTTGAAATTTGGGGCCAATCTTATTATTGGGTACTAATCATATTGTTTATATCAGGATGTGTATTGTTCACATTACTAATCTGGAAAAATGATCTGGACATGCCACTGGGGAAAATCTTCAGACTGAACTGGCGGCTGCAGTTTTTGCTGCTTACTTTTGGCTATTTTTCACTTATGGCATACGGGATAATCGATCGCATACTTAAGGCTTAGAGCATATCTTTTATAATCAAGGCTGTTTCTTTGCTATACTCTTTAAGGATGTAATTGATATGCAGAAAGGAAGTACATAAATGAGACTGGAGGAAATAAAACTTCAGACATCGCCATTTCTAGAGAAGTACTTGAATGGAGATGAGGATGCTGCCAGTTTTTTTGATTATAAAGAGCCTTTTAACAACAGGGATTTTTTTAAAAGACAGCAGGAGTTAAAGAATTATTCGTTTCCAAGAAATGAACTGACTGAATATTTGTCATCATACAACCAAAAGATCGGTACTTCAGACAAAACACTGAATAACATTCAAAAATTAAAAAGCAGTGATGGATTAGCAGTTGTAGGAGGGCAGCAAGCCGGTCTTCTTACTGGACCGCTACTCGTAATCTATAAATGTATCAGCACAATTCATTTAGCCAAACAAGCAGAAAAAGAGCTTGGGGTTCCAGTTGCTCCTGTATTCTGGATAGCAGGTGAAGATCATGATATGGATGAGATAAACCACGTTATTGTTCCTATGAATGATACTGCTAAGAAAATTTCTTTAAAAGCAGCGTCATCAGTAAAATCTTCTGCTTCATTGTGGCAATGGGATCCAGATGATGTGAAGCCTTGGCTCAAAGATGTTTTTCGTTCGTTTGGAGAAACTGCTTTCACAAATGACTTCCTTGCACAAACTGAACGTTTTCTTTACGAATCAGACTCTATCGTAACCTTTTTTGCAAAACTTCTTTCATGCTGGTTTTCAGAAGAAGGATTAATATTACTGGATTCAGGTGATCCTGAATTCAAAAAGCTTCAATCTAAATATCTTGAAAAGATGATTCGAAACAATCTTGATATCGATCAGGCATTTAAAATGCAAACTAAGAATCTGAACAGTAAGGGATTTGCTGATCCGATTGAAGTTCAGCAAAACAATGCTCATTTGTTTTACACGAAAAATGGGGAGCGTATTCTGTTATTTCGAAATGAACATGGTTTCACTTCTAAGGAAAAAGACTTTACAATTTCTGTAGATGAATTATTGAAAGAAGCTGCACTTTATCCAGAGAAGTTCAGTAATAATGTAGTGACTCGTCCTTTAATGCAGGAATTCCTGCTGCCTGCTTTATCCTTTATAGCAGGTCCAGGAGAAATTTCATACTGGGCATCACTTGGAAAAGTCTTTCGTCATTTTGACCGTAAAATGCCTGTAGTAATGCCAAGACTGTCTATAACACTTGTACCACAAAGGATTAAGGGACTCTTAGATTCTAAGAAACTTAGAGCGGAACAGGTGTTAGTAGAAGGAACTGAAAAGTACAAAAGAGATTGGTTCGATGAGAACAGACCTGTTGAAACGAATGATTCAATAGAGACTGTGAAATCGGATATCGCAAAATCATATTCACAGCTGGTAAAGCTTGCTGAGGAAATAGATCCTAAGCTGCTTCCAGTCGCTGAGCAAAACTTGAACCGTATTTTATCTGAGATTGATTATATGGAACAAAAGATGGAACAGCGTGTCAGGCAAAAAGTAAAAGTTCCGCTTGCTGAATTTGATGAAATTATGCTGGAATTAAAACCAGGCGGTGTATTGCAAGAAAGAGTGTGGAACGTATATCAATATATGAACGAAGAAGGCTCAGATTTAATAAAAGACCTATTAGAATTCCCTTTTTGTTTCAATGAAAAACATAAAATTGTTTTCCTGTAAAAATGAAAAAATATTTTCGAAAAAATCCTGTGAGACAGCAGGATTTTTTTTTTTGTAAACGAATAATACTTGTAGTGGTGAAAAGTGGAGCGTTGTGGTAGATTTAGGGGAGAAAGTGGGGTGATCATATGTTCATGGGAGAGTATCAGCACAGCATCGATGAGAAAGGACGTATGATCATCCCCTCCAAATTTCGTGAAGAACTAGGCACCGAGTTTATTTTGACTCGCGGGTTGGATCAATGTGTATTCGGTTATCCTTTAAGTGAGTGGAAGGTTATTGAGGAAAAATTAAAGAGCCTGCCATTTACTAAAAAGGATGCACGGGCCTTTACCCGTTTTTTCTTTTCTGGAGCTGCAGAATGCCAGCTTGATAAACAGGGAAGAGTGAATATTGCATCTCCGCTCAGAGACTATGCAAAACTAGAAAAGGATTGCGTAGTGATAGGTGTGTCGAATAGAATTGAGATTTGGAGCAAATCAATTTGGGAAGAATACTTCTCAAAATCAGAAGATTCTTTTGGTGAGATTGCAGAGAGTCTTATGGACTTTGATTTATAAACCCTTAAGTTTACAGCAGAAAGGAATTTTCCATTGTTTGACCATATAACCGTTTTAAAACAAGAATCAGTAGATGCATTAAACATTAAACCAGATGGAATTTATGTTGATTGTACGTTGGGTGGGGCAGGCCATAGTGCACTTATACTGTCCCAATTAGAAACCGGTCATTTATATGCTTTTGATCAAGATGACAAAGCTATCGAAAATGCACGGCAGGTGTTGAAAGAATATGAAGGGAAGTTCACGATCGTCCGCAGTAATTTTCGGTACATAAAAGAAGAGCTGAACCGCCTTGGGGTACAAGAAGTAGATGGGATTCTTTTCGATCTTGGGGTTTCATCACCGCAGCTTGACGAAGCTGACAGGGGATTCAGTTATCAGCATGATTCTGAATTAGATATGCGAATGGATCAGACTAGTGAACTTACAGCGAAGCAAATTGTAAATGAATGGTCTTTTAACGACTTGATGAAGATTATTTCTCGATATGGCGAAGAAAAGTTCGCTAAGCAGATCGCAAGAAAAATTGAAGCGGCCAGAGAGAAAAAAGAGATTCAAACAACCGGTGAACTTGTCGAAATAATAAAGGATGCTATACCTGCACCTGCGAGAAGAACAGGTGGTCATCCGGCAAAAAGGACATTTCAAGCCATTCGTATTGCAGTTAATGATGAACTGAACGCCTTTGAAGATGCACTTAAAGACTCCATTGAACTATTGAATATCGGTGGACGTATTGCAGTCATCACGTTTCATTCACTTGAAGATCGTGCGTGTAAAAATATACTAAAAAAAGCCAGTACAGGCCCGGAACTCCCTCCAGGGCTGCCTATCATATCAGAAGAATACAAACCAACTTTAAAACTGATCACACGTAAACCAATTGTGCCAACAGAGAACGAGCTTGAAGAGAATAGAAGATCTCGATCAGCGAAACTAAGAATTGCCGAAAAGCAGAAATAGAGAGGAGAAAAAGTATTGAGTAATTTAGCATATCAAGTTCAAAAACAACAAATACAAACACAAGCACAGCCCCAAAGAAATCCTAGACCCGTCGAACAGCCGTCACGAAAACTTTTTACAAAAGGTGAAGTGATCTTGTGGGGAATGATGGGAGTTGTTTTAATAGCCGGTCTAGTGTGGCTTATTTCACTTTACGCATCTGTATATCAAACTACTGCTAAGGTTGAAACAATCCAAAGAGATATCTCAGCTGAAACTAAGATCGTAGAAGATTATCACCTACAAGTTACAGAATTAAGCAACCCTGAGCGCATCATGAAAATCGCTAAGGAACAAGGATTTATTTTTGATGATAAAAACGTAAAAGTTGTTCAGGACTAAAAAGCAGGTGTTGTTATGAAATTAAAAAGAAAAAATGTAGGAGCAGGTATTCTTATGGTTTTGTTTACCGTGCTCTTTTTTGTATTAACAAGCAAGTTCTTTCTCGTGGCATCTTCTCAATCTGCTGAAGGTGTAGATTTAATCGAATATGGTCAAAGAAAATGGATGAAGAGCGATGTTCTTGATGCGAAGCGCGGCACGATGTTTGACAGGAATGGTGAAGTAGTTGCACAAGATATTCCTTCTTACAGTGTAATTGCAATTCTTGACAAGAATTACCCGAATCATATCAAGGATCCAGAAGATGCTGCTGGAAAATTAGCTAAGGTTATTGATACTGATAAAGAAAAGCTAGTTGAATTGCTAAGCAAGGAAGGCCGTTTTCAGGTTGAGATCCCTTCAGGCCGAAAAGTTTCTTACCGCAAAAAGGAACAGATTGAAGACCTGAAGATTCCTGGAATTGATTTTCTTAGAGAATCCAGACGTTACTATCCTAATCAAACATTTGCCTCTCATGTTATCGGTTATACAGGAAATGGTGAAAAGGGAGTTCAAGCTGGATTGATGGGTCTTGAGAAATCATTGAATAAATATTTGCAGGAAAAGGACGGAAAGATTACATTTCTTGGAGATGCATTCAGCCGTGCTATCCCTGCTAATAAAGAATCGGTTGAGAAACCTAAGCATGGTCAGGATGTCTATTTGACTATCGATGAAAAGATCCAGTTATATTTGGATGAGGCGATGCAGGAAGCGGCTAAAGAATATGAACCAGAAAAGATTACAGGAATTGTTGCAGACCCTAAAACAGGAAGAATCCTAGCGATGAGCAACTATCCAGCTTTTAATCCGAATCAAAAAGATATCAAAAACTACACAAATTTTGCGGTTTCTTATCCTTTTGAACCTGGATCAACCATGAAAATCTTCACATTGGCAGCAGCTATTGAGGAAGGCAAATATAACGGAAACGAACAGTTCCAGTCAGGTTCGTACAAACTTCCGAATATCGGACGCCCGATATATGATCATAACCGCAAGGGCTGGGGAACGATTACTTACAATGAAGGGGTTCAAAACTCTTCTAACGTAGCATTCTCAAAATTAGTACGGGAAAAATTAGGGTACGAGAAATTTAGAAGCTACATCTCTAAATTTGGATTGGATCAAAAAACAAACATTGATCTGCCTAATGAGAAGAACGGTTCTATCCTATATAACTATGAAATTGAAAAAGTAACAACTGCGTTTGGACAAGGTTCCACTATTACACCTATTCAACAGATACAAGCGGCAACTGCGATTGCGAATGGCGGCAAAATGATGCAGCCATATGTGATCGATAAAATTATGAACCCTGAAACAAAAAAGGTGGTCCAAGATAATGAACCTAAAGTGAAAGGGAAGCCGATATCAGAAGCCACTTCCAAGCAAGTCAGGGACATTTTAGAAACGGTTGTAACTGAAGGAACTGGGAAGCCATACATGATTGATGGCTACAGTGTAGCAGGTAAAACTGGGACTGCACAGATTCCGGGAAAAGATGGGAAGTACATTTCAGGATGGGGAGAAAATGTCTTTTCATTTATTGGAATGGCACCTAAAGATGACCCTAAACTACTAGTGTATGTTGCTGTCGAACGTCCAAAGGTTGAATTTCCAGAAATGGGGTCTACACCAACAGCTAATATTTTTACCAGTGTTATGAAAAACAGCCTTCAATATTTAAATATCCAGCCGGAAGCGAAAGAAAAACAGAGTAAGTCGAAAGCGAAAAAAACATACGGTAAGGAATTGGATAATTACACAGGACAATCTGCTAAGGAAGCTAAATCTGAACTTGAAAAGTTAGGTATGCAAGTTTCTGTGATTGGCTCTGGAGATGAGGTTATAAAACAGGAGCCTTATGAAGGAGCTTATGTCATTAAGGGAGAGCGTGTTATTTTACGGACTTCAGGCGATGCCAAAATGCCGGATTTAACAAACTGGTCCTATATGGACATACTTCGCCTGAGCAAGCTTCTGGGACTGAAAGAAACAATCACAGGCAGCGGATTTGCAGTCAAACAAAACGTTAAGGCAGGGAACCCGGTAAAAGAGGGAGATTACCTGGTGGTTCAGCTTGAGGCACCAAAGGAAACTGAACCTGTATCAGAAGAAAATAGTGAAGAGGCAGAACAGAACGGCGAAGGAACGGAGCAGAACAGCGAAGAAGAAACCATAGTAACTGACTAAGTAACAGCTATATGTTCTATGCGCTTGTGTACAAGCATATATTTGAAACGAATCATACAGAGGAGGTATTGTATGTGCGAGTTTCAAATGTAACAGTACGCAGGCGCTTAATTTTTGTTCTTGTATTTGGACTAGCATTCTTTTTTGTTATATCGGTCCGTCTTGGATATGTACAGTTCGTTTTAGGGAATATGCTGACAGATCAAGCTCTGGATTCGTGGAGCCGGAATATTCCTTTTGAACCTAAGCGAGGTAAGATCCTTGATAGAAATGATGTAGTACTTGCTACAAATATCAGTGCTCCGACTGTCTTTGTTGTGCCAAGACAGGTCAAGGAACCAGAAGATACAGCTGAAAAACTTGCAGCAGTTCTGAATATATCAAAAACCGAAGTTTATAAGAGGATTACTAAAAAAGAGTCGATTGTAAGAATTGATAATGGCGGCAGGAAGATCAGTAACAACAAAGCGAAAGAGGTAGAAGCATTAAATCTTTCAGGTGTGTTTGTCGCTGAAGACAGCAAGCGTCATTATCCTTATGGTGCCTATCTCTCTCATGTGCTGGGTTTTGCAGGTATAGACAGTCAGGGCTTAACAGGTCTGGAACTATATTATGATGATCAATTAAACGGTAAAAAAGGACATGTTTCTTTCTTCTCTGATGCCCGCGGCAGAAGAATGCCTTCTTTATCTGATAAATATGAAAAACCTAAAGACGGGTACGATCTGAGACTTACCACTGATTCCAGAGTTCAGACGATCATTGAGCGGGAATTGGATATTGCACAAGCCACATACAATGCAGATGGAGCGATTGCAATCGCTATGAACCCGAACACCGGTGAAATTTTAGGTATGAGTTCAAGACCAGATTTTGATCCTGAAGAATACAAGCGTGTAGCCCCTGAAGTTTATAACCGCAACTTGCCGGTTTGGGCTCAGTATGAACCTGGTTCTACTTTTAAGATTATTACACTTGCAGCCGCTTTAGAAGAAGGTAAAGTGGACCTTGAAAATGACCACTTTCACGATCCAGGTTCGATTGAAGTTGCGGGTAGAAAGCTGAAATGCTGGAAAGCCGGAGGGCATGGCAGTCAGAGCTTTTTAGAAGGTGTTCAAAACTCGTGTAACCCAGGCTTTGTTATTTTAGGGCAGCGATTAGGAAAAGATAAACTGTTCTCATATATAAAAGACTTTGGATTTGGCGAAAAAACGGGGGTTGATCTTGCAGGTGAAGGAAAAGGAATCCTATTCCCGCTTGATCGTGTAGGTCCGTTAGAACTAGCAACAACGGCTTTTGGCCAGGGGGTTTCAGTTACTCCTATTCAGCAGGTTGCAGCCGTTTCTGCGGCCGTAAATGGGGGGTACTTGTACGAACCATATATAGCTAAAGAGTTAGTTGATCCTGTAACGGGTAAAGTAGTCAGTAAGCAAACTCCAAAACTTAAAAGAAAAGTTATTTCTGAAGAAACATCCAAAGAAGTCAGACATGCTTTAGAAAGTGTAGTTGCTCAAGGAACAGGGAAAAATGCATTTGTAGATGGTTACCGTGTTGGCGGTAAAACAGGTACTGCCCAAAAAGCAGAAGGCGGCGTCTATTTAAAAAATAATCATATCGTTTCTTTTATTGGAATGGCACCAGCGAACAACCCTGAGATTGTAGTTTATGTCGCAATCGACAATCCGAAAGAAACATTGCAGTTCGGGGGAATTGTCGCTGCGCCAATCGTTGGAAACATAATTGAAGACAGTCTTTCCGCAATGGGTGTAGAAAAACAAAAAGGGCAGATTGAGAAAGAAAAGACATGGCTTGATGCCCCTGAAGTGGTCGTACCAAATTTAGTAGGGAAGAAAACAAAAGAGCTGACAAATCTATTATACAATTTAAAAATTGAAACATCTGGCAAAGGGAATTACATCGTTCAGCAAGCTCCGCAAGCAGGAGTAAAGCTTCAGGCAGGAAAGACGATCCGTTTATTTTTGGGTGACAAAAAAGATGTGGAAGATTAAAATGGAAGATGTACACATAGCCAAGCGCGTAATCTTGCCTTGGCTTATTTTTCTTAATATGTTGAATTTCTAAGGATGATTAGAGGAGAGGTCAGGATTAATGGAATTAAGAGAATTGCTTACATATTTAGTGAATTATGAAATGGATATTGAAGCCAATCCTGAAATTACCTCTGTTGAAATGGACTCGAGGAAAGCTGGGAAAGGCTGTCTATTTGTATGTATTGAAGGAGTAATATTTGACGGCCATGATTTTGCTGAGACTGCTGCGAAAAATGGTGCAGCAGCTATATTAGCTGAAAAGGATATAGATGTTAACATTCCTGTAATTAAAGTTAAGAACTCTAAAAAGGCTTTGGCTGTTTTGGCAGATGCTTTTTATGGCCATCCCTCACAAAAATTGCATTTAATCGGGATCACTGGAACAAACGGCAAGACAACTACATCTCACCTTATTGAAAAAGTTTTTCGTGATGCAGGCAGAAGTACTGGAATGATCGGTACGATAGAAATGAAAATTAAAGATCAAAGTTTTAAAGTAGCAAATACTACACCTGATTCATTATTTCTTCAAAATGCTTTCTATAGAATGACTCAGGAAAAAGTTGATGCAGCAGTAATGGAAGTATCTTCACATGCTCTTGATCAGGGACGTGTTTGGGGCTGTGATTTTGATATTGCCATCTTTACGAATCTTACACAGGATCACCTCGACTACCATAAAAATATGGAAGAATATCAGTTTGCTAAAAGTCTTCTGTTCTCTCAAATGGGCAATACTTATCATAGAGCAGATCGAAAGGTAGCTGTCCTCAACAACGATGATCCAGCTTCTAAAATATTTGAGAGAGTTACATCTGCACAAGTGATTTCTTACGGGATCGACAATGATAGCGATGTTCGTGCTGCAGACATAACTATTGGCTCGCAAGGAACTTCGTTTACACTGGTTACACCAAAGGGTTCTAGGAAAGTTACACTTAAGCTTATCGGTAAGTTTTCCGTTTATAACGTACTTGCAGCTATTACAGCATGCTTATTATCCGGATTGGAACTTGATCAGATTATTTCATCTCTTGAAGATGTAACTGGCGTTTCAGGCAGATTTGAACCTGTAATAGCAGGGCAGGATTTTACGGTTATTGTTGACTATGCACATACACCTGACAGTTTGGAAAATGTTTTAAGAACGATTAAGGAATTTGCCAAAGGAAGTATCACTGCAATAGTAGGCTGTGGAGGCGACCGTGATAAAACAAAGCGCCCTCTAATGGCAGGTATTGCTGCAGACTTAGCAGACTCAGCTATTTTTACAAGTGATAATCCGCGTACAGAGGACCCGCTTCAGATTCTAAAGGATATGGAAGAGGGAGCAGACGAAGGAAGTTATGTGACGATTCCTGACCGAAAAAAAGCGATTGAATATGCAGTTGAGCGAGCAAAAACAAATGATGTTATACTTATTGCCGGCAAAGGCCACGAGACTTATCAGATAATTGGAAAAGACGTGTTTGATTTCGATGATAGAATCGTTGCACGTGAAGCGATTAAGGCGGTGAAAAAATGAAGCTGGATATAAAGGAACTGGTCGCATTAGCCGACCGGTCATCCGGAAAAAAAGAAAATATTGTATTAGAAAGTGTTTCAAAAGATACGAGACAAAAAACCGAGAACGCTCTTTACCTGCCAATTGCAGGAGAGCGGTTTGATGGGCACGATTTTTTACTCGATGCTATTAAACAAGGGTGCATCGCTGCTGTCTGGCAAGAAGGTAAAGAACTTCCTGCCGGGCTTCCAGAGGATTTCCCTGTACTTTACACAACAGATACAGTAGAGTACCTGCAAAAAATATCTAAGTATTTCCTTAAAAAAGTTAATCCTGTTGTAGTTGCTGTAACAGGGAGCAATGGCAAAACTACTACAAAGGACATGATTGAAAGTGTGTCTTCAACTAATTTCAAAACATTTAAGACACAAGGGAACTATAACAATCATATTGGACTTCCATTAACGATTCTCGCTATGGAGGAAACAACGGAAGTTTTAATACTTGAAATGGGAATGAGCAACTTTGATGAGATTTCCCTTTTAAGCAAAATTGCTGAACCAGATGCTGCTGTTATTACAAACATCGGCGAAAGCCATCTTGAACAGCTTGGCAGCCGTGAAGGTATAGCAAAAGCAAAGCTTGAGATTGCTGATGGGTTAAAACAAGGCGGTCTGCTCATCATTGATGGCGATGAACCGCTTCTTTCACATGTAAAGGGTGAAAATGTTCTTAAAGTCGGTTTTGGAGATTCTTGTACGCTTAAATTATCCAACTTGCAGACTGACGCGCAAGGTGTTTCTTTTACATTGGAAGAAGGTACTTCTGTGTACCGCATCCCTATGCTCGGGCGGCATAATATTAAAAATGCGGCATATGCAATTGCAATCGGGCATTACTTAAATATAGAAGAAAATAAAATCCAAGAAGGACTGGAAAATCTTAAAGTTACTTCAATGAGATTAGAGATGAAAAAGGGCCGAAAAGGTACGCTCCTGATTAACGATGCGTATAATGCGAGTCCAACGAGTATGATTGCTGCACTTTCAACGCTTGCAGAATTAAACGATATCTCCAGAAAAGTCGCAGTACTTGGAGATATGTATGAATTAGGCTCGACCGAAGAAAACATGCACAGAAAAATAGCTGATCATGTTGCTCCTTCAATTAACCATGTGATAACAGTTGGAGAAAAAGGAGCATGGATAGCAGACGAGTTAAAGAAACAAAACCGAAAAGACCTTGACGTAATTCAATGTCTGAAGAAAGAAGAAGCGCAGGAACCGATTGAAAAGCTCTTATCGAAAGACACTGCTATTCTTTTTAAAGCATCGAGAGGGATGGTTCTAGAAACCCTAATCTCTACATTTACAGAGGAAGAACAGGAGTCGAAAAAATGATTGAGCAAGTCTTACTATTTACATTAGTTGCATCCTTTTTAATAGCAGTATTAAGTTCACCTTTTTTTATACCTTTTTTAAGAAGGCTGAAGTTCGGGCAAAGCATTCGTGATGAAGGACCTAAATCTCATCAGAAGAAACAAGGAACACCAACCATGGGTGGGATTGTTATCGTATTAGCCCTTGTGGTCGCTACATATGCGATGACTGCAAAGTTTTTCACCATTACCACTGAAACGCATCTTCTTCTTCTTGTGACATTAGGTTATGCACTCATAGGATTTTTAGATGATTTTATTAAAGTAGTTAAGAAAAGAAACCTTGGATTAACTTCCAAACAAAAGCTTGTTGGACAGCTGATCATTGCGGCTCTCTTTTATTTAGGGTTAAAATTGATCGGTTTTTCAACTGCGGTTAATATCCCAGGAACTGATTTTTCGTTTGACCTTGGGTGGTTTTATCCGGTCTTTGTACTATTTATGTTAATCGGTGCTTCTAACGCAGTAAATCTTACAGACGGCCTTGATGGGCTTCTGGCTGGAACTGCAGCTATCGCATTCGGTGCTTTTGCAGTATTAGCTTCAACGATGCTTCAATTTGAGGCGGCAATCTTCTGTGTGGCAGTTGTTGGTGCGGTTTTAGGATTCTTAGTGTTTAATGCACACCCTGCAAAAGTGTTTATGGGTGATACCGGCTCACTCGCACTAGGCGGTGCTATAAGTGCTGTTGCGATTTTAACGAAGATGGAAATTCTGCTTGTTATCATTGGGGGAGTATTTGTAATCGAAACTCTTTCGGTAATGATCCAGGTAACCTCTTTTAAGCTTACAGGCAAGCGGGTATTTAAAATGAGCCCGCTACACCATCATTATGAACTGTCTGGCTGGAGTGAGTGGCGCATCGTTGTTACTTTCTGGCTTGTTGGACTTGTATTTGCAGCTTTAGGAATTTATTTAGAGGTGTGGGTTTAAATGAAGAACAAAGAGTTTTTTACAGGTAAAAACATTTTAATTGTAGGTTTGGCCAAAAGCGGTTTTGCTGCAGCAAAACTGCTTCATTCTTTTGGAGCACATGTTACAGTAAATGACAGACAGCCAAGAGAAGGGAATGCTGAAGCAGAAATGCTGGAGCAGATCGGAATTTCCGTAGAGTGTGGCGGACATCCATTTAGCCTGCTTGACGATGACATTGATTTTTTAGTGAAGAATCCTGGAATTCCTTACGAGAATCCATTAATAGCTGAAGCTGTAAAACGCAAAATTCCTGTTTATACTGAAGTAGAGATCGCGGGTCTTATTTCTGAAGCATCTATCATTGCCATAACAGGCTCAAATGGGAAAACAACAACCACGACATTAATTGGAGAAATGCTAAAAAACAGCGCTAAAACCCCAGTTGTTGCGGGCAATATAGGCACTGTTTTTTCAGAGGTTGCAGCAAAGTCAACCTCTGACGATATCCTTGTAGCAGAACTATCAAGTTTTCAGCTGATGGGTACAGAAAAATTCAAACCGCAAATCTCTGTCTTTTTGAATCTTTTTGAAGCGCATTTGGACTATCATGGCTCTGTGGATGAGTATGGAAAAGCAAAAGCAAAGATTACTGAGAACCAAGATAAGGACGATTATGTCATCTATAATGCGGATGATGAGCGTGTAACAGAACTTATGAAACATTCAAAAGCCAAGCATATCCCTTTTTCAGTTAAGAGACAGCTGAAAGAAGGAGCTTATATTCAAGAAAGTACTCTGTATTTTCAAGATAGAAAGATCATCGAGCTGAAAGATATCGTACTTCCTGGTGAACACAACTTGTCAAATATTATGGCGGCAGTTGCTGCGTCTATGCTTGCTGGTGCATCAACAGAACAAATTGGAAAAGTGTTAACAACCTTTGCTGGTGTAACTCACCGTCTTCAATATGTATGTGAGGTTGAGGGAAGACGATTTTATAATGATTCAAAAGCTACGAATATATTAGCAACAAAAGCCGCCCTTTCAGCTTTTGAAAAGAATGTTATTCTCTTGGCAGGCGGTCTCGACAGAGGAAACACATTTGATGACCTCATTCCATCATTAAAAAATGTAAAGGTACTTGTCACATTCGGCCAGACTGCAGAAAAAATGGCTGATGCAGGAAGACAAGCAGGAATAGAAACGATAAAACGTGCTGATAATGTGGAAGAAGCTGTTCCCGTGGCATACAGCCATTCAAAAGATGGTGACGTTATATTGCTTTCTCCTGCATGTGCAAGCTGGGATCAATATAAGACTTTTGAACAAAGAGGGGACATGTTTATCAACTCCGTGCATAAACTTAAATAAGGTTTGTACAAATAACAAGAGTTGAGGTGTTTCCCTTTGCCTGCAACGAGATCAACCCCTGATATGATTATGATTGTTGTTACGCTTCTGCTGTTATCCGTCGGAATCATCATGGTCTACAGCGCTAGCGCAGACTTGGGACAGTATAAGATGGATGATTCATTCTTTTTTGTGAAGCGGCAAATGTTATTTGCTGGAGTCGGAATTGCAGCGATGTTCTTTATTATGAATATCAACTATATGACTTGGAGAGTTTGGTCAAAAATTCTTCTTATCATTTGTTTTTTTCTTTTAATCGCTGTCTTAATTCCTGGTGTCGGATTGGTTCGCGGAGGTGCCAGAAGCTGGATCGGCGTCGGAGCATTCTCTATCCAGCCTTCTGAATTTATGAAATTAGCCATGATTGTCTTTTTGGCAAAATATTTATCAGAACACCAAAAGAAGATTACATCTTTAAAAAAAGGATTGCTGCCAACACTTTCTTTAGTGATGGTCGCCTTCGGAATGATTATGCTCCAGCCTGATCTCGGTACAGGCGCAGTTATGGTTGGAACGAGTATTGTTATGCTTTTCGTTGCGGGTGCTCGAATCTCTCATTTTGTTGGAATGGGGCTAATTGGATTGATTGGGCTGGCAGGTTTAATTATTTCAGCTCCATACCGAATTAAACGGATTACCTCCTTTTTAGATCCTTGGAGCGATCCATTAGGAAGCGGTTTTCAGATCATTCAGTCACTGTATGCATTGGGGCCAGGAGGGCTGTTAGGTCTAGGACTGGGACAGAGCAGGCAGAAGTTTGGATATTTGCCAGAACCGCAAACAGATTTTATTTTTGCGATAATTTCTGAGGAACTAGGATTTATCGGTGCTGTTTTTGTTTTAATCCTGTTCAGTTTACTTTTATGGAGAGGTATTAGGATCGCACTTGGAGCACCAGACCTTTTTGGTTCCTTTTTAGCGATCGGCATCATAGGGATGGTCGCTATTCAAGTAATGATCAACATTGGAGTTGTGACAGGGCTAATGCCGGTAACCGGGATTACCCTTCCATTTTTAAGCTATGGAGGTTCTTCTCTTACACTTATGCTTGCCTCGATCGGAGTAATATTGAATATTAGCCGCTACGCTCGTTATTAATACTTGAGTTTCAAAGGGAATTCTCTTATTCTAATCATAGTGAAGATTCAATGGTTACCCTGTCAAAAAAATGGCAGGGTATCTTCTTTTTCTTAAGTGTCTTTTTAAAAGATTGTTGTTTTTGGATATTTTTGCGAGATGCTTCATTGATAAGTTGGTTGGAGCGGAAGGTGCGAGACTCCTGCGGGATCAGCGTGACAGGTGAGACTCCTAACGGCGCAAAGCGCAGAGGAGGCTCGCCGCACGCCCCGCGGAAAGCGAGCATCCTGCAGCGGAAATCAACTACTTCCAATTTTTTTCTTAAGACAACATAGCAATAAACATAATTGTTTTTTCGAATACTACTTTGTTGATGTTTATCAATCGTTTAAACATGGAAAAGAATAATGCATAATATATAAATAGAGTTATGCGCGATGAATGTAGGGGGTTTTTTATAATGATAAACCAAATAGCTGATACGTTAAAAAATGAAGACTTAGGAACTGTATTATTAAATGAACCGTTAAAAAACCACACAACATTAAAAATCGGGGGTCCAGCGGATCTTTATTTCGAACCGAAGAATATTGACGCCCTTAAAAAAGCGGTTGTTTACTTAAAAGAAGCGAATGTTCCGATTCGGGCTATCGGAAGAGGGTCCAATCTCCTCGTTGCAGACGGCGGTATTGAAGGTGCTGTTATCAAAGTAGGGGAGGGGCTGAACCAGTTAAAACAAGATGATAACAAGATTACAGTCGGCGGGGGATACTCTTTAATTCCGCTTGCCACTTTAATGTCCCGAGAAGCTTTTACTGGACTTGAATTTGCTGCCGGTATTCCTGGGTCTGTTGGCGGTGCTGTATTCATGAATGCGGGAGCGCATGGTTCTGATATGTCTCAAATCGTTGAAAAAGCACTTATTCTTTTTCCTGACGGTGAACTGAAATGGCTGAAGAATGAAGAGCTGGGTTTTTCTTATCGTACATCTGTACTTCAAGAAACAGGCGGTATTTGTGTTGAAGCTGTCTTGGTGTTAGAAAAAGGCGATAAGGAAACAATTATGGCTGAACTTAAGAAAAATAAAGATTATAGAAGAAATACACAGCCTTGGAATTTTCCATGCTGTGGAAGTGTATTTCGAAATCCACTTCCTAATTACGCTGGGCAGCTAATTGAATCTTCAGGACTTAAAGGCACGAAGATCGGCGGAGCGCAAATATCAGAAATGCATGCGAATTTCATTGTAAATACCGGTGATGCTAAGGCACAAGACGTTTTGGATCTTATTGGTCATATCCAAAAGACGATTAAAGAAAAGCATGGAATCGACATCGAAACAGAAGTTGAAATCATCGGGCGGAATGAATAACAAAAAATTGGATAAATAGTGCTAAATTGGGACTTATCCGTGCTATAATACAGAGAACAAGAGAAAAATGACCAACGACGTTGTGAAGCGAAGAATCAGTTTCGTTTATTCCTGATAAATCAGCTGTATTTTAAGCCTTTATTTGTAGGGCTTGGCGTCTTTAGCCAAGTTCTTTTATTTGATTCAAACAGTTGGGCATTTGTTTTTTTCTTGTACTATTTGATAAAACGGAGGAAGAGGATGGACAAGGTGAAGGTTGTCAAGATTGAGGACCGAATTCCGAAGCTGAAAGAACATCGTAAACAAAAAGCGAATCGCCGCCTGATATTTTACTTGTCCTTTTTCTTCCTGTTATTAATGGTCGTTGTATATTTTCAATCTGATTTGAGCCATGTAAAAAAAATAACGGTTTCAGGAAACTACTTTGTAACCGATGATGAGATTTTAAAAAAGAGCCGGATTTCAACTAATACAAAATACTTAAACATATCAGAAGACAGCATACAAAAAAGACTCGAAGCGATTTCTGAGATAAGTTCTGTTGCCATCGAAAAGAAATTCTTTAATCATGTGGTGATCACTGTTAAAGAATATCAGCGGGTTGGTTATTTTAAAAAGGACAATACATATTATCCGATGCTGCAAAATGGAAAGATGCTAGAACCCCTTAATAAAAATGAAAGACCTGTAAATGCACCTGTTATTGTCAGCTGGAAAGAACCAGAGCAACTCGAGACGATGGCACAAGAACTTCAAAAACTGCCAGAGGGAATCATACACCGTATTTCGGAAATTACCCATACGCCTGATTTGGACAATCCTAGTAAACTAACATTGTTTATGACAGATGGAAATAAAGTAGTTACTTCAATATCCAAGTTTTCAGAAAGACTATCCGCTTATCCTTCTTTGATAAGCGAAATTAAGCCAGATGAAAAAGGTACATTTTATTTAGGAATAAGTACGAGATTTGAACGATACAACCGAGAAGTTACGGAGGAAAAAAATGAGGAAAATTAAAGGGATGCATCTCTTTTTGTCTCTTATCCTTCTAGTTACCGGTTTCATTTTATCCTTCTCCTACCAAAGAGCTCAAGAAGAGCAAAAAGAAGCTGTTCAAACTGACGAGTGGAAAAAGGAAGATTCTTTACGCAGCCAAATATTAAGTCTTCAAAAAACAAACCGTGAACTGTCAAATGAACTTAAAGGTTTGCAGCAGAGCGTTGAAAAGAAAGAAAACAAATTTGCTGATCAGGAAGAGATCTCTTCTAAACTCGTAGAAGAATTGAAAGAACTGCGAATGGTAGTAGGGAATGTGAAAGTGAAAGGGGAGGGGGTAGAAGTTACACTTCAAGACTCCTCTTATATTCCAGAAGGTGAGAACCCGAATAATTATATTGTCCATGAAGAACATATTAGAAGTGTAATAGATGAGCTTCATGTTTCAGGTGCAGAAGCAATTGCGATCAATGGCCAGAGAATTTCACACGATACTTATATTGCATGTATTGGACCTGTTGTAAGTGTTGATGGTAATCAGTATCCTGCACCATTTGTTATTACAGCCATTGGAAACTCATCCGCACTGGAAAAATCTTTGAATCTATACATTGTAGATAAAATTGTGAATGATGGTGTGGAAGTAAGAGTAGAACAGGAAAGCGCGATCGAGATGGAGCCATTTATAACAGAAGAGGGATGAGTAAGTTGAAAGATAAACAATTTATGTTTGCAACTATTGCCCTCATTATAGGCGGAATGCTGGCGATCCAGTTTGAGACCACAAATAACCCGATCACCAGAGACACACGAGATCTTTGGGAACTAAGAGCTGATCTGGAGAAAGAAAAACAGCGTCAGCAGGAGCTAAATGAGGAACTTCAGCGTTATAGCGAACTTTTGAATAAGTATAAGACTGAAGGAAAAGACGAAAAAATCGAAGCGATGGAAAAAGCTTTGGCAGATTTAAAAAAACAGGCAGGATTAACTACAGTGAGCGGTCAAGGAATCGTAATGACTATCGAACCTTTTAATGACGAGCTAATTGGAGTAGATCGCCCTCTGCCACAGATTGACCCTGATATGCTTAGAAGACTTGTTAATGAATTGAATAGATACGATGCGAAAGAGATCAGTATTGATGGACAGCGCATTGTATCGAAAACACCGATCCGGGAAGTAAATGGTGACATTTACATAAACAACGAGCCTATTTCAACTTTTCCTATAGAAATCAGAGTACTGGCTAAAAATAACGAAAAACTGCATCAAAAAATTATTGCTTCGCTTGCAGTTGAAGAGTTTATAAGGGAAGACTTCCTTGTAGAATCTGCTCCGGCAGCAAAAGTGATTTTGCCAGCATTTGATAAGGAAGTAAAGGTGAAGTTTATGAAACCGGCAAAGGAGGAAACATAAGATGTGGTTACCGGTACTTGGACTCTTGCTAGGTCTATTATTAGGTTTCATGTCTGATATCCGGGTCCCTCCTGAATACTCAAACTATTTATCAATAGCTGTGCTGGCTGCGTTGGATACATTATTTGGAGGTATCCGTGCTCATCTCCAGGGCAGTTTTGAAGATAAAGTGTTCATTACAGGTTTTTTCTTCAATATTTTACTAGCTGCCGGTCTGGCATATCTAGGTGTTCACCTAGGTATTGACCTGTATTTAGCTGCAATTTTTGCATTTGGGGTAAGGCTGTTTAATAATATCGCTGTTATCAGACGACTATTAATCTCGAAATGGTCAGACTCACGTAAAAAGGCCTAAAAAATTTGAAAAAACGGTAAAAAAAAAGAGGGATAACCCGTTGTTTGTGGAATTTATTCCATAAATAAGCGAAAATGAAGGAATTTTGTTCATCTTTAATAGATGAAGGATTTAATGGATGAAAGGTTAGGAGGTGCCACAGAATGAACAGCAATGAAATTTATGTAAGTTTAGACATCGGTACATCCAATATTAAAGTGATCATTGGAGAAATGACCAGTGAATCCTTTAATGTTATTGGTGTTGGCCATGCGAAATCAGCTGGAATCCGAAAAGGTTCCATTGTAGATATTGATGAAACTGTTCGTTCCATAAGAAAAGCCGTTGAACAGGCAGAAAGAATGTTAGGTATCCCTATCAATGCCGTTATTGTAGGTGTGAAAGGAAACCATATTCAGCTTCAGCCTTGTCACGGAGTTGTAGCAGTATCTAGAGAAGATCGAGAAATTGGTGATGAGGATATTGCTAGAGTAATAGAGGCAGCTCAAGTTATGTCAGTGCCTCCTGAAAGAGAAATCATCGATGTTATCCCACGGCAGTTCATTGTTGATGGAACTGATGAAATCATTGATCCAAGAGGAATGCTTGGAGTACGATTGGAAATGGAAGGAACGGTTATTACCGGTTCTAAAACCATCTTACATAACTTACTTCGATGTGTGGAACGAGCAGGTCTTACAGTAGCTGATATTTGTCTAGAACCATTAGCTACATCATCAATTGCTCTTTCACGCGATGAAATGGAGCTTGGAGTGGCACTGATTGATATCGGCGGTGGTTCAACTACGCTTTCCGTTTTCGATCAAGGGACGATGCAACTGACTACAGTTCTTCCGATTGGCGGAGACTTTATTACAAAGGATATATCAATCGGATTAAGAACATCTGCAGAAGATGCAGAAAAAATCAAACTTAAACACGGTCATTCTTTTGTCGATTATGCATCTAAAGATGAAACATTTACCGTGTCTCAGATCGGCTCTTCTCAAGAGCAGGAAATTTCACAATATGAGCTATCATTAATCATCGAGGCGCGTATGGCTGAAATTTTTGAAATGATTGATGATGAATTGCATCAGCGAGGATATTCTGAACTCCCTGGCGGTTTTGTCATCACTGGGGGAGTAGCAGCCATTCCAGGAGTATTGGAATTAGCCCAGGATATATTCCAGCAAAATGTAAGGGTTTCATTGCCTGATTATATCGGTGTAAGAGAACCGAAGTTTACAGCAGGAGTGGGGCTGATTCAATTTACTCACAAAAATATTAAAGTACAGGGAAAAGAAGTTGCTTCTGCATTAGCTGAAGATGCAGGGGAGCCTTTGCCGAAGAAAAAACAGTCCAGCCAGAAGCCGGCACAAGAGAAACAACCCGGCGGAATGAAATCAAAAGTGAAAGACTGGTTTGGTTTATTTTTCGAATAACTTAAGGAACTAGTCATTAGGAGGAACGCTCATGTTAGAGTTTGATATGAATATGGATCAATTGGCAACGATTAAAGTTATTGGTGTTGGCGGCGGCGGAAGCAATGCTGTTAACCGAATGATTGAACACGGAGTACAAGGTGTAGAATTTATTTGTGTTAATACAGACGCACAAGCCTTGAATCTTTCAAAGGCGCCTGTAAAAATGCAGATCGGCACTAAGTTAACAAGAGGACTTGGAGCAGGTGCAAATCCTGATATCGGTAAAAAAGCTGCTGAAGAGAGCCGTGAACAGATCGAAGAGGCTCTTTCTGGAGCTGATATGGTTTTCGTAACGGCTGGAATGGGCGGAGGAACTGGTACAGGTGCAGCCCCAGTAGTTGCTGAAATCGCTAAAGATTTAGGTGCGCTTACTGTGGGTGTAGTAACGAGACCTTTTACATTTGAAGGCCGCAAACGTTCTACGCAGGCAGTTGGCGGAATTTCTGTATTAAAAGAAAAAGTAGATACACTTATCGTAATTCCAAACGACCGCTTATTAGAAATCGTTGATAAAAATACACCAATGCTTGAAGCATTCCGTG
This sequence comes from Fictibacillus arsenicus, assembly GCF_001642935.1. Taxonomy (NCBI): domain Bacteria; kingdom Bacillati; phylum Bacillota; class Bacilli; order Caryophanales; family Fictibacillaceae; genus Fictibacillus; species Fictibacillus arsenicus. Next base: position 1,767,485 of record NZ_CP016761.1, read on the forward strand.
AAGCAGATAACGTACTTCGTCAAGGTGTACAAGGTATCTCTGACCTAATCGCTGTACCAGGTTTGATTAACTTGGACTTTGCAGACGTTAAGACAATTATGACTGAGCGCGGATCTGCACTAATGGGTATCGGTGTTGGTACTGGTGAAAACCGTGCAGCAGAAGCAGCGAAAAAGGCTATTTCATCACCGCTTCTTGAAACGTCAATCGACGGAGCTAAAGGTGTATTGATGAATATTACTGGTGGCGCTAACTTAAGTCTCTACGAAGTAAATGAAGCTGCTGATATTGTTTCATCAGCATCTGACCCAGAAGTTAACATGATTTTTGGTTCTGTAATAAACGAAGAATTAAAAGATGAAATCCTTGTAACTGTAATCGCAACTGGATTTGATGAGAACGAAAAGCTAGTGAATAATCAGCAAAGAGCTGAGCGTCCAAGAATGCAGCAATCTCCTGCATCTTCTAATCAATCTCACTCAAATCAAAGTCAGCCGCAATCACAAGGTCAGTCTCAATCACAGTCACGCGAAGAAAGCCAATCTGAATCAAGAAGCAACAATTCTTATTCCAATGCTGATTCAGATACGTTGGATATTCCAACATTCCTTCGTAACCGCAGCCGTAACAGAAGAAAATAAAATACAAAAATAAAAGCATGTTCTCTTCGATAGAGAGCATGCTTTTTTGTTTTTTCCATAAAAAAGCTGTTTACATTCATTTATATTCTGCAACGTCACTAATTGGAATATAAATCGTTGTAAGGGACAAAAGGAGCTGGGTCAATCATGGAAAAGAAAATAAAAGCTGTCGCTGTTTACTTTCGGTAAAGTCGTGAGGAGGAAACGGAAGAAACTCTGAATAGACAACAAGCTGACTCATTGACCTATGTGGAGTCCAATAAGGACTCCATTGTTGTTTTACATATTAATTTTACTAAGTTCGTGAAGTAAACCAGAAGCTAACAAACTTCCTGTAATTCCCTCAAGTACATTTCTAATAGTTTGTAATGATTGATTTATAACCGAAGACTTTGGTTGAGTTGCTCCTAATTGTGTTGTAATTGTTGCAATTTCTGTTTCAACAGTTTGTTGCGAGTCCTCTTGAAGTCCAATTTGATTAAGGTTTTCTTTAAGGGTAGAAATGAAGGTGGAGACTTTACCCAAGTCCATTTCATTTATCATTGTTTGATTTGAATTTTGTGTGTTTTGTTGTATCTGTACTCCAGTTGCATTTCCTATAACAACAGTATAATCATGTTTGCTTGCTTCTTGCTTTTCCTCTTTTGAGAAGCTTAGTCCTTCTCCCATAATGCCGTCCTCCTCTAGTTTCAACGACCATTCAAGAATAATATTTCTTACAATGTCTATCATTCTCTGAGCTTGAGATTTTCCGAAAGTAAGTCGAAACTCTGCTATTTCATTGAGTAGTTTTGATAAGAGATTTTGTTGACCTTGTGGTAAATGGATAACTAAATATTCAGAATCACTTTTGACCAGGTCTTCAATTTCAGTGATTGGTTGAGCAATTTTACATTTACTAACTATATCCAATATTTCCTCGTCTTCGATAATGACTGGAGACCAACCATGATAAGCATTAAACCACTGAATTTTTCCAACAACTTCTCTGTATTCTGGAATTTCATTTCGGGGCACTTTGAAACCATTCAATTCTTGATTAACCCATTGCTCGAACTCTATGATTTTTAATTTCCTTGCAACAACCATTGACTTTCTTAATAAATCGGAAATGTTTGAAGTTGACCTCATGGCTTCCATTTGAAGTTCTTGAACAATTGAACCCATTGTTTATTCCCCTTTTCGCCTTGTTTTAATTGAAAAGAGAGAGGGGAGCGTTATGTCCTCTCTCACTTAGTTGATATAATTTGTGTTACTTTTTCAGCTATCGCTTGCAGCAATTGAGGATTAGAGCTTACAGTCTCAAGAGCATTTTGTTGTATCTGAGTTTGTCCTTGTTGAGTTTGTGTATTCGGTAATTCAACTCCAAAATACTTATCAACAAGACTTTGCTTTACCTTTTTTTGTTCCGTTTCTTCTAAATCTTTCAGATAAGGATCAAGTGAAGCGAGTTCCAATTCTATTTTTCTATTTCGACGTTCTTCATTTCTATGGTTAGTAGCTTGTTTTGCACAATAAGTGAACAGGGTTATTCCTACACCAGTCAAGACTACTCTACTGATTAAAGCAGTCCAAGTCATTGTTCCTTCATGAAGAATAATGAACTTATAACCAAACCATAAAACACCTAAAATCGAAAGAATAGAAATAGCATTCCAAACAAAAGCTTTATTACCTTCACTATTGGCAATTTTTTGATAACCTTGAGCGAGTCCTTTCATACTCATTATTCCAAGTATTTTTTCAGCCTTTTGGTTCATTTCTTTTATTTGGTCAAGCTCAGATTGTACTTTAGACTTCAAATCGTCAATTAATGTATCAAAAGACTGTTGTTGATTTTCTGTTTGTTGTTCAAAACCCTCATTTAATGTATCAAAGGACTCCTTTTGTGTTGTAACGAGCTTTTCAAAGCCATCGTTATATGAACTAAGATTCTCTTTAAAGTCATCTTCAGCTTTCTTCAAGAAGTCATTGAACTCTTCATTCCTATTCGTTTGGGCATTTAAAAACTGATTCTGAAAATCACTGATAACTGAGTCAATCCTACCTTTTTGATTTTCGATTGCACCAGTTAGTTCATTTAGTTTTTCAGTATTAATTTTTAATGTTGCAGAGGTATCTACTGCTTCTCTTTCTACGTTTGACAAGTGTTGACCAACAGATTTTCTAAAAGAAATTACGGAGCTTCTAATCCCTTCAATATCATCTGGGGTTTTTGGAACCAAGAATTGAGTGAAATAGGGTAACAAATTTTCAAGGTGATTGAATATATTGGTTAAATGCTGTTCGTTTTTATCATTCCTGAAATTTGTTAGATAACTAGCAATTTGATTAATAGTGTTATTCATATTTGTTAATGAAGTTGTTGAAACTAGCCACGGGTCAACCTTGTCCAAAGCTTCTTTCAAAAAGGTAAAGGTCTCAAGTATTCTACCTAACATTTGCAGTTTGTTTGTATTTAAATTACTAGAGTCCATTTCGTCTAATAATTGTAATACTCTATCGATATTGGTGTATGTAGCATGTTGGGTTATTCTTTCCTCTAGTGCAATTGACATGAAATTCACTCCTTTAAACAATCCATATAATATTAATTATATAGCAAGTATCGATAGGAATGTACAAATATTGACAAAAACAAGTTCCGCTTATATCAAATGCTTGGAGAAGTGTTTTTGATTTTAGGTTGAAACTTAACCGTTGAGAATGACCACAACCTTTTTAGACTGTACGGAGTTTTCTCAATTGCAAAGAGCTTCTTTTTATTTTGTCACAACGTTAACATCTTCTCGTTGGTTCAAGTAATGAGACAAGTCTGCTCATTAATAAACTTGAATAAGGAGTTGGTCAACATGAAAAATCAACATGAAAATTTTTTGGAGAATAATATAATAGAAAAGAACTTAACCAGTGAGACGAAGGTCGAAGGGATTGGGACGGTGAAAACATATGGAGAACTAAATGTGAGGAAACTTGTTGAGAGGTTACTTAAGTCAAAGTATATTGCCGATTGAATGGAGACCAATATGGCTCCAATTTTTTTTGCATAGTTGTTGCAAAATACTCATAGTTTGTTTTCATATCATTGTTGCATTTAAAAGTAGCTGATTTCCGCTCCAGGTTGCTCGCTTTTCACCTATCGAACGTTGAGCCTCCTGTCGCTTTGCGCCATTAGTTTCAATGAAGCATATGTGCTCCTGCGTCTCAAAGCAACTCTCAATGAAGCCAGCTTCCTCGTCGCATGCTTTGCGAGAAGAATATTCAGGTAGTTGGCACGCTCGTCCCGTAGGACAAGGAAGGCAACGACCGCATTATATCGCACGAAGAAAATGTGATTTTTATTTTTAAGGAGTCGGGCAACCTTGCGCTTCCATCAACATGCATGTTAAGAGAATAAAAAAATTAAAACATTCAAAAGCAACAATCCTATAGAAAACAACCTTTCTAAACTTCTTTTGGCTTTCTATACAAAAGGATCATTGAAAAGTAGATTGTTGCTGCAGATAGATTTATGAAGTGCTTCATTGAATAGTTGATTGGAGTGTAAGGTGCGAGACTCCTGCGGGACAGGCGGGCAGGTGAGACACTTAAGAGTGAAACGTACAAATGTGGCTCACCGCCTGCCCCGCGGAAAGCGAGCACCTGAAACGGAAATCAACCACTTCCAAGAGCAGCAAGGATTACCAAAACAGAGCGTTTAATTTTGTCATATTCTTGTCCCAAAAACGTATATCTAACATATAAGCTTTTTTGACAAAAAAAGAGAAAATAAGAACAATACTTCTCTCATAAACTGACAGACTTTCAAACAACCTATACGTTATACTAATTTCAAAATTAAGAAAGGAGAAAACCAATGACCCTTTATTTGGATGTCATTTGGTTTCTTAATTTCTGCATTGATTATGTATTGATCTCGTTAACAGCCTATGTTTTAAAGCGCAATGCATCGAAAAAGAGAATCCTTCTTGCCTCTCTTCTAGCATCCAGTTACGTCATTTTAGTTGTCTATCCAGAACTGATGGTTTTCTCACAGCCTTTGGTAAAGTTTCTTTTGTCTATTGCAATCATGATTACAGCTTTTGGCTTTAAACGTATTCGATTTGTAGTGAAAAATGTAGCGATGTTTTATTTTGTTTCCTTTGTAACGGGTGGCGGAATTTTTGCACTTCATTATTTTATGCAGAGTGAAGCTGTGATTATGAATGGGGTTATTTCAACCAAAAGTACAGGAATGGGTGATCCGGTAAGCTGGTTGTTTGTAGCGGCAGGTGTACCAGCTCTTTGGTATTTTTCGAAGAAAAGAGTAGATGACATTACTGTGGAAAAAATGGATTCCAACAGTCTTGTCAAAGTGAAAATCTCTATTGGAGAAGTCATTATTTATGCAAATGGACTTATTGATACAGGTAATAAATTATACGATCCCATTTCAAAAATGCCCGTTATGGTTTTAGACATGAACATCCACAGCTCTGAATTTCCAGAAGCTATTCAAACGGCTGCAAGAGATGTGATGTCGATTGGTACTGAGGATAATGATCATCCATGGATCAGCAGATTGCGAATCGTACCGTATCGATCTGTTGGACATCAGCAATTTCTTGCCTGCTTAAAGCCAGATCGGATTGAGATTGAGAAGGATGGAATTGCAGTTTGTTCACCGCCGGGTCTTGTTGGATTAAGCTGGACTTCATTATCAAGCGAGGGTCAGTTTGATGCCATTGTGCATCCGAAAATGTATCTTCAACATGTACAAGCGTCATAGTAAGCACTTGATGTGAAAGGGGAGTAAAAATGATCAGCAAATTGCGACTTAGGATAACGATGTTTTGGTATAAGCTATTATTCAAGCTTGGATTAAAATCAGACGAAATTTACTACATCGGCGGTAATGAAGCGCTGCCTCCTCCATTAAGTAAAGAAGAAGAAGCGGTTTTGCTCGAAAAACTGCCTTCAGGTGATCAAGCTGCCAAGTCCCTTTTGATCGAACGAAACTTGCGTCTTGTTGTTTATATTGCCAGGAAGTTTGAAAATACAGGAATCAATATCGAGGACTTAATAAGTATTGGTACGATAGGTTTAATTAAAGCTGTAAATACGTTTAATCCAGAAAAAAAGATTAAACTAGCCACATATGCTTCCAGATGTATTGAGAATGAAATATTGATGTACCTGCGTCGCAATAACAAAACACGTTCTGAAGTATCTTTTGACGAACCATTAAATGTGGATTGGGATGGCAATGAACTGCTGCTTTCAGATGTTCTCGGTACTGAAGATGACCTTATAACAAGAAGAATTGAAGCTAACGTTGACCGGAAACTTTTACTAAAAGCTCTTTTTACACTCAATGACAGAGAGAAACAGATCATGGAACTCAGGTTCGGACTCTCAGGCGGAGAAGAAAAAACACAAAAAGATGTAGCAGATATGCTGGGTATATCTCAATCATATATCTCGAGGCTTGAGAAGAGAATTATTAAAAGGCTTCAAAAAGAATTTAATAAAATGGTTTAGATATTATTCTATATAGGATATTGAATCATTAACTGCTTTAATCAAAATTTACAATTGCATAAATTTCCCTCCGTTCGGTGATACTTAATTTGAAATTAGCTCCCGGCAGGAGGGAAAAGACTTGACAAGAAATAAAGTTGAGATTTGCGGAGTTGACACATCAAAGCTTCCTGTTTTAAAAAATCCAGAGATGCGTATCTTGTTTGATAAAATGCATAAGGGTGATCCGGATGCGAGAGAAACTCTGGTGAATGGAAACCTCAGGCTCGTCCTGAGTGTGATTCAGCGATTCAACAACCGCGGAGAGCATGTTGATGATTTATTTCAAGTAGGGTGTATCGGACTCATGAAGTCTATTGACAATTTTGATCTTGGTCAGAATGTTAAATTTTCTACCTATGCTGTACCGATGATTATTGGTGAAATAAGGCGTTATCTTCGGGACAATAATCCGATACGCGTTTCCAGAAGTCTAAGAGATATTGCTTATAAAGCATTGCAAGTTCGTGACCAGCTCATGAATAAACTATCTCGGGAGCCAACAGCACAGCAAATTGCAGAAGCGCTAGATGTACCGAAGGAAGAAGTCGTTTTTGCACTCGATGCCATCCAAGATCCTGTGTCATTGTTTGAACCCATCTATAATGATGGAGGAGATCCTATTTTTGTTATGGATCAGATCAGTGATGATAAAGCTAAAGACATGCAATGGATCGAAGAAATCGCATTAAAAGAAGGTATGAGACGTCTAAACGACAGAGAAAAAATGATATTAACTATGAGGTTCTTTCAAGGCAAGACACAGATGGAAGTGGCAGATGAAATTGGAATCTCCCAAGCCCAGGTGTCAAGACTTGAGAAAGCAGCAATATCTCAGATGAACAAAAATATACAGAGCAGCTAAAACCCGCAGATCTGCGGGTTTTTTTAATGAGCTTTTTTCTAAAAGATTGTTGCTATTGAGTATTCCTGTCACCTCTCTTCTTTGATAAGTTGATAGGAGTGTAAGGTACGAGACTCCTCGAAAATGAAAAATCACATTTTCTTCGTGCGATGTAACGCTGTCTAAGCCTTCCTTGTCCTGCGGGAGCAGTGGGACAGGTGAGACCCCGCCAGCGCGAAGCGATAGGGAGGCTCACCGCACACCCCGCGGAAAGCGAGCATCCTGGAGTGGAAATCAACCACTTGCAAGATCAACAAAGTTTATGAAAACAGCCTAATATTTCTTTATTGCTACGAACATGAAACAGCTTGTTCCTTCATATAATGAAAACAGAAAGGCGGGTTGTGACATGAACAAAATATCAGACTTTCAAGTTAAAGACGTTGTTAACGTAGCAAACGGAAAAAAACTAGGCCATATTGCTGATCTTGAGATTAATTTAAATACCGGAAAGATTGACGCAATCATCATTCCTGGTGCAGGAAAAATGCTTGGGTTTTTTGCAAGAGAAAATGATATTGTAATTCCATGGCGCAACATCGTTAAAATAGGTGCAGACGTAATACTCGTCAGGCATATGGAAGCCAGTGAATTAAACGAATACGTAAAAGAACCGTTTGATCAATTGAAATAAACGGTTCTTTTTTTCTTTATTCCTCAAAAATGTGGTAAAATAAAGATAAAACTTTCCAGGAGGAATACATAGAAATGAAGACATTTAAACAAACTGGAAAGCACCTTGTTATAGAAGAATGGCAAAAAGAGAATTCCTTTATTACCGCTGGTTTCACCATGCGTGATGGAGGGTATAGTCCAATGCCTTTCAACTCATTAAACATGGGATTTCATGTTAATGATGAACCCAGATTTGTACAAGATAACCGCAAAACTTTTGCCGATGAAATTAATTTCCCGATTCAATATTGGGTAGGTTCAAAGCAGGTTCACGGTACACATATTGTAAAAGTCACTGGAGAAGACCGTGGCAGAGGCTCAATGGATTTTGAAACTGCTATCTCAGATGCGGACGGATTGTACACAAAGGATGAGGACGTTCTATTAACTTCTCTCTATGCAGATTGTGTTCCGCTTTACTTTTATTCACCAAAAAATAACTTGATTGGTCTGGCACATGCGGGATGGCGCGGAACAGTAGGGAAAATCGGTCCTAAAATGATCGAGCTCTGGTGTGAAAAAGAGAATGCAGACATTCAAGATATTAAAACAGCAATTGGACCTGCAATAGGTGAATGCTGTTATGAAGTTGATGAAAAGGTTATTCGTGAAGTAAAAGAAGCATTGAAGCAGGATGAAGAACCGGGTGTATTCACAACAAACAATATTGGCAGATTTCAATTAAACTTACAAAGATTAAATGAGATTCTATTCTTGCAAGCCGGAGTACTTCCAGAAAACATCATGGTCTCCCAGCAATGTACGAGCTGTGAAAATTCTATGTTCTTTTCACACCGCAAAGATAATGGCAAGACGGGCAGGATGATGAGTTTTATAGGCAGGAAAGGAGTTAAGTAAGCGTTTGAACATATTAGAAAATAAAGAAAAGATATTAAATGAGATTCAAGCTGCATGCATGAAAAAAAACAGGTCTCCAAAGGGCGTTAATCTAGTTGCTGTAACGAAATATGTAAGTAACGAAACGACGAAGAATGCTGTTTTGGCAGGTGTTGAACATATCGGTGAAAACCGCATTGAAGGATTGCTTGAAAAAAAAGAATACCTGGCAGACAAGAATGTAAAATGGCACTTTATTGGCACGCTTCAGTCTCGTAAAGTAAAAGATATTATCAATCATGTAGATTATATCCATTCCTTAGACCGGCTAAGCTTAGCAAAAGAGATTCAAAAAAGAGCAGACAAGACGATTTCTTGTTTTGTACAAGTCAATGTTGCTGAAGAAGATTCGAAACATGGACTGGCAGTAAAAGAAGTTATTAGTTTTGTCGATAAACTAAAAGACTACGACAAAATTAAAGTTGTAGGTCTTATGACAATGGCGCCTTTTACAGAAGATGAATCGATTGTAAGAAATGTATTTTCAACGTTAAAACAGTTGCAAATCGACATTCAAAATAAAGATCTGCCGCATGCACCTTGCGAGGAACTTTCTATGGGAATGTCTAACGACTATGTGATAGCAGTTGAAGAAGGAGCAACCTTTGTTCGAATTGGAACAGACTTAGTAGGAAAAGAATTTTAGGAGGTGGAATAAATGGGAATCAAAACAAAGTTTAAGCGTTTTTTTGATTTAGAAGATGATTATGAGTATGAGAAAGATTATGAAGAAGAGTCTTTGGCTGAAGAGGAAGAGATTACACCATCTCATACCAAAAAGGGCAAGCCGAATGTTGTGAGCTTGCAAAGTATCCAGCAGCAGGTTAAGGTTGTTCTTGTTGAGCCGCGCGTTTATGCTGAAGCTCAAGATATTGCGGATCAGCTGAAAAATCGAAGAGCAGTAGTTATGAATTTGCAAAGAATTCCGCATGATCAGGCTAAACGTATCGTAGACTTCTTATCAGGGACTGTTTATGCGATAGGCGGAGATATCCAAAAGCTCGGACCAAATACATTTTTGTGCACTCCTGAAAACGTTGATGTTTCCGGTACGATCTCAGAAATGATGGACGAAGACTAAACCAGGCAGGTGAAATTTATTGGTATACGAAATTGCAAACGTAGTTCAGACACTGATACAAATCTACTATTACATGATAATAGGATACATACTTTTATCTTGGTTTCCTAACGCTAGAGAGTCTTCAATCGGCCAGGTTATTGGAAGGCTTGTAGAACCTTATCTCTCTCCTTTCCGCAAAATCATTCCGCCGCTCGGCATGATTGATCTTTCGCCAATCGTAGCACTTATGTCACTGCACTTTGCGCAATATGGAGTAAGTGCAGTAGCTAGAATGCTCGCTGGCTCATTTTAAGGTTTTTTTATGAGTATTTACCAGCATTACCGGCCAGAGGAACATGAGTTTGTTGATCGCGTAATGAGATGGAAATCAGAAACGGTTGAACGATATAGTCCGAAGCTGACTGATTTCCTTGATCCTCGTGAACAGGAAATTGTTAAAACAATTGTAGGAAACGATACAGATGTACGCCTCTCTTTGTGGGGAGGCTCTTCTTTTTCTGAACGAAAAAGGGCACTGCTTTATCCGGATTATTATGAAGCAGCACAAGATGATTATCAGCTCGTCTTTTATGATATTGCCTATCCATCTAAGTTCACAACAATCGAGCATCGTGATGTGCTGGGAGCTTTGATGAATATTGGAGTAAAAAGAGGCAAGTATGGCGATATCCTAATATCCGGAGATCAAGTACAATTTGTTTGTGCAGCTGAAATATCAGGATTTATAGAATTGAACCTTACGAAAATAGGTAAATCAGGAGTTAAACTGCATCATATAGGAAATCATGACTTGATGGAAATTAAAACTGATTACGATGAAAAAAATGGAACCGTTTCTTCTCTCCGGTTGGATGTTATTGTTGCTGAGGTTTATAACCTTTCACGTTCTAAAGCTTCACCTTTAATACAGCAGGGCCGTGTTAAATTAAATCATAAAATAATAGACCAGGTTGCAGCAGAAGTTATGGAAGGTGATGAACTCTCAGTTAGAGGTTTTGGCAGAAGCAAATTATTCGCTATTGAAGGCATGACCAAGAAAGAAAAATGGCGTATACGATACGGACTTTTAAAATAATTTCCAGGAATAGAAGGAATGACCGACATTTTGTCGAAATTAGGTAGGAAATAATGCATCTATGGAGGTGGCTGTTTTGCCTTTAACGCCGTTGGATATTCATAATAAGGAATTTACAAGAGGTTTCAGAGGGTATAGTGAAGATGAAGTGAATGACTTTTTAGATCAAGTCATTAAAGATTACGAAGCGGTTATTCGTGAAAAGAAAGATTTAGAGGAAACAGTTTCCAAGCTTGAAGAAAAAATTTCATACTTTAAGAACATTGAAGAAACGTTGAATAAATCCATTCTTATTGCACAAGAAACTGGTGAAGAAGTAAAGCGCACAGCTTCAAAAGAAGCACGCTTGATCGTTAAGGAAGCTGAAAAGAACGCAGACAGAATTATCAATGAATCGTTATCGAAGTCCAGAAAGATTTCAATGGAGATCGATGAATTGAAGAAGCAATCATCTGTGTATCGCACACGATTTAGAATGTTAATCGAAGCACAGTTGGAGATGCTAAAGAATGATGACTGGGATTCTCTAAACGCCCCTGAAAATCTTGAAGGCTATGAACTTCAGGAAGTAAAGACGGAAGCTTGACATTCATTTAAAAAATCGCATATACTTTTGTAAGATTAATATGTGACGAAGACGGGGACAGTAAGGTACTTTTCTCTATTATAGCGAACCAGGAAATGGTGCAAGCCTGGTATAGAGCGGTATTCGAAGATCACCCCTGAGTTCCTGGACTGAAAACTTTAGTAAGTTCAGGCGCTTCATCCACGCTACGGATGACTAAGCGGGTTTTAGATGAAAATCAGAACCTATTAGGGTGGTACCGCGGGTTAACCTTCTCGTCCCTACTGTAACAGTAGTGGGCGAGAAGGTTATTTATTTGGCTTTTTTCTAATAGATTGTGGTTTGAGTATTTTTTTCAATCTCTTCAATGACAAGTTGATTGAAGCGCAAGGTGCGAGACTCCTGCGGGACGAGTGGGACAGGTGAGACTCCTAGTGGTGCAAAGCGCCAGGAGGCTCACCGCCCGCCCCGCGGAAAGCGAGCATCCTGAAGCGTAAATCAACCACTTACACAAGCAACAAGGAATGCGGAAAACAGCACTTTATTTTTACGGTAACGATATTAAGGAGGAAAAGCAATGAATTATAAAGACACTCTTTTGATGCCTAAAACGGAGTTCCCGATGCGTGGAAACCTTCCACAGCGTGAACCTGTTGTTCAGGAGAAATGGAATGAATTAAATATCTATGAAAAAGTTATGGAAAAAACGAAGGATCTGCCGCCTTTTATCCTTCATGACGGTCCTCCTTATGCAAATGGTGATATTCATATCGGCCACGCTGAGAATAAGATTCTAAAAGATATCATCGTTCGTTTTAAATCAATGACAGGTCACTATGCTCCATATGTTCCTGGCTGGGATACACATGGGCTGCCGATTGAAACGGCTTTGACAAAAAGCGGAAAAGTAAAAAGAAAAGAACTCACAGTTGCTGAGTTTCGTAAACTTTGTGAAGAATATGCATTAAAGCAAGTTGATCATCAGCGTGAACAATTCAAGCGTCTTGGTGTTCGCGGTGATTGGGAGAATCCTTATATCACTCTTGATAAAAGATATGAAGCTAGACAGATCGAAGTGTTTGGCGAAATGGCAAAAAGAGACCTTATCTACAAAGGATTAAAGCCAGTTTACTGGTCGCCTTCCTCAGAATCTGCATTGGCTGAAGCAGAGATCGAGTATCAAGATAAGCGTTCTGCTTCCATCTATGTTGCATTTGATGTGAAAGATGGAAAGGGAGTTTTGGATGCAGACGAAAAACTCGTTATCTGGACAACAACTCCATGGACGATTCCTGCAAATCTTGGTATTTCAGTTCACCCTGAACTAGACTATGTTTCTGTTCAAACTGAGAACGGTAAATATGTTGTAGCTGAAGCATTAGTAGAATCTCTTAAGAAAGAGTTTGAATGGGAACAAGCTGAAATTGTTAAACGATTTAAAGGAGCAGAAATCGAACATGCTGTTGCAAGTCATCCGCTTTATGGACGTGATTCACTCGTTATGCTTGGTGACCACGTAACAACAGATGCAGGTACAGGATGTGTTCATACAGCTCCTGGACACGGGGAAGATGACTTCCTTGTAGGAAAGCGCTACGGATTAGACGTTTTGTGCCCAGTAGACGACCGCGGTGTAATGACAAAAGACGCTCCTGGTTTTGAAGGTCTGTTCTATGATGAAGCAAATAAGCCGATCACAGAACAGCTTCAGGAAAAAGGTGCATTATTAAAGCTTTCGTTTATCACTCACTCTTATCCTCATGACTGGAGAACGAAGAAACCTGTTATTTTCCGAGCCACAGCTCAATGGTTTGCTTCAATTAAAGGAATTCGTGATGATATGCTTTGTGCGATTGAAGAAGTGAACTGGGTTCCTACATGGGGTGAGACTCGACTTCACAACATGATCAAAGACCGTGAAGACTGGTGTATTTCCCGTCAGCGTGCATGGGGTGTGCCGATTCCGGTATTCTATGGTGAAGATGGCGAAGCGATCCTAACAGAAGAAACGATCGCTCACGTTGTAGAACTATTTAGAGAGCATGGTTCTAACGTATGGTTTGAAAGAGAAGCGAAGGATCTTCTTCCTGAAGGATTCACTTCTCCACACAGTCCAAACGGACGTTTTTCAAAAGAAACAGATATCATGGATGTTTGGTTTGATTCTGGAACATCACACTGGGGTGTGCTAGAAGAAAGAGAGAACTTAGTTCGTCCAGCAGATCTTTATCTTGAAGGATCTGACCAATACCGCGGCTGGTTTAACTCGTCACTTTCAACATCTGTTGCAATCACTGGCAAAGCTCCTTATAAAGCAGTGCTAAGCCATGGATTTGTTCTCGATGGGGAAGGACGCAAGATGAGTAAATCAATTGGTAATACATTGGATCCGATCAAGGTGATGAAGCAGCTTGGTGCTGATATCATCAGACTATGGGTCTCTTCTGTAGATTACCAGTCAGATGTACGTGTATCAGATGATATTTTAAAGCAGGTAGCTGAAGTTTACCGTAAAATTAGAAATACACTTCGCTTCTTATTAGGAAACCTGCACGGTTTTGATCCAAAACAGCATGCAGTTTCATTTGAAGATATGCCTGACCTTGAAAAATATATGATGGTTAAGCTGGATCAAGTCGTTTCAAAAGTTAAAAAAGCTTATGAAGAGTATCAGTTCATTACCGTTTATAATACGATCCACAACTTCTGTACGATCGAGTTAAGTTCTTTCTATCTCGATATGGCAAAAGACACGCTTTATATCCAAGCTGAAGATGATCATAAACGAAGAAGCATTCAGACTGTGTTATATGAATCACTTATGGCTTTAACAAAACTGTCTGCACCTGTTTTATCTCACACAGCAGATGAAGTTTGGGAGTACATTCCTGGAGTTGAAGAAGTTAGTGTTCAATTGACTTCTATGCCTGAAGAGAAAAACTATAAAGGTACAGAGCAGCTTGAAAAAGACTGGGATCTGTTTATGGATGTTCGCGATGAAGTACTAAAAGCTCTTGAAGAAGCGAGAAGCCAGAAAACGATCGGTAAATCACTTACTGCATCCATTACTTTGTATCCAACTGAGTCGCTTAAGCCTTGGCTTGAGAACGTTGAAGATTTAAATAAACTCTTTATCGTTTCAAAAGCGGAAGTTGGCGGTGTGAAATCAGAAGCACCAGAAAATGCGTCTTCCTTTGATCATGTTGCGGTATCAGTAACATCTGCTGAAGGTGAAACATGTGAACGCTGCTGGGTTGTTTCAGAAGAAGTTGGCAAAAATGACAATCACCCAACACTTTGTGCGAGCTGTGCAGAGATCGTTGAAAAGAATTATGCATAATCGCTAAAGGAATCCCGCTGTTTTGGCGGGATTCTTTTTTATATACGAAAGAAGATAATTGTCGAGGAATGCAGACTCGTGGATAAACCCCGAAAATTTTTGGATTAACAGCCAAATCTCATGGATATAAGCTCAAAACTTTTGGATTCAGCTTGAAAACTTTTGGATTCACGTCTCTAAACAGGTGTTGATTGGGTAAATTAAATTGTAGAACATCCGATGGCTGTGCTACAATTCATAAAGACATATTTAATATATCGGAGGAGTTCTATTGTTTTATTATCTATTGGCCTTGTTAATGTTCGCGGCTGATCAAGCGACAAAATGGATGATTGTTAAAAAAATGGACCTCGGCCAGTCTATACCTGTCATTGATCAAGTGTTATACATAACCTCACACCGAAACAGAGGGGCTGCATTCGGTATTCTGCAAGATCAGCGCTACTTTTTTATTATCATAACAATTATTGTAGTTGGTGCTGTCATCTATTATTTACAGAAGCATGCCACTGACAGATTGCTTAAAACGGCACTGGCACTCGTTCTTGGAGGCGCATTAGGAAACTTTATCGATCGTCTTCTTCGCGGAGAAGTAGTTGATTTTGTTGATGTATATATCGGAAGCTATGATTTCCCTATCTTTAATGTCGCAGACAGTGCCCTAGTAATCGGTGTAGGTTTGATTTTTATCCAAAGTTTTATGGAAAGCAAACAGAAGGAGACAGAAAATGAGTAAATTTGAATATACGGTAACCCCTGAACAAGAAGGGAACCGTATTGATAAAGTTTTGTCTGATGTCCAAAATGAATGGTCACGGTCACAGATTCAAAACTGGATTAAAGATAAAATTGTATTACTGAACGAAAAACCTGTTAAGTCAAATTATAAATGTGTATCAGGTGATACCGTTGAAATCGAAATACCTGAACCTCAGGAACTGGATGTTGTTCCAGAAGAAATGGATCTTGATATTGTTTATGAAGACTCGGATGTCCTTGTTGTGAATAAACCAAGAGGGATGGTAGTGCACCCTGCGCCAGGACACTATAACGGTACACTTGTTAATGGTCTGATGGCACATTGCAAAGATTTATCTGGAATTAATGGTGTTCTGCGACCTGGTATTGTACATCGTATCGATAAGGATACATCGGGATTATTAATGGTAGCAAAAAATGATATGGCACACGAATCACTCGTAAGCCAGCTCAAGGACAAAACAACAACTAGAATTTACAAAGCGATCGTTCACGGCGTTATGCCTCATGATCAAGGAACGATTGATGCTCCGATCGGCCGGGATAAAAGCGATCGTCAAAAAATGACCGTTACAGATGATAATAGCCGTAATGCTGTTACTCATTTTAATGTAATAAAACGATTTACTAACTATACATTTGTTGAATGCCAGCTTGAGACTGGAAGAACCCATCAGATTCGTGTTCATATGAAATATATTGGCTTCCCGTTGGCTGGAGATCCAAAATACGGTCCATCTAAAACACTTCCAATTGAAGGACAGGCACTTCATGCTCAAACTCTGGGCTTCAATCACCCAAGAACAGGTGAGTACATGGAATTTGAAAGAGAGATTCCTTCTGAAATGAGCGAGCTATTGGATTTGTTAGAGAAAAGAAGTTGACAAAGGGAACACAGTTTGTCATAATCAATGTAACTTAAATAGTCCTTTAACTTTAGTCCCGTGAGGCTGAGAAGGAAACGTTGTTAAAGAGAATCCAACAGGGATTACTCTATCCTCTCGTCATGCGTGACGGGAGGATTTTTTTTTGCGAATGCTGACGGTTAAAGGGATCTTGGAAAAAGGAGGGTGCATTATGTCAAAGACAGTATTAATGGATGACCAGGCAATTAGGAGAGCATTGACTCGAATTGCTCATGAAATTATCGAGCGAAACAAAGGAGTCAAGAACATTGTATTAGCCGGCATAAAAACCCGAGGTGAGTTTCTTGCAAAAAGACTTGCTGAAAGAATTGAACAAATCGAAGGTAATGCAGTTTCAGTTGGTGTGATTGATATTACGCTATACAGAGATGATCTGAGAATCAAGACTGAAAATCAGGAGCCCGAGCTGAAAGGAACTGACATTCCTGTTGAAGTATCAGACAAAAAAATTATCTTAGTAGATGATGTTCTTTATACAGGAAGAACCGTAAGAGCTGCAATGGATGCGATTATGGATCTTGGACGAGCTTCCAGTATACAGCTGGCAGTATTGATTGACAGAGGACACCGGGAACTGCCGATCAGAGCTGACTACGTTGGCAAAAACGTTCCAACTTCAAGTGAAGAAGTTATTTCTGCGTCACTGATCGAAGTGGACGGACTGGATGAAGTAGCAATCTCAACAAATAAATAATTGTCCCTTTAAATTCAGTCCAGAGAGGCTGGCAAGGGAGGTAATAAATCGCGTGCAGCACAGAAAGACCTGTGTGCGCGTGTGCCTCCACGGCCTCTTTTGCTAAAGCAAGAGAGGTTTTTTAATGGAAAGAATGCTTTTTTAAAATGGGAGGTAATTAATATGGATAACAATACAAAAGCAATTTTAGATGTACATGAAAAACCATCACCGGTTCAATGGCTTACATTAAGCCTGCAGCACTTATTCGCTATGTTTGGTGCAACAGTGCTTGTACCGTTCTTAGTTGGACTTCATCCTGGAGTCGCGCTAGTTTCAAGCGGACTTGCAACGCTTGCGTATCTTTTAGTAACAAGAGGTCAGATTCCCGCTTACCTCGGATCGAGCTTCGCTTTTATAACGCCGATTTTAACTGTAAAAGCTTTTGGCGGTCCTGAAGCAGCAATGCTCGGAAGCTTTCTTGCAGGTCTTGTATACGGAGTAGTCGCACTGCTCATTAAAGGCTTCGGTTTTAAATGGCTGATGCGCATTCTGCCTCCAGTAGTAGTCGGACCAGTAATTATCGTAATCGGACTTGGACTTGCAAACGTTGCTGTAGGAATGGCAATGAACCTGCCTGGAACTGAAGAATACAGCTTAACACATTTTACAGTCGCACTATTTACACTGGCAGTGACAATCATTTGCTCCATCTTTTTTAGAGGAATCTTAGGAATTATTCCAATCTTAATAGGGATCATCGCTGGATATACATTTGCCTACTTTAGAGGATTGGTTGACTTTACCAAAGTAGCTGAAGCGAATTGGATTCAAGCTCCTGATTTCATCGTACCGTTCGTAACGTACACTCCTGACTTTTCTTGGAGTATCGCGATGATTATGATGCCTGTCGCAGCAGTAACGATTGCTGAACACATCGGACATCAGCTTGTATTATCTAAAGTGGTTGGACGCAATTTTATTGAAAAGCCAGGGCTTCATCGTTCCATTTTAGGAGACGGACTTGGAGTCATGATCGGCTCCATGATCGGTGGACCGCCAGTAACGACTTATGGTGAGAACATTGGAGTATTAGCAATCACTCGAGTCTACTCGGTATTCGTAATAGGAGGCGCTGCAGTGACAGCCATCCTGTTCGGATTCTCCGGAAAAGTAACAGCCTTAATCAGCACGATTCCAACTGCTGTAATGGGAGGAGTATCAATCCTGCTGTTTGGTATCATCGCTTCATCTGGATTAAGAATGCTTGTAGATAACAACATCGACTTTGGAAATAAAAGAAACCTGATAATCTCATCTGTAATTCTTGTAACAGGAATTGGAGGAGCGGCACTTAAGATTAATGCAAACTTTGAGATTGCTGGAATGGCACTCGCTACATTAATCGGTATCTTTTTGAACCTGGTACTGCCAGGCAAAGAAGATGATAATGACTTAATGAATAAGATGTTTAAAACGAACGGTAACGATACAGCTGCATAATACACCTTTTAATTAAGTACGAGAGACTTAAAAGGGTGGACATTAATAAAAGAACTTTGATTCTTTTGTTAAGGGCACCCTGAAAAAACTTTCAGGGTGCTATTTTTATGTAAAAGGAGAGTTTTGGATGAATCATCTGCTATCAATGAATGAATTGTCTATTGAAGACATCCAGTACATTTTAAATCTTGCTGAAGAATTTAAAGGCGGTAAACAAGAAAAAGCTTTTGACCAGAAGCTGATCGCAAATTTATTTTTTGAGCCAAGTACTAGAACAAGGTTTAGTTTTGAAGCTGCTGAACACAAGCTTGGTATGAAGCCTATGAATGTTGAAGTGAGCGGTTCAAGTGTTCAAAAAGGAGAAACGCTTTATGACACATTAAGAACACTTGAGGAAATCGGAGTTTCAGGGTTCGTGATCAGGCATCCCGAAGACCGCTATTTTGATGGCTTAGCTGAAAAAATAAACGTGCCGATCATCAATGCAGGTGATGGATGCGGCAATCATCCGACACAATCACTTTTAGATCTATTAACAATTCAACAAGAATTCATCGTAATACAGGGTTTAACTGTGGTCATTGTGGGAGATATTCTTCACAGCCGAGTTGCCCGGTCTAATGCGGAAGTTCTTCGCAAAATGGGTGCAAGAGTGCTGTTTTCTGGTCCTGAGGAATGGTTTGTAGATGAATGGAAAGAAGATTTTATTCCGATGGATGAAGCAGTTGAAGCGGCTGATGTAGTAATGATGCTAAGAATTCAGCATGAAAGGCACAGCGCAAGCATGTTGCTGACAAAGGAAGATTATCACCAGCAATATGGTTTAACGATCGAACGTGAAAAAAGAATGAAGGATCATAGCATCATCATGCATCCGGCTCCAGTTAATCGCGGGGTTGAAATAGCGGATGAGCTGGTGGAATGTGAACGCTCCAGAATATTTAAACAAGTTCAAAATGGAGTCTACATCCGGATGGCTGTGCTTAATTGGACACTAAAAACAAACCAGGAGGCGGTAAACAATGGGTTATTTATTGAAAAACGCTAGCATTTTAGACGGGAATAACAATTTGATTAAAACAGATATCCTGATTGAAAAAGATATGATTAAGAAGATTGAAGAAAACATTCCCTTTGATCAGCATGAAGTTTTCGAAGCAGAAGGAAGACTTGTTACTCCTGGTTTTGTTGATCTGCATGTTCATTTAAGAGAGCCTGGCGGTGAACATAAAGAAACGATTGAAACGGGAACAAAAGCGGCTGTGAAAGGCGGCTATACAACGCTGGCTGCCATGCCGAATACACGGCCTGTTCCGGATACGATCGAAACGATGGAATTTGTTCAGCAAAGAATCAAAGAAACGGCAAGCTGCAGAGTTTTGCCATACGCTTCGATAACAACTCGTCAGATTGGAAAAGAATTAACCGATTTTAGCGGTTTGTTAGAAAAAGGAGCCTTTGCATTTACAGATGATGGAGTAGGTGTTCAATCAGCCGGTATGATGCTAAAGGCCATGAAAGAAGCGAGTGAAAACGATGCTGTAATCGTTGCTCATTGTGAAGACAATACACTTCTTCCAAAAGGAGGGGCATTTCATGAAGGACAATTCACTGAAAAGGAAGGGCTGCCTGGCATACCATCTGTAAGTGAATCTGTGCATATCGCACGAGATGTTCTGCTCGCTGAAGCAGCGAACGCAAGATATCATGTCTGCCATGTAAGTACAAAAGAATCCGTAAGAGTTATAAAAGACGCAAAGCGTGCAGGGATTAAAGTAACGGCAGAAGTTACACCTCATCACCTGATCTTAAGTGATAAAGACATTAAGAGTAATGACACCCATTATAAGATGAACCCGCCTTTAAGAAGCGAAAGTGACCGTGAGGCATTAATACAAGGATTAAAAGAAGGAACGATTGATTTTATCGCAACTGACCATGCTCCGCACAGTGCTGAAGAGAAAAACCAGGATGTTGAACTCGCACCGTTCGGAATCGTAGGACTGGAGACAGCTTTTCCGCTTCTATACAGTGAGCTTGTTTTAAACCAAGAAATTCTTACACTGCAAGAGTTAGTTGACATGATGACCAGCAAACCTGCTGTGAGCTTTAATCTTCCATACGGAACACTTTTAGAAGGTGCAAAAGCGGATTTAACAATCGTTGATTTGAATAAAGAAGAAGCAATCGACACAAAAACATTTGTTTCTAAAGGTAAAAATACACCATTTGATGGAAGAGTATGCAAAGGGTGGCCAGTCGCAACAATTTTTGAAGGAAAGCTTGTTTACAACAAGGAGGAGAGCTTCGTATGAAACGTTACTTAATCTTAGAAGATGGCACAATTTTTAATGGTTTAGCTTTTGGATCAAATCGTGAAGCAAACGGAGAGGTTGTTTTTACAACGAGTATGACAGGCTATCAGGAAGTTCTTACAGACCCTTCATACTGCGACCAAATTATAACTTTCACGTATCCGCTAGTAGGCAATTATGGCATCAATCGTTCGGATTATGAATCCATACGGCCGGCAGCAAGCGGAATCATTGTAAATGAACATGCGGAGTTCCCTAACCATCATGAAGGAATTCAGTCCTTAAGCAGCTGGCTCACGGCTAAAGATATTCCAGGACTTTATGGAATTGATACTAGAAAATTAACAAGAAAAATCAGGCAGCACGGGACATTAAAGGGAAGATTGTCCAATACGATTGAAAATGCTCAAGAAATCATCGATGAGATGAACGCATCACCTTTATCAACAGATCAAGTATCAAAAGTTTCGACTAAATCACCTTATCACCTTCCAAACAGCGGAAATAGAGTGGTTGTTGTAGATTTTGGAGTAAAAACAGGTATGCTGAGAGAATTATCAAGAAGATTATGCGATGTAATCGTAGTCCCTTATAATACACCGGCTGCTGATATTATCCGCCTTCAGCCAGATGGTGTTCTCTTGAGCAACGGACCTGGTGATCCAAAAGATGTCCCTGCAGGCATAACGATGATACAGGAGCTTTTAAACTATAACATTCCGATTTTAGGAATCTGTTTAGGGCATCAGCTTCTTGCGCTAGCTTGCGGCGGTGATACTGAAAAGCTGAAATTTGGACATCGGGGATCGAATCATCCTGTAAGAGATCTTGAGACAGGTAAGATTGCGCTGACTTCACAAAATCACGGCTACGCCGTTACTGAAAATTCATTAATGAACACTTCTTTAGAACTTACACATCAGGCTGTAAACGATGGAACTGTTGAAGGATTAAAACATAAAGAGAAACCAGCATTTTCAATCCAATATCACCCTGAAGCATCACCTGGACCACAAGATTCTAATCCGATATTTGATGACTTCATGAATATGATTAAAACAACGAAGAAAGAAGGTTTGATGCAGAATGCCTAAACGACATGACATACGAAAGATTTTAGTAATTGGATCAGGACCGATTGTAATTGGACAAGCAGCAGAATTTGATTATGCAGGAACACAGGCTTGCCAAGCATTAAAGGAAGAAGGATACGAGGTTGTACTTGTAAACTCAAATCCTGCAACAATAATGACAGATCCGAACATGGCAGATAAAGTATACATCGAACCTTTAACACTTGAGTTTGTATCAAGAATCATCCGTCAGGAACGCCCAGATGGTCTTCTTGCAACACTTGGTGGACAAACTGGCCTTAACCTGGCCGTCGAACTCTTCAATTCCGGTATTTTAGAGGAATACAACGTGGAATTTTTAGGCACTAAGCTGCCTTCTATTCAACAAGCAGAAGACCGAGATCTGTTTAGAGAATTGATGAGAGAGCTGAATGAACCGGTTCCTGAGAGCGCGATTGTCCACAACATGGATGAGGCAAGAGAGTTTGTTGAAGAACACGGTTACCCAGTGATTATTCGACCTGCTTTCACATTAGGTGGAACTGGCGGCGGTATCGTTACCGATAAAGAAGAGTTTTTAGAAATCACACCGGCAGGTCTGCATGCAAGCCCAGTTGGACAAGTTTTGATTGAAAAGAGTATCGCAGGATTTAAAGAAATTGAATATGAAGTGATGAGAGATAAGAACGACACTGCAATCGTTGTATGCAACATGGAAAACATTGATCCAGTGGGTATCCATACAGGAGATTCAATCGTTGTTGCACCGAGTCAAACTTTAACAGACAGAGACTATCAGCTGCTGCGCAACGCTTCATTAAAAATAATCAGAGCATTGAAAATCGAAGGCGGCTGCAACGTTCAGCTGGCACTTGATCCAGATAGCTCACAATATTATGTAATCGAAGTAAATCCGCGTGTAAGCCGTTCATCAGCTTTAGCATCGAAAGCGACAGGTTATCCAATCGCAAAGCTTGCAGCTAAAATCGCGGTCGGCTATACATTAGATGAAATCAAAAACCCAGTAACAGGCACCACATACGCTTGTTTTGAACCAGCACTTGATTACATCGTAACTAAGATTCCAAGATGGCCATTTGATAAGTTTGAAGGTGCAAATCGAAAGCTTGGAACTCAAATGAAGGCGACAGGAGAGGTTATGGCAATCGGCCGCAACTTTGAAGAATCACTTTTAAAAGCGGTTCGTTCGCTTGAAATTTCAGCTTTCCACCTGGAAGTGAAAGAAAATCACCTTACAGAGTCAGAAGTAGAAGAAAAAATCCTGAGAGCAGATGATGAAAGATTATTCTATATCGCAGAGGCATTCAGAATGGGGATCACAGTTGAACAGATTCACGAATGGACAAAGATTGATCTGTTCTTCCTTGAAAAACTGCACGGTATTATTTTGCTGGAAGATAGAGTGAAGGAACGTAAGCATGATGCTGGGATCTTGCAAAAAGCAAAGGAAAAAGGATTCAGCGATAAATGGATTGCAGAAGCTTGGGGAATGGATGAATACGAGCTGTATAAATTCAGACAAAACGAAAACATCATGCCAGTTTTTAAAATGGTAGATACTTGTGCAGCAGAATTCGAATCAGCTACACCATATTATTATGGAACATATGGTGATGAAGATGAGTCTGTCATCACAGATAAAAAGAGCGTTGTTGTATTAGGTTCAGGGCCAATAAGAATCGGTCAAGGAATTGAATTCGACTATGCAACAGTTCATACAGTATGGGCGATTCAGGAAGCGGGTTATGAAGCCATTATCATAAACAATAACCCTGAAACAGTTTCTACAGATTTTAGTATGTCAGACAAGCTTTATTTCGAGCCATTGACTGTAGAAGATGTTATGCACGTGATTCAGCATGAAAAGCCAGAAGGAGTTATTGTGCAGTTTGGAGGACAAACGGCGATCAACCTTTCTGAAGAGCTTGAGAGAAGAGGAATCAAAATTCTTGGAACTTCGCTCGACAGTATGGATTTGGCAGAAGACAGAGAACGTTTCGAAAAAGTGATGCAGAAGCTTAGCATACCTCAGCCTGCTGGTAAAACTGCTTTTTCAGTAACAGATGCGGTAGCTATAGCGTCATCAATCGGATATCCGGTGCTCGTTCGTCCTTCATATGTACTTGGCGGACGCGCGATGGAGATTGTTTATCAGGCAAGCGAACTCCTGCAATATATGGAGAATGCAGCCCGGGTTAATCCGGATCATCCCGTATTAGTAGACAGATACCTTGAAGGAAAAGAGATAGAAGTTGACGCGATTTCTGACGGAACGGACGTCTTTATCCCAGGAATGATGGAGCATATCGAACGCGCAGGTGTTCACTCAGGTGACTCGATCGCGGTCTATCCTCCACAAACACTTCCTGAAGAGATTAAACAAAAAATAATCAAAAGAACGATTTCTATTGCAAAAGGCTTAAATATAGTCGGTCTCTTGAACATCCAATTTGTGTGGCATAAAGATGAAGTTTACGTACTTGAAGTGAACCCGCGGTCCAGCCGAACAGTTCCATTCTTAAGTAAGATTACAGGTGTGCCGATGGCGAATGTAGCAACAAAAGTGATCTTAGGTGAAAGCCTGAAGAAACAAGGATATGAAACGGGCTACCAAAAGGAAGCAGATGAAGTTTCCGTAAAAGTTCCAGTGTTCTCATTCGCAAAACTGCGCCGGGTCGATACGTATTTAGGACCTGAAATGAAATCAACAGGTGAAGTAATGGGAAGGGATAAGAATCTTCAAAAAGCGCTTTATAAAGGTCTTATCGCTTCTGGAATGAAGATTCCGGCATACGGAACTGTGCTCTTTACAGTGGCAGATAAAGATAAAGCTGAAGCACTTGAAATGGTAAAAAGATTTTACGAGATCGGCTACACTATTATGGCAACAGAAGGAACAGCAAGCATTATCGAAAAAGAAGGGATTCCAGTAGATGTAGTCGGCAAAATCGGTTCTGAAGGAAGAAACCTGCTTGATGTTATTCGAAAAGGTGAAGCACAGTTTGTTGTAAACACACTGACAAAAGGAAAGATCCCGGCAAGAGACGGTTTCCGAATCCGAAGAGAGTGTGCTGAAAACGGTGTAGTTTGTCTGACAAACCTGGATACTTCTGTAGCTTTGTTAGAAGTTCTTGAATCCATCTCATTCTCAGCTCATGCTCTTTCATCCTTCACAAAAAATAAAAAGGTGCTCGTATGAAGAAACATTTGTTAAGCATTACTTCTAATACGGAAATTGCACGCAACATCTTTGAGATGAAACTGACTGGCCCTGGTACAGCAACAATGACTGTACCTGGTCAGTTTCTCCATGTCAGTGTCGGAAAACATACATCAAAACTGCTGCGCCGTCCGCTTTCAATCTGTGATGTTGATTTTGAGAAAGAAGAAGTCACACTTCTGTATAGAGCACAAGGAGAAGGAACAAAGCAATTAAGCCAAAAACAACCTGGTGAGATTGTTGATGTATTAGGACCTTTAGGAAACGGCTTTTTTCTTGAAACCATTGACGACAGTAAAACAGCATTACTGATCGGAGGCGGAATAGGAGTGCCTCCACTCTATTATCTTGGGAAGAAACTAAGAGAAAAAGGGTTGAAAGTTAAATTCATTTTAGGTTATCAATCTCTTGAAGACAGCTTTTATATCGAACAGTTTCAAGAAATAGGAGAAACAATCGTAACGACAGTTGATGGCTCTTTTGGCATTAAAGGATTTGTAACAGATGCGATGGATCAGCTTACTTCAGATGAACCTGTTATCTATTCGGTTGGACCTGCTGTAATGCTTAAAGCAGTTGAACAAAAAGCTGCTGGATTAAATGGATTCATCTCATTAGAAGAAAGAATGGGCTGTGGGATAGGTGCCTGCTTCGCATGCGTCTGCCCAACTGAAAACAGACAATCAGGCTATGTGAAAATATGCAACGATGGTCCTGTCTTTAAAATGGGGGAGGTTGTTTTATGAGCAGGTTGAGTGTTTCATTGCCTGGACTGAATATGAAGAATCCCATTCTGCCAGCATCAGGCTGTTTTGGATTCGGAAAAGAATACGCAAAATGGTACGACTTAAGCCTATTAGGCGGAATCACAATTAAGGCAGCTACCCTTGAAGGGCGATTCGGTAACCCTACACCACGTGTAGCGGAAACAGAAAGCGGCATGCTGAATGCAATAGGACTTCAGAATCCAGGGGTTAAAGGAATCATAGAAAATGAACTTCCTGCATTAGAGCCTTATAACATTCCCATCCTTGCTAACATTGCGGGATCGACTGAAGAAGAGTATATAGAAGTAACAAGACAAATCTCTGCTTCACCTCTAGTAAGTGCTGTAGAACTAAACATTTCTTGTCCTAATGTTAAAGAAGGCGGAATCCAGTTCGGAACACATTATAAATCTGCTGCTGATTTAACAAAAAAAGTGAAAAATGTTTCTGAAAAACCTGTTTACGTTAAACTTTCTCCGAACGTATCGAATATCACAGAAATGGCTGAAGCCGTTGAAGAAGCGGGTGCTGACGGTTTATCTATGATCAACACGCTTGTAGGCATGAAGCTTGATTGGAGAACAGGAAACCCTATACTAGCTAACAAAACAGGCGGACTTTCAGGACCAGCGATCAAACCGGTAGCCATCCGTATGATCTATGAAGTGAGCCAAAAAGTTTCGCTTCCAATTATAGGGATGGGCGGAGTGAGTACGGCTGAGGATGTTTTAGAAATGATGTCAGCGGGTGCTTCGGCTGTTGCAGTTGGAACGGCAAACTTCGTAAACCCATATGTGTGTCCGGAAATTATTGAGAAGCTTCCCGAGTTGTTAGATGAGATAGGCGTCGAGCAGATCAGTGAAATGACTGGAAGGAGTTTGAGGCAATGGAAAACCCCGTTATCATCGCGTTAGACTTTGAGAATGCAGATAAAGCGAAAGAGTTTCTTTCAAGTTTTAAAGGACAATCACCTTATGTAAAAGTAGGAATGGAACTTTACTATGCAGAGGGACCATCGTTTATCAAATGGCTGAAAGAAAGAAACTTTCGTATTTTCCTGGATTTAAAGCTTCACGATATCCCGACAACCGTTCATAAAGCAATGAAAGTGCTTGGCTCTCTCAATGTTGACATTGTCAACGTACATGCTGCAGGGGGAACTGCGATGCTGAAAGCAGCTAAGGAAGGTCTATTGGCAGCTGGTGCTTATCACACAAAATTGATAGCAGTTACACAGCTGACAAGTACAACTGAGAAAGTGCTGAGCGATGAACTTTTAATAAAAGATACCAGCTTAAACGACTGTGTTGCTCATTATGCAAAACTTGCAAAGGATTCAGGTTTAGACGGAGTAGTTTGTTCTGTTCAAGAAGCGAATTCTATTAAAAAAGTTTGCGGATACGATTTTTTAACAGTAACGCCAGGAATCAGACCACAAGGAGCAGATACTCACGATCAGGCGCGGATTGCGACACCTGCAGAAGCAGCTAGGATGGGTTCGGATTTTATGGTTATCGGAAGAAGCATTACACATTCGGATCAGCCAGTTAACACATATAAAGATATTTTAAACGAATGGAGAGAAAGCTATGAAAACAACAATCGCAAAACATTTGCTTAATATCAAAGCAGTTACACTTTCACCAGAGGAACCATACACATGGTCTTCAGGAATGAAATCTCCAATCTATTGTGATAACCGGTTGATTCTGGCTTATCCTGAACTGCGTAAACAAGTTGCTGAAGAATTAGTCTCAATGATTAAGAATCATTATCCTGAGGCCGATTTGATCGCTGGTACAGCTACTGCTGGCATCCCGCATGCTGCTTTCGTTGCAGACCAAATGAATTTACCGATGTGCTATGTAAGATCGAGTGCTAAAGCGCATGGTAAAGGAAAACAAATTGAAGGTCTAACCGAAAAAACGAAAAAAGCAGTTGTTGTTGAAGACTTAATTTCTACAGGTAAAAGCTCGATTCAAGCTTGTCAGGCACTTCAAGAAGCTGGAGTTGAAGTATTAGGTGTTGCAGCAATATTCAGCTATGGACTTGAAAAAGGGATAGAAGCTTTCGAAAAGGAAGGTGTTTCCTTCCAAACAGTCACGAATTTTAGTACATTAATAAAGGAAGCACAAGAAAGCGGTACGATTAGTGGACAAGGGCTTTCTTTATTAAAAGAATGGCAACTAGACCCTGAAAATTGGGGAGCTGCCTCTTTTTCCAAATAGTTTTCTAAGGAGAATACGATTTTGAGAAAAATGAACGGTGAAGAATTCGATGAGCTAGTATCTTTTTTTGACAGCATGGCACGGACATCTTGGCTAAAAAGAGTTCATGATACGTTGAAAGAAACGACAGGATCTTGGAAAGATAAGGACATTTTAGATGTTGGATGCGGAACTGGCAGGTTATTGCTCCGCGGAGCAGAAGAAGCAAACAAACTAGTAGGGGTTGATCTTTCATCAGAAATGGTGAAAGCGAGTATTCAGCAATTTTTCTATCATGAACTAAGCGGGAAGAGCCAGTTTTTGGTAGCTGATGCAGAAAACCTGCCTTTTGAAGATGAATCTTTTCATCTATCATTATCAACTTGCGTGATGTTTTTATTGCCAGATCCATCGAAGGGTATAAACGAGATAAATCGTGTACTGAAAAAAGATGGCCTGATCGCCATGCTTAATCCGAGCGAAAAGATGAGTCAAGAAACTGCTGCTCAGTACGCAAAAGAAAATGATATTTCTGGTTTTGAAAGAACGGCGTTATTGAAATGGTCGAATGTCAGTACAAGAAGACACCGTTATACGGCAGATGAAATGACGGCATTGCTCGAAGAACTTCATTTTTCAGAGGTAACACACAAAGAAGTACTCGGTGGACTTGCCATTATCAGCATGGCAAAAAAAGAGCAGGACAGCTAATCAATAGCTGTCCTGCTTTTTTGGATGGTTTTGAAAACATTACAGACTTGAAGGGGTTGATTTCCGCTCCAGGCGCTCCCTTTCCGCGGGGCGGGCGGTGAGCCTCCTGGCGCTTTGCGCCTTTAGGAGTCTCACCTGTCCCACTCGTCCCGCAGGACAAGGAAGGCTTCGACAGCGTTACATCGCACGAAGAAAATGTGTTTTTTCATTTTCGAGGAGTCTCGCACCCTGCGCTCCAATCAACTTATCAATGAAGTTTTTGAAAACCAAAAATAGCAATCAATTTAAACAAAGCCTTAAGAAAAAAAGTGGATAATTTCCGGTCGAGAATGATCGTTTTCAGCCCGGTGTGCGGTGATCCCGCAGGAGTGTTTACCTTACTCTCCATCAATCTACAATGAAGGGTATTTAAAAACAATCTGAAAAAAACACCTACAATAATAGAAAAAAGGAATATCTTTACTTTTGGCTGTTTTCTAAAAGATTGTTAGTATAGAGAGATTTTAAAATTCATCATTGAAAAGTTGATTGTAGTGGAAGGTGCGAGACTCCTGCGGGACTGGCGGTCAGGTGAGACACTTATAAGTGAAACGTACGAATGTGGCTCACCGCCTGCCCCGCGGAAAGCGAGCAACCTGGAACGGAAATCAACAACTTCCAAAAACAACAAAAATATACGTAAAGAGCCTTACTTTTTTAACTTGAAAACGAGATCTTCATCAGGTGTTACGTACAATGTCTGCTGATTATCATAGATAACAAATCCCGGTTTTGCTCCGCTTGGTTTCTTAACATGCTTCACTAGTGTGAAATCAACAGGTACAGAACTGGAGTTTTTTGCTTTGCTGTAAAATCCAGCTAAGACAGCAGCCTCTTTTATATCTGTTTCACTCGGTTCAGCTGAACGTATTAGCACATGGGATCCAGGAATGTCTTTCGTATGAAGCCATGTTTCGTTTGCCCGAGATAGTTTAAATGTTAAATAGTCGTTTTGTTTATTGTTCTTTCCGACTAAAATCTCTGTTCCATCACTAGAGACGAATTTTTCAGGCTGAGGAGTACTGTTTTGTTTTTTCTTTTGCTTGCTCTGACGATGTTTTAGATATCCGCCTTCACCAAGTTCCTCTCGTATTTCCTCAACATCTTTCATTGATGCAGAATCCATCTGAACGATGAGACGCTCAAAATAGAGAAGTTCGTTCTTGGATTTTTCTATCTGATCTTTTATGATAGAAACCGACTTTTTGAGTTTTCCATATTTTTTAAAATAGCTTTGAGCATTTTCTGCAGGTGTTTTTAAAGGGTCAAGTTCGATTTTAACTAAAGGCTGGTCTTCGCTAAAATAATCTTCAACTTCTATTGCTTTATCGCCTTTTTTCGCCATGTACATATATGCAGTAAGAAGTTCTCCTTTACGTTGATATTCTTCAGCATTGACGGTTTGTTCAAGTTCTCGCTCTAGTTTTCCGATCTTTTTGATAATCTTGTCATACTCATTAGAGAGGTATTTCTCAAGGTCGTTCGCCTGTTGTTTAATACGATCGCGGTCTGCTTTTCCATAAAAGAAGCGGTCGAGAAGCTTGCTGACAGTTTCAAACGGGCGAACTTCACCATCAATATGTGTTAAAGAAATGACCGAAAAGTATTCTTTCTTTTCAGTTGTGATCATCTGCGGTTCATAACGTTTTTCAGCCAACTGATTCATAACTGACAAAAAGGCGTCAGCTACTTGATCTTTGATGGTTAAGCCTGCCCGTTCAAGTATTTCTTTTGCGATTAAAGGAGAAAAGCCGCTGAATCTCGCAACAAGCTGTTTGTCCAATTTACCTTCATTCCAAGAAATTTTTGAAATAAATTCTTCTTTCTCAGAAATAGAATATGGATCTATTTTTTCCTGTGCAGGAGGAAGCACATAAGAAAAGCCTGGCAGGACGGTTCTATGCCTGTTTTGAAAACTAGGAATATGTTTGATGCTGTCTATTATTTTCTCAGACTTTTCATCAATTAAAATAATGTTTGAGTGTCTTCCCATGATTTCCACATAAAGCACTTTTGTGGTCTCGTCTCCGATTTCATCCCTGTTTTTAACGGTAATCTTAATTATTCGTTCTACGTCCAGCTGTTCAATTTTTTCAATAAAAGCGCCTTCTAGATGTTTTCTGAGCAGCATGCAAAACATAGGAGGAGTGTCAGGATTTTCGTATTGGTGTTCTGTAAGATGTATCCGTGCAAATGATGGATTTGCGGATATCAATAGCTTATGATTTTTTCCGTTTGAACGAATGGTAAATACTAGATCTGTTTTATGAGGCTGATAAACTTTTGAAATCCGTCCGGATGTTAAAGTCTCCTGAAGTTCAGCAGTTACAGCACGTGTCATTATTCCATCAAAACTCATGATAAGTTCACCTCTTATTTCTGATTCATAGTATAGCATTTTTGCGGACATGCCTGCATATAAATGGCTTTAACTAATCTTATTAGAGGTGGAAGCTATGAATTGGTACCAGCTGCCGCAAGACGAAATTGAATCAATACTCAACAGCAGGTTAGATGAAGGTCTAACGAAGAATGAGCAAGAAAAGCGATTGAAGCTTGATGGACCCAATCAGCTAGAAGAAGTTAAAAAGCAATCAGCTATTCTGATGTTCCTTGCACAGTTTAAGGATTTTATGGTGCTCGTGCTTTTGGCAGCAACATTGCTGTCTGGTTTTTTAGGCGAGTATCTGGATGCGATTGCTATTATCTTAATCGTTGTGATGAACGGAATTCTAGGGTTTATTCAAGAAAGAAAAGCAGAGAAATCCCTTGCTTCACTAAAAGAATTATCCGCTCCGACCGCACAGGTTTTAAGAGAAGGTAAGTGGGTTTCGATCGCAGCGAAAGATGTGGTTACAGGTGATGTAGTAAAAATTAAGAGCGGTGACAGAGTTGGAGCAGACATTCGATTGCTCAAAACATCAGGCCTTCAAATTGAAGAGTCTGCTTTAACGGGTGAATCCGTTCCTGCCCAAAAGCATAACAATATTTTAACTGCAGACGAGCTTACACTTGGTGACCAGGATAACATGGCGTTTATGGGAACGATGGTAACTCGGGGGACGGGACAAGGGATCGTAGTTGCAACTGGCATGAAGACTGAGATGGGGAAAATTGCTCACTTAATACAATCAGCTGAGAACTTGGCAACTCCTCTTCAGATGAAACTTGAACAACTCGGAAAAATTTTGATCGCTCTGGCATTGCTGTTAACCGTTCTTGTTGTTTTAGCTGGGGTTTTGCAAGGGCACGATCTGTACAGCATGATTTTAGCAGGGGTTTCTTTGGCTGTTGCCGCAATACCTGAAGGGCTGCCTGCTATTGTTACGATTGCGCTCGCGCTTGGTGTACAAAAGATGATCCGTAAACGAGCGATTGTGCGCAAGCTCCCTTCGGTCGAAACACTCGGGTGTGCTACCGTAATCTGTTCCGACAAAACAGGAACGCTTACACAAAATAAAATGACAGTGACTCGAATCTGGTCTCAAGGCAGACAGTGGATCGTAAATGATGATGGTTTTGAAGTTGCGGGATCAGGAATTAATGAAGACGGTAAGAGAGGAGATAAGCTTACTGAAGTTTTAGCTTATGCCGCTCTTTGTAACAACGCTACACTCGAGGAAGGCAAGAATGGTTCTTTTATAGAGGTTGGAGATCCGACAGAAACAGCTTTATTAGTCAGCGCTTATAAAGCTGGTATTACTAAAGAATCATTAAGTGAACAGTTTACGATTCAGCATGAGTTTCCTTTTGATTCAACAAGAAAAATGATGAGTGTAATTGTTCAGGATACAGAAGGGAATCAGATGCTCGTTGTAAAAGGAGCTCCTGATGTCTTAATGGAAAAAAGTGATTATATTGTATGGGATGATAAGAAACAGTTAATTAAGCAAGCTCATAAAGAACGGATTAAAGAAGCGATCTATGCATTAGGAAGCCAAGCTTTGAGAACGATCGCTGTCGCTGTCCGGCCACTAAAGGAGGGGGAATATTACGCCCAAGCCTCCTTCGCAGAAAGAAGCCTCACTTTTGTCGGACTTCAAGGAATGATGGATCCGCCTCGTCCAGAAGTAGAAGAAAGTATAAGAGACTGCCAGACTGCAGGTATTAAAACGATTATGATCACAGGTGACCATGTAGTAACTGCAGCGAGCATCGCCAAAAAGCTGAACATGCTTCCTGAAGGCGGCAGAGTGATGGAAGGTGCCGAGTTAGCGCAGCTTAATGACGAAGAACTGGACAAAGTTTCAGAGAATGTTTACGTGTATGCGCGAGTATCACCGGAACATAAATTGAAAATTGTAAAGTCTCTGCAGAGAAAAGGCCATGTAGTAGCGATGACGGGTGACGGGGTGAATGACGCCCCTGCCATTAAGTCGGCTAATATTGGAATTGCTATGGGGATCACCGGAACAGATGTGGCAAAAGAAGCTTCTTCTCTTGTACTGGGGGATGATAACTTCGCAACCATTCGTTCAGCCATAGAAGAAGGAAGAAACATCTATGAAAATATCCGTAAGTTTATTCGATATCTATTAGCTTCAAACGTCGGAGAAATTCTCGTCATGCTTTTTGCGATGATCATGGGACTGCCTTTGCCTCTCGTACCGATTCAAATTTTGTGGGTGAACCTCGTTACAGACGGACTGCCTGCAATGGCTTTGGGTGTGGACCAGGCAGAAGAAGACGTCATGAGACGTAAACCACGGCAAGCAAAAGAAGGGGTCTTCTCAAGAGGACTCGGATGGAAGATTGTTTCCCGCGGATTTTTAATAGGGGCAGCAACGATTCTCGCATTCTGGGTAACTTTAAAAGAAAATCCAGATCAGTTGATCGTGGCACAGTCAGTCGCGTTTGCTACACTTGTTATGGCGCAATTAATTCATGTGTTTGACTGCAGAAGTGAACGTTCGGTTTTCCACAGAAACCCGTTTCAAAACGGATATCTTGTTCTAGCAGTCATCTCATCGATTTTACTTCTGCTTGTCGTAATGTATGTCCAGCCTTTACAAGAGATTTTCCACACTGTACCGCTGTCACTAAGACAATGGCTGCTCGTAATGGGCATGGCATCTATACCGACATTTGCTTTAGCAGGTTTTCAGCTGTTTAAAAGAGAAA
Source organism: Fictibacillus arsenicus (assembly GCF_001642935.1). Lineage (NCBI taxonomy): Bacteria > Bacillati > Bacillota > Bacilli > Caryophanales > Fictibacillaceae > Fictibacillus > Fictibacillus arsenicus. The sequence continues at coordinate 1,801,560 of NZ_CP016761.1, forward strand.
TAAGATAAATAGAAAGCTGGCTCACTTTTTTTAGGAGCCAGCTTCGTTTGTTTTTTACTAAAAAACAAGCAAGTTCTGAAAAGAATTTGCTCGATTTATGCTCGCCCGGGAAGATTTACGAGCGGTTCCCAGGATTTACGAGCGAATCATAAACTTTACGGTGTTCAACGAGATAAATGAGCTTCCAAGAAGTTATAAATCCGATCGCTTTAAAGAGTCCCATGCTAATTATTGATGATATTTCCTCAAATTGAGGGAAAATAGTTTAGATTCTCGATTTTGTGTGCTAAAATATAGGAACATGTGTACAGTTTTTCACAATATCGTGCAATTAGCGTATGACCCGTTATTCCATTTGGCTAGAATAGTAGCAGGTTAGGGGCGGTTAAAGATGAAATTAATTAATATTGGTTACGGAAATATTGTTGCTGCTCACCGGATTATTGCGGTAGTCAGTCCAGAATCTGCACCGATAAAACGATTAATCACGGTCGCAAGAGAAAAGAATATGCTGATTGATGCTACATATGGCCGCAGAACGAGAGCGGTCGTTGTGACCGACAGTGATCATGTCATTCTGTCGGCTGTACAGCCAGAAACTGTAGCTCACAGACTGATGTCGGTTGATGAGGGCTCAGAAGAAAGTTAGGTTGTGGAGGTTTATATGGAAAAAGAAAGAGGCATTCTGTTTGTGCTATCCGGTCCTTCTGGTGTAGGGAAGGGTACTGTATGTAAAGCACTTCGAGAACAAAAGCTGGACATTCAATACTCAGTCTCAGCCACGACGAGGCAGCCGCGTGAAGGCGAACGACATGGGGTAGAATACTTCTTTAAAACAAAAGAAGAATTTCTGAGCATGATTGAAAATAAAGAATTGCTCGAGTGGGCAGAATATGTCGGCAACTATTATGGAACGCCGATCGAATATGTGAACCGCACACTTGATGAAGGCAAAGACGTTATTTTAGAGATTGAAGTTCAAGGTGCACTTCAAGTGAAAAATATTTTTCCGGAAGGTGTATTTATCTTCTTAACACCACCTAGTCTTGATGAACTAAGAAGCCGTATTGTCGGGCGGGGCACTGAAACAGAAGATTTGATAAACAATCGCATGTCAGTTGCCAAAGAAGAGATCGAGCTTATGAAGCACTATGACTATTCTGTGGTTAATGATGAGATTGATTCAGCATGTAACCGAATTAAAGCTATCATTACAACTGAACATTGTCGTGTTGACAGAGTTCGTCCGAAATACCAAAAAATTTTAGGAGATGACCAATAATGCTATATCCATCCATCGATTCTCTTATGGAAAAGATAGACTCAAAATACTCACTTGTAACACTTAGTTCAAAACGTGCAAGAGAAATTCAAAAGTATGGCAACCAGCAGATTGCTAAACCTGTATCATACAAGTTTGTTGGTAAAGCACTTGAAGAAATTCAATCTGGTATCTTAACAAAAGTTGGGGAAACACCTGCTGATTAATATATAGAACCTGAAAAAATATACAACCTTGTCTAAAGGTTGTTATTTTTTTGTTCTACTTTCAGAAAGTATAACTTGTTAGCAAGATGATTTTCGACGTAGCAAAACAAGTTTAGGTCGAAAGTGTAAGCGCAACTAAGGCTGAAGCGAAAGGCTTGGCGTCAGCCAAGTTTTCTTTATAAAAATTCATAAAGTTTTTTAATACATATAAATGCTGTAAAATAGATGTGAATTGTTAAGCAAATGAGCGGCGGAAGGGGTTTATTATGGAAAAGAAAAAAATATTGCTTGCTGTTTCAGGCGGAATCGCTGCCTATAAAGCAGCTCCCGTAGCAAGTAAATTATATCAAAGCGGATATGAAGTGAAAGTTATACTCACAGAATCTGCCCAGAAATTCATTACACCGTTAACCTTTCAAACGCTGACAAGACAAGCTGTATATACAGATACGTTTGAGGAAAGAGAACCTTCAATTGTCAGTCATATCGATCTTGCAGATTGGGCAGACCTTGTACTGATCGCTCCTGCTACTGCGAACGTTATCGGGAAACTGGCAAACGGCATCGCGGACGATATGCTGACTACAACATTACTTGCAACAAAAGCAGATGTGCTGATCGCGCCTGCTATGAATGTAAATATGTTTAATCATCCAGCTGTAAAAAAGAACATGGAAACTCTTGCTGTGTTCGGGTGGCGGTTTATTGAGCCGAATGAAGGACTCCTTGCCTGCGGATGGATTGGCAAAGGAAGACTTGCTGAACCAGAGGAACTCATAAATGCTGTTCATATGTACTTTAAGGAAAAAAGTGAAGATCAGATAATGCCTCTTTCAGGAAAGAAAGTCATGGTAACAGCTGGTCCTACACGAGAGGAACTGGACCCAGTACGTTATTTTACAAACCATTCCTCAGGAAAAATGGGATATGCGATTGCTTCTGCAGCAAAAAAACTTGGAGCAGAAGTAACTTTAGTAACGGGTCCTACATCACTTGAAATACCATCAGGAGTACAAGTTGAAAGAGTCATTTCTGCAAAAGAAATGTTTGATAAAACAATCAGTCATTACCGAGATCAAGATATCGTCATTAAATGTGCAGCCGTAGCAGATTATACACCTGTTACTGTTCATTCAAATAAGTTTAAGAAAAAGAATGATACGTGGACGATTGAACTAAAGAAAACAGATGATATTTTAAAAGCGCTTGGCGAGAGAAAAGAACATCAAATTCTCGTTGGATTTGCTGCGGAAACTGAAAATCTTGAAGACTATACAAAAGATAAATTAGTAAGAAAGAATTTGGACATGGTAGTTGGAAACGATGTATCAAAAGAAGGGTCCGGTTTTGGAAGTGATACAAACGAAATTATCATGATTAAAAAAGATGGCTCTATACGGCCGCTGCCAATTCTTACAAAAGAACAAGCAGCGAATGAAATATTAGAAGAAGTGATGGAAATGATGAAAAGATGATTGCGGCAGTCGTTGTTGACGTCCCTTCAGGCAGTGTAAATAAGACGTTTGATTATAAGGTTCCTCCAGGGTTGGAGAATTGGGCTGAACCAGGTATGCGTGTGATCGTGCCGTTCGGACCAAGAAAACTTCAAGGCTTTATATTAGCAGTAAAGCAATCGTCTTCTGTAAAAGGTATAAAAAACATCACAGAAATACTCGATCCTCTTCCTGTCCTTACGCCGGAACTAATAGATCTAGGCCAATGGCTGGCAGAGAACACGCTAAGTTTTTATATCACTGCTTATCAGGCAATGCTTCCTGCAGCAATGAAAGCAACTTACGAAAAATTTTTTACAGTACTTAGGCCGGAAATGTTATCGAGTGAAGTGTCTGTTCTTTTCTCCGCGAGTGGAGAACTAAGCTTAAACGAGGTAACAAAAAACCATGTTCATCTGCTCAAGAAGCTTCAGGAACTGACAAAAACAGGAGTCTTGGATGTTGTCTATAAAGTAAAAGACAAAGCAAACAAAAAGAAAGTCAAATTTGTTTCACTAGGAAACAAAACTGAAGCCGAAGAACTCCTGAACCAAAATGGCAAAAGAGCTGAAAAACAAAAAGCTGTAATTTCAGAACTTTTAAGCAGACCTCCAGGCGAATATTCTCTGCAGGAAATTCTTCATGAGACAGGTGCTTCCCTATCTTCAGTTCAGTCGCTTTGTAAAAAAGGTGCCGTGTATATCGAAGAAAAGGAAGTATACAGAGATCCTTACCAAGGGAGAAACATCAAACAGACCGAACCGCTTCCTTTAACGGAAAACCAGCAAAATGCCATAACTCCGGTTTTAGATTCTATTGAAAACAATGAACATCAAACCATACTCGTTCATGGTGTTACCGGAAGCGGAAAGACAGAGATCTACCTTCAATCTATTCAATCTGTCTTAGATAAAGGGAAGGAAGCTATCGTACTAGTTCCGGAGATCTCGCTCACACCTCAGATGGTCAACAGATTTAAAGGACGATTCGGAAGCTCTGTTGCAGTATTGCACAGTGCTTTGTCTATTGGAGAGAAGTACGATGAATGGAGAAAGATCCTTCGAAAAGAAGTTTCAGTAGTTGTTGGTGCTCGGTCTGCCGTTTTTGCACCTTTTGAAAATTTAGGAATCGTTATCATAGATGAGGAACATGAATCAAGCTATAAGCAGGAAGATCATCCACGCTATCATGCAAGAGATGTAGCGATCTGGAGAGGAAAGTATCATTCTTGCCCGATTGTACTTGGAAGTGCAACACCTGCTTTGGAAACTTATGCAAGAGCACAAAAAGGACGCTATCAACTTGCTGAATTAAGTTCCCGTGTTCATTCAAATCCGATGCCTGAAGTGACTATTGTGGATATGAGGGATGAGTTGAAAAAAGGAAACCGCTCGATGTTTTCTAATGAATTAATGGAAAAACTAAAAGCTGGAATTGAAAAAGGAGAGCAATCTGTTCTTTTTCTTAACCGGCGCGGCTATGCTTCATTCATATTGTGCAGAGATTGCGGATATGTAGCGCAATGTCCGCATTGCGATATTTCTTTAACCTATCACAAAAGATACGGTGAATTAAAATGCCACTATTGCGGTTATAAAGAGATTACTCCGTCCGCATGTCCTTCGTGTTCCTCAGAACATATTCGTTTTTTCGGAACAGGAACGCAAAAGGTAGAAGAAGAGCTTGCTAAAGTTCTTCCTGAAGCTAGAGTCATTAGGATGGACGTAGATACAACATCTAAAAAAGGAAGCCACGAAAAACTGCTTACTTCTTTTGGGGAAGGTGAAGCAGATATATTGCTTGGCACACAGATGATCGCAAAAGGACTTGATTTCCCAAAGGTAACATTAGTAGGCGTTTTGGCTGCTGATACGATGCTGCATTTGCCTGATTTCAGAGCGTCTGAAAAAACATTTCAGCTTCTTACACAAGTGAGCGGCCGGGCAGGGAGGCATGAGCTGGAAGGGAAAGTGATTGTTCAAGGATATGACGTTGAACATTACAGCATCCAGCTAGCTTCACAGCATGATTATCTCAGTTTTTATAATCATGAAATGAAAACAAGGAAACTGCATCAATACCCGCCATTTTATTATTTGGGCCTTCTTACCTTCAGTCACCTGGAATTGATGCAGGTTGTTGAAGCAAGTGAAAAGGCAGCAAGCTTTTTGTCAAAAAGGCTGTCACCTGACAGTCTCCTGCTTGGCCCTGTTACGTCACCGATCGCACGTGTGAAGGATAGATATCGGTACCAGGTAATGATAAAATACAAAAATGAACCAGAGCTTAGAAATTGGTTTGAAGAAATAATAGCCCATTTTCAAAAAGATAAAAGTATAAAAGATCTGCAGATTACTGGAGAGTTAAATGCCCAGACACTTATGTAGCAGTTAGGAGAATAGAATACGATGACAATTCTTAAGATTGTAGAACACCCAGATCCAGTTTTAGAAACAGAATGTGAACCGGTAACAGCGTTCGATAAAAAGTTAAAAAAACTGATAAACGATATGTTTGATACGATGTATGATGCAGAAGGAGTAGGTCTTGCAGCTCCTCAGATCGGGATTGCTAAACAGATCGCAGTTGTAGATGTTGGTGATGAAGAGGGACAAATCGTGTTGATCAATCCGGTCGTAACAGCAGCTACCGGAAGCCAGACTGGACCAGAAGGCTGCTTAAGTTTCCCCGGGCTCTTCGGTGAGGTTGAACGCCCTTTTGAAGTAACTGTGAAAGCACAAGATGAGAACGGAAAAGAATTTACTATAAAAGCAAACGATTTTCTTGCCAGGGCACTTCTGCATGAGATCGATCACCTGCATGGCATTTTGTTTACATCTAAAGTAATCGCTTATTACGAAAACGAGGAAATGGAGAGATAGGTTACATGAAGATATTATTTATGGGAACACCTGACTTTTCCGTGCCCGTACTTCGTCAGCTAGTAGAAGATGGTTATGAAGTTATTGGCGTTGTTACCCAGCCAGACAAGCCAGTAGGAAGAAAAAAAGAAATTAAGCAGACACCTGTTAAAGAAGAAGCGATCAAACATGGAATTAAAGTGTATCAACCCGTAAAGCTGCATGAAAACTATGAAGAGATTCTGGCTCTTAAACCTGATCTGATTGTTACGGCCGCTTACGGACAAATCCTGCCTAATGCAATTTTGGAAACACCTAAATATGGATGCATCAATGTCCACGCCTCATTGCTTCCAAAATACAGAGGCGGAGCGCCGATCCATAAAAGCATAATCGACGGAAATGATAAAACCGGCATCACGATTATGTATATGGTTGAAAAATTAGACGCAGGTGATATACTTACCCAAGTTGAAGTACCGATCGAAGAAAATGACCACGTAGGTTCTATGCATGACAAATTAAGTGCGGCGGGTGCTAAATTATTATCAGAAACTATCCCTTTGCTTGTTGAAGGAAAGATTACTCCTGTCCCCCAAAAGGAAGATGAAGTAACTTTTGCCTGGAACATAACTAGAGAACAGGAAAAGATCGATTGGACCCGATCAGGAAAAGAGATCCATAACCATATACGCGGTCTTCATCCGTGGCCAGTTGCTTATACGTTATTAAACGGCCAGCCTCTTAAAGTTTGGTGGGCGGAAAAGCAAGAAACGAGTTACTCTGCAGAACCTGGTACTGTAATTGGCATACATGAAAATGGACTTCAGGTGGCCACCGGGGATCAGACGAGCATCATTATTACAGACTTGCAGCTTTCCGGGAAAAAGAGAATGCTCGCAAGTGATTATCTTAAAGGAGCAAGCGTACCACAAGGCTTGAAATTAGGTGAATAAAGTTGGAAAACAACATACGGGCAATCGCCCTGGACGTTTTAATTAAAATCGAACAAAATCAGGCATACTCAAATTTACAGCTGAATCAGACGCTCCAAAAAGCAAATGTAAAAGAAATTGATAAAGGTCTTTTAACGAGCATTGTTTATGGTACGATCCAGCGTAAAAACACGATAGATTTTTATTTAGATCAACTGCTGAATAAACCAATAAAGAAAAAAGACCGCTGGGTTATATCGTTGCTTAGACTGTCCATTTTCCAGATGCTATACATGGACCGTGTTCCAGATCATGCAATCATTCATGAAGCTGTAGAAATCGCTAAACAAAGAGGACATCAAGGTCTTGCAGGTCTTGTAAACGGTATTCTGCGCAAATTGCAGCGTGAGGGAACAGCTGAAATGGACAAAAAAGCAGGTGCAGGTTCCGAAAAAGCGGCTTTAACATACAGTATGCCGCAGTGGCTTTTTGACCGCTGGAGCTCTCAATTCGGAAATGAAGATGCTGAAAAAATGGCCGAATCAAATCTTTTGCCGTCTCCGGTTACAGCGAGGGTAAATACGATGCTAACGACAAGAGACGAAGTTCTTCAGCAGCTGGAGCAAGAAGGAGTTTCTGCAGAAGAAGGAGAATTGTCTCCTGAGGGTATCATAATAAAAGACGGCTATCTTCCAGGAACAGAAGTATATAATAAAGGCTTAGTTACGATTCAGGATGAAAGCTCAATGCTTGTTGCTAGAGCTGTAGCTCCATTACCTGGAGAAGTCATTCTAGATGCATGTGCTGCCCCAGGCGGCAAATCAACCCATATGGCTGAAATGATGAAAGGAAATGGAAAAGTTGTTTCTTTAGACCTTCATGCCCATAAGATAGAATTGATTAATAAACAAGCAAAGAGACTGGGTCTTGAAAATATCGAAGCCTCAGTTTTAGATGCTCGAAAAGCAGGAGAAAAATACGACTCTGCATCTTTTGATAGAGTTCTTGTTGATGCCCCTTGCAGCGGTTTTGGTGTAATCCGCAAAAAGCCGGATCTTAAATGGTCTAAAACAGAAGAAGATGTTTTAAAGCTTGCATCCATTCAAAAGGATATATTGGAATCCGCTTCTCAAATGGTGAAAGCTGGAGGTCAGCTTGTCTACAGCACTTGTACAGTAGATCAGGAAGAAAACAGTGAAGTAGCAGAATGGTTCCTTCAAAATCATCCTGAATTTGAATGGGATCCGGACTTTTCCGAAAAGATGCCAGAAAAAGTGAAAACCTTTATAATAGAAGGACGATCAGATCTGCAAATTATGCCTCATTATTTTAATAGTGACGGCTTTTACATTGCGGCTTACAGAAAAAAGACAACAGGTGGTGAGAAACATGCTTAAACCATTAACAGATAAACAGACAAAGCCTAATATTAAACCTTCTATATTCTCATTGGAGCTTCACGAACTTGAAGCTTGGCTGACGGATATTAGAGAACCTAAATTCAGAGGCAAACAAATCTTTGAATGGCTGTATCAAAAACGTGTGTCCTCTTTTGAGGAAATGACAAACCTTCCAATAGGTTTGCGTGAGAAGCTGGAAAAAGATTTTTATATCAAACCTTTAAAAGAAGTGATACGCCAAGAATCAGCAGATGGTACGATCAAATTCTTATTTGAACTGCAAGATGGCTATTCCATTGAAACAGTACTTATGAGACATGAGTATGGAAACAGTATTTGTGTAACGACACAGGTTGGATGCCGATTAGGCTGTACTTTCTGTGCTTCTACTTTGGGAGGATTAAAGCGCAATCTGCAAGCTGGCGAAATTGTTGCCCAAGTTCTTCAGGTTCAGAGAGCTTTAGATGAAACAGAAGAAAGAGTAAGTTCTGTTGTTGTCATGGGGATCGGTGAACCGTTCGATAATTATGAAGGACTTATGTCTTTCCTTAAGATTATCAACCATGATCTAGGGCTAAATATCGGTGCTCGCCATATCACGATTTCAACAAGTGGCGTGGTACCTTATATTTATAAATTTGCTGATGAAGGAATGCAAATTAATTTTGCGATCTCTCTTCATGCTCCAAACACAGAAACAAGAAGCCGCCTAATGCCAGTTAACAGAATGTATCCATTAAACGAACTAATGGATTCCATTAGTTATTATATTAAGAAGACCGGCAGACGTGTAACATTTGAATATGGTTTATTCGGAAAAGTTAACGATACAGTGGAACACGCAAATGAGCTCGCAGATCTTATTAAAGATATTAAGTGCCATGTTAATTTAATTCCAGTAAACTATGTACCAGAAAGAGATTATGTAAGAACACCGAAAACACAAATATTTAAGTTCTTAGAGACGTTAACCTCAAGAGGCATTAATGCCACCATCAGAAGAGAACAAGGACATGACATTGACGCAGCATGCGGTCAGCTGCGTGCGAAGGAACGTAAAGAAGAGACGAGGTGACGGGGATATGCAAATTGCCTTTCAAACTGATGTTGGAATGGTAAGGAAGCATAATGAAGACAGCGGGGAAGTGTTCACAAAGGGTGAACACTTTCTTGCAGTTATTGCTGATGGTATGGGCGGTCATAAAGCGGGGGATATCGCAAGTCAGGAAGCCCTTAAAGTGATTAAAGAAGCTTGGGTTCATTTTGAAGAAAACTTGGGAAATATTAAAGACTGGATTCAAAGTGTACTGAACGATACTAATAAACATATATTCCAATTTTCTCAAGTTAACCCTGAGACTAGAGGGATGGGTACAACGATTGTGGCTGCATTGGGAACGAAAAACGAGATTACAGTTGCTCATATTGGTGACAGCAGATGTTATTTATATTCAAAAGGTGAATTGAAAAGGGTAACGGATGACCATTCACTTGTTCAGGAACTTGTGAAGTCCGGTCAGATCACAGAAGATGAAGCTGAAATTCACCCAAGACGAAACATGATTATGAAAGCAGTTGGAACCGATGAAACCGTTGAGGCAGAATTAAACGTGATCACTTGGAATTCCGGTGATTACCTGTTGCTGTGTTCAGATGGATTATCAGACAAGGTATCATTTAAAAAAATTAAAGAAGCGTTGGATAACTCAATGGAAACCGTTGCCGATAAGGTTGAAAAATTAATAGCCTGGGCAAAAGATGCGGGTGGAGAAGATAACATAACTGCTATCCTTATTCAAAATAGTTCTGACACAGAAATAAAAGGGGAAGCAAAAGCATGATTGGAAAAAGAGTCAGTGGCCGCTACAAACTTTTAGAAGTAATTGGTGACGGCGGAATGGCCATCGTTTATCGAGCAAAAGATTTAATTCTGGATCGGGATGTTGCTGTAAAAGTTCTTCGTTCAGAGTTTAATAAAGATGAAGATTTTATTAGAAGGTTTAAAAGGGAAGCAGAATCAGCTACAAGTCTGGACCATCCGAACATTGTAAGTATATATGATGTAGGAGAAGACGAAGAAATCTATTTTATTGTTATGGAGTACGTGCAAGGGAAGACACTTAAACAATACATAAAAGAACACGGAAAAATATCTGTAGAAGAATCCTTGCACATCATGAAACAAATTGTTTCGGGTATGGCAGTTGCCCATGACCATGGAATTATTCATCGTGATATTAAACCGCACAATATTTTAATTACTGATAATGGAACAGCGAAACTTACCGATTTTGGGATTGCACTGGCTATTACTTCTGCAACCATTACACATACTAATTCAATATTGGGTTCTGTTCATTATTTTTCTCCTGAACAGGCTCGGGGAGGAATTGCCAATGCAAAATCGGATATTTATTCCTTTGGTGCTGTTTTATATGAAATGGTTACAGGCAGAGTGCCTTTTGTTGGTGAATCACCGGTTTCTGTTGCTTTAAAACACCTTCAGGAAAATGTGATAGAGCCTCGGAGGCTAAATCCGGAGATTCCTCAAAGTGTTGAGAACATAATTTTAAAAGCACTGGCAAAAAATCCTCTTAAAAGGTATGACAGTGCCCAAGAACTGTTAAATGACATGAACTCTGCGCTTCAGCCGGAACGCATGTATGAGCAAAAATGGAATGAGGACAGTGATGAGGATGAGAAAACAAAATTCATACCTCCCATTGTTCCTCCGCCTGTTGAAGAAACACCTGTTATGAAAGAAGAAGAGAAAGCCCCCGAAAAGAAGAAAAAGAAATGGTGGCTGATTCTATTAATTACCTTTCTTTTATTAGGAGGAGCGGCAGTAGCTGCATTTACCATTTGGTCGTCCGTATTTTCTGTTCAAGAAGTCAATGTTCCAGATGTAGTTGGAGACGATTATGAGGATGCTTTTGATAAATTAAAAGCAAAAAGTCTGGATGTAAAACGCGAGGAAGTTTTTGATCCTGAAATAGAAGACGGTCATGTAATACGCCAGAACCCTTCTCCTGGAACGGCTGTGAAAGAACACGCTGTAATTACACTGCATGTTTCAAAAGGACCTGAAAAGGAAAATATGCCTGATGTAGAAGGCTACAACATCGAATCTGCACAAGCACTTTTAAAAGATAAAGGATTCACAGATATTGATATCAATTATGAGGAATCTGATTCAGAGCCAGAAGGGACGGTACTTACTCAAAGTCCTGACAGAGATGAGAAAGTAACTCCTGCTGAAACTACGGTTACTTTAACCGTAAGCTCGGGTACACCAACTGTCCAAATTTCAAATCTAATCGGATTAACTCAGCAAGACGTTGAAACATTTGCAGATAATGAGGGACTTGTAGCTGAATTTACGTCTGAGTATTCGGATACTGTAGAAAAAGGAAAAGTCATTTCCCAAGACCCGGCACCTTTTACACAAGTTGAAAAAGGAGCGACGATTACAGTTGTTCTGTCGGATGGTCCAGATCCAAATAAAGAAGAAGATGCAGAAGAATCCGATGAAATTGGGGGAGACCGCACTACAACGGAAAATATCGAAGTTAAGCTAAACAAAAGAGATAAGAATGAGCCTGCCCGGGTAAAAATTGTTTATTCGGACAAAAATGCAGCAAATGAAGTTTTCGTGGAAGAGGAGATAACAGAATCAAAGGAGTATTCTCTCCCTTTGACTATTGCTGAAGGCGGTACCGCTTCTTACGTTGTTTATATCAATGATAAAGAAGCAAAGAAAGAAACAATAAATTATGATGATATTCAGGAAGGGGACGATGGTGATTAAGCATGCCTGAAGGAAGAATCGTTAAAGCGCTGGCTGGTTTTTATTACGTAAAGGAACAAGGCAAGACTGAAGTTTTCCAATGCAGGGGAAGGGGGAACTTTCGAAAGAAGAAAGTGAACCCGCTTGTTGGTGACTGGGTAGAATATGAATCCAGCAACGTTACGGATGGCTATATTCTTGATGTGAAAGAAAGAAAAAATGAATTAGTCCGCCCACCCATCGCAAACGTAGACCAGGCCATTCTCGTTTTTTCGGCAACCGAACCTGATTTTAGCACGCTTCTCTTAGATAGGTTTCTTGTTCACATAGAGGCAAATGATATTCTGCCTGTAATCTGTATTTCTAAAATGGATCTTGTCCAGGGTACTGATGACCTTGATGAGATTCAAAAATATATAGAAACATACAAAAGATTAGGATACGATGTGTTTCCCACTTCAACAAAAACAGACGACAGCCTGGAGATGTTCTATCCGCTTTTTAAAGATAAAGTAACGGTTTTTGCTGGGCAGTCCGGTGTCGGAAAATCATCGTTATTAAATGCCATTAACCCAGAGCTCATGCTTGAAACGAACGAAATATCGAGCCACTTAGGACGGGGTAAACATACAACTCGGCATGTTGAACTCATCTTGTTTGGAAACGGTCTTGTCGCTGATACACCTGGATTCAGTTCCTTGGATTTCATGAACATTGAAGCTGAAGACTTGTCTATGTATTTTCCTGAGATGAATGAGAGACGCGGAAATTGTAAATTCCGATGGTGTTCACATACTTCAGAACCTAAATGTGCTGTCAAACAGGGTGTCGAAGAAGGAGCAATTCCACAATTTCGATATGATCACTATGTAAGCTTTTTACAGGAAATAAAAGATCAAAAACGGAGGTACTAAATGGTTAAAATAGCTCCTTCCATTCTATCGGCTGACTTTTCAAAGTTAGGCGAAGAAATAAAAGCGGTTGAGATGGCCGGTGCCGATTACATTCATGTAGACGTGATGGATGGACATTTCGTACCAAATATTACGATGGGTCACCTAGTCCTTAAAGCTATACGTCCATTGACTGAATTGCCGCTGGACGTACATCTAATGATAGAGAATCCGGATTCATATATTGAGGATTTTGCAGAGGCAGGTGCAGATATTATTACTGTCCATGTTGAAGCGGCAACTCATCTTCACAGAACGATACAACTGATTAAAGCTAAAGGTGTTAAAGCAGGCGTTGTATTAAACCCAGCTACTCCAGTTGATGCAATAAAGCACATCATCCATGATATCGATATGGTATTGCTTATGACAGTTAACCCTGGATTTGGCGGACAGTCTTTTATCCAAAATGTTGTCCCAAAGATCAAAGAAGTTTCTGAGCTAGTACAGACTCATGGGCTGAATGTAGAAATTGAGGTAGATGGCGGTGTTAATGCTGAAACTGCCCCTTTATGCATTGAAGCAGGTGCGAACGTTTTAGTAGCCGGTTCTGCCATATATGGGAAAAAAGATTTAAAAGATGCAATAAACTCCATTCGTGGTGTATAATTAAGATGTCAATAAAATAAGTAACCACAGGGGGAGTCCTATAAATGGGCTGAGAGGGGAGTGTACTCCCGACCCTTTGAACCTGAAGCTGGATAATGCCTGCGTAGGGATGTGGAGTCGTACTTTTTGCATTCAGATGATATGAATCTTAAAGCAACCGCACTCACATGCCGGTTGCTTTTTTTATTTTATTAAAGGCTCTTTTCGTAATCTTTGTTGCTATTAGAAGACGTTGATATCCGCTCCAGGATGCTCGCTTTCCGCGGGGCGTGCGGTGAGCCCCCTAGGCTAATCAAGCCTGCCGGGGTCTCACCTGTCCCGCTACTCCCGCAGGAGTCTCGCACCTTGCGCTCCAATCAACAATTCAACGATGTTCCATTTAAAAAAACATTCAAAAGCAGCAAGCTTTTAGAAAACAGCCTTTTCAAATCATCGATCGAGGAGGATAAAAGATGAAAAACAATAACATTTTACTATTAACAGAAATTGCTATTATGGCTGCACTTTCATTGATTTTAGGACTTATAAAATTCAATGGTGTTTGGCCGCAAGGGGGTTCTGTCTCTCTTGAGATGGTGCCGATTTTTCTAATAGCATTCAGAAGGGGATTGAAAGCAGGGGTTTTTACAGGATTAGCAGTAGGATTGCTTCAATTGCTTGTAAATCCATATATCGTCCATCCTGCTCAGCTTATTTTAGATTACCCGCTTGCTTTTGCTTTAGCAGGTGTTGCAGGTGCATTTGCGCCGTCAATTACTCAAAATAAAGCAAAGAGAACTTTATTGATGCTTACAGGGATTTTTATTGGATGTGCCTTGAGACTTGCTTCACATGTATTATCGGGGGTTATTTTCTTTAGTGATTTTGCCGAAGAGATGAATGTATGGCTTTATTCAATCATGTACAACGGTTCGTTTATGGTCGTCATTTTTGGAATTACATCTCTAATCGTGATTTTTATAACTAACACTGCTCCAAGATTATTGCATGCAGCAAGAAAGGGATATCATCAGGCAGCATGAAAATAAGAATTGTCGCCGGTGGTCCAGATCATCTGATCCCAGAACTTAAAAACTATGATTCCTCACCAGGAGATCTGTGGGTTGGCGTTGACAGAGGTACATTCATCCTTTTGCAGAAAGGGATAAAGCCTGCATATGCTTTCGGTGATTTTGATTCGGTTTCAGCAGCAGAAAAGGAGAATATACTAAAGTCAGATATTATCCTGAATGAATACCAGTCGGAAAAAGACCACACTGATATGGAATTAGCGCTTGAATGGGCAATGGATCAAAAACCAAAAGAAATACTATTATTCGGCGCAACTGGAGGAAGACTGGATCACGAGATGATAAACATCCAGCAGCTCTATAGAACCATTTCTAGCAATGTTGAAGTTAAAGTAGTAGATCTTAAAAATGAAATCTCACTAAAGCTCCCTGGAAAATATACGATTGAAAGAGAGGATCTTTACTCCTATATTTCTTTCTTAGCTTTTCAAGGAGAAGTAAAAGGCATCACGCTAAAGGGATTCAAATATCCTTTAGAAAAAGCTTCCTTGAAGATGGGGTCTTCCCTCTGTATATCAAATGAGCTTGTAAATAAAAATGGTACTTATTCTTTCGACTCTGGCATAATATTGATGGTAAAGAGCCGTGATTAAAAAAATTACGGAAAACAGGTCCCGAGACACCTTTTTATAACACGGGGAATAATGTATGTTAGGTTTTGCTCTTATCATTTTTTATGGGCCTGGAGGAGGGGTAAGATGAAATTTTATACCATTAAACTTCCTAGATTCTTAGGGGGATTCGTACGTGCCATCTTAGGTTCTTTTAAAAAAGGATAACAAACAAAAAAAGCGCCCTGTGCGCTTTTTTTGTTTGGCTGTTTTCGCAATACTTTGTTGCTTTTGAAAGTAGTTGATTTCCGTTACAGGATATTCGCTTTCCGCGGGGCGTGCGGTGAGCCTCCTTGACACTTTGTGTCATTAGGAGTCTCACCTGTCCCACTCGTCCCGCAGGACAAGGAAGGCTTCGGCAGCGTTACATCGCACGAAGAAAATGTGATTTTTCATTTTCGAGGAGTCTCGCACCTTGCACTCCATCCAACATGTCAATGAAGATATTAAAAACTACTCAAAGCACAAACTTTTAGAGAAGAGGCTTTTGTTTTTATAAAGATATTTTGTGAGGATATTTACGGTACGTGTTCTTAAATTTATTACACGTTTGCGCAAAATATATGTAATTTCACGCAAAGAGGCTCTAGTTTCACGCGGGTTAGAAAGAGGTTTCACGCAGAATCTCTTTCTGACCAAGCAGAACTGGTCTAATTCCACGCACGATGTGTAATAAGTGTCAAAAAAGCTGCACTAAAAAGTGTACGGCCTCTACATATATATTGAAAATAAAAAAAACAGCAGCTTCTGCTGCCGTTTTTTTATTAAACGCGTTCTACTTTACCTGATTTAAGTGCACGAGCAGATACATATACGCGCTTAGGCTTTCCGTCCACAAGAATGCGAACCTTTTGGACATTAGCTCCCCAGCTTTTCTTTGATTTGTTCATAGCGTGAGAACGCTTGTTTCCAGTTTTAGGTCCTTTTCCAGTAATAAAACATTTACGAGCCATAGTAGGTGAACCTCCTTTACAGCAAAAAAGCTTTGCATCAATTCAATCGTATGTTAAATACTAAATAATATTAGCATGACTCTCTGAGCATTGCAACATATTCATTATGGTTTTCAAGTAAATTTCCTTGACAATACTTTTTACATAGTGTGAAATGTAGTAGTCCTTTCAAAAAAACATAATGTATAGTAAAATATTTGTTAGCCATTTAACAATTTAAAGGGGGATGTAAGCATGTCCATTGAAATGAAAACAACCTATGGTCAAATTGATATTTCTAATGAAGTGATTGCTACTATCGCTGGCGGTGCAGCAATTGATTGTTACGGAATTGTTGGCATGGCATCAAGAAAGCAATTAAAGGATGGATTAACTGAACTTTTAGGACGTGAAAATTTCTCCCGAGGGATCGTTGTCCGACAAGAGGAAGATGAAGTACATATTGATATGTATATCATTGTAAGCTACGGAACAAAGATTTCTGAAGTGGCTCATAATGTTCAGAACAAAGTGAAATATACCCTGGATCAAATGCTTGGATTGGCGGTTGACTCAGTCAATATCTATGTTCAGGGTGTCAGGGTGACAACCCCTTAGTTAGGAGGAAGTTTTGTGTCTTTAAAAGTATTAGACGGAAAAAAGTTTGCAAAAATGGTGCTCGAGGGTGCTTCAAACTTATCAAGAAATGCAGCAATGGTCGATGCACTTAACGTATTTCCTGTACCAGATGGTGATACAGGAACAAACATGAACTTAACGATTACATCTGGTGCAAAAGAGGTTGAGAAAAACACTTCAAGTCAAATAGGCGCTGTAGCAAATGCGTTCGCTAAAGGGCTTTTAATGGGAGCAAGAGGGAACTCTGGCGTTATTTTATCACAGTTATTCAGAGGGTTCTCTAAAGCTATTGAAGGCAAAGAATCCATTACAGCGGTTGAGTTTGCTAATGCATTTGACAAAGGTGTAGAAACTGCATACAAAGCTGTTATGAAGCCTGTCGAAGGTACAATTTTAACAGTTGCAAAAGATGCTGCTAAAAAAGCAGTTAAAGAAGCAAAAAAATCAGATGATGTCCTTTATATTATGAAGGAACTCGTTAAAGAATCTAAAGCTTCCTTAAACCGTACACCAGATCTTCTTCCTGTTTTAAAAGAAGTAGGAGTAGTAGATTCGGGCGGACAAGGTCTAGTCACTGTATATGAAGGCTTTTTAGCTGTATTAGAAGGAAAAGAACTGCCAAAAGTATCAGTAAATGCTCCTTCAATGGGTGAACTTGTCAACGCGGAACATCACAAAGCTCAAATTCACATGAAAACTGAAGATATCCACTTTGGATACTGCACAGAGTTCATGGTGAAATTTGAATCAAATAAAATCAAAAACAATCCATTTGATGAAACAAACTTCCGAAACGAGCTCGCAGAACATGGTGACTCACTTCTCGTTGTTGCGGATGATGATGTGGTAAAAGTACACATTCATACAGAGCAGCCAGGCAACATGCTGACTCTTGCTCACCGTTATGGGAGTTTGATCAACATTAAGATTGAAAATATGCGTGAACAGCATTCGGCTATCTTAGAAAGTGAAAATGAAGTTATTCCTTCATACTCTCAGCCTGCTGAGAAAAAGAAAGAATACGGGATTGTAACAGTAGCTATGGGCGAAGGAATCGAAGAAATGTTTTCTTCAATGGGAGCATCCGTTATCCAAGGCGGACAGACTATGAATCCTAGTACAGAAGACATTGTGCGTGCTATTTCTGAAGTGAATGCAGAAAAAGTATTCATTCTTCCTAACAACAGCAATATCATCATGGCTTCTGAACAGGCTGCTAGCGTTGTTGATGAAGAAGTTGTCATCATCCGCACTAAGACTGTTCCACAAGGCATCGCTTCCATCCTGGCGTTTAATCCTTCGGCAGATATGAAAGAAAACGAAAAGAAAATGAACGAAGCAATTACTTCTGTAAAATCCGGGCAAGTAACTTACGCTGTCAGAGATACATCAATCGATGGTGTTGAGATTGGTAAGGGTGACTTTATGGGGATTTCAGAGGGTAAAATCATCACTTCAAAGACAAATAAGCTAGAAGTGACGAAAGAGCTTTTAGAAAAAATGATGGATGAAGATACAGAAATCGTAACCATCATTTATGGTGAAGATTCTTCTGAAGATGAAGCGCAAGAACTTGCCGATTTCATCGAAGAAAAATTCCCCGATGCTGAAGCTGAGATCCATAACGGAAAACAGCCGATCTACTCATTTATCCTTTCAGTTGAGTAACATTGTTGCTTTGGAAGTGGTTGATTTCCGCTCCAGGGTGCTCGCTTTCCACGGGGTGTGCGGTGAGCCTCCTGCCGCTTTGCGCCATTAGGAGTCTCCACCTGACCGCTCGTCCCGTAGGAGTCTCGAACCTTGCGCTCCAATCAACTTGCATCTGATGAGAATTGAAAAAGCCAAAAGCAACAATCTTTTATAAAAGAGCCAAAATTAAAAGTATTCTCTCTTAAACTTAAAGTGTGATAAAGTTAAGAGGGAATACTTATTTTATTGGGAAAAAACGCAATCGAAGGAGATCGTCATGAAATATAAAAGTGTTTTTGATATTATCGGTCCCATCATGATCGGACCATCAAGTTCACATACAGCCGGTGCTGCTAGAATTGGAAGAGTAGCAAGACATTTATTTGGCAGAAAGCCGGAGTTTGCCAAGATTTCTTTTTACGGTTCTTTTGCGAAAACGTATCGCGGTCATGGAACTGATGTTGCTATAGTCGGTGGAATATTAGACTATGACACATTTGATACCCGGATTGTGGATGCGCTTACAATAGCGAAGCAGGAAGGCATTGAAGTATCGATGACTGAGGAAGATGCAGTCACTGACCACCCTAATACGGCAAGAGTAATTATTGGTGATAAGAATGGGCAGATTGAAGTTGTAGGAATTTCAATTGGCGGCGGAAAGATCGAAATTACAGAATTGAACGGATTCAGTTTGAGGCTTTCGGGCAACCATCCGGCACTTCTTATCGTTCATAATGACAAGTACGGAGCTATTGCAGGTGTTGCAAACATTTTGGCAAAGCATGAGATTAACATTGGACATATGGAAGTTTCACGTAAGGAAAAAGGAAAAGAAGCATTAATGGTGATTGAAATTGATCAGAATGCGGATGAAGTTATCATCAATGAATTGAATTCTCTTCCTATCGTCCAGCAAGTCGTAAAGATACATGATTAAGAGGTGAGGAACGAATGTTTCGTAATGTAGCTGAATTAATAGAATTAGCTGAATCAAAGAAAAGCAAAATTGCAGATATAATGATTGAACAAGAGATGGAAGTAACAGGCCGTTCAAGAGAAGAAGTTACTTCATTCATGGACCGGAATCTAACGGTAATGGAAGAAGCGGTATTACGAGGGATAACAGAGGACGTTAAATCTCATTCTGGTTTAACTGGAGGAGATGGAAAGCTTTTACAGGCGTATATTAAGTCTGGTAAATCCCTTTCCGGAGATCTGATGCTTGATGCAGTAAGTAAAGCTATGGCAACAAATGAAGTAAATGCTGCAATGGGAACAATCTGTGCGACTCCAACTGCGGGCTCTGCAGGCGTTGTCCCAGGAACTTTATTTGCATTAAAAGGAAAACTTAATCCTACTCGGGAACAGATGATTGAATATTTATTTACAGCAGGTGCATTCGGATTTGTTGTAGCTAATAACGCATCTATTTCAGGAGCAGCAGGAGGCTGTCAAGCAGAGGTTGGATCAGCTACTGGTATGGCAGCGGCAGCGATTGTAGAATTAGCTGGAGGAACACCTTCACAGGCAGCAGAGGCAATGGCTATCGCCTTAAAGAACATGCTTGGTTTAGTTTGTGATCCTGTAGCAGGTCTTGTAGAGGTTCCGTGTGTAAAAAGAAACGCGATGGGAGCAAGCAATGCAATTGTTGCTGCAGACATGGCTTTAGCTGGCATCGTAAGCAGAATTCCTTGTGATGAAGTAATAGATGCCATGTATAAGATTGGACAGTCAATGCCTTCTGCACTTCGTGAAACCGCTCAAGGCGGTCTTGCTGCTACTCCAACTGGAAGAGAGCTTGAGGCAAAAATATTCGGCATTCCGCTAAATGAGAAGTAATTATGATTACGGAATCTATAACTGCCGTTCAAGGAATCGGTGAGAAAAAAGCAGAAGAATTAGCAAGTATGGGGATTTTTAATGTCCAGGACCTACTTGAGTATTTGCCTTATCGATACGAAGATTATCAGAAAAAAGATTTATCAGAGATCGCACATGACGAAAAAGCTACCATTGAAGGGAAGGTTCATTCTGAGCCTTCTTTGCGTTATTTTCCGAAGAAAAAATCAAGACTCTCGTTTCGGATGCTGATCGGCAAGTATTTAATTACTGCTGTAATCTTTAATCGTCCATTTTTAAAAAGTCAAATAACCCTTGGACAATCTTTGACCATCACAGGTAAATGGGACCGTAATAAAATGACGTTAACAGTGAGTGATGTTCATTTTGGAACATTTTCCGATGACAGAAAAATAGAACCTGTATACTCTGTTAAAGGTACATTGCACGGAAAAACGATGCGAAAATTCATTTTTCAAGCGTTCAAACAATTTTCCGGCCAGATTCCGGACCCATTGCCAGAAAAACTTCGTGAAGTATATCGTTTGCCTGAAAAAGAAGCGGCTTTAAAAATGATGCATTTTCCTGAAAGTTTCCAAGTCCTAAAGGCTGGGAGAAGAAGACTCGCTTACGAGGAGCTTTTATTTTTTCAGTTTAAGATGCAGATTTTCAGAAAGTGGAACAGACAGCAATCTGAAGGTGCTTCTCTATTATACGACAGGTCTAGAGTTGATCTTTTTATTCAGTCGCTCCCTTTTCAGCTTACAGAAGCCCAGCTGCGGGTAGTAGAAGAGATTTTAAAGGATCTTTCTGATACGAGCAGAATGAACAGGCTTCTGCAAGGAGACGTCGGCTCGGGAAAAACAGTAGTAGCTGCGATCGCCCTATATGCTGCTGTCACAGCAAACAGACAGGGTGCACTGATGGTCCCTACAGAAATTCTTGCTGAACAGCACTTTCAATCTTTGAAAGAGCTTTTTAAGCCATTTGGCATAACCGTGGCTTTGTTAACAAGTTCAGTTAAAGGGAAACTTCGAAAAGAAACCCTTAGATTGTTAAGTGAGGGTGAGATTCAGATCATGGTAGGGACGCATGCATTGATTCAAGAAGAAGTGGATTTTAAAAATCTCGGATTAGTCATAACAGATGAGCAGCATAGGTTTGGTGTAAATCAGCGCAGAGTTCTCAGGGAAAAAGGAGAAAAGCCGGATGTCCTTTTTATGACAGCTACTCCTATACCTCGTACACTTGCCATTTCTGCGTTCGGCGATATGGATGTTTCTACAATAGATGTTATGCCAGCAGGAAGAAAACCTATCATTACGCATTGGGCAAAGCATGGAATGTTAGAACGTGTTCTTGATTTTATCAGAAAAGAGATTGTTAATGGCAGGCAAGCATACGTTATTTGTCCTCTTATTGAAGAATCAGAAAAAGTAGATGTCCAAAACGCTATAGATGTACATGCCCAATTAAGCCAATACTTTCATGAATACGAAGTAGGGTTAATGCATGGCAGACTTCATTCTTCGGAGAAAGATGAAGTGATGCGGCAGTTCGCTGCAAACCAATGCCAGATCCTCGTTTCAACAACTGTTGTTGAGGTAGGTGTGAATGTACCTAATGCTACCATCATGGTCATTTATGATGCTGAAAGATTTGGATTATCACAGCTTCACCAGTTGCGAGGAAGGGTTGGCCGTGGCAGTGAACAATCATATTGTGTGCTTATCGCAGATCCCAAAACAGAAGAAGGCCAAGAACGCATGAGAATCATGACTGAGACGACGAACGGTTTTGAGCTTTCAGAAAAAGACTTAGAGCTTCGCGGGCCGGGAGACTTCTTTGGCAATAAACAAAGCGGTCTGCCAGCATTTAAAGTTGCTGACCTCGTGCATGATTATCGAATTTTAGAGACAGCAAGAAATGATGCTGCTAAACTTGTAAATTCAGATGAATTTTGGACTGACGAAATGTACGCATTAATTAGAGAAATACTTACCAATGAAGGTGTGCTGGATAAGGAAAGGCTCGATTAATTCTTGAAAGATGAATACTGATACTATATACTACTATTAGTACCAGCTCTTAATAGCAGAAAGAACATACAGCAGGTACGCCAATACATACGGCGCCTGCTTTTCTAACGCCCTTCATTTGCAGAGAGAATATCTTTCTCATAAATGGGACCTTTTTAACGGAAGAAGGAAAGTATTTATGAAAAAAACAAAACGGGAGCGGCAAGAGCTGCTAAAGGAAACGATAAAACAAACACCTTTTATTACTGACGAGGAACTTGCGGAGAAATTCAGTGTAAGTGTGCAGACAATCCGTCTTGACCGGCTGGAACTTTCAATACCTGAGCTTCGGGAGAGGATTAAGTCTGTAGCTGAAACGAAGCTGGACGATGTTAAAGCACTGCCTCTTGAAGAAGTAATCGGTGAGATCATTGATCTTCAATTAGATGAGTCAGCTATCTCGATTCTTGATATAAAAGAAGAACACGTATTTTCACGCAACAAGATAGCGAGAGGACATCATGTATTTGCTCAGGCGAACTCTCTTGCAGTTGCTATTATTAATGATGAACTCGCTTTAACTGCACGGGCCAGCATTCGTTTTTCTCGCCCTGTAAGAGTTGGCGAAAGAATTGTGGCAAAAGCGAAAGTTACAGAAAAAGGCTCAGAACGGACAACTGTTGATGTTAATAGCTATGTTGAAAAAGAGCTTGTCTTTAACGGTGAGTTTACGATGTTCAGATCAAAACAAGATTCAAAGGAAGGAAGTTAAATCAGCATGATTATCACAATAGATGCAATGGGCGGTGACAATGCACCGAAGGAAATCGTAAAAGGTGCATTGCTGGCTGTTGAACAATATCCTGAACTAAACATTACTTTGGTTGGTGACCAAGATAAAATCAATGAACATTTACCAAGCGATCATTCATTTAAAATTATTCATACAACTGAAGTAATTGAAGCAGCTGAGGAACCTGTTCGCGCTGTACGCCGAAAAAAGGATGCTTCGATGGTATTGGCGGCAAATGAAGTGAAGACAGGAAATGCAGATGCTTATATTTCTGCGGGAAATACGGGAGCTCTTATGGCAAGCGGACTCTTTTACGTTGGCAGAATTAAAGGGATCGAACGGCCAGCGTTGGCACCTACGCTCCCTACACTCGATGGAAAAGGATTCTTATTTCTAGACGTGGGTGCGAACATGGATGCAAAACCTGAGCATCTATTACAATATGCCTTGATGGGATCAGTCTATTGCAAAGAAGTCAGAGGAATCGATAATCCTCGTGTAGGTCTGCTTAACGTCGGCACAGAAAGTGAAAAAGGCAATGCTTTAACGAAAGCAGCTTTTCCTTTGCTGAAGGACGCAAACATTAATTTTGTGGGGAACGTTGAATCCAGAGATCTTTTAATGGGCGCAGCAGACGTTGTCGTATGTGACGGTTTTGCAGGCAATCTTGTATTGAAGTCCATTGAAGGTACTGCGATGAGCATGTTCTCAATGATTAAAGAAACGCTCACATCAAGCTTAACGAGCAAAATTGCAGCAGGTGTATTAAAACCGAAGCTTAAAGGAATTAAAGATAAACTGGACTATACAGAATATGGCGGTGCAGGATTGTTCGGATTAGCTGCACCAGTTATTAAAGCGCACGGCTCATCCAATGCAAATGCAGTCTTAAACGCAATCAGACAAACTAAAGATATGGTAGACAAAAATGTTGTGAATACTATATTGAGCCATATTCAGCCTGACAGCCAAAAGGAGGAATAACTTATGGGTAAAATCGCCTTTCTTTTTCCAGGACAAGGTTCTCAATTCGCGGGAATGGGAAAACAAATAGCAGAACAAGAAACTCTGGCAAAAGATATTTTTGATAAAGCAGACGAAGTATTAAAATTCGATCTTTCAAAGATCATTTTTGAAGGTCCTGAAGATCTTCTCAAGAGAACAGAGAATACTCAGCCAGCATTGCTTACTGTATCAACAGCTGTACTTGAAGTTTTTAAAAAACATGGTATCTCTGCTGATTACACTGCAGGGCATAGTCTTGGGGAATATTCAGCACTTGTCGCAGCTGGAAGTATTTCGTTTGAAGATGCGGTTTATGCTGTTAGACACCGCGGACTCCTAATGGAAGAAGCTGTTCCTGCTGGTGTAGGAACAATGGCTGCTGTAATCGGATTCGATCAAGAACGCCTTGAGGCAATTACTGCTGAAGTTTCAGAGTACGGAGACAGTGTGCAAGTGGCTAATTTGAACTGTCCAGGTCAAATTGTTATTTCTGGAACGGTAAAAGGTGTTGAATCAGCGGGCAGCAAAGCAAAAGAAGAAGGCGCAAAAGTAATTCCTTTACAGGTAAGCGGACCTTTTCACTCTGCTTTAATGAAACCAGCGGCGGAAAAATTTGCAGAAGTTTTATCAAATATTACAATACATGATGCGAAAACGCCTGTAATCGCAAACGTTACGGCGAAACCTGTTACATCGAAAGAAGAAATTAAGTCCAAGCTGATTGAACAGCTATATTCTCCTGTACGCTGGGAGGAAACCATTAGAGAGTTAATGGATTCGGGTGTTGATACATTCATTGAGATCGGACCTGGTAAAGTATTGTGCGGTCTTGTAAAAAAGGTAAATCGCCGAGCTAACGTGTTAGCGATCGGAGATATGGATTCAATGATGCAAGCTTTGGAAAAACTGAAAGGGGAATCTGTTGATGCTTAATAATAAATCTGTGTTAATTACAGGTGCTTCTCGAGGTATTGGACGTGCAATTGCCCTTTATTTTGCAAAAAATGGCGCGAAAGTAGCGGTCAACTATTCTGGAAGTGAAGCAAAAGCCAATGAGGTAGTTGAAGAAATTAAAGCAAACGGCGGTACAGCCTTCTCGATTAAAGCTGATATTTCAAGTTCAGAAGACGTGACGAATATGGTTAAGTCTGTCATAGATGAATTTGGAAGCCTTGATGTTCTTGTAAACAACGCAGGAATTACAAGAGATAACCTTTTAATGCGAATGAAGGAAGAAGACTGGGACGCAGTCATAAACACTAACTTAAAAGGTGTATTCTTAACAACAAAAGCTGTTTCAAGACAGATGATGAAACAACGAAATGGCCGTATTATAAATATTGCTTCGATCGTCGGTGTTTCAGGAAACGCAGGACAAGCAAACTATGTTGCCGCAAAAGCGGGAGTAATCGGACTTACAAAAACGACTGCGAAGGAGCTTTCTTCAAGAGGAATTACGGTTAACGCAATTGCTCCTGGTTTCATTGAAACAGATATGACAGGCAAGCTTGAAGAAGGAATTAGGGAAGATATGCTAAGAAATATTCCATTGGCACGCTTCGGCCAGCCGGATGATATTGCAGCAGCTGCGGCGTTTTTAGCAGGTGATTCCAGCTCGTATATTACTGGCCAGACACTTCATGTTGATGGCGGAATGGTTATGTAATCCTGCTGGTTAGCTTAATAGGGTGTTACAAAAGGCTAGTTTCTAAAAGATTGTTGCTTCTTGTCTTATTTTGTCTCCCTTGTCAAGTTGATAGGAGTGTAAGGTGCGAGACTCCAGCGGGATCAGTGTGACAGGTGAGACTCCTAAGGGCGCATGGCGCCGAGGAGGCTCACCGCACGCCCCGCGGAAAGCGAGCATCCTGAAACGGAGATCAACTACTTACAAAGGCAACAATGATTTTTGCAAAAACAGACTAATTTATACAACGTAATCCCTCTAGTTTTTTTAGAGGAAAAAGCATATACTATTGAAAGGAGGTGACACACAAAATGGCAGACGTTTTAGAAAGAGTTTCAAAGATTGTTGTTGACCGTCTAGGTGTTGACGCGTCTGAGGTTAAGCCTGAAGCTTCCTTTAAAGAGGATCTAGGTGCAGACTCTCTTGATGTAGTGGAACTAGTTATGGAACTTGAGGATGAGTTCGAATTAGAAATTTCTGATGAAGATGCTGAGAAAATTGCAACTGTTGGTGACGTTGTAGATTACATAAACAGCAAACAATAAGGTTTTACGGATAAAGTCCCGTGTATAAATGCGGGGCTTTCTTCCCTTTTTGGGGAGGAAACAGCAAATAGCCCTTTACGAGATTTTTGGAGGAAGTTTATGAAAGGTTCAAAACATCAATCAACTCAAAAGAAAACAGTTAAAAACCGGTTTAAATCGGCTTCCAAAAAGGGCATGGATGACAAAGTGCGCATTCAGAAAGTAGCCCCTCTTCAGGAACGTTTAAACATTCAGTTTGAAAATGTAAAACTATTAGCACAAGCTTTTACGCATTCATCATATGTGAATGAGCATCGAGGAAGAACATTCGAGGATAATGAAAGACTGGAATTTCTGGGAGATGCTGTTCTGGAACTGACAATTTCTCAATACTTGTACACCAAGTTTGCAAACATGAGTGAAGGTGAGCTCACAAAACTTCGAGCGGCTATCGTTTGTGAACCATCATTGGTGCTGTTTGCTAACGACCTGCACTTTGGTGACTTTGTACTATTGGGAAAAGGAGAAGAAAACACTGGTGGACGATCACGGCCTGCTCTTTTAGCTGATGTCTTCGAGGCATTCATAGGAGCGTTGTATCTTGATCAGGGACTCGACAAGGTAAAGGAGTTTTTAAATCAGTACGTTGTACCACGGATAAACGAAGGTGCTTTTTCTCATGTGATGGATTTTAAGAGCCAGCTGCAAGAATATGTTCAGCGTGAAGGATTAGGTCATATTGATTATAAGATCGTACAAGAAAAAGGACCTGCTCATAACAGGGAATTTGTTTCTGAGGTCAGATTAAATGATGCTGCGTTTGGCATCGGGTATGGAAGATCCAAAAAAGAAGCAGAACAGCACGCTGCACAAGAAGCGATTGAAAAGGTTGCAAAAAAAGTGAACCAATAATTAAAACCCCCTTAAAACTTGGCGAATGCCATGCAAGGGGGTTTCTGTTATTTCTTTTTAAGGGATGCAAGTTCTTCTACGATTCCTTCCATATCCCTAATGCTGAATGAAGGCATTTTCATTACCATGTCATATAGTTCTTTAATATCATCGTATTTGTTCAGCTCATAATCTTCAGGCTGAATCAGTCCGCCGTTAACCAGCTGCAGTTTCTTTTTTAAGCTTTCAATCATAAAAGCTAGATTCTCATGATTTTCATTTGTTAAGTCCATAGTGAAGCTCCTTTAGCATTTAATAAGTGAAACCTAATATCAGTCTGTATGAGGGCCGTTCAATTAACTTTCTCTATTTTAGCATACAGTAATCTTTGTGACTATGAGAGAGTAAATCTATGATAAAATAAAACAGTTAAAGAATTTTTTTTACATAATTTAAGAATTTGTTAACTGTAAGGATGGGTAACTGAACTTAATCTAAGGCTCTTATCTAATAGATTGTTTTTTGAAGTTCCTTCGTCGACAATTTGATTGGAGCGCAAGGTGCGTGCCTACCACATGAGAAGCTTCTCGCTAGGCATGCGACGAGGAAGCTCACATCGGTAGCATTTACTTGTAGACGCAGGAGCAAGGATACTTCCATGAAGCGGTCAGGTGAGACCATTCAATGTCGCAAAGCGCCGAGTGGGCTCACCGCACACCCCGCGGAAAGCGAGCATCCTGGAGCGGAAATCAATCCTTTCAAATAGCAACAAAGTTTACGAAAACAGTCAAATCTAAAATTACTGAAATAACCGTTTGAACACGAATGCTTATATAAAGCAGGAAAAAGGGGGATTTAAAGATGTTCCTCAAACGAATTGATGTAGCAGGATTTAAATCATTTGCAGAGCGGATACAAGTAGAATTTGTTCAGGGAGTAACTGCTGTAGTTGGGCCGAACGGAAGCGGAAAAAGCAATATATCAGATGCTGTAAGATGGGTGCTTGGCGAGCAGTCTGCCAAGTCGCTTCGCGGCTCTAAGATGGAGGATATCATTTTTGCCGGCAGCGATAATCGCAAACCGTTGAATGTCGCTGAAGTCACTCTCACTTTAGATAACGAAGACCAGCATCTTCCTCTTGATTATAATGAGATTTCTATTACAAGAAGAGTTTATCGCTCAGGTGATAGTGAATACTTAATCAATAAGCAGCAATGCCGCTTAAAAGACATTGTTGAATTATTTATGGACTCTGGACTTGGAAGAGAAGCTTTTTCTATTATTGGACAAGGCCGGGTAGAAGAAATTTTAAGCAGTAAATCTGAAGAGAGAAGAAAAATCTTTGAAGAAGCCGCAGGAGTTTTAAAATATAAAACAAGAAAACAAAAGGCTGAACAAAAACTATTTGAAACTCAGGAAAACTTAAACAGGGTTGAAGATATCCTTCATGAACTTGAAGGGCAGGTTGAACCTCTAAAAATACAGGCATCTATTGCGAAGGATTATCTTGAGAAGAAACAGGAATTAGAGGTCGTTGAGACTGCTGTTCTCGTTCAGGAGATAGAAGACCTTCACGAACGCTGGGAAAAACAAAAAACATGGGTGGCAGAACTACAGAAACAAGAATCTGAACTTTCCGTAAAAGTTAAGCAGGGTGAATCTGCGATTGAAAGAGCCAGACTTGATATGCAGGCGATGGATGAATCTATTGATGAACTTCAGGGAGCTCTTCTATCAGCAAGTGAAACGCTGGAAAAACTTGAAGGAAAAAAAGAAGTTTTAAAAGAGAGAAAGAAAAACTATGATCAGAATAAAACTTCACTTTTAGAGCAGATTCAGCAACTGAAAGTAAAAAAAGAACAACTAGAAACACAATTGCTCTCAGAGAAAAGTATTTTAGCAGATAAAGAAAAGCAATTAAAAACGGTTCGAAAACAAGTTACTGAGGAAGAAAGCCGTTTGACTGTCCTTGAAATGGATGTGGAAGCAGAGCTTGAAAAACTAAAAAGTGATTATTTTGAACGCCTAAATGAACAAACGACTATCAAAAATGAAATGCGTTATATTGAGGATCAGTCTAAACAGCAAAACTTTAAAAGCAGCAGATTGGATGAAGAAAACAATAGATATCTTCATCAAAGGGAAGAATTAAAGAAGACGAAAGAACAGGCTGAGCAGAGCTATAAAGAAGCTGAAACTCAACTGAAGAAGAAACAGGAAGAGTATCAGAACTTAAAATCCGCTGTTTCTTTAGAAGAACAAGAAAGCCGTTCAAGTCAAGAGAAATTGTATCAGGCTTATCAGTATATCCAGCAATTTAAATCAAAGAAAGAAATGCTAGAATCGATGCAGGATGAATATGCCGGATTTATGCAGGGAGTAAAAGAAGTATTAAAGGCAAAGGAGACGAGGTTATCTGGAATTGAAGGTGCCGTAGCCGAACTTCTTTCTGTTCCGTCTGAGGTTGAAACCGCTATTGAGACAGCTTTAGGGGCTTCTATGCAGCATGTTGTTGTCGATCACGAACAGAACGCAATGAAAGCCATCCAATTCTTAAAACAAACAAGAGCTGGCAGAGCAACATTCTTACCGTTAAACGTAATTAAAAGCCGCAATGTTTCGAGTGCGGATGTTCATAATGCACGCACAGTTGATTCTTTTGTTGGAGTCGCAGCTGACCTCGTGCATTTTGATCAAAAGTATAAGAACATAGTTGGAAACTTATTAGGAAACATTATAATTTCCAAGGATCTAGCTGGAGCAAATGCGATTGCAAAGCAAGTGAACTATCGCTATCGAATAGTTACCCTTGAAGGGGATGTTGTCAGCCCAGGCGGTTCAATGTCTGGGGGAAGCCTCAAACAGAAGAGTTCCTCTCTTTTAAGCAGACAAAGAGAAGTTGAAGTACTGACTGAAAAATTAGCTGCAATGGAGAAACAAACTCTTAGCTTAGAAGAAAAAGTTACTAATCTAAAAGCAAAAGTTACAAAAAACAAAGAAGCATTAGACAATCTTCAAGCTGAAGGTGAGAAACTAAGAGAACTTGAACAAGAACTCAAAAGTAACCTGCGTGAGATTGAGATTCAAGAAAAGAGTTTAAACGACAGGCTGCAATTGTATGATCGTGAAAAACATACATTTGAGTCTGAGCGTTCGGCCGCTGACACGAGATTAATGAATCTTAAGAAGAGGCTTGATAAAGCTGTGAAATCTGGCAGTGAACTGGAGAAAACAATCGCAGACCTAACTGAAAAGAAGAAGATGCATCAGTCTTCTAAAGAAGAGCTTAGAGAAACTTTGACACAATTAAAAATTAAAACTGCCGAGCTTGAACAGCAAGTGGCAAATCTTAAAGAAAAAAGTCTGCGGCTCGAAGAAGAGTTTGCAGGTGTAAGTGCTAAAAGCAAGGAAACAGAGGAAGATTACTGGCTTCTTGAAGAAGAAATGAATTCAAGTTCGTCAGGAGAGGATTCTCTCGATGAACAGATTAAGCAAAAGAGACATGAAAAAAATACTGCATTAAAACTGATAGCTGAACGCAGACAAGAAAGAACAGAGTCATTCCGCTCTATCGAAAAAATGGAAATTGAGCTTAAGGAAGCGAAGCGCCAATACAAACAATTGAGTGATGGATTAAGAACGGAAGAAGTGAGCATAAACAGACTTGATGTGGAACTTGAAACCCGTCTGACCCATCTCCGGGAAGAGTATGAACTGTCATATGAAGGTGCTAAGCAAAAACACAAACTTGAGATGCCGTTGGAAGATGCTAAACGAAAAGTAAAGCTGATCAAAATGGCGATCGAAGAGCTGGGTGTTGTCAATATCGGTGCCATTGAAGAATATGACAGAGTCAGTCAGCGTTTTAATTTCCTAACAGAACAAAGGGATGACCTGACGGAAGCTAAAAATACACTGTATGGCGTAATTTCTGAGATGGATGAAGAAATGAAAAATCGTTTTGAAGAGACGTTCACAGCCATCCGATCGCATTTCGGGGTCATCTTCAAAGAGTTATTCGGAGGCGGCCGAGCAGACCTTGTGCTGACTCAGCCAGACGACATGCTTGCAACAGGTGTTGATATAATGGCGCAGCCTCCTGGTAAAAAGCTTCAGCAACTAGGGTTGTTATCTGGGGGAGAGCGTGCTTTAACTGCAATAGCACTACTCTTTGCCATCCTTAAGGTGCGTCCTGTTCCATTTTGTATTTTGGATGAAGTAGAAGCCGCATTAGATGATGCAAACGTGAACCGTTTTGCAAAGTATTTGCGGGCATTCAGCAAAGAAACACAGTTTATCGTTGTAACCCATCGAAAGGGTACAATGGAGGAAGCCGACGTATTGTATGGGGTGACCATGCAGGAATCAGGCGTTTCAAAACTTGTTTCAGTACGCTTAGAAGAAACTAAAGAACTGGTAACATCGTAGGGAGGAAATAAAGTGAGTTTTTTAAAGAAGCTAAAAGAAAAATTTTCAAATCAACCATCAGAATCCTCTTCTGAGAAATTTAAAGATGGATTAGAAAAAACAAGAAGTTCTTTTTCATTTAAAGTAAATGACTTGTTAAAAAGGTATCGTAAAGTAGATGAAGAGTTTTTTGAAGAACTTGAAGAAATCTTGATCGGCGCAGATGTGGGAGTGCATACAGTTCTTGATATTATTGATGAACTAAAGGATGTAGCTCGTACAAGGAATATTAAAGATCCTCAAGAGCTTCGTTCAGCGATCACGGAAAAGCTTGCAGAAATGCTTCAAAAAGATGATAGCGAAAACAAGCTGAATCTACAAGCAGATGGCATGACAGTCATATTATTCGTTGGTGTTAACGGAGTGGGGAAGACAACTACGATTGGAAAACTGGCACACCAGCTTAAGAATGACGGCAAGAAAGTTATTCTCGCTGCTGGAGATACGTTCCGTGCAGGTGCGATCGACCAGTTGGAAGTATGGGGAGAGCGTGCAGGAGTTGACGTTATCAAACATCATGAAGGTGCCGATCCGGCTGCGGTAATCTATGACAGCATACAGGCAGCAAAATCAAGAAAAGCTGACGTGCTTTTATGTGATACAGCCGGCCGACTCCAAAATAAAGTAAACTTAATGAACGAACTTTCGAAAGTAAAACGAGTGATCGAACGCGAAATACCCGGCGCACCGCACGAAGTTCTGCTGGTTGTAGATGCAACGACCGGGCAAAACGCGATGAACCAGGCTAAAACATTTGGACAATCAACAGATGTGACAGGGCTTGTTTTAACAAAACTTGATGGAACAGCAAAAGGCGGAATCGTCCTAGCGATCCGCCACGAACTGGATATCCCAGTGAAATTCGTAGGACTTGGCGAAAAAATTGATGACCTGCAGGAATTTGATCCGGAACAGTTTGTATACGGATTATTCGCTGGAACAGAAGAGGAAGAAGCAGAGTAATATCTGCTTCTTTTCTTTTAGGATGATAAAAAAGTCAAATTCCATCTGCGAAGACACATTTAAAAGTAAATTTGATGATCACATAAAAAGAGTCATTAATCATATAAAAAAGCGCAATAATCACATAAAAAATGGACACAATCAAAGAAAAACGAGCGGCCATCACATAATTTAACATTTTATGGAAATTGAAATACAGAGTCTGTCTATCTCATGGTAAACTTCAGCAAATTTATGTAACTACAGCCTTTGCATCCATCTAACTTCAAAGAGTTGAGCACCAAAGCATCTATTGTGTATTGAATGCTGGCACTAACAAGTTATTCTGTTAAGAAAAAAACTTGACATCTATTTTTTATGGTTGTATAGTATTCACGTAAAGGCATTTCACTTAACAAGGGTTGTGAAAGTATGCTTGATAAAACGATGAGAATTAATTATCTTTTTGATTTTTACCAATCACTGTTAACCCCTAAGCAAAAGAATTATATGGGCTTATATTATTTAGACGATTATTCTCTCGGTGAAATTGCTGAACAATATAATGTCAGCCGCCAGGCCGTTTATGATAATATTAAACGGACAGAGGCGATGCTGGAAGAATACGAAGAGAAGTTAGGGCTTTTTGCAAAGTTTCAGGAACGTGATCAGTTGCTGTCATCTTTAAGAGAGCTGCTGAAAACTGAACCTGCTAACGTAATTGCAATTATCGATCGCCTTGAAAATATGGAATAGGAGGCGTTCAGTGAGATGGCATTTGAAGGTTTAGCCGACCGTCTTCAGAACACTTTACAAAAAATTCGCGGAAAAGGGAAAGTAAATGAAGCGGATGTAAAGGAAATGATGAGGGAAGTACGCCTTGCTCTTCTTGAGGCGGATGTTAACTTTAAAGTGGTAAAAGATTTTGTGAAAAAGGTATCTGAACGTGCAGTTGGTCAGGAAGTGCTAAAAAGCCTGACACCTGGACAGCAAGTTGTAAAAGTGGTTAATGATGAACTTACAGCATTGATGGGCGGAGAACAGAGTAAAATCGCTGTTTCCAACAAGCCCCCGACGGTTATTATGATGGTTGGTCTTCAAGGTGCAGGTAAAACAACCACTACAGGAAAGCTTGCGAATCATTTGCGTAAAAAACAAAATCGCAAACCGCTTCTTGCTGCAGCTGACATATACCGTCCCGCTGCGATAAAGCAGTTAGAAACA
This sequence comes from Fictibacillus arsenicus, assembly GCF_001642935.1. Lineage (NCBI taxonomy): Bacteria > Bacillati > Bacillota > Bacilli > Caryophanales > Fictibacillaceae > Fictibacillus > Fictibacillus arsenicus. The sequence goes on from NZ_CP016761.1 coordinate 1,835,417, forward strand.
CTCGGGAAACAGCTTGATTTTCCAGTCTTTCAAATGGGAGACCAAGTTAGTCCCGTAAAAATTGCTGAATCAGCGATTGCGAAAGCGAAAGAAGAGCATCATGACTATGTGCTCATTGATACAGCCGGGCGTTTGCACATTGATGAAACGCTGATGGATGAATTGAAACAGGTTAAAGAAACAGCAAAACCTGATGAGATCTTCCTGGTTGTGGATGCGATGACAGGTCAGGACGCTGTGAATGTTGCAGAAAGTTTTAATGAAGCACTTGGAATTACAGGTGTCATTCTAACAAAGCTTGATGGTGACACACGCGGTGGTGCCGCGCTTTCAATCAAAGCTGTTACAGGACTTCCTATTAAATTTGTAGGTCTTGGTGAAAAGATGGATGCTCTTGAGGCGTTCCATCCTGATCGAATGGCTTCTAGAATTTTAGGAATGGGCGACATGCTGACACTTATTGAAAAGGCACAGTCCTCAGTAGATGAAGATAAAGCGCGTGATCTTCAGAAAAAGATGCGTGATATGTCGTTCACATTTGATGATTTTCTTGATCAGATGGGACAAGTAAGGAATCTTGGACCATTAGATGAAGTGCTTGGCATGCTTCCTGGCGCGAACAAAATGAAAGGCCTTAAAAACGTTCAGATTGATGAAAAACAAATCGGTCACGTTGAAGCTATCATTCGTTCGATGACTCTTAATGAAAGAGAACAGCCAGAGATTATCAATGCAAGCCGTAAAAGACGTATCGCTAAAGGCAGCGGACGATCAGTACAAGAAGTGAATCGCCTTATCAAACAATTCGAGGACATGAAGAAAATGATGAAACAAATGTCCGGAATGATGAATGGCAAGAAGAAAAAAGGTGGATTTAAATTCCCTTTTATGTAAACTGAATTTTCAGGTTTACAAACCTGTCAATTTATACTATCATATTATTTTGTGTGAACTATTTTCGGAGGTGCAAGTTATAATGGCAGTAAAAATTCGTTTAAAACGTATGGGTGCTAAGAAAGCTCCTTTTTATCGTGTAGTAGTAGCAGATTCTCGTTCTCCTCGTGATGGACGTTTCATCGAAGAGATCGGAACTTACAACCCAGTTGTTAACCCAGCTGAAGTTAAAATTAACGAAGAAAAAGCTCTTGAGTGGATGACAAACGGTGCGAAGCCATCTGACACAGTTCGTAACCTATTCTCAAAAGCTGGTCTTATGGAGAAATTCCATAACGCTAAAAACCAAAAATAATTTTGACGAAGGGGAACTGATATGACAGAGTTGATCGAAGCGATTGTGAAAGCTCTAGTTGATCACCCAGAAGAAGTTAGCGTCAAAGAGGTTAATGAAGGACATCGCCTTGTTTATCAATTATCCGTGAACCAGACTGATATGGGGAAAGTGATCGGCAAACAAGGAAGAGTGGCCAAAGCGATTCGTACCGTTGTAAATGCAGCAGGAACGAATCAAAATAAAAGGATTTCAATCGAAATCGTCTAAAAAGGATGAGGGAAACCTCTTCCTTTTTTTATCTTTTAAAAAGGTTTTTATCTAAAAGATTGTTGCTTAAGGTCTTTTTTTTCATTCTCATCCTTGACATGTTGATTGGAGTGAAAGGTGCGAGACTCCTGCGGGATTAGCGGGACAGGTGAGACTCCTAAGGGCGCATAGCGCCGAGGAGGCTCACCGCACGCCCCGCGGAAAGCGAGCATCCTGTAACGGAAATCAACTACTTTCAAAAGCAACAAAGTATTGTGAAACAGCCTTTAAAAAATATACATACCTGGATTATGATAAACTTTAGACTAGATAATAATAAGAATAAGTCGTACGAGAGAAGGTTTTAAAATTATGGAAAAATGGCTGAACGTCGGAAAAATCGTTAACACACACGGCATTAGAGGGGAAGTTCGTGTTATTTCAAGAACAGATTTTCCGGAAGAACGATATAAGACAGGCAATACCTTATATGTAGAAAAAGAACCTGGAAACCTTATACCTGTAACCATTGAAGCTCATCGCAAACATAAGCAGTTTGATCTTTTAACGTTTGAAGGTTTAGGCAACATTAATGATGTTGAACCATTTAAAGGGCATTTGTTAAAAGTTCCAAAAGAACAGCAAGTGTCTTTAGAAGAAGGTGAATTCTTTTACCATGACATCATTGGGTGTGCTGTTTTTACGGTTGATGGCGAAGAACTAGGGAAGGTGAAAGAAATTTTATCACCAGGTGCAAATGATGTATGGGTAGTAAAACGCAAAGGGTTTGGCTCGGACATTTTGATCCCTTATATTCCATCCGTTGTTAAAACAGTTGATTTAGAAGGTAAGAAGATTTCAATAGAACCTTTAGAAGGACTTTTCTAAATGAAAATAGATGTATTAAGCCTGTTTCCAGATATGTTTTCAGGTGTTTTCGGCCAGTCTATTTTAAAAAAAGCACAAGAAAAAAGTGCGGTTCAGTTTCAGGTGCTCGATTTCCGCGAATTCTCATCAAATAAACATAGAAATGTAGATGATTATCCTTATGGCGGAGGAGCGGGAATGGTGTTGACGCCACAGCCGTTATTCGATGCAGTTGAAACCTTAACGAAAGAAACATCTGAGAAACCAAGGATCATCCTGCTTTGTCCACAAGGAGAGAGGTTTTCTCAAAAGAAAGCGGAAGAACTCTCTAAAGAAAAGCACCTGATCTTTTTATGCGGCCATTACGAAGGCTATGACGAGCGAATCAGAGAATATTTAGTTACAGATGAGATCTCAATCGGCGACTATGTCTTAACAGGCGGTGAACTTGGTGCGATGGTAGTGATTGACGCAGTAACAAGATTACTACCTGGTGTACTTGGAAAAGAAGAATCGCATCTTCAGGATTCGTTCAGTACAGGTCTTTTAGAACATCCTCAATATACGAGGCCAGCAGACTTCAGGGGTATGAAGGTACCTGATGTTCTTATGTCTGGAAACCATAAAAATATTGAAGAATGGCGAAAAAAAGAATCATTAAAACGGACTTACGAAAGACGTCCTGATCTTTTGGAAAGCATAGAGTTAACTAAAGAAGAAGAAAATTGGCTGAGAGAAATAAAAGATAATAAAACAACTTGATACTCGTCTGATTTATATGGTATTATATTGTTTGTGGCTTATGCCCGTTTAATCCGGTGTTCCGCTGCTTGATAATCACGCAAGAACATCCATGGGAAGGGAGGCAATAAACTATGCAACAGCTTATTGCAGATCTTGCAAAAGATCAATTAAAATCAGATTTACCAAAATTCCGTTCAGGTGACACTGTACGTGTACACGTGAAAGTAATCGAGGGTACTCGTGAGCGTATTCAGCTTTTTGAAGGTGTTGTTATCAAAAAGCGTGGGTCTGGGATTTCTGAAACGTTTACTGTTCGTAAAATTTCTTACGGTGTAGGTGTGGAGCGTGCGTTCCCTGTACATTCACCTAAGATTGCGAACCTTGAAGTTGTACGTCGCGGTAAAGTTCGCCGTGCTAAGCTATACTACTTGCGTGCACTTCGTGGTAAAGCAGCTCGTATTAAAGAAATTCGCTAATAATTCTCGAAAGGAGCTTGACTTACTCAAGCTCCTTTTTCCATATTATAAGTAAGGAATTTCTACAGATGGTGAGGATTAAGAATGGCTCGTACAAAAAACGAAACGTGGGAATGGATTAAAGCATTAGCTGCAGCATTGTTATTGGCAGGTATCATCCGGTTCTTCCTTTTTGCCCCTGTGGTAGTCGATGGACAATCAATGATGCCGACTCTTCACGATGGAGATCGATTAATTGTTAATAAGTTCAGCTATATCATTGGAGAACCAAACAGATTTGACATTGTAGTCTTTCACGCTACAGAAGAAAAAGATTACATAAAAAGAGTTATTGGTTTGCCAGGAGATACTATTGAATATAAAGATGATACTCTTTATGTGAATGGCAAAAAGGTGAAAGAAGAATACTTAGAAGCATATAAGAAAAAAACAAAAGACGGAAATTTCACGTATGACTTCACTTTACTGGAAGTGACAGCAAAACAGAAGGTACCAGAAGGACAATTGTTTGTTCTAGGTGATAATCGCCGGAACTCCAGTGACAGCCGGAACATCGGTACTGTTAACGAAGATGAAATCTTAGGAAAAGCATCATTCCGTTTCTGGCCGTTATCCGATATAGGATTTGTAAAGTAGGGTGAAATAACATGACCATTCAATGGTTTCCGGGCCATATGGCAAAAGCTCGCCGGGAAATAACTGAAAAACTTAAAATGATCGATGTCGTTTTCGAGCTTGTAGACGCCAGAATTCCATTAGCATCACGAAACCCGATGATAGACGAGATACTTGGAGAAAAGCCGCGTATTGTTTTATTGAACAAAGCAGATCTGGCTGATCCGAAAGTAACGTCAATGTGGCAAAGCTATTTTTCAGATAAAGGAATTCCATCTCTGGCAATAAACTCACAAGACGGAAAAGGTATTAAAAAAATTGAACCTATTGCACACGAACTTGTAAAAGAAAAGTTCGATAAGATGAGAGCAAAAGGAATCGTTAAACCGCGTGCTGTACGTGCTTTAATCGTTGGAATCCCAAATGTCGGGAAATCTACAATTATTAACAGAATGGCAGGCAAGAACATTGCTGTAACCGGCGATAAGCCAGGCGTAACAAAAAAACAGCAGTGGATCAAAGCTGGTAAGACTCTTGAACTACTGGATACACCAGGTATTCTTTGGCCGAAATTCGAGGATCAGTCAATAGGTCTCAAGCTTGCTGTAACAGGAGCGATTAAAGAAACGTTATTTGATTTTACAGAAGTTGTACTATTTGCTGTGAAATATTTAAACGCACATTATCAAGAGCGTCTTGTTGAGCGATATAAATTATCAGACATACCCGATGATCCTCTTCGTTTATTTGAAGAGATCGGCAAAAAAAGGGGATGCATCATGAGCGGTGGTGAAGTTGATCTCGAAAAAACTGCAGAGATTGTGCTTCGCGACCTTCGTTCAGAAAAATTAGGCCGCTTGTCTTATGAGCTGCCATCAGCAATAAATGAATAAAGTGGTAAAACAGGCGCGTGAATTTTATGTGCCTGTTTTCTTTGAATCGATAAAGTCTTAAAAGACAGATTAGCAAGCCGATAAATAATACATAAAGAGTGTGAATAAAAATGAAGTTATCCATAAAAGAATGGGATCAGAAACTAAGAAACAGTTCCACAGAAGAAATCAGCCGCCTTCTTGAGTTTCTCGCTTCAGATGAGAGACAAGGTGCTAAAAAGTTATTTAAAACATATACAAGCCGTTTGTTAGAAGTGGAAGCGGAGTTAAGAAGGCTTGAAATCATGTGCTCCTTTGAAAAACAATGTACTGCAAACGGCAAAAATTTTATCGCTGGTGTCGATGAAGTTGGACGTGGCCCGCTAGCTGGACCTGTAGTGGCTGCGGCCGTTATTTTACCAGAAGGCTATACTCTAAATGGGATTAATGACTCCAAAAAACTATCAGAAAAAAAACGGGAAGATTTATATGAAAGAATCGTAAAAGATGCTGTTTGCTATAGTACTTATTTAGTCCAGCCTGACAAGATTGATGAGATCAACATCTATCAGGCATCTAAACTAGCCATGACTGAGGCAGTTTACCAGTTGAAGATCCAGCCAGATCAGCTTTTGATCGATGCCATGGAAATTCCTCTGCCGATTGATCAGAAGAAAATTATAAAAGGAGATGAAAAAAGCATCTCTATTGCAGCGGCTTCTATTGTTGCAAAAGTTACACGGGACCGATATATGAAGAAGCTTGACCAAATGTATCCTCATTATGGTTTTAAATCAAATATGGGCTACGGCACGAAAGAGCATCTAGAAGCGCTGAGAACTTTCGGGGCAACTGAAATACATCGCAAAACGTTTAGTCCAGTAGGAGAAATTATTCAGTATACCGGGAGTGAATAAGGTGTTATCCATTAACAACATCATCAATCCACAGCCGCTTGCACAAAATTCAGCAACAGGCATCAACCTGAAACTAAACCAATTGTTAACCGCTAAAATTTTGGAGATTTATCCCGATCAAACAGCAAAAATTTTATATAATGGTGCAGCTGTGCATGCCAAATTAGAGGCTCCCTTAACAAAGGGGAGTCACTACTTGTTTGAAGTTGGGGACAAAAACGGCACAGTAATCTTAAAAAAAATAGATGTAGATCCTTTAAAATCAACAACTGAACAAATTCTGCAAAAGCTAAATCTTCCACAAACCGAAAATAACAAAGAAGCTGCAGAATTTGTTGTCTCTGAAAAAATGCCAGTAACAAAAGAAAATGTTAAACAGGTAGCTGATATCCTTCAGCTTGCAGCAAACATACCATTTAAAGAGAAGATAGAAGTCATTCATCGAATGCATGAACTTCAGCTCCCAGCTAAGCCTGCATCGGTTAATGCAGTCATAGCAAGTATTCAAAAAAAGCCTGATCAAGCTGAGATGCGTCAATTGTTCGAGTCTCTTACACCTTATGTACATAAAGATAAAAGCATAGCAAAAACTGTAGATCTGCTTCAAAGCTTATATGGTTTTAAAAACAATCATTCAACACCTAAAGAAAATTCACAAGTGTCTGCAAGCTCTGCAAACACAATACATGTATCAAAAGAACCTTCAGTTCATCCTGGAAGTTCTGGTATAGAAATAAAAAGGTTTAGTAGTGAAACAAAGGATGAAGCAAAAACAAGCCAAACAAACCAGCCTGCCGGACAAAGAGCGGAAGCTTCAGTTAATGATATAAAACGCCAGTCTTCAAATGATTTTTTACAAGCTGTCCAAAAATGGTTTCAAAAGTCAGGTCTGCTGCACGAAAAGAATTTATTAACAGATCCAGTTCAATTGAAGCAAACAGAAACATTGAAATCACATATTATTTCATTAAAAAAAAATGCGGAATTTCTCGGATTACCAGAAAGTATCTCATTAAAGGCTGAACAAGCGCTTAACAGGCTTACGAGTCAGCAGCTGCAAAACATCCCAGTTAACGAACATCTGCAGCAGTTTGTTTTGCAGATTCCACTTGGACAAAATGAAAACCCAAGAGAGATTTCGATCCGATGGGAAGGGAAAAAACAAAACAGTCAATCGTTAGACCCCGACCATTGCAGAATGCTGTTTTGGCTGGAGATGAAAAATTTAAAAGACATTGCAGTGGATGTTCAGATTCAAAACAGAATTTTATCCTTGAAAGTTTTTAGCGGTCACCCTTTGATCGAGAATCTTTCAAAAGCTTTTCTTCCATCTTTAAAGAAAAGCTTAAGTGAAATGAACTATACGCTATCTTCGATTACTTTTGCGCAAAAGCCAAAAAATGAAATAAAAAGCCCAGTGTCGAAAACAGGATATAAAGGGATGGATATGCGTATATGAAGAAAAACATTAAAGAAGCTGTAGCCCTTAAATATAATCCCGAAGAATCAAGTTCTCCCATAGTTACGGCCAAAGGAAAAGGTGAAACGGCTGACCGTATCGTTCAGACTGCATCAGAGCACAATATCCCTATTCAGGAAGACCCTTCACTTGTACACTTATTATCAAAATTAGAAATCGATGAAAGCATACCAGAGGAACTTTATGAAGTAGTTGCTGAACTTTTTGCTTTTATATATCAAATCGACCAAGAAGCAAAATGATAAACATAATTCTTGTTTAAACGGGCATTGCTAACATAAAGGAGTGTGCACAATGCCAAAAAACAAACTTGTAGTACAACAATCTGAGCAATTGGTTAATCAGTTTAGAGAAGAGATGGCTGAAGAATTTGGTCTGTACCGTTCTGCTGCGGAAAAAGAAGCGATTACACCTAAGCTAATTAAAAAACAGGAAAACGAGAAAAACAAATGAAATAAGCTTTGGAAGCTCCTATTTTTCAAAGGCAAAAAGCAGTGAAACCAAAACCGTATCATGAAGGTTTTGGTTTTTTATTTGGTCATAAATCCTGTATGCGCTTGCAATTTTCTGAAGAATAGTAGACATAAGACGCTTGGTCTTATACAATGATAACGGTACTTTAAGTTTTCACCATGATAGGAGGATGGAGAGTAAATGAATATCCACGAATACCAAGGTAAAGAGATACTTAGAAAATATGGTGTGGCTGTTCCAAACGGAAAAGTAGCATTTTCAGTTGAAGAAGCTGTAGAAGCTGCTAAAGAACTAGGGAGCGCTGTATCTGTTGTAAAAGCGCAGATTCATGCAGGCGGCCGCGGTAAAGCGGGTGGCGTAAAAGTTGCCAAGAATATCGATGAAGTGCGTACATACGCAAATGAAATTTTAGGTAAAGTTCTAGTAACTCACCAAACTGGCCCAGAAGGTAAGGAAGTTAAGCGCTTACTTATCGAAGAAGGCTGTGACATTAAAAAGGAATATTACATTGGTCTTGTGCTTGATCGTGCAACTTCAAGTGTAGTAATGATGGGATCTGAAGAAGGCGGTACTGAAATTGAAGAAGTGGCAGAAGAAACGCCTGAAAAAATCTTCAAAGAAGTAATCGACCCTGCAATCGGTCTTCAAGCATTCCAGGCAAGACGTTTAGCTTATAACATTAACATTCCAACTGAACTAGTAGGTAAAGCTGTAAAGTTCATGATGGGATTATATACTGCATTCGTAGAAAAAGATTGCTCTATCGCTGAAATCAACCCATTAGTTGTTACTGGAGACGGAAACGTAATGGCACTTGATGCGAAAATGAACTTTGATTCAAATGCTTTATACCGTCATAAAGACATCCTAGAATACAGAGATTTAGAAGAAGAAGATCCAAAAGAGATCGAAGCATCAAAATATGATCTAAGCTATATCTCACTTGATGGAAATATCGGCTGTATGGTTAATGGTGCTGGACTAGCGATGGCTACAATGGACATCATTAAGCATTATGGCGGAGATCCTGCTAACTTCCTTGACGTTGGGGGCGGCGCTACAACTGAGAAAGTAACTGAAGCTTTCAAAATTATTCTTTCTGACAAAAATGTTAAAGGAATTTTCGTTAACATCTTTGGCGGTATCATGAAATGTGACATCATTGCTAATGGTGTTGTAGAAGCAACTAAACAAGTTGGTCTTGAGTTGCCTCTAGTAGTTCGTCTGGAAGGCACTAACGTTGATCTTGGCAAAAAGATCTTAAAAGAATCCGGACTTAATATTACAGCTGCTGATTCAATGGCTGACGGTGCAGAGAAAATCGTCGCATTAGTTAAGTAATAAAGAAAACATTGCAGGAAGGATGGGAATTTAAAGCATGAGCATTTTTATTAATAAAGACACAAAAGTCATCGTTCAGGGTATTACAGGTTCCGTAGGTCTTTTCCATACGAAACAAATGCTTGAATATGGTACGAAAATTGTAGGCGGAGTTACTCCTGGTAAAGGCGGAACTGAAGTTGAAGGACTTCCAGTATTCAACACAGTTGCTGATGCAGTTAAAGAGACTGGAGCTAACGCTTCTGTTATTTATGTTCCTCCAGCATTTGCTGCGGAAGCGATCATCGAAGCTGTTGATGCAGAGCTTGATCTTGCTATTTGTATTACAGAAGGTATTCCTGTAATGGATATGGTGAAAGTTAAGCGCTATATGGAAGGCAAGAAGACTCGCTTAGTAGGACCAAACTGCCCAGGTGTAATCACTCCTGAAGAATGTAAGATTGGTATCATGCCTGGCTATATCCACACTAAAGGACACGTAGGTGTTGTTTCCCGTTCTGGAACTTTAACTTATGAAGCAGTACATCAGCTCTCAGAGCGCGGAATTGGACAATCTACAGCTGTTGGTATCGGTGGCGACCCAGTTAACGGGACAGACTTTATTGACGTTCTAAAGGCGTTTAATGAAGATGAAGATACGTATGCGGTAATCATGATTGGTGAAATTGGCGGAACTGCTGAAGAAGAAGCTGCAGAATGGGTAAAAGCTAATATGACTAAACCTGTTGTTGGATTCATCGGCGGACAAACTGCACCTCCAGGAAAACGTATGGGCCATGCTGGTGCGATTATCTCTGGCGGTAAAGGTACTGCTGACGAGAAGATCAAAACAATGAAGGCATGCGGAATTAAAGTTGCAGCAACACCTTCAGTAATGGGTGAAACTTTAGTTGAAGCGCTTAAAGAAAACGATCTTTACGACGTTTGTGTTACAAACAAAGAAAAAGCATCAAAAGCATAAATATTACAAGAGGTGTGTTCTGCATCTCTAACATCGTGAGAAGCTCCCAGAAATAGGGGGCTTTTTCACTTTAATTAATCAATGATTCATGAGGGGGAAAAGGATTTGGATTATGAACGCTTAATCTTTCTTCATCATTGCGAAGGACTAACATGGAATCATTTCAAAAATATTTTAACAGCCGATCCGGAATTAGCTGATATATTTAAAATGGATGTTAAGAGCCTGATGATGTCATTTGCATTAAGCGAGAAAATGGCAGTACGTTTATATACCTTTATGAATCAAAAGAATAGTACATACATAATGAATGTTTTAAAGAAAAATTCGATATCTGCAATACCTTATTTTCATAAAGATTATCCGCCTAGCTTGAAAACAATATTTGATCCGCCTTGGGTACTTTATGGAAGAGGAGATTGGAGTACGCTGAAACAGGATAAAATAATAAGTGTGGTAGGAACGAGAAACCCGAGTTCTGATGGATTGGGTGCATTAAGCAAGGTTCTCTCGCCACTGCTGAAGAATAGATGGGTGGTTGTCAGCGGGCTTGCAAGGGGAATAGATACATATGCACACAGGTTAAGTCTAGTAAATGGCACGCGAACTGCTGCAGTATTAGGTTCTGGAATAAAATGCGTATATCCCACCGAAAATAACAAATTAGCAGAAGAAATTAGCAGTCAAGGCATTCTTATTTCAGAGTTTCCGCCTTTTGTTCAGCCAAAACGCTGGCATTTCCCATTGCGTAACCGTATAATTAGCGGTCTCGGCAAAGCAACTCTAGTTGCTGAGGCAAGAACTAAAAGCGGATCGCTCATAACAGCCGATCAAGCGCTGGAACAAGGAAGAGACGTATTTGCAATTCCAGGATCTATTCTTGAAGATTGTGCAGCAGGTACAAATTTCTTGATACAAAATGGCGCAAAACTAGTAATGTGTGCAGAAGATATAGCGGATGAATGGACTTAACCGTTTTCATTTAAATTAGGAAACAGTTTGACAAAAGCAGATACATTATTTAATAATAGGGAAGATTTCACTAAACCCTTAAAGGGGGATAAACTGTAAATGGAAAAATACTTAGTCATTGTTGAGTCTCCCGCAAAAGCAAAGACGATAAAAAAATATTTAGGGAGCAAATATGACGTAAAAGCATCTATGGGACATGTTCGTGATCTGCCCAGAAGCCAGACCGGCGTAGATGTAGAATCAAATTATGAACCCAAATACATTACAATCCGAGGAAAAGGTCCAATATTGAAGGACTTGAAAACAGCAGCCAAAAAAGCGAAACAAATCTTTCTCGCAGCTGACCCGGATCGTGAAGGTGAAGCAATCGCATGGCATCTTGCTCACAGTTTAGAGATGGATTTAGATTCTGATTGCCGAGTTGTATTTAATGAGATTACTAAAACCGCGATAAAAGATTCATTTAAAAGACCGAGAAAAATCAATATGGACTTAGTAGATGCCCAGCAAGCCAGAAGAGTTCTTGACAGACTTGTAGGGTACAAAGTCAGCCCGTTATTATGGAAGAAAATTAAAAAGGGTTTAAGTGCAGGACGTGTACAGACTGTAGCAGTCCGGTTGATTGTTGAACGCGAAAAAGAAATTGAAGCTTTTCAGCCAGAAGAATATTGGAAGATCAAAGGAATATTCAGTGCTTCGGGCGAAGATTTTGAAGCTCAGTACTATGGACTTAATGGCAAGAAACAAGAGCTTTCTAATGAAAATGAAGTAAAAGATAACCTGAGTAAAATTAAAGGAAAATCCTTTACTATTGAATCTGTACAGAAGAAAGAACGAAAAAGAAATCCTTCACCGCCATTCATCACTTCTTCCCTGCAGCAGGAAGCTGCAAGAAAGCTTAATTTCAGAGCGAAGAAAACGATGATGCTCGCACAGCAATTATATGAAGGGATTGACCTTGGAAAAGAAGGTACAGTCGGTTTGATCACATATATGCGTACTGACTCTACCCGCATCTCTGATACTGCAAAAAATGAAGCTTCGGAGTTTATTGCTAATGAATTCGGAAAACAATACGTGAACAGCTCGAGAGCTGAAAAGAAGGCAGGAAAGAATGCTCAGGATGCACATGAAGCCATTCGTCCTACTTCTGTTATGTATCATCCAAAAGATTTGAAAACCTATTTATCCAGAGACCAGCTCCGTCTTTACAAGCTTATTTGGGAACGTTTTCTGGCAAGTCAGATGTCTTCAGCAGTACTGGACACTATGACTGTAGATCTTCAAAACAATGGTGTAACATTCCGTGCAACAGGGTCAAAAGTGAAGTTCCCTGGATTCATGAAGGTATATGTAGAGGGCAATGATGATGGCAAAAAAGAAGAAGACCGCATCCTTCCTGATGTACAAGAAGGAATGAAGGTTGATAAGAAAGACTTGGAGCCAACACAGCACTTTACACAGCCGCCGCCGCGCTATACTGAGGCAAGACTGGTACGGACGATGGAAGAGTTGGGGATAGGGAGACCTTCTACGTATGCTCCGACTCTCGATACGATCCAGAAAAGAGGGTATGTTGCTTTAGACGACAAGAAATTCGTTCCAACAGAACTTGGAGAACTTGTCTTAGAGATGACCCTTGAGTTTTTCCCTGAAGTATTCAATGTTGAATTTACTGCCAAGATGGAAAGTGATCTCGATGAAGTTGAAGAGGGGAATATAGACTGGATCAAGATCATTGATGAATTCTATAAAAACTTTGAAAAGAAACTTAAAATTGCAGAAGCAGAAATGCAAAAAGTAGAAATTAAAGATGAGCCAGCAGGGGAAAACTGTGAGAAATGCGGACATGAGATGGTCTATAAGATGGGCCGTTTCGGCAAATTCATGGCATGCTCAAATTTCCCGGATTGCAGAAACACCAAGCCGATCGTTAAAGATATAGGCGTTGAATGTCCTTCTTGTCATAAAGGATCAATTGTCGAAAGAAAAAGCAAAAAGAAACGAGTTTTCTATGGCTGCAACAGATATCCTGACTGTGAGTTCGTTTCATGGGACAAACCAATTGCAAGAACATGTCCAAAATGTAATAGCATGCTAGTAGAAAAGAAAACGAAAAAAGGAAAAGTCGTTCAATGTGTGTCTTGCGACTATTCCGAAGAGGAAGCAAAGTAAGGAGTTTTTCCATGAGCCACCAACATGTTAACGTAATCGGAGCGGGTCTTGCAGGCAGTGAAGCTGCTTGGCAGATCGCAAGCCGAGGAATAAAAGTTAAATTATATGAGATGAGACCGGTTAGACAGACACCGGCTCATCACACTGAAAAATTTGCAGAGCTTGTATGTTCAAACTCATTGCGGGCAAACACATTAACAAATGCTGTTGGTGTTTTAAAAGAAGAAATGAGAAAATTGAATTCCGTTATCATTTCATCTGCAGATGATTGTGCAGTTCCTGCAGGCGGAGCATTAGCTGTTGACCGTCACGAGTTTGCGGGCCTTGTAACAGAACGCGTTAAGAACCACCCTAATGTAGAAGTAATAACAGAAGAAGTAACAGAAATTCCTGATGGCCCTACGATTATCGCTACCGGTCCTTTAACTTCTGATAATTTATCAAAAGCTTTAAACTCTTTAACTGGCGAAGAATATTTATATTTTTACGATGCTGCAGCTCCTATCATTGAAGTAGATAGCATCAATATGGATAAGGTCTATTTGAAATCTCGCTATGATAAAGGTGAAGCAGCTTATTTAAACTGTCCGATGACAGAGGAGGAATTCGACCGTTTTTACGAAGCTTTAATCACTTCAGAAACTGTTCCTTTGAAAGAGTTTGAAAAAGAAATCTTTTTTGAGGGCTGTATGCCTGTTGAAGTAATGGCTAAGCGAGGAAAGAAGACTCTTCTTTTCGGACCGATGAAACCAGTTGGCCTTGAAGATCCGAAAACAGGAAAGATCCCATATGCTGTCGTTCAGTTAAGACAAGACAATAGTGCAGGAACGCTGTATAATATAGTAGGGTTTCAAACACACTTGAAATGGGGACCACAAAAAGAGCTTATTCAGCTTATTCCCGGTTTAGAAAATGCAGAGGTTGTACGATACGGTGTTATGCACCGCAACACATTCTTAAATTCACCTAAACTCTTAAAAGACACATATCAGCTAAAAGAAAGAGATAATCTTTTCTTTGCAGGGCAGATGACAGGTGTTGAAGGATATGTGGAAAGTGCTGCATCTGGACTGATCGCTGGTATAAATGCAGCAAAACTCGTAAAAGGCGAGGAGTTAGCAGTTTTTCCTAGAGAAACTGCAATCGGAAGTATGGCTTATTATATTACGACTGCAAATCCTGATAATTTCCAGCCGATGAATGCAAACTTCGGGTTGATGCCTCCGCTTGAAAAAAGGATTAAAAACAAGCAGGAAAGAAACACGGCAATAGCAGAACGGGCATTGGAAACTATTCAGAATTTTATAACAAATTTGTGAACATCTATTGCTTTAGCCCCTAAGTTGTGATACGATTTAGGGGCTTTGTGAGGTGTATGGAATGGAATCAGAACGCCAGCTCGTGGTGGATTTTCTTAATTACTTGATGATTGAGAAGAACAGTTCACCATTTACGATCGAACACTATGAAAAAGATATTAATGATTTTACTTCTTTTTTGAAACAGCAAGCAATCGAAGGATTCGCTGCTGTTTCTTATGTTTTAGTTAGACATTATCTCGTGACGCTTCATGAAAAGAAGTATGCGAGAAATACTGTTGCTAGAAAGATATCTTCCATGAGAAGTTTTTACCGTTTCTTGAATCGGGAAAAAATCGTGGAAGAAAACCCTTTTGCAATGGCCTCTCTGCCTAAAAAAGCAAAAATGCTTCCTCAATTTCTTTATGAAAAAGAGTTGGAGAAGCTTTTTAACGTGTCTGACATCAGCACGCCAATCGGACAAAGAAATCAGGCCATTCTCGAATTGCTTTATGGCACGGGTATTCGTGTAAGCGAATGCTGCAAACTGCAGCTGAAAGATCTTGACCTATTCGTAGAAGCTGCATTAGTTAAGGGAAAAGGGAAAAAGGAAAGATATGTTCCTATCGGTTCTTTTGCCAAGGAAGCATTAGAAAGATATATCAGCGATGGCCGTAAACTTTTACTTGAAAAAACAGAAAATAGGTCAGATTCCCTGTTTTTAAATTATAAAGGGGAACCTTTAAGTGCGAGAAGCGTAAGAAACATATTGAATAAAATCATTGAAGAATCGTCGCTCAATATACATATCAGTCCACACGTATTAAGGCATACTTTCGCGACACACATGCTCAATGAAGGTGCAGACTTAAGAGCAGTTCAGGAACTGCTGGGACACTCACAGCTATCATCTACACAAGTCTACACACACGTAACGAAAGACCATTTGAAAAAAATCTATAATAATGCGCATCCTCGAGCATAAAAAACAAAAAGGAGGGATTTTTCGATGTCAACTTTTCATGCAACCACAATCTTTGCTATTCAGCACAATGGGGAAGCTGCAATGACTGGAGATGGCCAGGTAACTTTCGGCAATGCAGTCGTAATGAAACATACTGCCAAAAAGGTGAGAAAGCTGTATGGCGGGAAAGTACTTGCTGGTTTTGCCGGTTCTGTAGCAGATGCTTTTACACTTTATGAAAAATTTGAAAGTAAACTTGAAGAATACAGCGGCAACTTACAGCGTGCATCTGTTGAAATGGCAAAAGAATGGCGTACTGATCAAGTTTTAAGAAAACTCGAAGCCTTGCTGATCGTTATGAACACTGAGCATATGCTGCTTATTTCAGGAACAGGTGAAGTAATTGAACCTGATGACGGCATTCTAGCTATTGGCTCAGGCGGAAATTATGCTCTTGCAGCAGGAAGAGCATTGAAAAATAATGCTCCTCAGCTTTCTGCTAAAGAAATAGCGCTCGCTTCATTGCAAACAGCCGGTGAGATTTGTGTCTACACAAATACGGAGATCGTATTAGAAGAACTGTAAAATCCTATATAAGGAGTGATTTTGTTTGAACAGTCAACTAACTCCAAGGCAGATCGTTGAAAAACTCGATCAATACATTATTGGACAAAAAGATGCTAAAAAAGCAGTGGCGGTGGCTCTCAGAAACCGTTACAGAAGAAGCCTGCTGGATGATAAACTTCGCGATGAGGTTTCTCCAAAAAATATTTTGATGATCGGTCCGACTGGTGTCGGTAAAACTGAAATTGCAAGAAGGCTTGCCAAACTTGCTCAAGCCCCTTTTATTAAAATAGAAGCTACGAAATTTACTGAGGTCGGCTATGTAGGACGTGATGTCGATTCCATGGTTCGTGACTTGGTCGAAACATCTGTGAGGCTTGTGAAAGAGCTGAAAATGAATGAAGTCAAAGACAAGGCAGAGCAGAATGCTAATAAGCGTTTAGTCGAACTTCTCGTACCTGGTAAAAAAACAGAAACAAACTATAAGAATCCTCTTGAAATGTTTTTTGGCGGAGGGAATCAGAACCAGGAACAGTCAGCACAGCAGGATGACGAAGGGAACCTAAAGCAAAAACGAAATCAGATGGCTCAAAAATTAGCTCTAGGAGAAATGGAAGATCATCTTGTAACAGTGGAAGTAGATGAGCAAACCCCCTCAATGCTTGATATGTTTCAGGGCTCTGGCCTTGAACAGGTTGGAATGAATATGCAAGACATGCTGGGCGGAATTATGCCTAAGAAAAAGAAAAAAAGAAAACTTACAGTTCGTGAAGCGAGAAAAGTTCTGACACAGGACGAAGCAGCAAAATTAATCGATATGGATGACGTAACGAGTGAAGCTGTTTATAAGACAGAACAAACAGGTATTATATTTATAGATGAGATTGATAAGATTGCCGGAAAGAATCAAAATTCTGCAGATGTCAGCAGAGAAGGTGTTCAAAGGGATATACTTCCGATCGTAGAAGGATCCACTGTAATGACGAAATATGGTTCAATTAAGACTGATCATATTCTTTTTATTGCAGCAGGAGCTTTTCACATGGCAAAACCTTCAGATCTCATTCCTGAGCTTCAAGGAAGATTCCCAATCCGGGTAGAATTAAATAGCTTGTCTGTTGAAGATTTTACACGTATATTAATAGAGCCTGATAATGCGATTGTAAAACAGTACAAAGCTCTATTAAGTACAGAAGGTATAAATGTTGAATTTTCTGACGATGCTATTGCTAAGATTGCAAGTATCGCATTTGAAGTCAATCAAGACACCGAAAATATAGGTGCAAGAAGGCTTCATACCATATTGGAGCGCTTACTCGAAGACTTGTCTTTTGAAGCGCCTGATATCAGTTTAGATCAAATTACCATTACACCCGAGTATGTAGAAGAAAAACTGGCTAATATCGCAAAGAATAAGGATTTAAGCCAATATATTTTATAGGATGCAGTAGGAGGAAGAAATAAAATGAATTTATTAAACAAAGCAAGAAGTATTAACTCAATGTTACAGCAAACAGGTGGAAAACAAGTAAACTTTAAAGAAATGGCTGAAACACTTAGCTCAGTAATCGGTGCTAATATTTTCGTAGTCAGCCGCAGAGGAAAATTATTAGGAACTGCTCTTAAACAAGATATTGAAAATGAGCGTATGAAAAAGATGATCCAAGATCGTCAATTTCCTACTGATTACACGAAGAACCTTTTCAACATTACAGAATCAATGGCAAATATCGATGTTGAGAGTGATTACACTGCTTTCCCTGTTGAGAACAAAGATTTATTCTCGACAGGTTTAACAACGGTCGTACCTATCGTCGGCGGCGGGGAAAGACTTGGAACTCTAATCCTCTCCAGACTGTCAACGTCGTTTGAAGAAGATGATCTAGTATTAGCAGAGTATGGTGCTACAGTAGTTGGAATGGAGATCCTTCGCGAGAAAGCGGAAGAGATTGAAGAAGAAGCTAGAAATAAAGCTGTAGTTCAAATGGCGATCAGTTCATTATCATATAGTGAGCTTGAAGCGATTGAACATATCTTTGAAGAATTAGAAGGTAATGAAGGCCTGCTTGTAGCGAGTAAAATTGCTGACCGTGTAGGTATTACAAGATCAGTAATCGTAAATGCTCTTCGCAAGCTGGAGAGTGCTGGAGTTATCGAATCTCGTTCACTTGGAATGAAGGGAACGTACATCAAAGTATTAAATGATAAGTTCTTGCTTGAACTTGAGAAATTAAAAACTTCTTAATCATAAAAGTTCAAAAACCAATCCGGAGAGGGTTGGTTTTTTTTTTTGGTCTCAAACATTGATGCTTTTGAAAGTGGTTGCTTTCCGTTCCAGGTACTCGCTTTCCGCGGGGCGTGCGGTGAGCCTCCTCGCGCTTTGCGCGTTCAGGAGTCTCACCTGTCCCGCTCGTCCCGCAGGACAAGGAAGGCTTCGACAGCGGTACATCGCACGAAGAAAATGTTGATTTTCATTTTCGAGGAGTCTCGCACCTTGCTCTCCAATCAACTTGTCAATGAAGAGAATGAAAAAAGACCGAAAGCAACTATTTTTTAGAGAGGAGCCCTTCGTAATCTTTGTTGCTCTTGAAAGTGGTAATTAATAAAAAATATGTCGATTGAAAAGATTAGTAAAGTTGTACAGTTCTGCAAATTACGACAGGGATTTTATTACTATATGTAGAATTAGGTATAAAGTCACGGTCGAAACGTAGTGCTTTCTATCGAAAAAAGTCATTTTGGGAAAAAATACATAGACACTTTTTGGATATATCACTTAAAATATGATATAGCGGTAAGATTTAACATTAATTGAAACATCTATAGTAAAAAAGAGGGAAGTGATCAACTTGTTCTCTAGCCCTGTCATGAAAAACTTGGAAATGGCATTAGATGGATCAGCGTTAAAACAGAAAACCATTTCAAATAATTTGGCTAATGTGGACACTCCTGGATATAAAGCGAAAGAAACCGTTTTTAAACAGGAATTTGAAAGAAGCTTAAATGCATACCGTACAAATCAGCAGCATTTTGCTTTCAGTACGGATAGACCATCTTCTTTTTATGTAAAAGAACAAGGCGGTACAACTATGAACCACAATGGAAATAATGTGGATGTTGACAAAGAGATGGCTGAACTGGCAAAGAATCAATTGTATTATCAGACACTTGTACAGCGAATAAACGGAAAATTCAATTCAATTAAGATGGTTGTTAAAGGCGGGAGATAAATATGGGAATGTTTGATGCACTAAATTTTTCTGCATCTGGTTTAACAGCGCAGCGATTGAGAATGGATGTTGCGTCTTCCAACATGGCAAATGTTGATTCGACACGAGGCAGGTTGTTAGAAAATGGCGAGTGGGAACCATATAGACGAAAAATGGTAGTGCTGGGTTCAGGAGAGTCCAGTTTTAAAAGCATGTTTAATAAAGCAGTAAATCAGAATGGGAATCTTAATGGTGTTAAAGTAAGTGAAATTAAAAATGATGAGACACCTTTTAAATCTGTCTATCAGCCAGATCATCCGGATGCAGGGGAAGATGGTTTTGTACAGCTTCCAAATGTGGATCCTTTAAAAGAGATGGTTGATTTAATGAGTGCGACACGTTCATACGAAGCAAATGTAACAGCATTGAATGCAGCAAAGGGAATGTATTTAAAAGCCCTTGAAATCGGCCGTTAGGAGAGGTAGCACATGGATAAAATTTCTTTAGGAACGATTCAAAGCATGAACAGCATATCTCCATCTGCAAAAACGACACCTTTTGAAGCTCAAGAAAGCTTTAAAAATTATCTGCAAGGTGCACTGGAGAATGTGAATGAGACACAAGCACAGTCTAACGCAGCTACACAAGCGTTGATGAATGGCAACATGGATAATCTTCATCAAGTCATGATTACGGCAGAAAAAGCGAGTGTAACATTGCAGACCACTCTTGAAATTCGCAATAAAGTGGTTGAAGCATACCAAGAAATCATGAGGATGCAAGTTTAATACCTAATACATAATTCGAAGTGTGCATTCTATTTTGGGGGTAGCTTCAAAAAAATTTTTATTGTGTTTATCGGGGGAAAAATGAAAGAAAAATGGAAACAAGTCACCAAGCAAATCACTGAACGTTTCAAATCGCGTTCTAATACACAAAAAGGACTAATTCTTGGCGGGATATTCATTTTTATAGCAGGCTTTATTTTTCTGACCGTGATGATGTCCAGTCCGAATCTTGTACCTTTATATACGAATCTTTCTCCGCAAGAAGCTGGGCAGATCCAAGAAAACTTAAACAGTAAAGGGATTGCCAATGAAGTTCAGGATGGCGGGAAAACAATACTGGTTCCACAAGAGCAGGTTAATAATCTTCAGGTACAGCTTGCTGCTGAAGGGCTCCCTAAAAGCGGAAATATAGATTTTTCATACTTTGGAGAAAAATCGGGTTTTGGAATTACAGATAAAGAATTCGGAGTGCTTGAAAGAGAAGCAACACAAACGGAAATTGCCAACTTAATTAAGAGTATTAATGGAGTAGATGACGCAAGTGTAATGATTACACTTCCAGAGAGCAGTGTCTGGGTCAATCAGGAAGAAGAGAAAGCATCTGCATCTGTAGTTCTTTCGTTAGGTGCTGGCGCACGGCTGGATGAAGAACAAGTGAAAGCGCTGTATCACCTTGTATCTAAAAGTGTCGCTGATCTTCCTATGGAAAATATCGTCATCACAGACCAATACTTTAATTATTATGATTTAAACTCAGTGAACTCTACTTCTTCAGCTTCAAAATATGAAGAGCAAAGAAAAATTAAACAGGATGTAGAAAGAGACCTTCAGCGCAGAGTGCAGCAAATGCTGGCTACGATCATGGGCCAGGGGAAAGTGGTAGCGACTGTTACGACTGATATTGATTTTACTGAAGAGAAACGAGAAGAAACCTTAATAGAGCCTTTTGATAAAGAAAACATGAAAGGCATTGAAATAAGTGTTGAACGCATTCGTGAAACATTCACCGGCGAGGGTGCGGCTGCCGGGGGTGTATCCGGAACAGGTGATCAGGAAGTGCCAACATACCCTGGGTCAGCTGGTGGATCTAACGGAGATTACGAAAAAGTAGAAGAACGTATCAATAATGAAGTAAATAAGATTCGTAAAGAAATTGTGGAGAGTCCATATCAGATTCGCGATTTAGGAATTCAAGTAATGGTCGAACCTCCTAATCCGGAACAACCCGATTCATTGCCGCAAGAAAGATTAGATGATATTGAACAGATTTTGAGTGCGATCGTTAGAACAAGTATTTCAAAAGATATTAACAGCGAGCTTACAGAAGAGCAGATTCAACAGAAAATCTTTGTTTCTGCACAGCCATTTAATGGCAAGCAAGACATGGAGACTGCAAAAGCTGGCATTCCACTATGGATCTATATTACAGGCGGTATCCTTCTGATTGTTATTATTCTATTAATCTTCTTACTGACGCGAAAAAGAAGAGCGGAACAAGATAAAGGAACGATAGAAGAGTACGAGATGGAAGAACAGCAGACATATTATGTGCCTGATGTGAATAAGGAGCAGGGCTCAGAAGGCACAGTGCGCAAAGAACAGCTGGAAAGAATGGCTAAAGAAAAACCAGAAGAGTTTGCAAAACTAGTACGAACGTGGTTGTCAGAGGAATAGGAGGTAACGAACGATGGCAAAAGGTGTAAAAGAGCTGTCAGGAAAAGAGAAAGCAGCGATCCTCGTTATCTCTTTAGGTCCTGATGTAGCAGCTCAAGTGTACAAGCATTTGAGCGAAGAAGAAATTGAAAGATTGACTCTCCAAATCTCTCAAGTTAGAAAAGTAGATTCAACCTTAAAAGAAGAGATTATCACTCAGTTTCACCAATTGGCGCTTGCTCAAGACTATATTACTCAAGGCGGTATTGGGTACGCCAAAACGGTTCTGGAAAAAGCAGTCGGCAAGGATGAAGCGATGCAGATTATCAACAGGCTTACCTCCACACTGCAAGTTAGACCGTTCGACTTTGCGCGTAAGGCTGACCCTGGGCAGATTCTTAATTTTATACAAAATGAGCATCCGCAGACGATTGCACTTATATTAGCTTACTTAGATTCATCCCAGGCAGGGCAGATCTTGTCTGAATTGCCGCAGGAAATGCAGGCTGATGTTGCAAAAAGAATTGCATTGATGGACAGGACTTCACCTGAAGTGATCAATGAAGTTGAACAGATTTTGGAGAGAAAGCTGTCAGCTACAGTAACTCAAGACTTTACTCAGGCAGGCGGTGTAGAAGCTGTCGTTGAAGTGCTCAATGGTGTTGACCGCAGTACAGAAAGAACGATACTTGATGCATTAGAGATTCAAGATCCTGAACTTGCAGAAGAAATTAAGAAGAGAATGTTTGTGTTTGAAGACATTGTCACCCTTGATAATCGTGCGATTCAGCGCGTAATACGAGAAGTACAGAATGAAGACTTGCTTCTCGCTCTGCGTGCATCTAGTGAAGAAGTGAAAGAAGTTATGTTTAAAAACATGTCACAGCGTATGGCTGAGAACTTTAAAGAAGAGATGGAATTCATGGGTCCTGTACGTCTGCGTGACGTCGAGGAAGCTCAATCGAGAATTGTTGGAACGATCCGCAGACTTGAAGAAGCAGGAGAACTGGTCATCGCTAGAGGCGGAGGAGATGATGTGATTGTCTAAGGTAATAAAATCTTTTAACAATCGCACGGCTGACAATAAAGAGAACGAAACTGATGTCGTAATCGGAATTCAGCCTGTTTCCATATTTACTGCTCCATCGAGCGGTCTTTTTGAAGAAGATGATGAAGCCAAGATTCAGCGATTAAAAAAAGAGGCAGCTGAGCTCCTTGAAGAAGCAGAGAGCGAAGCAGCCAGAATAAAAGCAGATGCTGAAATGTTTCTTCAGGAGACACAACAAAGACTTGCTGCAGAAGAACAAGAGTGGCGCTTAAAGATGGAACAGGAACTTGAGATGACGAAACAAGAAGGCTATGAAACTGGTTTTCAGAATGGTTTAAATCAAGGGCTTGAAAATTGGAGAAATCAACTGGACGAAGTAAAGCGTTTTATTGAAAAGACGAAGCAAGACTATTATCAAGTTTTAAGTGAAGCAGAACCGCAGATGATTTTATTAGCCATTAAAGCAGCAGAGAAAATTATCGGACAGAAGCTCGAGGAATCACCTGAAACGTGGGTATCGATCGTGAAGCAGCTTGTTAAAGAAGCGCGTGAGTTTGAAGAGGTAAAATTATATGTTCCAATCGATTGGTTCGATTTGACCGTCCAGCATCGTGAAGAATTGAAAAATATGCTTCAATCTACTGCATCTCTTTTCATCTATCCTGATGAATCTTTAAAAGAAAATGGAGCTGTTATAGAATTTCCGTTTGGAAAAATTGATGCCACTCTCGATGTTCAGCTAAAAGAAATAAGAGATAAGCTGCTGGAACAAATTGAGGTGACAGAAAATGAACGTTGATCACCTGCTGGATTCATTGCAATCGATAGATTCTTTTAAAAGATACGGAAAAGTGATTCGTGTCATCGGTCTGATGATTGAATCTAAAGGACCGAAAACTTCCATTGGTGATGTTTGTTATATTCATACGGCCAATGGCAGAAAACAAAAAATAAAAGCAGAAGTAGTCGGATTTCAAGAAGAGAATGTGCTCTTAATGCCTTTTACATACGTGAAGGATATAAGCGTCGGCTCTCTTGTTGAGGCAACAGACAGGCCGCTTGAAATTAAAGTGGGACAATCATTAATTGGCAAAGTTTTAGACGGGATGGGTGTTCCGCTCGATGGAGCAGCTCTGCCAAAAGGGTTATTCCGGTATCCTACAGAAAATGAGCCGCCTAATCCGATGGAACGTCCTAGAATTCATGAGAGCATTCAGTTAGGTATACGTTCCATTGACAGTCTTTTAACAGTAGGTAAAGGACAGCGTGTAGGAATCTTTGCTGGAAGCGGTGTAGGAAAAAGTACATTGCTTGGTATGGTGGCGAGAAATTCGACAGCTGATCTAAACGTTATAGCGCTTATAGGAGAACGTGGCCGTGAAGTCCTGGATTTTATTGAAAGAGATCTTGGCGAGGAAGGGTTGAAACGATCCGTCGTAATCGTAGCTACTTCTGATCAGCCAGCGTTAATGCGTATAAAAGGTGCTCAGACAGCTACTGCAATTGCTGAATACTTCAGAGACCAAGGGAAGAATGTCATGCTCATGATGGATTCGGTAACACGTGTAGCCATGGCGCAGCGGGAAATCGGGCTGGCAGTAGGTGAGCCTCCGACAACAAAAGGCTACACACCAAGCGTATTCGCTGTCCTTCCTAAGCTGTTAGAGCGTTCCGGCACAAATAGAAAAGGAACGATTACAGCTTTTTATACGGTGCTTGTAGATGGAGATGACTTTAACGAACCGATTTCTGATACGGTCCGCGGGATATTGGATGGACACTTTATCTTAGACCGGAACCTTGCAAATAAAGGCCAATTTCCGGCTGTGAATATTTTAAAAAGCATCAGCCGTGTTATGAATGACATCGTCTCAAATGAACATCGGCAGGCTGCAGACCGGTTTAGAGAATTGCTCTCATCTTATGTTGATGCAGAAGATCTAATCAGCATTGGAGCATACAAGAGAGGTTCTTCTAAATCGGTAGATGAAGCCATTCAGATCTACCCAAACATTTTAGCTTTTTTAAAACAGCAGGTCGATGAAGATATAAGTTTTGACGAAGCCGTTGGACGGCTGCTTATGGAATTTGGAAAGGATGATCTGTAATGTCGTTTCAATTTTCAATGGAGAAAGTTCTTACAGTTAAACAAAAAGAAAAAGAATCCATTGAACTTGAGCTTGGTGAAGCTGTTCAGGCATTCGAGAGTATTGCAGAAGAAATTTACAGTCTATTAAAACGGAAAGAAGATATTGAAAATCTTTCAAATCAGCAATTTCAGCAAAGAATCGTCGTCAATGATCTTCAAAATACACAGCGATTTCTTCTATCCATGTCCAATAAGATTAAAGAATTGCAGCCAGTTCTGCAAAGGGCCAGAGAAAGAATGCAGGTTATCCAGCAAAAACTGCTTCAGCAGACAATCGAAGTGAAAAAGTATGAAAAGTTAAAAGAAAAACAAATTCATGCCTATGAAATGGAACTGACTTTGTATGAAAACAAACAGAATGATGAATTCTCCGTATTGCGTTATGCGAAGTCGTGAAAACAGGTGAGCTTATGAAACAAAATGAAAAATCAAGCAAGATTGTATGGTTTCTTTTAGTAATTGCTGTTCCGGCAGTATTTGCTGTAACAGTATTTGGGATCGTTCTTTCCTTTTTGGGAGTAAACGTGATTGAAGAGGCAAATAACACAGGGAAGAAGATTCCGATTGTGAAAAATGTTCTTAATGATGAAGCACCAGCAGTTGCTGTAAGTCAAAGTACAGAAAAACAATGGAAAGCTAAATTCGATGAGCAAGAAGATTACATAAAAATTCTTTCGGCTGACCTTCAAAAGAAAGAAAAAGAAGTTACTGCCTTAAAGAGCGATATCGCATTGCTGGAAAAACAAGTGGAAGATGCTGAAACGTCTGTTAAAGCAGATGAGAATGAACAATTAAAAAAATTGTATGAAGCTATGTCAGCAAAAGATGCAGCGGCAGTAATGACTGAGATGAACAATAATGAAGTACTAGGGATTCTCACACTATTACAAGCTGAAACACAAGCTGCCATTCTTTCAAAGCTTGATGCGAAAAGAGCTGCAGAGTTAACGGTATTAATGGCAAGCAATACTCTTTAAAGGAGGTGAAAAGAATGCAAGTTATGATGGCACAAGTTTCAGCGCCGGTTCAAATGACACCGGGCAGTAAACAAACCAGCAAAACACAATCTCTTTTTTCACAGCTTCTGTTACCTGCAGAACAATTGCCATCTGAAAGCAGTGAAGGAGCGGGCGGAAACTTAGCTGAAATCATTGCGAACTTGTTATCAAGTACGGGAGAAATAGAGCAATTCTGGAATCCGGAAGCAACTGAGGATCAAGATGTGCAAGCATTGCTGAACGAATTGCCTGGTGAAATAAAAGAAATGATCGAGACATTGATTAATGAACAGATTAGCGGTACAGAGAATATTCATACCCCTGCACCTGAAATGAAGTTAGCTTTTCTTTTACAAGCAATGTTCAATGATCGGCAGCACATGTTATCACAGCCGCAGAAAAAAGAACTTACTCAGTTGATTGAAAAATGGTTCCCGGGATTAAAACTGGAAAGCAAAGATTCCCTTCCGAAGCAAATTGAGCAAATTTTTAGCCAAATAAAAAAGCTGATGAATGAGAGTGGTTCAACAGATAAAAATAATAGCTTCTACAATATCATGGAACAGCTTTCCGCTGTGAAAAAAGTGCAGACTTTTGCTGAACAGGCATTTCAGCGATACGTACCGGTAAAACAGACAGAACAAGCATCAAAAGAATTTCAAACCGTTCAAAGTCCTTTATCTCCATTGGAACAGTGGACGTTAAAAGTACCTGCTTCTCAGGAAGAAGGAAATAAACAGCAATTCGTTCGTGAAATACAGCAGATCATCACAAGAGGAAAGTTGATGGTCAATGAAGCCGGTTTTACGAAAATGCAGATAAAGCTTACACCAGAAAATCTTGGCACGTTAGAAATTCAGCTGATTCAAAAACATGGTGAGATTGCAGCAAAGATCATAGCGTCTTCTCAGGCAGCGAAGGATGCGCTGGATGGCCAGCTTACTCAGCTGAAGCAGGCTTTTGCGGGGCAAAATATTGAGTTTGAGAAGCTTGAAGTTATTTTTCAAAAAGAAGAACAATCATTTCAATTTCATGATCAGGAAAGACAAAACCATGAAGAACAGCATCAGTCAAATGATAAAGAAACGGATGACTCCGATAATAACAATCTTTCATTTGAAGAACAGCTCTCACAAATGGTTTTAAATGAAAAGGTGTGATGAATAGTGTCGAAAGTATCAGAAAATCTCATGTTATCCAACTACCAGGCTACGACAAAAAAAACCGGTTCAAATATTTTAGGGAAAGATGACTTTCTTAAGATTCTTATCACCCAGCTGCAAAACCAAGATCCGACAAGTCCCATGCAGGACCGTGAATTTATTGCACAGATGGCGAGCTTCTCATCGCTTGAGCAGATGACGAACATGAACCAGACAATGCAGCAGTTTCTGACATTCCAGACAGAAGCATCACTTCTCCAGCAAAGCCAGATGATTGGAAAGCAAGTTACGTATGAATCGGAAACCGTAGATGAAGAAGGCGAAAAAGTGCTAGAAGAAAAAGAAGGTACTGTTAAAGCCGTATTGTTTGAAAAAGGCTCTGTCATGCTCGAAATGAGCGATGGATCAAAGATAACCAGTTTCCAAGTTATTAAGATTACAGACCCAGCAAAATAAGAGGAGTTGATGCTATGAGCGAACGTATAACCGCTCATCAATTGTACCAGCCAACCCTTTACCCAGCACGAGCTCAACAAGTTTATCAGAATTCGTTCAAGTCACTATTTGATAAAGAGTTGGAATCATCACTCACGATCAGCAAACACGCAAAGAAGCGGCTTGAAGATAGAAATATTGAAATAACTGACGCTAGCTGGAACAAAATTAGCGAAAAGGTAAAAGAAGCTGGCAGAAAAGGAGTAAAAGACTCTCTTGTAATATTGAGAGATGTAACCCTTGTAGTAAATGCGCCAAACCAGACCGTGATCACAGCTTTAGGAAGAAACGAATCCGCATCCCAGATCTTCACAAATATTAATGGTGCTATCGTAATAGACGATTAAACGAGCTGGACCTTTACAGGAGGCTCACAAAAACTGCCGATTGATTGAAGCAGTTTATTAAACCAAGTAAGGGAGATAAAACAAATGTTACGTTCTATGTACTCAGGAATCAGCGGTATGAAAAATTTTCAGGTAAAGCTTGATGTAATCGGAAACAACATTGCAAACGTAAATACATACGGCTTCAAAAAAGGCCGTACAACTTTTAAAGATCTAGTGAGTCAGCAGATTGCTGGGGCGAGTGCACCTGACCAAACAAAAGGTGGGGTGAATGCAAAGCAGGTCGGCCTAGGATCACAATTGTCTACTATAGATACTATCCATACACAAGGTAGCTTACAGACCACAGGAAGACCACTTGATTTAGGGATTTCAGGTGATGGGTATTTTATTGTCGGTTCCGGTACATTTGCTAATGCAACAACACCAGTTATGACAAATCCAGTTATGAACTTCACTAGAGCTGGTAATTTTTATTTAGATCAAAAAGGAAATTTGGTTAACTCTGATGGAATGTTTGTAATTGGTCACCCATCTGATGCACCTACAACAACACCACCAATTACTAACAATATTACAACTACTAGTTTTGGTAAAATTGTCATTCCAGCTGATGCAAAGAGTTTTAGTGTTGGTTCTGATGGAGTTGTAAACTATGTTGATGGTACATCGGGCGCATTACTTAAAGCTGGTCAAATTATGATGGCAAAATTCCCGAATAATGAGGGACTTGAAAAAATAGGTGCGAATTTGTATAAGAATACTGCTAACTCAGGAGCTTTAGATGGTAACAAGAATGGAACTGGATTTGAAGTAGCAGATATGTTTAAGCCGGGATCTGGTGGAGCTGGTGAAGTAGTTGCAGGAACTCTCGAAATGTCCAACGTCGACTTATCGGAAGAATTTACTGAAATGATCGTGGCTCAGCGTGGTTTCCAAGCGAATACAAGAATTATTACAACATCTGATGAGATCCTTCAAGAACTGGTGAATTTAAAACGCTAATGAAGGGAGGAAGGGTTAAGCATTCAGCTGCTTAGCCCTGAATTCATATGATTTCCTTAACTCAGTTAAATGGTAATACGTTTACTTTAAATGCAATCTATATTGAACAGGTTCAATCGTTTCCTGATACGACGATTACCTTAACAACAGGGAAAAAATTTGTTGTGAAGGAGAGCGAAGAAATAGTTGCTCAAAAGGTTGCTTCATTTTACAGGGGTATCACGTTGCTGCCCCTGAATAGCAATAAAGGGGAGGGTCAGTAGATGGGTAAAAACAAAGCTGTAACGATCATGCTTTCCATGGTTGTAGCTATTGGCCTTGTAGGTGCAGCTGGGTACTTTGGTTTTCAATATTTCTCACCTAAAACCGAAGCTTCTGAACCAACAGCAGAAGAGCTTGATAAATTAATGGTAGAAACGGAAGAAATTATAACAAATCCGGCTGATAAATCTGTTTTTGTCAAAATTAAGTTTAAGATTCAAACAGATAATAAAGATGCAAAAAAGGAACTTGAAAAAAGATTGTTCCAGGTAAACAACCTGATCATCTATGAAATCTCAAACATGAAAACAGAACAACTTTCAGGACAAAAAGGATTGATCTCTTTAGAAAACACCTTAAAGACAGAGATTAATAAAGTTATGCAGGATGGAAAAGTAGTCAGAGTCTACACTACTCAAAAGATCATTCAATAATTCATTAAATACGAGCATGAAAAGAGGTGAGACTCTTGGTAGATGTTTTGTCACAAAACGAAATTGATGCTCTCCTATCCGCCCTTTCTACAGGTGAAATGGATGCGGAAGAGCTGAAAAAGGAAGAGTCAGAGAAAAAAGTAAAAGTTTACGATTTTAAAAGAGCCCTTCGATTTTCTAAAGAGCAGATCCGCAGCTTAACCCGATTGCATGAAAATTTCGCAAGATTGTTAACAACGTATTTTTCGGCACAGTTAAGAACATATGTACAAATCGGAGTGGCTTCAGTTGATCAGCTGCCATATGAAGAATTTATCCGCTCGGTTCCGAGGATGACTCTTTTAAATGTATTTGAAGCACACCCGTTTGAAGGCAGAATTTTGATGGAAGTGAATCCGAATATTGCATATGCAATGATGGACAGAGTAATGGGCGGCAGCGGTACTGGTATGAATAAGATCGAGAATCTGACGGAGATCGAAACGAGAATTATGAGCCAGCTCTTTGAAAATACGCTTGATAGTTTTAAAGAAGCGTGGACAAGCGTAATTGAATTAGATCCTTTCATGCTTGATCTGGAGGTTAACCCGCAATTTTTACAGATGGTTTCACCGAACGAAACAGTCGTAGTTATTTCGCTAAACACTACGATCGGTGAAACAAGCGGGATGATCAATATCTGTTTGCCGCATGTTGTGATTGAACCGATCATTCCAAAGCTCTCTGTAAGCCACTGGATGCAGACCAAGAAGAAATTGCGGACGCCGGGTGAATCGGAATTTATTGAACAAAAATTAAAAAATGCATTTCTTCCTTTTAAAGTTGAATTAGGTTCTTCTGAGATGTCAATTGAGGAATTTCTTCATCTTTCTCCAGGAGACTGCATTGAACTGGACCAGAGAATTGGACAGCCGCTTGTTATTAAAGTGGAAAACAATCCTAAGTTCTATGGTCAGCCTGGAAAGGTAAAGAAAAAGCTAGCTGTACAAATTTTAGAAACCATTAAGGAGGATGAGGATCAATGGTAAGTGGAGATATGCTTTCACAAGATGAAATTGATGCTTTGCTGAATGGTGGAAGTCCTTCCTCGTCCGGAACGACTCAAACCGAAGATTACTTATCTAATATAGAACAAGATGCATTAGGTGAAATTGGAAACATCTCATTTGGCAGTGCAGCTACCGCGCTATCAACACTTTTAAATCAAAAAGTAGAGATCACGACACCTACTGTCAGCGTTGTGAAAAGAACAGAGCTAAAAGATGAATTCCCGATTCCGCATGTTGCTGTACAGGTTACATATACAGAAGGTATTGAAGGCGCTAATTTATTAGTTATCCGTAAGTCGGATGCGCAGATCATCGCAGACCTTATGCTTGGCGGTGAAGGGACTAACCCTTCTCCAGATTTTGGGGAACTGCAGTTAAGTGCTGTTGGTGAAGCAATGAACCAGATGATGGGTTCTGCATCTACTTCTATGTCAACGATTTTTAATAAAAAGGTAGATATCTCTCCGCCTAAGATTGATTTTTTGGATGTGGAATCGAACATGAGCTTGATACCAGATGAAGAAATTCTAGTAAAAGTATCGTTCCGCTTAAAGGTAGGAGAATTAATAGATTCAAATATTATGCAATTGATTGATGCTGAGTTTTCTAAGGATCTTGTACAAAAATTAATGAATCCTGAACCCGCAGCTGAACAGACGCCTGTTGCAGATTATCAGCCTCAAGAAGAGAAGCAGCCTGTTGTGCAGCCTTCTTTACAGGATCATGAAGAGACTTATGTATCAAGAGAGAATAGACCAGAACCTTCACCATCTTATCAGCCGAGGATGAGAGATGTTTCTGTAAAGCCTGCAAGTTTTTCAGATTTCAGTGATTTTGGATCGAGCCAGACTGAATCGAAGAACTTAGATATGCTATTAGATATTCCGCTTCAAGTTACGGTGGAATTAGGACGTACAAAGAAAACGATTAAGGATATTTTGGAGATGTCAGCCGGATCGATTGTAGAGCTTGATAAGTTAGCAGGAGAACCAGTAGATATCTTTGTTAATCAAAAGATGATAGCAAAAGGTGAAGTAGTTGTAATAGATGAAAATTTTGGTGTTCGTGTAACTGAGATTTTAAGTCAGCGTGACCGATTAGAAAAACTGAAATAAACAACGGAGGTAATTGAAATGGGAGAGCGTATTTTAGTTGTTGATGATGCAGCATTTATGAGAATGATGATTAAAGATATCTTAGTAAAAAATGGTTTTGATGTAGTAGGGGAAGCTGCTGATGGAGCTCAGGCTATTGAAAAATTTGAAGATCTGAAACCTGATCTAGTAACGATGGATATTACAATGCCTGAAATGGACGGGATTACAGCACTAAAAGAAATAAAAAAATCACATCCTGATGCAAAAATCATTATGTGTTCTGCAATGGGACAGCAAGCAATGGTAATTGATGCGATCCAGGCTGGAGCGAAAGATTTTATCGTTAAGCCTTTTGCAGCGGACCGCGTAATCGAAGCTATAAAGAAAACCTTGGGATAAGCAGGAACCATTCCGATGTCGAAATGGATTATATGTTTGTTTGCAGCAGTTTGCCTTTCGTTTGTACCTCATAGCGTACAAGCGGAAGGCAGCAGTCAAGGGAAAAGCGTATGGGATACAGTAAATGATTCTGAGAAAAATGATAACAAAGGCCAAAGCAAAAGTTCCGAAAGTAAAGAGCCAGCTGAGAATGAAAGTACATTTTTCATGCTCGTTAAACTTATCTTCATGCTTGGGATCGTCCTTGCAATCTTGTTTTTCGTCTTGCGATTCATTCAAAAGAAATCAGTCAGCTTTCAAGATGGTAAGAATCTTCAATCACTCGGGGGTATAGGGGTCGGCCAAAACCGGTCAGTACAGCTGATAAAGACAGGAAATTCAGTGCTGGTAGTAGGTGTTGGAGATACCGTTACCTTATTAAAAGAAATAACGAATGAAGATGAAGTGAAGATGATGCTGGAACAGCGTCCTGCCCAACAAGTAAGTTCAGTGGCAAATCAGCTGAAATCAAGATGGTTATATCGCGAGGAATCATCACAAAAGGCAGATGAGGTTTCTAAAGATCAAACGGTGAATTTTAAGAATTTACTGGCTTCGCTAACGAACGAAAGAAAAGAACAGCGTAAAGAAATCCAGAAGGCGTTAGAGGAAGGTAAACATCATGAATGAATTTATTCCAGGTCTAGATTTGGATTTTATCAACAATAGCGATCCGGCAAACATGGAAACAACGATTCAGTTGCTGTTGCTTTTAACGGTTCTTTCACTCGCGCCAAGTATTCTTATCCTTATGACTTCTTTTACAAGAATCATTATTGTTCTTTCATTTGTAAGAACTTCACTCGCAACACAGCAGATGCCGCCGAATCAGGTGTTGATCGGCATCGCACTTTTTCTTACGTTTTTTATCATGGCACCCGTTATGCATGATGTGAATAAGGAAGCTATACAGCCGCTTGTAAAAGGTGAAATTACACAAAAAGAAGCTTTTAATAAAGGAAGTCTTCCAGTTAAAGAATTTATGGCAAAACATACAAGGCAGAAGGATTTGATGCTTTTTCTGGAATATTCAGGAGCGAAGAAGCCAGAGAGTATTCAGGATATCCCTTTAACAACACTCGTACCTGCGTTTGCGATCAGTGAATTGAAAACGGCTTTTCAGATGGGCTTTATGATCTTTGTACCGTTTCTGATCATTGATATGGTTGTAGCTTCTGTATTAATGGCGATGGGGATGATGATGCTGCCGCCAGTTATGATTTCACTGCCATTCAAAATATTATTGTTTGTTCTGGTGGATGGCTGGCATTTAATCGTTAAATCATTGTTATTAAGCTATTAAAACGGGCAGGTGGAAACATGGATTCTCAATTTGTTATATCTTTAGCGGAAAAAGGAGTATACATAACACTTCTCTTATGTGGACCTTTGCTTGCTTTAGCATTAGTCGTAGGTTTAATCGTCAGTATCTTTCAAGCAACTACACAAATACAAGAACAGACTCTTGCATTTATTCCAAAGATTGTCGCAGTTTTGGTAGGTCTCGTATTTTTTGGACCATGGATGTTATCACAGATTCTAGCGTTTACAGCGAATATTTTTCAAAACCTGCACACTTACATAGGTTTATAACATGATAGATTTACTTTCTTTTCCGGCATTTTTATTAATACTAACTAGAGTATCGGCATTTTTTTTAACGATTCCTGTGTTTTCGAATAAAAATTTACCGGTGATGCACAAAATCGGATTTTCTCTATTCTTATCATGGATCATGCTGTACGCCATCAGTCCAGATCCTGTACCAATAAACGGATTTTTTCTTCTTCTTGTCATTAAAGAAGCCATGGTAGGGCTAGCGATCGGATTTATTGCAGCTATCGTATTTTACGCACTTCAAGTAGCAGGAGGATTCATAGATCTGCAGATGGGATTTGCGATGGCAAACGTTTTTGATCCGCAGACAGGAATTCAAACGCCTTTGATGGGGAGATACCTTTATACATTTGCCATGCTCTTTCTGCTGGCGGTAGACGGGCATCATATGCTTTTAGACGGAATCTTTTACAGCTATAACTTTCTTCCGCTGGAATCACCGATCGCCAATTTCGGGAACGGAAGTATGACTAAATTTGTGGTCAGTGTCCTTTCCGGAATGTTTCTAGTAGCACTGCAGATGGCTATACCGATTGTCGGAACGCTGTTTTTAGCGGATTTGGCTCTGGGAATCGTGGCAAGGACGGTTCCGCAGATGAACATCTTTGTTATCGGTCTTCCGGTAAAAATTTTGATAGCTCTTGTTTTATTTTTAGTTGTTATGCCTGCCTTTTTTGTGTCGATCCAGATGCTGATCGAACAGATGCGAGATACCATGGTTAATTTAATGGAATTGTTAGGGGCTGCTTAGTCAGATGAAATACCAAATGAATTTACAGTATTTTTCACAAGAAAAAACAGAAAAAGCGACCCCGAAAAAGCGTCAGGAAAGCCGGAAAAAAGGACAAGTAGCAAAAAGTGCTGATATTAACGCTGCATTCGTATTGTTTGTGTCTGTGATGTTTCTTTCATTTATGGGAGGCTGGATGGGTGAGAGGCTAAAGCACCTCTTCATGTATAGTCTGGACAAAAAGCTTTTATATGATGTAACAGAAACAAGTATCCCAAAGCTGTTTTGGGAATTGTCGATCGAGGTTGCAATCATTCTTGCTCCGGTAATGATAGCGGCAATGGCGGCAGGTGTCATTGGAAACTATCTGCAGGTCGGATTCTTGCTTTCAACCGAAGCGATTCAAATGAAACTTGAACGTATCAATCCCTTGTCAGGTTTTAAACGTATTTATTCGGTGCGAGCGCTTGCTGAACTGTCCAAATCAATGTTGAAGATTTTGATGATCGGCGGTGTGACCTTTTTCATCTTATGGATGGAGCGGGATGTGTACTTAAGAATGTCACTTGTAAGTATTGAAGCCTCACTACCTGTATTTGGCGGACTGGCCATTAAGATGGGATTTGCCGCTTCGCTCGTTTTACTGTTTCTTGCGTTTCTCGATTATATGTATCAAAAATACGACTTTGAGAAAAACATCCGAATGTCTAAACAGGATATAAAGGATGAATACAAAAAGTCTGAAGGTGACCCGAAAATCAAAGGAAAGATAAAAGAAAAACAAAGGCAGATGGCCATGAGGCGGATGATGCAGGAAGTGCCTAAAGCAGATGTGATCATCACGAACCCTACTCATTACGCAATTTGCTTAAAATATGATGATTCTGGAATGGATGCACCTGTCGTAGTAGCAAAAGGTGTGGACTTGATCGCCCAAAGAATTAAAGAAATCGGCAAAGAACATAATGTCGTGACAGTTGAAAATAAGCCGTTAGCTAGAACGCTTTATGCCAGGGTCGACATTGGGCAAGTAATACCAGAGGATCTGTTTAAAGCCGTTGCAGAGATTTTAGCCTTTGTTTATCGCATCAAGAAAAAAGTGTAAGGAATGAATAGGAGAGTATACAGATGAAAGCTAGAGACATAAGTGTATTAGCGGGTGTAATTTTGATTATCGCCATGCTGGTCATACCAATGCCGACTTTTATGTTGGACTTCTTTATCATAGTAAATATTTCTCTGGCACTTTTAATTATATTGATTGCCATGAATACAACACAGCCTCTCCAGTTCTCTATATTCCCGTCATTACTTTTATTGGTGACACTTTTCAGGCTAGGGCTGAATGTTTCAACAACAAGAAGCATCTTATCTAAAGGAGATGCCGGAAATGTTGTTCATACCTTTGGAGAATTTGTAGTCGGAGGAAATATCCTCGTAGGTATAGTCGTGTTTTTCATACTTATAATCATTCAATTTATCGTTATTACTAAAGGATCAGAACGTGTATCCGAAGTGGCAGCAAGATTCACACTCGATGCCATGCCTGGTAAACAAATGAGTATTGATGCTGATTTAAATGCCGGTATGATATCCGATCGGGAAGCGAAAGAAAGACGCGAAACGATAGAGCGCGAAGCGGATTTTTATGGTGCAATGGACGGTGCCAGCAAGTTTGTAAAAGGAGATGCGATCGCTGGTATCATCATCGTTCTGATTAATATGCTCTTTGGAATTATTATTGGAATGGTTCAAATGGGTCTAGGCTTTGGTGAGAGTGCGGAGATG
The DNA here is from genome assembly GCF_001642935.1 of Fictibacillus arsenicus. Classification (NCBI taxonomy): domain Bacteria; kingdom Bacillati; phylum Bacillota; class Bacilli; order Caryophanales; family Fictibacillaceae; genus Fictibacillus; species Fictibacillus arsenicus. Next base: position 1,871,883 of record NZ_CP016761.1, read on the forward strand.
TTTACCCGTATGACTGTTGGTGACGGATTAGTATCACAAATACCTGCACTTATCATATCAACTGCTACAGGTATTATCGTTACACGGGCAGCATCAGAAGGAAATCTTGGTTTCGATATCAGTAAACAGCTTCTGGCTTATCCAATAATGCTTTTTGTAGCTGGAGGAACGATCATAATGCTTGGACTTTTCACACCAATCAATGATTTTTTCACCATTACTATCGGAGGATTGCTATCAGTTGGAGGATATTTACTATTAAAAGCAGAGCGGGAACAAAAAGAAAAAGAAGAAGTTGTAGAAGAAGATATTCAGACAGAACAGCTTAAGAGTCCAGAGTCAGTGGTTAATCTTCTGCAGATCGATCCGATTGAGTTTGAATTTGGGTACAGCTTAATACCGCTTGCTGATACTTCTCAAGGCGGTGACTTGTTAGACAGGATCGTGATGATCAGAAGACAGTTGGCACTGGAACTCGGAATGATCGTACCGGTTGTCAGAATTAGAGACAACATCCAGCTTCAGCCGAATGAATACAGAATTAAAATTAAAGGCAGCCAAGTCGCAAAAGGTGAGCTGCTGCTGGACCATTATCTTGCGATGAGCCCAGGTATTGATGATGAAGAAATCACAGGAATAGAAACTGTAGAACCTGCATTTGGCCTCCCTGCTATCTGGATTGGTGAGGAAATGAAAGAAAGGGCGGAATTCTCAGGCTATACAGTAGTTGATCCGCCATCTGTTGTGTCGACTCATTTAACAGAAATTATTAAGAAGCATGCACATGAACTAATTGGGCGACAGGAAACGAAACAGCTGGTAGAACATCTGAAAGAATCCTATCCGGCGATCGTGGAAGAAGTTACTCCAGATGCACTGACGATCGGAGAAATTCAAAAAGTTTTGTCCAAATTGCTTAAAGAGCGCATCTCAATTCGCAACCTAGCCATAATTTTTGAGACATTAGCGGATTTTGCCAAGATGACAAAGGATACAGATCTTCTAACCGAATATGTCAGACAAGGATTATCCAGACAAATTTCTAAAAGCTATGTAGCAGAAAACGAACCATTGCATGTTATTACGCTTGGGGGATCAGTTGAGAAAAAGATTGCAGATTCTGTTCAGCAAACCGAACACGGCAATTATCTGTCACTGGATCCGCATGATTCACAATCTATTTTTGACAGCATTACAAGGGAATTAGAATCAGGAAGAAGCTTTGATCAGTCGATCGTCTTATTGTGTTCTCCAGCTGTAAGGATGTATGTACGCCAGCTGATCGAACGCTACCTCCCGGATGTAGCAGTATTGTCATATAACGAGTTAGAGCCTGAACTTGAGGTTAAAAGTGTTGGGGTGGTGAATATTTAATGAAGGTTAAAAAGTATACAGCAAGCAGCTTGCCAGAAGCTATGAAGCTAGTAAGAGCAGATCTCGGCAGCGGTGCTGTAATTTTAAATACGAGGGAAGTCCAGGCTGGAGGATTCCTTGGATTTTTCACAAAGAAGAATATCGAGATTTTTGCAGGCTTAGATCAAGACATTGATTACCTTGCTCCAAAGAAGCAAGCTGTGCAAATAACTAATAAACCTGTTCAGAAGCCGGTCCAAGGTGAAGAGCTTACACAGGAAATACGCCAGCTGAAAAAGATGGTGCACAACCTGAGTGTACAGAATAAAGAGCGTGAACCTATGCCGGAATTCGCAGAAGAATGGCGAACATTTTTGCAGCTTCAAGAACTTGAACCGAGTATTTCAGAGGAGCTTATTGCTCAATTAAACAGCAAATATCTTTCGTTTGATAAAGATGAAGCACAAGGTTATGACTGGAATAAATGGATGACAGACTGGCTGAGTGCACGAATGAAAAAGAGTGATTTTGGCGGGTTTCATTATGAAACAAAATTCTTAAATTTAATTGGCCCTACAGGGGTTGGAAAAACAACTACAATCGCTAAAATTGGGGCAAAAGCAGTTTTGAAGGACGGGAAAAAAGTTGCCTTTATAACAACTGATACATTTAGAATTGCCGCGATTGAACAGCTGAAAACGTATGCTGAAATCTTAAACATTCCTTGTGAAGTGGCGTATACGGCTGAGGACTTCAAAAAAGCGAAAGAAAAATTTAAAGATTATGATTTAGTACTCGTTGATTCAGCAGGAAGAAATTTTTTAAACCGTTTTTATATAGAAGAGCTTCAGCGAATCGTTCATTTTGATAAAGATATGAAAAATTATCTTGTATTGTCGCTTACTTCAAAATATAAAGACATGGAAACGATATATAGTCAGTTTAAGAGTCTTCCTGTTCATAAAGTGATTTTTACAAAGAAAGATGAAACAACAACATTTGGTGCGATATTAAATCTTTCCATTAATCATGGAGTTCCTATCGGCTACATAACAAACGGACAAAATGTGCCAGATGATATGTTTGAAGCAGACGCGGAAGAGCTGATTCAGATGCTATTAAAGGAAAAGCTGAAACATGATTGATCAAGCAGAGAGTCTAAGAAAGCAATTAATGTTATCATCCGCCAAAAGCGCGAGGGTTATATCTGTTGTAAGCGGAAAAGGCGGAGTAGGAAAAACGAACATCACGGTGAACCTGGCTCTTTCCCTTATCAAAATGGGAAAAAGAGTACTCGTTATGGATCTGGACGTTGGAATGGGCAATGTGGATTTAATCTTAGGGAGAAGAGCTCCAAAGCATATTATGGATCTGCTTCAAAACCAATTGTCAGTTTGGGAGATCATTGAAGAAGGCAGAGAAGGTTTGCATACGATTGCCGGAGGCAGAAATTTTGGTTCTATTGCCCTCATAACAGATGATATGCTGGATTATTTTCTTAAGCAGCTAGAAGAACTTGAAACATTCTACGACTTTATCTTTCTCGATATGGGAGCCGGGGCTACTGAAACGGCATTGAAGTTTATTCTGTCAAGTCATGAAATTTTAGTGATTGCGACGCCTGAAATTACATCTATTACAGATGCTTACTCGATGATGAAGTTCATTCATGCGAAAGATAGCACACTTCCGTTCTATCTAGCAGTTAACCGCTGTGAAAATAAGCGTGAAGGGCGTGAAACTTCTCATAAACTAACGAATGTATGCAAGCAGTTCTTAAATAAAGATCTAATTCATCTAGGAATGATTCCGTTAGACCAAACCGTGTTGGAATCGGTAAAAAAGCAAGTTCCATTTACCTTAAATAAACCGGCTTCTGAAGCTTCACGTGCAGTTGCTGATCTAGCTAGAACTTATACAGGAGCTGCTCAGCAGCAAAAAGCATCCTATAAATCATTTGTCAGCAGGTTAAAGTCATTATTTAGTGAGAGGTAGATGCTAAAGTGAAACAAATTTCGGTTCTCGTTGTTGACGATTCTGCTTTTATGAGAAAGCTGATCAAAGAATTTTTATCCGAAGATCCTAGGATAAACGTTTTGGATACAGCGAGAAATGGTCAAGAGGCCATAGATAAGATTAAAAAATTAGAACCTGATGTTGTGACGATGGATGTGGAGATGCCTGTCTTAAATGGAATAGAAGCTGTGAAAATAATTATGAAACAGCATCCTGTACCGATAATCATGCTTTCAAGCACGACTAAAGCGGGGGCTGAAAATACGATTCTAGCAATGGAAGCTGGTGCGATCGATTTTATTGCAAAACCTTCTGGAGCAATCTCACTAGATCTGCACAAGGTAAAGACTGCATTAATTGAAAAGGTCATTACATCGTTTAAAGCAAAGCTGAAGCCGGTTATTACAGCTCGAATACCATATATAAATAGTACGGAACAGCGTATAGAAAAGAATGAGAAAACTAATCTTACTAAACTTGTTCTAATAGGGACTTCTACTGGCGGACCACGGGCTTTGCAGGAAGTAATTTCGAATCTTCCCGCAAATATTGATGCTCCAATAATTGTTGTACAGCACATGCCGCCTGGCTTTACACAGTCGTTAGCTAACAGGCTTGATTCACTTTCTGAAGTTAAGGTAAAAGAAGCTGAACAAAATGAATCTATTAAAAAAGGAACCGTTTATATCGCGCCTGGAGGGTTCCATGTACGCCTGCAGGAAAAGCTGGGACAAGCATTCCTCACCATTGATAAGGAACCCCCAGTGGGAGGCCACAGACCAGCTGTTAACGCACTGTTTGAAAGCGCTGCAAAACTAAAAAACTATCATAAAGTGGCAGTCATTATGACAGGCATGGGATCTGACGGCACGCTTGGTATCATAGAGTTAAAGAAAGCGGGCCAGACCACGGTCATAGCTGAAGCGGAGGAATCGTGCATCGTATACGGAATGCCTAAAGCGGCTGTGCTGACGAAAAAAGTAGATGAAGTCGTACACCTAGGTTCAATTGCTCGTGCTATTCAGAACAATTTGTAAAATGGGAGGGTTTTAACAATGGAAATGACTCAATATCTTGACATATTTATAGAGGAAAGCAAAGAACACCTTCAAGCTATTAACCAGCAGGTGCTTCTGCTTGAAAAATCACCTGAAGAATTAACAATCGTTAATGAAATTTTCCGTTCTGCTCATACGCTCAAAGGAATGTCTGCAACGATGGGTTATGAAGACTTGGCAAACTTAACACATTGCATGGAAAATGTACTTGATGCCATTCGAAATAAAAAGATTACTGTGACTACACAAGTACTCGATGTACTGTTCACATCACTTGATCACTTAGAAGCAATGGTAGTTGAGATTTCAGAAGGCGGCAGCGGAAAGCGTGATGTCTCGGAAACTGTACGGGATCTGGAAGCACTTGAAAAAGGTGAAATGACAAAGTCTGTATCTCACAAAGCCGATAAGCCTGCTGAATTGTCTCAGTCATTTGATCAATACGAAAAACAGATCATCTTGCAATCAAAAGAACAAGGTTTTCACGCTTACGAACTTTCTATCAGTCTTCGCAAAGACTGTATCTTGAAAGCAGCCAGAGTTTATATGGTATTTGAAGTGATAGAGCAGATCGGTGAGATTATAAAATCCATCCCATCTGTAGACATGCTTGAAGCAGAACAGTTTGAATCAGATTTCAAACTCTCGATTCTTACTAAAGAAACTGGTGAAGAAATAAAGCAGCGGATTTTGAAAGTTTCCGAGGTTGACGAAGTGGTTGTTTCAGAGATCAATACGGAAAGGCTTAACGACTCCGTACATAAGGAAAGTGAACATTCCGCAGAAAAAATAAATGCAGCAAATGAAACAAAAAAGGACGAGTCTTCATCTACCAGTGCTGGTGGTTCAGCAGCTGGGAAAACAATAAGGGTTAATATTGAAAGACTTGATCAATTGATGAATCTTTTCGAGGAATTGGTTATCGACCGCGGACGCCTTGAAGAGATTTCAAAGATGCTTAAAAGTGCAGAACTTAATGAAACCGTAGAACGGATGTCCCGTGTTTCAGGTGACTTGCAAAATATTATTCTTACAATGCGCATGGTTCCAGTTGAGCAAGTATTTAATCGTTTTCCTCGCATGGTTCGTGGTCTTGCAAAAGACTTGGGCAAAAACGTGAACCTTGAGATTGTTGGGGCAGAAACCGAATTAGACCGTACAGTTATTGATGAGATTGGTGATCCTCTCGTACATTTACTGCGAAATTCTATAGACCACGGTATTGAGAAACCATCGGTCCGAAGCACTTCAGGAAAAGATGAAACAGGAACGATCTACTTAAGAGCTTATCATAGCGGCAACCACGTCTTTATTGAGATTGAAGATGACGGAGCAGGTATTAACCGTCAAAAAGTATTAGAAAAGGCGTTAGAAAATGGGATCATCACGAAAGAAATGTCTGAAAATTTGACCGATAAACAGTGTTTTGAATTATTGTTCGCTTCTGGCTTCTCAACAGCAGAAGTTATCTCTGACATCTCAGGACGCGGAGTAGGACTGGATGTTGTAAAGAACAAGATCGAGTCATTAGGCGGTTCGATCTCAGTAGATTCTACAGCAGGATATGGAACAATCTTTTCCATTCAGCTTCCTTTAACACTATCAATCATGTCAGTCATGCTTGTTGAAGTTCAAAAAGAAAAATATGCGATTCCGCTTTCTTCTATCATTGAGACAGCAATTATTAAAAAGGAAGAGATATTGTCTGCACATAATCAAAAGGTGATGGATTTCCGTGGAAGAGTTGTACCTTTAGTATTCATGAAAGAAATATTCGAAGTACCATCTGCCATGGAAGCAAGTGAATATGTTCCGGTAGTTGTTGTGAGAAAAGGAGACAAAATGGCAGCCCTTGTTGTTGATTCGTTCATAGGACAGCAAGAGATCGTTCTTAAATCACTGGGTCAATACCTGTCATCTGTTTTCGCTATCTCTGGTGCAACCATATTAGGAGATGGACAAGTAGCATTAATTCTAGATTGCAATGCACTAATCAAATAAAAAGGTGGTTGTCCAAATGTTAAACGAACAAAAAGTAATCATATTTCAATTAAAAGATGAAGAATATGCTGTACCTGTTCAAGAGGTAAAGTCCATTGAAAGAATGCAGCATATTACAAGGATTCCAAGGACAGTTCCTTTTGTCAAAGGAGTCATTAATTTACGCGGTGTAGTAACTCCTATCATTGATCTTCGTTCACGCTTTGATATAGAAGAAACGGATTATACAGATAGCACACGTATCATCATCGTATCAGTAGGAACTATTGAAGCTGGACTTATCGTAGACTCTGCAAACGATGTTATTGATTTGGAAGCAGATTCAATTGAACCTCCTCCAGAAGTTGTAGGAGGGGTTGATGCTGAATATATACAAGGAGTTGCAAAGATAGAGAAACGTCTCCTCATCTTATTAAACCTTACAAAAGTGTTAAATCCCGAAAAGCTTGCTGTGCTTCAACCTTTAGAAAGCGGAAAGTAATATGGATTTTACAAAAATCAATCATATTCATCTAGATATTCTGAGGGAGATCGGCAACATCGGAGCAGGCCATGCAGCAACAGCTTTGTCCACCATGCTGAACAAAGCTGTTGATATGAAAGTGCCATCTGTAAAAGTTATTTCATTCGAGGAAATCACCGAGATGGTTGGCGGCTCGGAAAATATTGTAGCATCGGTTTTTTTAAGGATTGTTGGAGATGCACCAGGATGTATGTTCTTTATGCTGCCTATCGAACAAGCGGAAAAGCTTCTAGGGGACTTATTAGGGGGAGAAGTTGTACAGCTTACTGAAGGCCTACACTCAGAGATGACAATTTCTGCTCTGCAGGAAGTAGGGAATATCCTTTCAGGGTCGTACCTTACATCATTTTCGGATTTCACAGGACTCAGCCTGCAGCCATCTGTTCCGGCAACGAGTATAGATATGGCAGGAGCGATCCTTAGTTTTGGGCTTTTAGAGATATCTGCAGTCAGCGACTTTGCAATTGTAATAGATACTGCTTTTACAGATATAAAAAGATTGGATGAAGTAAAAGGACACTTTTTCTTATTGCCTGATCCTGAATCATTCGCAAAAATTTTTAATGCACTGGGAGTTCCGATGGATGAGTGAAATTATAAAAGTTGGGATAGCGGATATCAACCTCGTATCCCCTCCTGACACAATAAGAACAACAGGGCTTGGTTCTTGCGTAGGAGTTATTTTATATGATGATGGCAAAAGAATAGCCGGAATGGCACATGTGATGCTGCCTGAATCTGCTTTGATCAAGTCATCTTCCATTAATATAGGAAAATTCGCGGATACCGCTGTAAACGCTCTTTATGACATGCTTATAAAAAAAGGTGCTGCTGCAAAAGGCATTAAAGCGAAAATAGCGGGAGGAGCCCAAATGTTTCAATTTTCTTCTGGAAGCGAAATGATGAGAATCGGTCCAAGAAATGTCGAAAGTGTAAAGCTTCATCTTAACCATCTTGGTATTCCGCTTATTGCAAGTGATGTCGGGGGGAACAGCGGGAGAACAATTGAATTCAATCCGTTAAATTCTCAATTGATAATAAAAACAGTAAATAAAGGTACAAAAATTATCTAAGCCGAGAAATCGGTAATAAAACGAGGAGGATTACCATGACGGAGCCATCTTTAGTAGAAGAACAATCTTGCTGGGAAAAGTGGAATACTAGCCGTGATCGAGAAGCAGGTGATGAATTGCTTCGTGCCTATCTGCCTCTTGTTAACTATCATGTTCAAAGAATATCGGTTGGACTGCCAAAAAGCGTCAATAAAGATGAACTCCGGTCCCTCGGGATGCTCGGCTTGTATGATGCTTTAAAGAAATTCGAGCCAGAGCGTGATTTGAAATTTGATACTTACGCTTCTTTTCGAATCCGAGGAGCAATATTAGATGGTCTTCGAAGAGAAGATTGGCTGCCCCGCAGTCTTCGGGAAAAAACAAAAAAAGTAGAAGCTGCTATAGAAAAGCTTGAACAAGAGAATCTTCGTTCTGTAAGTGCGAAAGAAGTTGCTGAAGAACTGGGTCTTTCAGAGAATGATGTTACTACGGTAATGTCTGAAAGCTTCATGGCTAATGTGTTATCTATTGATGAAGAAAACAAAGAAACTGAAAGCCGGGAAAAAGTAAGCTATACGATAGAAGATAAAAAAGCAATAACTCCTGAAAACAGTTTGCTTCAGGAAGAACTTCACGTAGAACTTGCACTCGTTATAAAAGAACTATCCGAAAAAGAGCAGCTTGTTGTAAGTTTGTTTTACTTTGAGGAATTAACTCTGACTGAAATCGGACAAGTACTCGGTTTATCTACATCAAGAATTTCTCAAATTCATTCTAAAGCACTTTTTAGAATCAGGCAGGTTCTTCAACGATACATGTAAGGGGTTAGAGGGATGGATCATTGGTTCAGTATAAAATTATTAGAAAAAGAAACGATAGCTATTCTAGTAAAAAAGAGCGGCGTTGAAATTAATCCTGAAGAAGTAACCTATGATCTTCTATCTGCCTGGATTAATTCAAAAGGAATCAAGCAAGGAATACTGAGTGAAGTAATTCATGAGATTGCAGAAAATATCGTGACCTTTCACTCTCCGGTGGAAATCGCTAAAGGGGTACTGCCTGTTCATGGTGAACCTGCACGATTAATACCTGCTGCAGAGGCGCGTTCATTAATAAATAATCCGGAAAATGAGAAGATTGATTTTAAACGTCTTTTCACCATTCCGACTGTTACATTCGGACAGCTTATTGCACGGAAACGGGAAGCTTCTGATGGAACACCTGGTATTACTGTTTTTGGCGAACCTATTCCAGCCAAAAGAGGAAAAGACGTAAAAGTTAAAAATGGAGAGAATTCAGTTTTCAATGAAGAGAATTTAGGTGTTTATGCAGCGGCGAGCGGTGAAGTAAGTTACAGATCAAACTGTGTGAATGTTTATCCGGTTTATAAGGTAGACGGCGATCTATCTTTAAAAACGGGTCACATTGATTTTGTTGGAAATGTTCATGTTACAGGTGATGTCCCGTCCGGTTTTAAAATTAATGCACAAGGTGATGTGAGAATAGAAGGAGTAGTTGAAGCAGCAGAAATTGTAGCTGCCGGCAATATTGTAGTGGGCGGCGGGGTTCTCGGTCAAGGCAAAGGATCAATACGCTGCGGAGGAAACTTCACTAGTCTGTATATTAATCAAGGTAACATTATGGCTGGCGAAAATATTGAAGCAGCTCAATCTATTTTGCACAGTTACTGTGAAGCGGGCAAAAACATCATTTGTATAAGTGGAAAAGGAAATATAGCAGGAGGTACATGTATTGCTGAAAACATGATAACTGCTAATGAAATTGGAAATGAGACGTATTCAAAAACGTTGATATATATGAAACTGCAGGAACCGCAACCCAATAATACATTTAGTGGTGATGGAAAAATAAAAGAATTGCAGTTAAATCTTGAAAAATTGCAGCAGCTAAAAGATGCTTTAATCAGGCAAGCTGGAAATAGCAACCGATTAGATCAGGCAACGGTCAGCAAAATAGACAATACGATCGATCAAACTTCTGCTAAATTATCAGAACTGTATATAGAGAAAACTAATTTTGCTATAAAAGATCAAATTAACTCGTCTCATGTCATTATTAAAGGGACATTGCATCCAAATGTAGAAATCAGTATAGGAAAATATAAACGAAGAGTTCAGTCTCCATTCCAGTCAGCAAAAGTTTATATGGAAGAGAAAGAAATAATAATAAATTCCTTATAAAGAACGGGTGTAGAATATGAGCTTGAAATTAATAGAACTTCAAGTAGCAATCCCGCGAACAATGGATGCTGGAAAAAGCGCGATTGATTTAGCACAAAGAGGCATGATTCACCAAGCGCAACTTTCAGAACAAGATCGTAAAAAACAATTAACTGAATCCAACAAAGTCTCCGCAAAAGAACGAACGGAAAATAGTGTTTTGCATACGGCAGAAAAGCAAACAAGTAAATCACCCCATATGCATGCAAAGCATCCGTTTAAAGGGCAGGAAATTGATTATTCAGGATAGGTGAAAAGCTGTGAACGGTATTATCTTTATTAGTCTGTTATTAAATGTTGTCTGTATTTATTTTATATATTTACTTTGGAAAAAGATTGTTGAGAATCATAAAAGTACTGAATCAACAGATCATATTGAAGAGCTGCTGGAGCTTTTTTCACAGGAGATGAGATACGAGAATGAGCGGCTGCACAAACTTATCTCTGATTTCAGCAAAAATGAGCAGGATAGATATAAAATTCATGAAAAACCAGTTGAAACAGGAATTGAAGCGATAAACAGTTTTGAATTAAATGAAGAAAATAATGAAGAAGATGATGAAGTACATATTGAATCAGAAACAAAACCTGATACACATAAGGTGATTATTTTATCAAAGCAAGGTTATAATGCTGAACAAATAGCTAAAATGCTGAATAGAGGAAAAGGTGAAATTGAGCTGCTTTTAAAATTTTATGCTTAACATGCCAAAATGACTTGCAGAAATTACACGAAATATGTTATATTATTTCTCGGTGTTAATCACACACGTTTGCGGATTTGAACAATGTGGTGCTGCTAGAAATGCAGTTATTGTTCAAAGGTGAAACAAACGGAGGAAAAAACCTAGGAGGTGCCATTATGGCAGTAATTTCAATGAAACAATTGTTAGAAGCTGGTGTACACTTTGGTCATCAGACTCGCCGTTGGAATCCGAAAATGTCTCGTTACATTTTCACAGAAAGAAACGGTATCTACATTATCGATCTTCAAAAGACGGTAAAGAAAGTAGAAGAATGCTACAATGTTATGCGTAACATCGCAGCAGACGGCGGAAAGATTCTTTTCGTTGGTACTAAAAAGCAAGCTCAAGATTCAGTAAAAGAAGAAGCTGAACGTTCTGACATGTACTACATCAACCAGCGCTGGTTGGGTGGAACATTAACAAACTTCGGTACGATCCGCAAGCGTATCAACCGTTTAAAGGATCTTGAAAAAATGCAGGAAGACGGTACTTTCGATGTTCTTCCTAAGAAAGAAGTAATCCTTCTTAAAAAAGAAATGGAACGTCTTGAAAAGTTCCTAGGCGGAATTAAAGAAATGAACAAGCTTCCTGATGCATTATTCGTAGTTGACCCTCGTAAAGAGCGTATTGCGATTGCTGAAGCTCGTAAATTAAACATTCCGATCATCGCTATTGTTGATACTAACTGTGACCCGGATGAAGTAGATCACGTTATCCCTGGTAACGACGATGCTATCCGTGCAGTTAAACTTCTAACTGGAAAAATGGCTGATGCTATCATCGAAGCTAACCAAGGCGGAGAAGAAACAGCAGAAGCAGCTGAAGAAGAAACAACTGCTTAATTAACTAAATGGAATGCTCAAGGGTGGTAGAGGGGATGACCCTTTATCACCTTTTTTATGTAAAGTTATTACATATTACACAAGGAGGCAAAACACATGGCTATTACAGCTCAAATGGTTAAAGAATTGCGTGAAAAAACTGGCGCAGGTATGATGGATTGTAAAAAAGCACTAACTGAAACAGACGGAAACATGGAGGCAGCAATCGACTACCTTCGTGAAAAAGGGATCGCGAAAGCTGCTAAAAAAGCTGACCGTATCGCTGCTGAAGGTTTAACTTCAGTAATCGTTGACGGTAACAAAGCAGTTATCCTTGAAGTGAACTCTGAAACAGATTTCGTTGCGAAAAACGAAAACTTCAAAAACTTAATCGCTGAACTAGGTAACCACTTGTTGGCTACTGAGCCTGCTTCTGTTGAAGATGCATTGGCTTCTGAGTTTAACGGAACTACAGTTAATGATTATATCAACGCTGCAATTGCGAAAATTGGAGAAAAACTTACACTCCGTCGCTTCGAAATCTTGAAAAAAGACGAGAATGCTGCATTCGGTGCATACCTTCACATGGGTGGACGCATTGGAGTACTTTCAGTTGTTGAAGGCACTACGGAAGAGGAAGTTGCTAAAGATGTGTCTATGCACGTAGCAGCAGTAAACCCTAAGTATATCTCTCGTGACGAAGTTAGTGAAGAAGAAGTAGCACGCGAGCGTAAAGTGTTAACTGAACAAGCACTTAACGAAGGCAAGCCTGAAAACATCGTTGCTAAAATGGTTGAAGGACGTCTTGGAAAATACTTCGAAGATATTTGCTTAAACGACCAGTCTTTCATTAAAGATCCAGACCAAAAAGTAGGTAAATATGTAGCTTCCAAAGGTGCTACTGTTAAAGCCTTCGTACGTTTTGAAGTTGGAGAAGGTCTTGAAAAGCGTGAAGACAACTTCGCTGAAGAAGTAATGTCTCAAGTGAAAAAGTAAGCACAATGATTAAAAAGAGGGGAGCACGTTGTGTTCCTCTTTTTTTACAGAAATAACCTTGGATAATTAAGGTTTTATCTATTCTAAAGAGATTTGTTGCTTTTAATCATTACTTTAAAAGACTTCATTTATTGGTTGATTGAAGTGTAAGGTGCGAGACTCCTGCGGGACGAGCGGTCAGGTGAGACACTTTAAGGCGCAAAGCGGCAAGTGGCTCACCGTACGCCCCGCGGAAAGCGAGCGCCTGAAACGGAAATCAACCACTTTCAAAAGCAACAAAGAGTACGAAAATTACAGCCTTAATTAAATACATTTTTTTAGGTGATGGAGGGACAAATGACTACTTCAAAATATAAACGAGTTGTCTTGAAACTTAGCGGAGAAGCGCTAGCTGGTGAACAAACATCTGGAATCGATCCAAAAATTGTTCAATCCATAGCTGAGCAAGTGAAAGAAATTGTAGAATTAGATGTAGAAGTTGCTGTTGTTGTAGGCGGTGGAAACCTATGGCGCGGTAAAACAGGCAGCGAGATGGGTATGGATCGTGCGTCTGCAGATTACATGGGCATGCTTGCTACTGTGATGAATTCATTGGCTCTTCAAGACAGTCTTGAAAATATCGGGGTTCAAACAAGAGTACAAACATCTATTGAAATGCGACAGGTTGCAGAACCTTATATCAGAAGAAAAGCCATTCGTCACCTTGAAAAAAAGCGAGTAGTTATTTTTGCTGCAGGAACGGGTAATCCTTATTTCTCTACAGATACTACAGCAGCACTTAGAGCGGCTGAGATCGAAGCGGAAGTTATTTTGATGGCTAAGAATAATGTTGATGGTGTTTATTCAGCTGATCCAAAACTGGATGAAAATGCGGTTAAATATACAACGTTATCATATCTTGACCTGTTAAAAGACGGATTAGCCGTGATGGATACAACAGCTTCTTCTTTATGTATGGACAATGATATTCCTTTAGTTGTCTTCTCGATCATGGAAGAAGGAAATATTAAGCGTGCTGTCGCAGGTGAAAAAATTGGAACGGTTATAAGGGGGAAAAACTAAATGGCTAAAGAAGTTTTAACTCAAGCTGAAGAAAAGATGCAAAAAGCAATCGGAGCACTAAGACGTGAATACTCTACTCTTCGTGCAGGAAGAGCAAATCCTTCATTATTAGACAGAGTGCAGGTTGATTATTATGGAACACCAACTCCAATCAATCAATTAGCGGGTGTAACTACTCCAGAAGCAAGACTTTTAGTTATCCAGCCTTATGATAAAACGGCAATGGGTGATATCGAAAAGGCGATTTTGAAGTCTGATCTAGGTCTTACTCCTTCAAACGATGGTCAAGTGATTCGTATCGCTATTCCGGCGCTTACTGAAGAAAGAAGAAAAGAATTAGTTAAATTAGTTAAGAAATTTGCAGAAGAAGCAAAAGTGGCACTCCGCAATATTCGCCGTGATGCGAACGATGATTTGAAGAAGCTTGAAAAAGAAGCTGAAATCACTGAAGATGAACTTCGCCGCTACAACGATGACGTTCAAAAGCTTACTGACAAGTTTACGGCTGAGGTTGACTCTGTAAGTTCAAATAAAGAAAAAGAAATCATGGAAGTATAAAGCTTTTCCATGTACAATTAAATAAAAAAAGCCCTCTATAAAGGGGGCTTTTTTATTAGACAATATCAACGCTGCCGCAGGAACTACGGATTCCTGGCTAATTGTTGATTTCAGCAATAAAAGAGATCCTGACCGGCTGAATGCATTATTATAATAGCCGCTGGTTTCTTTATGAAGTCTGGAAAGATGGAGGCTTATACATGCTTGACAAGCTTTTCTTTAGAAAAAAAAGTCATGAACAGAAATGGGATCTTGACGATAATATTCCATCACATGTAGCAATAATTATGGATGGAAATGGCCGCTGGGCTAGAAAAAGAGCATTGCCGCGGATCGCAGGCCATCATGAAGGCATGAAAACCGTCAGGAAAATAGTAAAAGAAGCGAATAGAATCGGAATAAAAGTTCTTACTCTATATGCTTTTTCAACCGAGAACTGGAAAAGACCTCGTGAGGAAGTTGACTTCCTTATGAAGCTTCCCGGTGAATTTCTGAACACGTTTTTGCCAGATTTGATTAAAGAGAATGTCCAAGTGAGAATAATGGGTAAAAAAGAACTGCTGCCAATACATACTGTAAAGGCAGTCGATCAAGCAATCAGCCAAACCGAAAATAATACAGGGCTGATTTTGAACTTTGCTTTAAATTATGGAAGCAGAGATGAAATCACCGCTGCCGTCAAAGCGATAGGGACGGATATTAAAAATGGAACGCTTGATCCCTCTCAAATTAATGAATCTACTATTGAAAATCATCTAATGACACAAGGGCTTAGTGATCCGGATCTTCTAATCCGTACGAGCGGTGAAGTACGCTTAAGCAATTTTATGCTTTGGCAGCTGGCTTATTCAGAATTCTGGTTTACTGAGGTTTATTGGCCTGATTTTTCAGAAGATCATTTACGAGAAGCTGTGTCACAGTTTGCCCAGCGGGGCAGAAGATTTGGCGGGGTTTGATTAAGGAGGACTTATGAAACAACGGATTATTACAGGTGTAATCGCAGCCGTTTTATTTATTGGGATTACC
Source organism: Fictibacillus arsenicus (assembly GCF_001642935.1). NCBI lineage: Bacteria > Bacillati > Bacillota > Bacilli > Caryophanales > Fictibacillaceae > Fictibacillus > Fictibacillus arsenicus. The sequence continues at coordinate 1,887,335 of NZ_CP016761.1, forward strand.
CTTTACGGCAGCTGGCCATTTTCATTATTAATCCTTTTACTTGCAGGAATCGGTATGTACGAACTGCTTCGGATGAAGAGAATGGAACAGACATTTATCGGGTTGGTCGGCTATTTATTGACTATCTTAATTGCTTTGCCCGAACAATGGATGAAAGTGATTGACCCCTTTACTAAAACAGATGCAATTATACTTGCAGTACTATTACTATTAGTTGTAACGGTCGTCCATAAGAATAAAACGGAATATAATGATATTTCATTCGTTTTGTTCAGTTCACTTTATGTAGGATTTGGATTCTTCTATTTAGTTGAAACTAGAATATTAGAAAATGGTGTTCAGCTTTTATTCTTTGTTTTATTTATGATTTGGGCAACCGATTCTGGTGCTTATTTCGTTGGAAAATCTATGGGGAAAAGAAAGCTGTGGCCTATTATCTCACCAAACAAAACGATAGAAGGGGCAGTTGGCGGTATATTCTTCAGTATTTTAGTTGCAGTAATCTACTATGCTGCAAGTTTTGTTGATCTGTCACTTTTACCGATACTTATTATTTCTGTGTTAGTTGGAGTCTTTGGTCAGATTGGAGACTTGGCTGAATCTGCGTTTAAAAGAATTTATGATGTGAAAGATTCAGGCAGCCTTCTGCCAGGACATGGGGGAATCTTGGACAGACTGGACAGTGCGTTGTTTGTATTCCCTTTGCTGCACGTACTCCACTTGTTCGGATAAAACGAAGGGGGATCATATGAAGTTTGTAAGTTTATTAGGTGCAACAGGATCAATCGGTAAACAGACTCTTGATGTTATTGCATCCCATCCAGAACAATTTCGATTAAGTTCGATGTCAGTCGGTAAAAATATTGATGCAGCAGAAGAGATCATCCGGGAATTCAAACCTGAAATATGTGCCGTACAGAACGAATCTGATGCCCAGGTACTCAGGTCGCAAGTTGAAACGTCTACAAAGATTGTTTCTGGGATGGAAGGACTTATAGAAGCGGCGGTTTCTACTGAATCATCTGTAGTCGTTAACTCTGTTATAGGCAGTGTCGGATTACTTCCCACATTAAAAGCCATCGAGGCAAATAAGACGATAGCTTTAGCGAATAAGGAGACGCTCGTTACTGCTGGACATCTTGTAATGGAAAAAGCTAAAAAGCACAATGTTGACATTTTGCCTGTAGACTCAGAACATTCAGCTATTTACCAGTGTCTAAACGGTGAAGATAGAAATCGCGTGGAAAAACTGATCTTAACGGCATCTGGCGGGAGTTTTAGAGATAGGACGCGTGATGAGTTGAAAAACGTTACCGTCAAAGACGCTTTGAATCATCCTAACTGGTCGATGGGAGCAAAGATTACCATTGATTCAGCGACAATGATGAACAAAGGGCTGGAAGTAATTGAAGCTCATTGGCTATTTTCATTTGATTATTCGAAAATAGACGTCATTTTACATAAGGAAAGTATCATACACTCTATGGTAGAGTTTGTTGATACAAGCGTAATTGCACATCTTGGACAACCTGATATGCGTGTGCCGATCCAGTATGCTCTTACACACCCTGAAAGACTTGAATTAGTAAATGGGAAAAGGTTAAACTTATGGGAAGCCGGCAAGCTCCATTTTCAGAAGATGGATTATGACCGTTTCAGATGCTTGAAATTAGCATTTGAAGCAGGAAACATTGGCGGCTTAATGCCAACTGTATTAAATGCTGCAAATGAAAAAGCAGTGGAATTATTTTTAGATGGAAAAATATCATTCCTCGACATTGAGGAAATGATTGAACGTGCTATGCTGCAGGCTGAAAATATGAACCAGCCTGAATTGGATGCTATACAAGAAACGGATAAAAGGACTCGGTATTTTGTTGAGTCACTACTAAACAAAGGCAGGTAATGGAAATGAACACTGTGATAGCCATTATCATCATTTTAGGGGCTTTAATATTCTTTCATGAACTAGGACATCTTTTGCTGGCAAAAAGAGCTGGTATTTTGTGCCGGGAATTTGCAATAGGATTTGGCCCGAAAGTGTTTGCCTTTAAAAAAGGGGAAACAGTTTATACGATTCGTCTATTGCCTCTTGGAGGATTTGTACGAATGGCTGGTGAAGACCCTGAAGGCATCGAATTGAAGGCAGGTCACAGAGTTGGTTTAATTTTTAACAATGCAAATGTAGTAGAAAAGATCATTGTTAATCACCGTGAAAAATATCCGGTGCAAAAAACGATTACGATTGAAAAAGCAGATCTAGAGCGTGAATTATACTTAACAGGATTTGAGAACGAAGAGTCCGGAACGGCTACTTATAAGGTTAAAGAAGATGCCCTGTTTGTAGCAGATCATCAAGAAATGCAGATTGCTCCTTATAATCGTCAATTTGGTTCTAAAACAATTATGCAAAGAACGCTTGCGATCTTTGCAGGTCCTGCGATGAACTTCTTGCTTGCGTTCATTATTCTTGTTGCATTTTCCCTCATACAGGGTATTCCTACGAATGAATCAAGACTTGGAACACTTCAGGAGGGCGCTGCTGCAGATAAATCAGGGTTAGTTGAGGGAGACAAAATTGTAGCCATCCAAGGTGAAAAAATGGATGACTGGAAAGAACTTGTTTCTGTTATTCAGCAAAATCCTGGAGAAAAATTGATGTTCACGATTAATCGTGGAGGAGAAGAAAAAGTTGTTCCGGTAACTTTAGGTTCTAGAAAGGGACCTGATAACAAGAATGAAGGATTTATTGGAGCACACCCATTTACTGAATCTTCATTTGTGGGATCACTTGAATATGGTGCTAAACAAACATGGTTTATGACTACGGCGATCTTTACCGGGATCGGACAGCTTGTTACCGGTCAGCATGGTATTGATCAACTTTCTGGACCGCTTGGTATTTATGAGTATACGGATCAAGCAGCAAAAGCCGGTGTGTATATGCTGCTGCAATGGGCTGCCATATTAAGTATCAACTTGGGTATTTTTAACCTTCTGCCTTTGCCGGCATTGGACGGAGGAAGACTTCTGTTCTTAGGTGTTGAAGCACTTAGAGGGAAGCCGATCGATCCTCAAAAAGAAGGATTGGTCCACTTTATCGGATTTGCTTTCTTAATGCTGTTGATGCTTGTAGTAACATGGAATGATATACAAAAAATATTTCTTAGTTAATTTGGGATTTTTTGAGGAGTAGAGAATATGAGACAAAGCCAGTTGTTTATGCCGACACTAAGAGAAGTGCCAGCAGATGCAGATGTAAAGAGTCATCAGCTGCTTTTGAGAGCAGGGTTTATCAGACAAAATGCAGCAGGAATCTATTCATTCTTGCCTCTGGGGAAAAAAGTACTTCATAAAATAGAAAACATTGTACGTGAGGAAATGAACCGTGCCGGTTCTCAGGAAATGATGATGCCTGCGCTTCAGCTAGCAGAGCTATGGCACGAAAGCGGCAGATGGTACAGCTACGGACCAGAACTGATGAGATTGAAAGATCGCCACGATCGGGATTTTGCGCTTGGAGCTACTCATGAAGAAGTAATTACAAGCATTATTCGTGACGAGGTTAAATCATATAAAAAGCTTCCATTGAATCTATATCAGATTCAAACTAAATTCAGAGACGAAAAACGTCCTCGTTTTGGACTGCTGCGCGGCCGTGAGTTTATCATGAAAGATGCTTATTCTTTCCATGATAAACAAGAAAGCTTGGATGAAACTTATGAAACGATGAAAGACGCTTATTCTGCTATTTTCAGCCGCTGCGGCTTAAACTTCCGTGCCGTTTTGGCAGACTCAGGTGCCATCGGCGGCAAAGATAATCATGAATTCATGGTTTTATCTGAAATTGGTGAAGATTTAATTGCCTATTCTACTGAGTCAGATTTTGCTGCTAACATTGAAATGGCTCCTGTAGTATTAAAGGAAGAAGCTTCTTCGGAAAGTCCGTTAGAACTTGAAAAAGTAGAAACACAGACTGCCAAGAATATAGATGATGTTTCAGTATTCTTAAATGTCCCTGCTTCAAAGATCATTAAATCCCTGCTGTATATGGCAGATGGGGAACCTGTACTTGTCTTGGTACGCGGTGATCATGAAGTAAATGAGATTAAATTGAAAAATGAATTATCAGCTTCTGAAATAGTGATGGCAAGTGAAGAAGACGCGGTCAAGTGGCTTAATACTAAACCAGGTTCAATCGGCCCAGTTTCAGTTTCAGACGTGAAAGTAATTGCCGATCAAGCTGTTCCTCTGATGGCTAATGCTGTATGCGGTGCTAATGAAGAAGGCTATCATTTCGTGAATGTCAATGCAGACAGAGACTTTAAGATCGATCAAACAGCAGACCTTCGCTTTGTAGTTGAAGGAGACCTTTCTCCAGATGGAAAAGGTACGATTATTTTTGCAAAAGGTATTGAAGTAGGTCATGTATTCAAACTCGGAAAAGTTTATAGTGAACCTATGAAAGCACAATACTTAGACGAAAACGGAAAGAATCAGATTATGTCAATGGGCTGCTATGGTATCGGAGTATCCAGAACATTAGCTGCTGTGGCAGAAGAAAATAACGATGAAAATGGCTTAATTTGGCCGTTATCGTTAACACCATTCGAAGTTCACTTAATTGCAGTCAACAGCAAAAATGCTGAACAGTCTGCTCTTTCTGATGAATTGTATGAACAGCTGAAAAGTGAAGGGTACGATTGTTTATATGATGATCGTCCTGAACGTGCCGGTGTTAAATTTACCGACAGTGATTTAATTGGTTTACCTATTCGTGTTATGGTAGGCAAGAAGGCCGGCGAAGGTATCGTTGAAGTGAAAATCCGCAAGAGCGGTGAATCCTATGAAGTCCCTGTATCAGAACTTAAGAGTGTCTTAAAACGTGAATGGGATAAACTTGTTTGATAAAATCTAGGTGCCTCTTTTTATGAGGTGCCTTTACTATTTAAAAATGAAGGCTGTTTTTGCAAACTTTGTTGGTATTAGAAAGTGTTGATTTCCGCTCCAGGATGCTCGCTTTCCGCGGGGCGTGCGGTGAGCCTCCTCGGCGCTTTGCGCCATTAGGAGTCTCACCTGTCCCGCTGATCCCGCAGGAGTCTCGCACCTTGCGCTCCAATCAACTTGTCAATGAAGCACTTAAAAAACATCTTTTAAAAAGCAGCCTATTGAAATAAACCCCTTAAAAAGGAGGTTCTTATGAGCGGTAATGATCAGCAAATCAGGCAAGAACGTCTGTCGCTTCTTTTAGAACAACTTGGAATTCCTGATGAGATGAAAACTGGCTTTTCAGGTGGAACGATTGAAAAACTAACCATTGATAAAGTAAATAGAAGCTGGCATTTTTTAATAGGAATAAAACGTCCTTTATCGTCTGAAAGTTATGCATGGTTCAGTTCGAGTTTACGGCAAACATTTGAACATATTGCAAAAGTTTCTTTTTCCATAAAATGTGCAGAAAGCTTCCAGTCTGAAGAATTGCTTGCTTATTGGCCTTTGTGCAAAGAACAGCTCTTAAATACAGCAGGTCCGAGTCTTGGAAGTATGCTTTCAACACAAGAGCCTTCAGCGGAAGGTAATTTTTTATGTCTAACTGTAAGAAATGATGCAGAAGCGGCACTTGTACAACGAAAATTATCTCCAATCATAAAAGATATGTACCAGCAGTTTGGATTTCATTCTGTACTTTTAAAAACCGAAATTAATCACTCTGAAGAAGATTATCAGAGGTTTATTGAACAAAAGAAACAAGAAGACGAACATAAAATTATGGAAGCTCTTGTAGAAAAAGAAAAAGCGGCTAAAAGAGCCGATGCGCCAGCTGCCAGAACTGACATTATGATCGGCTATTCGATCAAGGATGAACCAGTTCCGATTCAGACAATACAAGATGAAGAACGAAGGATCACGATTCAGGGATACGTTTTTCATTCTGAAACAAGAGAACTTCGCAGCGGAAGAACATTATTAACTTTTAAAATCACAGATTACACAGATTCTCTGCTTATTAAGATTTTCTCACGTGATAAAGAAGATATTCCGATTCTGCAGGGCATTCAAAAGGGAATGTGGCTGAAGGTTCGCGGAGGCATTCAAAATGATACGTTTGTCCGAGATCTGGTAATGATCGCAAACGATATTAATGAGATAAAACCTGAAACAAGAAAAGATCTAGCTGAAGAAGATAAAAAGCGTGTAGAACTACATTTGCATACACCGATGAGTCAAATGGATGCAGTCTCCTCAGTGTCAGCGCTGGTTGGGCAAGCTAAGAAGTGGGGGCATCCGGCGATTGCCATTACTGACCATGCAGGTGTACAGTCTTTCCCTGAAGCATATAGTGCAGGGAAGAAAAACGGAATTAAAATATTGTACGGGCTCGAAGCGAATCTAGTAGATGATGGAGTACCGATTGCTTATAATGAAGCTCCTAGAAAGCTGTCTGAAGAAACATATGTCGTTTTTGACGTGGAAACAACGGGTCTTTCAGCCGTTTATAATAAAATCATAGAACTTGCAGCAGTTAAGATTAGAGGCGGAGAGATCGTTGACAGATTTGAGGCTTTCGCCAATCCGCATGAATCTCTGTCACAAACTACTATTGAATTAACAGGTATTACCGATGACATGGTGGAGAATGCTCCTGAGATCGAAGAAGTTCTTCGTGATTTTCATGCATTTATGGGTGACGACATTCTTGTTGCGCATAATGCGAGCTTCGATATGGGGTTCTTGAATGAAGGTTTGCGAAAGATCGGTTTAGGAGAAGCAAAGAACCCTGTTATTGATACACTGGAACTTGCGAGATTCTTGCTGCCTCAGTTAAAGAATCATAGATTGAACACACTCTGTAAAAGGTTCGATATTGAACTGACACAGCATCACCGTGCCATCTATGATGCGGAAGCAACTGGCTATCTATTATGGAAGCTTCTTAAAGAAACCTTTGAAAAAGAGATCTTTTATCATGACAGGCTGAACGATAATATGGGACAAGGTGGTTTTCAGCGTTCACGTCCTTTTCATTGCACGCTTCTTGCTGCTACTCAAGAGGGTTTGAAGAACTTATATAAACTAGTTTCAGAGTCTCATCTATCGTATTTCTACAGAACACCGCGTATACCCCGTTCCCGTTTAAGCAAGCTTCGGGAAGGGATCTTAGTAGGTTCCGCATGTGATAAAGGGGAAGTTTTTGAGGGCATGATGCAAAAACCGATAGAGGAAGTAGAAAAGATTGCTTCTTTTTATGATTACTTAGAAATTCAGCCGCCAAGCAATTATTATCATCTGATCGAAAGAGAGCTTGTATCTGATGAGATGAACCTGAGAGAGATCCTCTCAAATATCGTACAGCTCGGTGAGAAATTAGATAAGCCGGTGGTTGCTACAGGCAATGTGCATTATTTAAATCCAGAAGATGCGATATACAGGAAAATCTTAATATCATCTCAAGGCGGAGCCAACCCGCTGAACAGACAGACACTTCCTGAAGTTCACTTTAGAACGACAGATGAAATGCTGAATTTGTTTTCCTTTTTGGGTGTGGAGACTGCAGAAAAAGTAGTGTGTCACAACACAAGACAGATAGCAGATTCAGTAGATGAAATCAAACCGATTCCAGATGACCTATATACTCCGAAGATTGAAGGAGCAGATGAAGAAGTCCGGTCAATGAGTTATAACCGTGCGAGAAGCATCTACGGAGAAAACCTCCCTGAACTAGTAGAGAAGAGGCTCGAAAAAGAACTTACAAGCATCATCGGTCATGGCTTTGCGGTTATCTACTTAATCTCGCATAAACTTGTTAAAAAGTCTTTGATTGACGGATATCTTGTAGGATCACGTGGATCAGTAGGATCTTCATTTGTTGCCACTATGACTGAAATTACAGAAGTTAATCCTCTGCCGCCGCACTATGTTTGCCCAAGCTGCAAAGAGTCGCATTTCTTTAACGATGGATCAGTCGGTTCAGGGTTCGACCTGCCAGATAAAGAATGTCCGAAATGTAATGTTCTATATATTAAAGACGGACAAGACATTCCCTTTGAAACATTCCTTGGTTTTAAGGGGGATAAAGTACCTGATATCGACTTGAACTTCTCAGGAGAATATCAGCCGAGAGCACATAATTATACGAAAGAGCTTTTCGGTGTAGATTATGTATATCGTGCAGGTACGATTGGAACTGTTGCGGAAAAAACAGCATATGGCTATGTAAAAGGCTATGCAAGTGACAATAACCTCACAATCCGATCGGCAGAAGTAGATCGTTTAGTGTCAGGATGCACTGGTGTAAAAAGAACCACTGGACAGCATCCGGGCGGAATAATTGTAGTGCCTGACTATATGGATATATATGATTTTTGTCCAGTCCAGTTCCCGGCGGATGATAGTTCATCTGAATGGAAAACAACACATTTTGATTTTCATTCTATCCATGATAACTTGCTTAAGCTTGATATATTAGGACACGATGATCCGACGGTAATCCGCATGCTTCAAGATTTGAGCGGAATTGATCCTAAAACAATTCCTGCTTCCGACCCGGAAGTTATGAAGATCTTCTCTGGCCCAGAAGTGCTGGGGGTAACCGACGAACAGATCATGTGCAAAACAGGAACGCTGGGAATACCTGAATTTGGTACTAAGTTTGTAAGACAGATGTTAGAGGAAACAAAACCAAGCACTTTCTCAGAACTCGTACAGATCTCCGGATTGTCACATGGTACAGACGTTTGGCTGAATAATGCAAACGAACTTATCGCAAATGGCACATGTGTCTTAAAAGATGTGATCGGCTGCCGTGATGATATCATGGTCTACCTTATCTATAAAGGACTTGAGCCTTCACTTGCTTTTAAAATTATGGAGAGTGTCCGTAAAGGTAAAGGTCTTCCTGATGATTGGATTGAAGAAATGAAAAACAACGATGTACCTGACTGGTATATCGGTTCATGTCTGAAGATCAAATACATGTTCCCGAAAGCCCATGCTGCAGCATACGTATTAATGGCTGTCCGGATCGCATATTTTAAAGTGCATTATCCAATCTGGTTCTATGCAGCATACTTTACGGTAAGAGCTGACGACTTTGACGTTGAATCCATGATTCGCGGTTCAAAAGCTCTTCGTGCCAAAATTGAAGAGATCTCGGCTAAAGGTCTGGATGCTTCAACGAAAGAAAAGAACCTGCAAACTGTCCTTGAACTCGCACTTGAGATGTGCGAAAGAGGTCTTTCATTCCAAAAGATAGACTTATATCGTTCAAGTGCTACTGATTTTCTAGTAGAAGGGGATACACTAATTCCGCCTTTCAATTCCATCGCTGGACTTGGAACAAACGCTGCTCTAAATATTGTAAAGGCAAGAGAAGATGGGGAGTTTCTTTCAAAAGAGGATCTTCAGCAGCGTGCAAAATTATCGAAGACCATTATTGAGTATTTAGATGACCAGGGATGTCTGGAAGGACTGCCCGATGCAAACCAGCTTTCTCTCTTCTAACACAAGGGTTTAAGCAGGAAGAAAGTTGCAGTATTTTATTGGTTATGGTATAGTATTTTTGGAAATACTGTTGAATGAATAACTGTCGGCGAAAGAGTGGGGCTCCCCACTCTTTCGTTACGTTTTAAGGTCATTCAGCCAGAAGGAGGGCAGCAATGAGTCAGAAGATTACAGAGCTCACGACTGAGCTTGTAACCCCAATCGTTGAAAAACTAGGACTTGAACTTGTTGACGTTGAATTTGTTAAAGAGGGTAAAAACTGGTTCCTCCGTGTTTATATCGACTCAACCGGCGGTGTTGATATCGAAGAATGCGGAACTGTCAGTGAACAGTTAAGTGAAAAGTTAGATGAACTTGATCCGATTGAACAGCCCTACTTTTTAGAAGTATCTTCTCCAGGAGTGGAAAGACCGCTTAAAAAGCCAGAAGATGTTAAAAATGCAATTGGCAAAAATGTAAACATAAAACTTTATGAGCCTATTAATGGTGAAAAAGTATATGAAGGACTTTTAAAAGACTTTGACGGTGAAACGCTGTTTATGGAGATTAAAGTAAAAACCCAAGTCAAGAAGGTAGAGCTGCCATATAAAAAAGTGGCAAACGCCCGTCTTGCGGTTGTTTTTTAATGAAGAGGGGAGTAAAAAAATGAGTACCGAGCTTTTGGATGCACTTACATTATTGGAAAAAGAAAAAGGGATCAGCAAAGAAGTAATAATTGAAGCGATTGAAGCAGCCCTTATTTCAGCGTATAAACGCAATTTTCATCAAGCGCAAAATGTTCGTGTGGATTTTAACAGAGATACAGGCAGTATCCGTGTATTTTCTAGAAAAAACGTGGTTGCTGAGGTTGAAGACGATCGTCAAGAGATTTCAGTTGCTGAAGCACAAGCAATCAACCCTGGTTATGAGATAGATGATATTGTAGAAGAGGAAGTAACACCAAAGGATTTTGGACGTATTGCCGCTCAAACTGCTAAACAAGTTGTTACACAGCGTGTACGTGAAGCAGAACGCGGAATCATTTTCTCTGAGTTTATCGATCGTGAAGAAGATATTATTACAGGTATCGTACAGCGTCAGGACCATCGGTATATGTATGTAAGTCTTGGCCGTGTTGAAGCATTATTGCCTGCAGCTGAGCAGATGCCAGGTGAATCACACACTACGAATGACCGCATTAAAGTATATATCACTAAAGTTGAGAAAACGACAAAAGGACCTCAAATTTTAGTTTCACGTACTCACCCTGGACTTTTAAAACGATTGTTCGAACTTGAAGTGCCTGAGATTTATGATGGTACAGTTGAGATTAAATCAATTGCACGTGAAGCGGGAGACCGTTCTAAAATTGCTGTTCATGCAGCCGATCCTGAAGTTGACCCTGTAGGTTCTTGTGTAGGGCAAAAAGGTGCACGTGTGCAAACGATCGTTAAAGAACTTAACGGCGAGAAGATTGATATTGTTCGCTGGAGTGAAGATCCTGTCGTTTACGTTGCAAACTCTTTAAGTCCTGCAAAAGTTCTAGAAGTACAAGTGAACGAAGAAGATAAGATGACTACGGTTATCGTACCTGATTATCAGTTGTCACTGGCGATTGGCAAACGTGGTCAGAATGCACGTCTTGCTGCAAAATTAACAGGTTGGAAGATTGATATTAAAAGTGAATCAGAAGCTGTAGAATCAGGTGTCTATGACTCTAAGAATTCAACTAATGATTCTTCCTATAACGATTCTGTCGAGGATGAAGAGTAAGAGAAGACGAGGTGGAGACAATGAAAACCCGCAAAATTCCAATGAGAAAATGCGTAGCCTGCCAAGAAATGAAGGCGAAAAAAGAATTAACACGTATTGTCCGCTCACCTGAAGGGGAAGTCTCTGTCGACTCAACCGGAAAAAAATCCGGAAGAGGAGCTTATCTTTGCCATGAACTTGTTTGTGTTGAACAAGCAAAAAAGAAAAAGATCCTAGAGACACACTTGAAGTCGAAAATTCCGGCTGATTTATACGAACAGCTTGAAAAAGGAAGTCATACATCTTGAAAACAAGCCGGTGGGAAAACTTTCTTGGAATAGCGGCTCGGGCCGGAAAAGTAATATCTGGTGAAGAGCTTGTAGTAAAAAGCATACAAAAACAGAACGCAAAAATTGTTTTATTATCAAAAGATGCTTCTGAGAACACGAAGAAAAAGGTAACAGATAAGTGTCTTTTCTATAAAGTCGATTATTTTTGGATAGAAGATCGAAATGTTTTAGGCAAAGCAATTGGAAAAGAACAGCGAGTTGTAGTTGCTGTAAATGATCAAGGATTTTCAAAGCGTTTAAAGGAACTTCTTGATCACTAACACGGGGGTGAACATATGAGTAAAATACGCGTATACGAATATGCGAAACAGAAAAATGTTCAAAGTAAAGACATAATCGAAAAGCTTAAAACAATGGATGTCCATGTGGCGAATCATATGTCTATGATCGATCAGGCTGCTTTAACAAAGCTAGATGAAGCTTATAATTCAAAAGCACAAAAAGATCAGCCTGCAAAACCAAAAAATCAGAATCAACTCCCTAAAACAGATAAGAATAGAAACAACTCTGGTAACGACACCAAATCTAATAAAAAGGAAGTTCAAAAAGAGAGTAATATGAAAATTAAAAAAGAGACCGATAATCGTAACTCATCACAATCAAAAAGCCCGCAAACTCAAGGGGCGAAGCCAGGTAATTCAAATAGCCAGAATGCTGCAAAGAATAACAATTCTAAAAACAGCAACAACAGAAACCAGAATAACAACAATAGAAATAACAATAACCGAAACAATAACAACAAGAACCAGAACAGAAATAAACAAAACAGAGGCGGAGGCAGCCAGCAGCAAGCTCCTCAAAAGAAGGTTCTTGAGACTCCAAGCAAAATCACTTTTACTGATACTCTTCAAGTAGGTGAACTTGCGAAAAAATTAAATAAAGATACTTCTGAAATCATCAAAAAGCTAATGGGTCTTGGTATTATGGCAACGATCAATCAAGAGCTTGATAAAGAAGCGATTGAACTAATCGCCGCTGATTATGATGTTGAAGTGGAAGAAGAAATTATCGTTGATGAAACGGAATTCGAAAATTATGAAGTCGTTGACGATGAAAAAGATATGCAAGTACGTCCGCCGGTTGTAACAATCATGGGGCACGTTGACCATGGTAAAACAACGCTTCTTGATGCTATCCGAAACACGAAAGTAACTGCAGGAGAAGCTGGTGGTATTACTCAGCACATCGGTGCATACCAAATCACAAACAACGGAAAACAAATTACATTCCTTGATACACCAGGACATGCTGCGTTTACAACTATGCGTGCACGCGGTGCTCAAGTAACGGATATTACAATTCTTGTTGTAGCTGCTGATGATGGTGTAATGCCGCAGACTGTTGAAGCGATCAACCATGCAAAAGCCGCTGAAGTACCGATTATCGTTGCTGTAAACAAAATGGATAAAGAAGCTGCTAACCCAGACCGAGTTATGCAGGAACTTACTGAACATGGACTAGTTTCTGAAGCATGGGGCGGAGATACAATCTTCGTTAACGTTTCAGCTATTAAAGGTGACGGAATTGATGACCTTCTTGAAATGATCAACCTTGTTTCAGAAGTAGAAGAATTAAAAGCAAATCCTAACCGAACTGCTGCCGGAACTGTAATTGAAGCACAGCTTGATAAAGGCCGTGGTTCTGTTGCAACGCTTCTAGTGCAGTCAGGTACATTAAATGTTGGAGATCCAATCGTAGTTGGACATACGTACGGACGTGTTCGTGCGATGGTAAATGATCTTGGCCGCCGTGTTAAGTCTGTTGGACCTTCAACTCCTGTTGAAATTACAGGATTGAATGATGTTCCACAAGCTGGAGACCCATTCATGGTATTTGCTGATGAGAAAAAAGCTCGCCAAGTTGGAGAATCCCGTTTCAAGAAACAACAGGATGCTCAGCGTAAAGAATCTTCTAAACTTAACCTTGATGACCTCTTTAATCAGATTAAAGAAGGTGAGATTAAAGATATCAATGTCATCATTAAAGGTGATGTTCAAGGTTCTGTAGAAGCACTTGCTGGTTCTCTTCAAAAGATCGATGTTGAAGGTGTTAAGGTTAAAATCATTCACTCAGGTGTTGGAGCGATCAACGAGTATGATATCATGCTTGCATCTGCTTCAAATGCAATCGTAATCGGTTTTAACGTTCGTCCGGATGCAGGTGCTAAACGTACTGCTGACGCTGAGAAGGTTGATGTTCGTCTTCACCGTATCATCTACAACGTTATTGAAGAAATCGAATCGGCGATGAAAGGTATGCTCGACCCTGAATTCGAAGAAAAAGTTATCGGTCAGGTTGAAGTCAGAACAACTTTTAAAGTATCAAAAGTTGGTACGATCGCTGGCTGTTATGTTACAGAAGGTAAAATTACAAGAGATTCCACAGTACGTTTAATCCGTGATGGTGTTGTTTCTTACGAGGGCAAGATTGATGCACTTAAACGATTCAAAGATGATGCCAAAGAAGTTTCTGCTGGATACGAATGTGGTATTACTCTTGAAAAGTTCAATGATATTAAAGAAGGCGACATCATTGAAGCTTATATTATGGAAGAAATTAAAGTAAAATGATCGGATTATTAACGGTTGAGTTTTTCATATATGAAGCACAGTCGTTAAAAGATAAGCGTTCGGTTGTTCAAAAAGCGGTTAACAGACTTCGGCAGCGCTTAAACCTTGCTGTATCTGAAACTGGATTCCAGGATTTATGGCAGCGTGCAGAGATAAGTATGGTAACCGTTTCTTCGGACAAAATAATAGCAGAAAAAGAATTGCAAAGAGCACTTGCAATGATTACATCTATTACCGAATTGGAAGTAACCAATTCTAAAGTGGAGTGGCTATAAAGCAAGTGGCAAGAAACGGGGTGTATAAATTATGGGCACAATCCGTTCCAACCGTGTTGGGGAACAGATGAAAAAAGAGCTTACTGATATTATTGGCCGGAAACTGAAAGACCCCCGCGTTGGTTTTGTAACTGTTACGGCGGTTGATGTAACTGGTGACCTGCAGCAAGCGACTGTATACGTTTCTGTTTTTGGCGACAGTGAACAAAAAGAACAGACTTTGCGCAGTCTTGCTAAAGCTACTGGTTTTATCAGGACTGAAATTGGAAAACGTATACGCATGCGTAAAACACCGGACATCTTCTTTAAATTTGATGAATCCTTAAATTATGGAAGCAAGATCGAAAGTCTTTTATCTGAGATTAAACGAGATGACGAAGACAGCGAAGAAGAAAACGAAGATTATCCGAAACCATAATAGCAAATGGATAGGCAATTAAATAAATTGTCTATCCATTTTTTGCTTAAAATACATCCATGGCTCTTTTCTAAGATTTTTTTTGAAAAACTCTTCGTCGACAAAAGTTGATTGTAGTGGAAGGTGAGAGACTCCTGCGAGAGCAGCGTGCCAGCTACCTGAGTTTACTTCTCGCAAGGCATGCGACGAGGAAGCTTGCTGCGGCAGGATTTTCTAATTACGCAGGAGCAACACTAAATATCTTTCACCGTGGGCACCGCACGCCCCGCGGAAAGCGAGCATCCTGGAACGGAAATCAACCACTTCACATATCAACAGAGTTTGCGAACAGCCCAAATTATTTAACTTATGCAGGTATGTAAAAGGAGAAATTGATATGACTGTTAGGCAAGGAATTTTAGCACTGAAAAAACCTGCCGGAATGACATCACATGACTGTGTAGGAAAAATACGCAGAATCTTTTCAACTAAAAAAGTGGGACACACCGGAACTCTGGATCCGGAAGTTACAGGTGTGCTGCCTATCTGTATTGGAAGAGCAACAAAAATTGCTGAGTATATGTCTGATTACGGCAAAGAATATATCGGTGAAGTTACGCTCGGCTATTCGACAGAGACAGAAGATGCACATGGCGACAAAGTAATGGAAAGACAAGTAGAGGAAGATATAGACTTTGGAAAAATAAAAGAGATTTTACGGTCTCTTACAGGCGAGATTGAACAAGTTCCTCCCATGTACTCGGCTGTTAAGGTTAACGGTAAAAAACTTTATGAATACGCAAGGCAGGGAATTCAAATTGAAAGACCAAAACGGAAAGTGACCATATATGAGCTTGAACTGCTGAACAAAGAGGATACTTTAAGAAAAGAAAGTCCTGTATTTTCATATAGAGTAAAATGTTCTAAAGGGACTTATGTCCGTACCCTCGCTGTTGCTATCGGTGAAAAGCTAGGTTATCCCGCTCATATGTCATCTCTGATAAGAACAGCCTCAGGTCCATTTACTTTAAGCGATTGTGTCACATTTGAAGAGCTGGAAAACACAGAGTCACCTTTGGATAATTTCTTATTTCCACTAGAGAGAGGGATCTCGCATTTTCCAAAATGGACTGTTGATGAGGAGACTGAGGCACAAGTAAGAAATGGATCAGTGCTGCCTAAACCAAAAGAGTTGGAACAAAGTCCGTTTGGTGTTTATAATGAAGAAGGAAAATGTCTAGCCATATATCAGCTGCATCCTTCTAAACCTGGTTTGATTAAACCAGCGAAAGTGTTAGCCATTGAATAACGAAACAGGTTAGTAGGTGAGTTTTTGGAAACGATCGTCATTAATCATCCTCATCATTATGAAAAAGAAAGTCTCCCGCCATTAATCTTGGCATTAGGCTACTTCGACGGAATTCACATCGGACATCAGCGTGTGATAAATACTGCTATTGAACTTGCAGAAAGAAATGGAGCAATTCCAGCTGTTATGAGTTTTCATCCGCATCCTTCTGTTGTCTTGGGAAAAGCGGATGAAACTTGGACATATATCACACCGCTTGAAGAAAAGAAAAAGATGTTAGAAAGTATGGGAGTTAAACGTTTTTATCTTGTGAAATTCGATCTTGATTTTGCTTCACTCTCTACAAAAGATTTTGTTGACCAGTATATTGTCGGTTTAAATGTAAAACATGTTGTAACAGGTTTTGATTTTACATACGGCAAGTATGGAAAAGGAAATGTGGAAACACTGGTTCATGAAGCTGACGGCAAATTTGGTCAAACTGTAATTGAGAAGATTGAAGAAAAGGGCCAGAAAATAAGTTCTACCCTTATTCGCCAATGCCTCAGAGAAGGACTGGTCGAGAGCATTGTTCATTATCTCGGCAGAAGATATAAACTCAATGGTACTGTCATACATGGAGACAAACGCGGACGTACAATAGGTTTTCCTACAGCAAATCTTGACACAGATGTCTATACCCTTCCAAAAACAGGGGTTTACGCCGTAGAAGTTAGTGTTGACGGAGAAAAGTTCAATGCAATGGCAAATGTGGGCTATAAGCCAACTTTTAAAGATAATCAAAAAATGCCTTCTTTAGAAGTTCATATCTTTAATTTTCAAAAAGAGATCTATGGTAGAACGATTAGTGTTACTTGGCTGAAAAGAATCAGGGATGAAAAGAAATTCAATTCTATCGATGAATTGATCGAACAGCTAAAAACAGATAAGAACGAGACATTATCAATCATACAGTCAATGTGTTAAAAAAACTTGCATTTATTTCTTAAACAGGCTATGCTAATACATGTACATTTTTAATGTACAAAATAACCGTTGCTTGGCAAGTCGAGTCACCGACGCTTGCTCGGTAATAGGTGTTTCTAATATTAAGGAGGTGAAAAGGATGGCTATTACTCAAGAGCGTAAAAACGAACTAATCAGCGAGTATAAGGTACATGATACGGACACTGGATCTCCAGAAGTTCAAATCGCTATCCTTACTGAACAAATTAATGAGTTGAATGATCACTTGCGTACACACAAGAAAGATCACCACTCACGTCGTGGTCTATTAAAAATGGTTGGTAAGCGCCGTAACTTGTTAACGTACCTACGTAACAAGGACATCACGCGTTACCGCGAATTGATCGGAAGACTAGGATTACGTCGTTAATCCAACAAAAGCGGGATTTAATCCCGCTTTTTTTATTGCAAGCAATACGATATCGGACATATCAGAAATATTTTATTCAGGGTGCTAAATTCTTTACAGTTTTTCTTTTTAGGAAGGACTACGTTAGGATATAATAGAACCATAAAATACTAGGATTTTTTAAGTGTTGAGAGGAGTACCAAGTAAAATGGATCAACAAAAACGAACTTTTACCATGGACTGGGCGGGCAGAACGCTTACGTTCGAAATTGGAGAATTAGCAAAACAAGCAAACGGTGCTGTTATGGTCAGATATGGTGATACGGCAGTACTCTCTACTGCTGTAGCTTCAAAACAGCCCAAAAATTTAAGTTTTTTCCCACTGACAGTAAACTACGAAGAACGTTTATACGCAGTTGGTAAAATCCCTGGAGGATTTATTAAACGTGAGGGCCGTCCAAGTGAAAAAGCTGTATTGGCAAGCCGCTTGATTGACCGTCCGATCCGTCCTTTATTTGCTGATGGTTTCCGTAACGAAGTACAAGTTGTCAGCACTGTAATGAGTGTTGATCAAAACTGTTCTTCTGAAATGGCAGCAATGATCGGATCATCCCTTGCATTGTCTATTTCGGATATTCCTTTTGAAGGACCAATCGCAGGTGTTACTGTCGGGCGTATTGACGGCGAGTTTGTTATCAACCCGACTGTTGAACAAAACGAGAAAAGTGATATTCAATTAATCGTTGCAGGAACAAAACATGCGATTAACATGGTTGAAGCTGGCGCAGAAGAAGTTTCTGAGGAAACGATGCTTGAAGCAATCATGTTCGGTCATGAAGAGATTAAGAAGCTAATTGCATTCCAAGAAGAAATCGTTTCGGAAATCGGAAAAGAAAAGATGGAAGTAGTTCTTCATGAGCTTGATAAGGATCTTGAGCAAGAAGTTCGTGAAATTGTCGGAAGCGATGTAAAAGAAGCTGTAAAAGTAATTGAGAAACATGCACGTCAAGAAGCCCTTGATGCAGTTGGTGCAAATCTCGCTTCACGTTATGAAGAAGATGAAGAAAAAGCTAATGAAGCTAAAGAGATTCTACATAAACTTATCAAAGAAGAAGTTAGACGCTTAATCTTAAAAGAAAAAATTCGTCCAGATGGAAGAAAAACGGATGAGATCCGCAAACTCTCTTCTACTGTAGGGATTTTAGCTAGAACACATGGTTCTGGTCTGTTTACACGAGGGCAGACACAAGCATTAAGTATCTGTACTTTAGGTGCGTTAGGTGATGTTCAGGTTCTTGACGGACTTGGTGTTGAAGAGTCTAAGCGGTTTATGCATCAATATAATTTCCCTCCATTCAGTGTAGGTGAAACGGGCTTTATGCGCGGACCAGGCAGACGCGAAATCGGTCATGGTGCATTGGGAGAGCGCGCTTTAGAACAAGTAATTCCGAATGAAGAGGAATTCCCGTACACAATTCGCTTAGTTTCTGAAGTGCTTGAATCAAACGGATCTACATCTCAAGCAAGTATTTGTGCAAGTACATTGGCACTAATGGATGCTGGTGTGCCGATCAAGGCGCCAGTTGCAGGAATTGCGATGGGTCTGATCTCAGATGGTGAAGATGTTACAGTTCTTACAGATATTCAAGGTATGGAAGACCACCTTGGAGATATG
Source organism: Fictibacillus arsenicus (assembly GCF_001642935.1). Taxonomy (NCBI): domain Bacteria; kingdom Bacillati; phylum Bacillota; class Bacilli; order Caryophanales; family Fictibacillaceae; genus Fictibacillus; species Fictibacillus arsenicus. Next base: position 1,906,497 of record NZ_CP016761.1, read on the forward strand.
GACTTTAAAGTAGCAGGTACACCAAATGGCATCACTGCTCTGCAAATGGATATTAAAATTTCAGGTATCAACCGTGAAATCCTTCAAGAGGCACTAACACAAGCAAAAGAAGGCCGTATGATTATCTTGAAGTCTATGCTTTCTACACTTTCTGAGTCTCGTACGGAATTATCTCAGTATGCTCCTAAGATTTTAACAATGAAGATTAACCCTGACAAAATCCGTGATGTTATTGGGCCAAGCGGGAAAATCATCAATAAAATCATTGAAGAAACTGGAGTTAAAATCGACATCGAACAAGACGGAACGATCTTTATCGCTTCAACTGATGAGCCGATGAACAATAAGGCGAAGAAGATTATTGAAGATATCGTAAGAGAAGTTCAAGTTGGCGAATATTACATGGGCAAAGTAAAGCGTATTGAAAAATTCGGTGCTTTCTTAGAACTATTCAGCGGCAAAGATGGATTAGTCCATATTTCAGAACTAGCTGAAGAGCGTGTAGGTAAAGTAGAAGATGTCGTTAAGCTTGGTGATGAAATCCTTGTGAAAGTTATGGAGATCGATAACCAGGGACGTGTAAACTTATCACGCAAAGTAGTCCTAAAAGAAGAAAAAGCGAAAAATGAACAGCAGCAGAATGTTTAATTCTATACAAATAAAGGCCAGCCTTGCATAAGGGCTGGCTTTTTCATTGCTGTCTTAATGTTCCATTAACGTTCTAACTTGTACAGGTTGTACATAACTTGATTACAGGGAGGGGAGTTATGTGAAAAAATCAATTCTTCACTGGTCCATCATCGTGTTAATCATAACTGCAACAGCTATTTCGGTGCATAACCCATTTACGAGCACTTATATCGAAAGCATTAAAGCGCAGAGTACGGCTGTTTCACAAATGAAATCAAATTCGATCTATGCACAGATTAAAGAAAAAGCTAAGGAATTAAATAAGCCGCCTCAGAATGCTGAAATCGATCCTGTTTGGAAGGCCACTCCCGGCTACAATGGATTAGTTGTAGATATGGAAGAATCATTTAAGGCTATGAAAAAAATAAATAAATTCGATGAAAAAAAATTAGTAGTAAAGCAAATAGAACCAACCATACATTTAGAGAACTTGCCTGCTTCTCCTATCTATCGAGGAAATCCGGAGAAACCTATGGTAACTCTTCTTGTAAATGTAGCTTGGGGCAATGAACATTTGCCGGGTATGCTGCAAACAATGAAGAAGAATAATGTACATTCAACTTTCTTCCTGGATGGTTCATGGGTTAAGAAAAATCCTTCCCTGGCAAAAATGATTGCTGAAGAAAACCATGAAATTGGCAACCATGCATATTCACATCCGGATTTGAAAAAAATGACTAATACTAGAATTACCGAAGAACTCAAACAAACGAATGAAGTTATAAATGCCACTTTGGATAAGTCACCTAATTGGTTTGCACCGCCAAGCGGAAGCTACCGGAACGATGTAGTTCAAATAGCTGCTGAACTTAATATGAAAACGATTCTTTGGTCTGTTGACACAGTAGACTGGAGGAATCCAAATCCTGATGAAATGGTTGAAAGAGTCTTGAATAAGGTTCACCCTGGAGCTATGATTTTAATGCATCCAACAGCCTCTTCAGCAGCAGGTCTAGAGAAGCTTATTAAAGGTATTAAAGATAAAGGACTCAGTATCGGAACTGTCTCAGATCTTATGGATGAAAAAAGACTGCTCCCAAAATCAATTAAGTAAAGTTGTATAGGAGTTATGATAATGGTATATTGTTCCTATGATTAATAGTGGCAGATTTGACAGCTAGGGGGAAACAAGTTTGATAAAAAGACATACATGTTCAAACGGCGTCCGCGTCGTTTTGGAGAATATTCCAACCGTACGATCGGTAGCGATAGGGGTATGGATTGGAACAGGATCCAGGTTTGAAAATACGAAGAACAATGGTATTTCACACTTTTTGGAGCACATGTTTTTCAAAGGGACTAAAACAAGAACAGCCAGAGAAATTGCGGAGTCGTTTGACAGCATCGGCGGTCAAGTGAATGCTTTTACTTCAAAGGAATATACATGTTATTATGCAAAAGTTCTTGATACACATGCTCCATATGCACTTGAAGTGTTAGCTGATATGTTCTTTAATTCAACATTTGACGAAGGTGAATTATTAAAAGAAAAGAATGTTGTTTTAGAAGAGATAAAAATGTATGAAGATACACCTGATGATATCGTTCATGACATGCTTAGCCGGGCAAGCTTTCAAAATCATGAACTAGGTTTTCCGATCTTAGGTACTGAAGAAACGCTGCATACATTTACAGGGAATACGTTGCGTGATTACATGAATACACATTATGTTCCCGAAGAAGTGGTTATTTCAATAGCTGGGAATATAGATGAATCTTTTATCAAAAAAGTTGAGGGATGGTTCGGCAGCTACAAGACGAGCTCTTTAGCTAAAGCTGAAATGGATTCTCCGATATTCCATCCTGAAAAATTGGCTCGCAAGAAAGAAACGGAACAGGCTCATTTATGTTTAGGTTTTCCTGGCCTTTCTTTAAAAGATAAACGAAGCTACAGCTTGATCATACTCAACAATATTTTTGGCTCAAGTATGTCTAGCCGCCTGTTTCAGGAAGTGCGAGAGCAGAAAGGTCTTGCATACTCTGTCTTTTCGTATCATTCTGCGTTTCAGGATAATGGAATTTTCACTATTTATGGCGGTACCGCACCTCATCAGCTCGATGAGTTGTATGAAACAATCACAAATATCGTTGATGACTTAAACGAAAATGGAATTACTGATAAAGAATTGAAAAATTCCAAAGAACAAATTAAAGGAAACTTGATGCTCAGCCTAGAGAGCACAAACAGCCGTATGAGCCGAAATGGCAAGCACGAACTTATCTTAGGCTATCATCGTACGTTGGATGATATGGTAGAATCTATCGATAAAGTTTCAAAGGAAGATGTTGACCAGCTGATTCAATCCATTTTCAATGAAGGATGCTCAACATCACTCGTCAGTCCTACAGGGGAGCTGCCGAAGGGATTACAATAAAAAACGATTACATTTTAGAATCCGGGAACCTTTCCCGGATTTTTTATTTGTCTCTATACGCCCCGCTGAAAGCGAGCATCCTGGAGCGGAGATCAACCACTTTCACAGGCAAGTTTTTTTACAGAACAAAAATGGGCGCTGCGTTTAACTAATGCCCCAAACAAGGCAGGTGCTCATGAATATAATGATGTTGATTGATACCAATAGTTCGTAAAAATAATAATATGTGACCGTAATGATAAAAAGTAATGCCGTTGTAAAATGGGGTTTTGAGTAACCAGATAGGCGAAGCGTTCATATTATGATGAACGTGGATAGCAATTCCCCTGCAGTAAAGGAACAACGGAGAAAGGGGAGAAAGAATGTTAACGGATTTGCATATCGCTGTTTTTGGCGGCGATGCGAGGCAGCTAGAAGTAATCAGAAAATTAACAGAATTAAACGCGATACTTACACTTATTGGCTATGACCAGCTCGATCATGGTTTTACTGGCGCATCAAAAATGGATATAGATGAAGTTGATTTTTCAAAGTTAGACAGCATTATTTTGCCTGTAAGTGGAACGGGGCTGCAGGGAGAGATTGATACTATTTTCTCAAACCGGAAAAACGTTTTAACAGAAGAAATGTTGAAAAATACAAGAAGTCACTGTCAGGTTTTTTCAGGCATCAGCAATTCTTATCTTGATACGATCACAGCAAACAGCAATCGGAAGCTTACAAAACTGTTCGAAAGAGACGATGTAGCTATATATAATAGCATACCTACTGTTGAAGGTACGATTATGATGGTAATCCAGCATACAGATATAACCATTCATCAATCAAACACAGTTGTCCTTGGATTCGGCCGTGTTGGTATGAGTGTAGCAAGAACTTTTCAGGCACTAGGAGCACATGTAAAAGTAGGAGCCCGAAAATCGGAACATATGGCAAGAATTTCAGAAATGGGAATGATTCCTTTTCATTTAGATGATTTGAAAAATGAAGTTTATGAGACGGATGTATGCATCAATACGATTCCTACACAGATTGTAAATGCTGATGTCATATCAAAATTTCCGTCACATACGTTAATTGTTGACTTGGCCTCAAAACCAGGGGGTACAGATTTCCGGTATGCAGAAAAGCGGGGGATTAAAGCTTTGCTAGCTCCGGGATTACCAGGAATAGTAGCTCCTAAAACAGCAGGGAAAATTGTCGCTAATGTACTTTCGCAGCTGTTAATCAATGAATTTTATAAGCGGAAGGGGTAGTTTTTATGGATTTTAATGGGAAGCATATCGGCTTTGGATTAACCGGTTCACATTGCACCTATGATGCGGTTTTTCCTCAAATCCAAAAGCTCGTGGACCTTGGTGCAAAGGTGACGCCTTTTTTCACGCATACTGTAATGCAAACGACAACACGATTTGGTGCTGAAGGTGAATGGGTTGAAAAAATTAAGGAAATTACGGGCAATGAACCTGTGGATTCTATTGTAAAAGCTGAACCGTTTGGACCAAAGACTCCTTTGGATTGTATGGTTATCGCTCCTCTGACTGGAAATTCAATCAGTAAATTTGCCAACGCAATGACAGATTCTCCGGTACTTATGGGAGCAAAGGCAACACTTAGAAATCAGAATCCAGTAGTTCTCGGCATCTCAACCAATGATGGATTAGGTTTAAACGGTGTTAACATAATGAGACTTATGGCAACAAAGAATATATATTTCATTCCATTCAGCCAGGATGATCCCGTTAAAAAGCAGAATTCGCTCGTTGCACATATGGATACATTAATAGAAACCATCGAACTCGCTTTACAAGGTAAGCAGCTTCAGCCTGTACTCAGGGTGATAGATTAATACAGCAGAAGAAAATCCGTTCATAACCGACCAGTTTATGATAAAATATGATAAATTATATGGATTAACAAGGAGAAACCATAAAATTGCGTTTCTCCTTCTGTTGTAGCTTGCTTACCTTAAACAATAAAGGAGTTAATAAAAGATGAGCCAAAAATCATTTCATGTTGCCGTAGTAGGTGCAACTGGCGCAGTCGGCCAGCAGATGTTGAATACTTTAAGTGAAAAGAATTTTCCGATCGGCAAGTTATCCCTTCTTGCTAGTAAAAGGTCTGCAGGACAGGTCATTACATTTAACGGGGAATCCCATACGATACAGGAAGCAACGCCAGAAGCATTCGAAGGGGTTGATCTTGCTTTATTTTCTGCCGGTGGCTCTGTTTCTAAGCAGCTTGCACATGAGGCAGTGAAGAGAGGTGCAATCGTTGTAGATAATACGAGCGCATTCCGTATGGATCCGAACGTGCCGCTGGTTGTACCTGAAGTTAACGAACAAGATCTATTGAAGCATAATGGAATCATCGCAAATCCAAACTGTTCTACTATTCAAATGGTAGTGGCGCTTCAGCCGCTTCATGAAAAATACAGCCTTAAAAAGGTGATCGTTTCCACTTATCAGGCTGTTTCAGGAGCGGGAGCAAAAGCAGTTGAGGAACTAAAAGAGCAATCTAAAGCGGTTTTAAACGATGAGCCTTTTGAAGCATCGATCATGCCATGTGCTTCGGATAAAAAACATTATCAAATAGCGTTTAATGCAGTTCCTCAAATTGATAAATTTGAAGAGAACGGCTATACATTTGAAGAATTAAAAATGATGAATGAAACAAAGAAAATCATGCACTTGCAGAATCTGGAGATCGCTGCCACTTGTGTAAGACTGCCAGTTGAAACTGGACACTCTGAATCTTTATATGCAGAGTTTGAAAATGGCAACCCATCCGTCCATGAAATAAGAGAAGTATTAAAGTCAGCGCCAGGTGTAACATTGCAAGACCAGCCAGAAGAACAGATCTATCCGATGCCGGCTTTAGCAGCAGGATTGCCAGATGTATTCGTTGGCAGAATCCGTAAAGATTTAGATCGTGATAACGCGTACCACATGTGGGTAGTGTCAGACAATCTTTTAAAAGGCGCTGCATATAACTCAGTACAGATCGCAGAAAGTTTGATCAAGTTAAACTTGCTTTAATTTCATAAAGAAGGTGCATTCATGAAGATTATCGTTCAAAAATTTGGAGGAACTTCTTTAAAAGAAGATACGGGCCGCTCAGAAGCAGTCCGTCATATTAAAAAAGCAGTTGATGAAGGCTATAAAGTAGTATGTGTGGTTTCTGCAATGGGAAGACTCGGTGATCCTTATGCAACAGATACTTTGTTAAGCCTGTTAGGTGAGAACAACAAAATATCCAACCGTGAACAGGATTTGCTTTTATCTTGCGGAGAAATTATTTCTTCGGTGGTATTTTCAGGTCTGCTGAATGCTTCAGGCTTATCTGCTGCTGCATTAACAGGACCACAGGCAGGTTTCCGTACGAACGACGATTTTTCTAACGCAAGAATCATTGATATGAAATGCGAACGGATTAGAGCAGAACTTGAAAATCATTCTGTAGTGGTTGTAGCTGGCTTTCAGGGTCAATCGAAGAGCGGAGATATCGCTACACTTGGAAGAGGGGGCAGCGATACGAGTGCTTCTGCACTTGGAGCGGCTCTTCAAGCAGAGTTCATTGATATCTTTACTGATGTAGAAGGAGTTATGACAGCCGATCCAAGACTTGTTAAAGATGCAAGACCTCTTTCTGTTGTGACATATGCTGAAATCTGCAACATGGCATATCAGGGAGCCAAGGTTATTCATCCAAGAGCAGTGGAAATTGCTATGCAGGCAAAAATTCCGCTTCGGATTCGTTCTACCTATTCTGACCTTCCTGGAACTCTTGTAACTTCTTCATTAAAAGGTCCAGCAGGAAAAGACGTGCAGGAATCAATCATTACTGGGATCGCCCATGTTTCTAATATTACACAGATAAAAGTCTATGCTAATGACGGCCAGTATGATCTCCAGACCAAGGTATTTAAAGCAATGGCGCAAGAACAGATATCAGTTGATTTTATTAACATCTCTCCAAAAGGTGTTGTCTACACGATCATGGAAGATAAAACTGAGCAGGCGCTGTGTAAACTAAAAGAGATCGGCTATGAACCTGATGTGACAAGAAACTGTGCAAAAGTATCAGCGGTAGGTGCTGGCATTGCAGGTACGCCAGGTGTAACAGCTGCAATCGTGGAATCTCTTTCGAGCAGAAATATCCAGATCCTCCAATCTGCTGACTCCCATACTACGATCTGGGTACTGGTTAAAAAAGAAGATTTAATTGAATCCGTAAATGCTCTTCATACAACTTTCCGCTTAAATGAAGAAGGGATTACCACAAACTTGCAAGAAATTGTACAGCAGCAGTTTAATGAGTATTGAGGAGTGAAAGTAATGAATTTTGGAAGTATTAGCACCGCAATGGTTACACCTTTTGACAGTAAAGGAAATGTAGACTTTGCAAGAACAACAAAGCTAGTTAATTACTTGATTGATAACGGAAGTGACAGTTTGGTAGTTGCAGGCACAACAGGAGAATCGCCAACACTTACAGCTGAAGAAAAAATTGCACTTTTTAAGCATGTTGTAAAAGCAGTAAACGGCAGAGTACCTGTAATTGCAGGAACAGGAAGCAACAATACAAAAGCTTCTATCGACCTTTCTAATAAGGCAGAAGATGTTGGTGTTGATGCCATCATGATCGTTGCTCCATATTACAACAAACCTAGCCAAGACGGTATTGTAGCACATTACCAGGCTATCGCAAGCTCTGTAAACCTGCCGATCATGGCATATAACATTCCGGGAAGATCCGTCATTTCGTTTACGGCAGAAACCGTTCTTAGATTGGCTGAGATCCCAAATATTACTGCATTAAAGGATGCAGGCGGCAACTTGGATTTCATGGCTGAAATCATTGAAAAAACGTCAGAAGACTTTTTATTGTACAGCGGAGATGATGGCTTGACACTTCCATCATTAGCAATCGGCAGTGCAGGTATCGTATCTGTCGCATCACATGTAATCGGTAATGAAATGCAGACAATGATTAGCAGCTTCAAAAATGGTGAAAACCTTGAAGCAGCACGCATTCATCGTAAACTGCTTCCGGTAATGAATGAGTTGTTTAAAGCTCCAAGCCCTGCTCCTGTAAAAACTGCATTGCAGTTAAAAGGACTGGATGTAGGAGGAGTAAGACTTCCATTATTGCCTTTAAATCAAGCTGAGAGAGCTTCACTCGCTGCACGTCTAAATGAACTGTAAAAAACAAACCGGTAACCCGGTTTGTTTTTTTATTTGGCTTTTTTCTAAAGGTTGTTTAAGTAATCTTTGTTGCTCTTGGAAGTGGTTGATTTCCGTTCCAGGATGCTCGCTTTCCGCGGGGAGTGCGGTGAGCCTCCTTGGTGCTTTGCACCATTAGGAGTCTCACCTTCAAGGAAGTATATGTGCTCCTGCGTCTGCAAGCCAAACGGCATCGAAGCTTGTTCCTCGTCGCATGCCTTGCAAGAAGCATATTCAGGTGGCTGGCACGCAGGAGTCTCGCACCTTGCACTCCAATCAACTTGCTTATGATGAGAAAGAAAAATGAACCAAAAGCATTAATCTTTAGAAAATACCGAAAGATTATTGCTTTGGCACTTTTAAAAAAAAGATCGATCGTTGATCAGTTATTATCGGACCGGATATCAACCCTTCCAATACCAACAATCCTTATGAACTCATCCTTTTATTTCATTTGATGTTGGCTCAGTCTTGTTTTGTAATCCTCTGATAAGTTATAATGTTTTTAAGTGACGTGATCGGGATTAATTTTTTACATACAACCTAGGAGGAATATACACATTGTCAAAACAAAATAGAGAGAAAATTAAAGTTTTTGCCCTGGGCGGAGTAGGTGAGATCGGCAAAAACATGTATGTAGTGGATACGGGTGAAGAAATTTTTGTTATGGACTCCGGTCTAATGTTTCCGAAGGAGGAAATGCTCGGAATTGATATTGTAATACCGGATGTGACCTACTTAAAGGAAAACATTGAACGTGTAACAGGAATCTTCTTGACTCATGCCCATGAAGACCATATTGGAGGACTTCCTTATGTTCTAAGACAAGTTCCTGTGCCTGTTTATGGAACTCGCCTTACATTAGGTCTTGTTGAAGCTAAATTAAAAGAAGCAGGATTGTTGCGTTCTACAGAACTGAACTTAATCGAAACAAATCAGAAATTATCGTTTAACAGTGCAAAAGTGAGCTTTTTCCATGTGAATCATAGTATTCCAGACGCAGTCGGTATTGCAATTCACACGTCACAGGGAGTTATTGCAAATACTGGTGATTTTAAGATTGATCACACACCTATTGATGGACAGCATACGGAATTCGGAAAAATATCAGCTCTTGCAGAAGAAGGTGTTCTTTGTCTTCTTTCAGACAGTACGAATGCGGAACGTCCTGGTTCTACTGGACCGGAAGCTCAAGTTGGGCATGAAATTCTAGATGTTTTTCAAGTTGCAAAAGGCCGTATCATTATTGCTTCCTTTGCATCGAATGTACACCGTGTTCAGCAAGTGATGAATGCAGCTGCCAAAACGAATCGCAAAGTGGCTGTTAATGGCCGAAGCATGGTGAAAGTAGTAGACATCGCTTCACAGCTTGGTTATTTAAATATCGAAAAAGACCTCCTTATCACAATTGATCAAGCAAACGATTACAGTGATGAGAAGGTTGTCATTCTAACAACCGGAAGCCAGGGAGAGTCTATGGCTGCATTGTCAAGAATGGCTCAGAAATCTCATAAGCAAATTGCACTGCGTCCTTCAGACACAGTTGTTATTGCCGCTACCCCGATACCTGGTAATGAAACATCTGTTGCTAAAATGGTAGATAAATTAATGCGGACTGGTGCAGATGTAATTTTCGGCCAGAAAAAGGTTCACGTTTCAGGACATGGAAGTGCAGAAGAGCTGAAATTTATGCTCAGTATGATGAAGCCAAAATATTTTATTCCCGTTCATGGTGAATATAAAATGCAAAAGGCCCATCAAAAACTTGCGATTGAAGTTGGAGTAGAAAAAGATAATATCTTTATCATTGATAAAGGTGAAGTTGTAGAATTTGCAAACGGACAGGCTCAAAAGACTGGAAAAGTTCCTTCAGGAAATGTTCTTGTTGATGGATTAGGTGTTGGTGATATTGGCAATATCGTACTGCGTGACCGTAAACTTTTATCACAGGACGGCATCCTTGTTGTTGTAGTAACGATCAGCAAAGATTCTCATCAGCTTATATCCGGACCAGAAATCATTTCCCGCGGCTTCGTATATGTGCGTGAAAGTGAAGCGCTGCTTCAAGAGGCAAATACAAAAGTCCGTGAAGTTCTTGAAAAGTGCATGAGCGAGAATATGAAGGAATGGTCGAGTCTAAAATCAAATGTAAGAGATACATTAAGTCAGTATTTGTTTGAAAAAACAAAAAGAAGACCAATGATCATGCCGATCATCATGGAAATTTAACCTGCTGTTTTTTAGCAGGTTTTTTTATTTTCTTATCATACGTTTGGAAATAACGCCCATACTAATAAGAACTAAATGAGAAGGGGTGGAGATTTATGGACCAAACACCTGAAACAGAAACACCGCAGCCGGACGTGCCTCATAAAAAAGACGAAAGCTCAGGACTGATCCAAAAAATTCAATCACTAGGACAAACAAATGTACCTCAGCTTGAAGGTTCGAGTATTCATTGTTTAACGATAGTAGGACAGATCGAAGGCCATATGCAGCTGCCGCCAAATAATAAAGCTACAAAATATGAACATTTGATTCCGCAGCTCGTTGCAATCGAGCAAAATCATAAGATTGAAGGGTTGCTTGTAATCTTAAATACTGTTGGCGGAGACGTTGAAGCAGGTCTTGCTATTTCAGAAATGATCGCTTCATTATCAAAGCCCAGTGTTTCACTAGTGCTGGGCGGGGGACATTCTATTGGAGTACCTATCGCTGTTAGCGCGAAGTATTCATTCATAGTTCCCACAGCTACAATGACGATCCATCCTGTAAGATTGACAGGATTAGTAATAGGTGTGCCGCAAACATTTGAATATCTGGATAAGATGCAAGAAAGAGTGATTTCATTTGTAACAAGTCATTCAAAGATCAGTGAAGAGCGTTTTAAAGAGCTGATGTTTTCGAAAGGAAATCTAACAAGAGATATCGGGACAAATGTGATCGGCACTGATGCTGTTAAAGATGGGCTTATTAATGAGGTTGGAGGGCTCGGTCAAGCGATAAAAAAATTGAACGAGCTGATTGATGAACATAAAAATACTGAGAACGACGAAGGTATAAAACAATGACTTGGTATACCATGCAGCCATATGAATTGATGTTTCCGGAAGAAGGAAACAATGCAGCTATGCAGAATGTAATACTTTATAATGATGTTCCTGTTCTTGTTGAACGGGTCGGTGATGAGACAAGAATCGTTCAGATCATGAGCACAGATCCTTCTCACTATTTATTAGAAGACTGTCAGCCCGGAATGACGCTGCGAAACTTTTAATTAGACACCTAAGAAATATGCTATACTAATGTGGGCAGCCTTTCTATATGCAGGGCTGCTTTTCTTTCCTTTTCTGGTATACATACATAAAGAAAACAGCATGGTTGTGAGGTGAAATTGGTGGCAAAAAATAAGAAAAAGAAAGCTAAAAATAAAGCAAGATGGAAAGAGCAGCTGACATATGAGATTGCAGGATTATCATTATTGGCTCTTGCATCATTAGGTTTAGCGAAAATGGGAAATGTCGGTATGGCATTCGTGCATCTTTTACGTTTTTTTAGCGGTGAATGGTACGGCATTTTGCTGTTAGCCTGTATTTTATTATCTCTTTATCTCATTTGGAAACGAAGCTGGCCAGCTATGATTTCAAAAAGATTAACAGGTATTTATATTCTGTTTTTCTCCTTTCTCGTTCTTAGTCATTTAACATTGTTTGAACATTTAACGAATGGCGGAGATTGGAAAGACGCTTCCGTAATACGAAACACATGGGAACTGTACTGGCTACAGCTTCAAGGAACGACAGCAACAGATGACCTTGGGGGAGGGATTATCGGATCTATAGGCTTTGCGTTATTTTATTTTTTATTTGGAGCGGGCGGTACAAAGCTAGTTATCTTCTTCTTAATTATTGGAAGTCTCCTCTTGATAACAGGCAAATCACTTTCTGTTATTATGCAGAAGATTGTCACGAGTTTTAATGAATCGAGTGCAAAACTAACAGAATTTATTTTAGAAAAGAAAAATTCAATTGCTAAAGAACGGTCTAAGAAGGTAAATGAAAAGAAGAAATTAAAGCCTGCTTCACCTGATGAAGATGATCAAGCTGAGACAGAGGAAATCATCATTTCAGAAGAACCTGTAATAGAGGATTTTACGAAAAGAGTCCATCATACTGAAAGCGGTGTTCAACTGAAATTCGGTTCTCAAAACTTCAATGACTCTGATGAAGCAATCAAGAAAAGCGAAACAGAAAAAGCTGGGAGTGAACCTTCAGCTTCACCGCTTCCAGCAAACTTTGGCGATGAAGTTATTCAGAACGAACATTATCAGCTTCCTTCGATGAAGCATCTACGTACCCCTCAAAACAGTGGACAGCATAAGGATAAGCAGTATGCAGCCAGTAAAAGCAATGCAAAAAAATTAGAAAAAACATTTGAAAGTTTTGGGGTAAAAGCAAAGGTACTCAAAGTTCATTTAGGTCCGGCTGTAACAAAATATGAAGTGTATCCAGATGTAGGTGTTAAAGTAAGCAAAATCGTTAACCTTACTGATGATCTTGCTTTGGCGCTTGCGGCAAAAGATATAAGAATTGAAGCACCGATTCCTGGAAAATCTGCTGTAGGAATCGAAGTGCCGAATGGCGAGATCTCAATGGTTACGTTGAGAGAAGTGTTAGAAGCTCCTCAGTTCTCTGGCCAAAAATCACCGCTTGCAATAGGTCTTGGCAGAGATATTTCAGGAGAACCGATAATCGCAGATCTTTCCAAGATGCCCCATCTGCTCGTAGCAGGCGCAACCGGAAGCGGAAAAAGTGTTTGCGTAAACGGAATAATAACAAGTATTCTCATGCGAGCTAAGCCGCATGAAGTTAAAATGATGATGATCGATCCAAAAATGGTCGAGCTTAATATGTATAATGGCATCCCGCATCTCTTAGCACCAGTTGTTACGGAGCCAAAAAAAGCAGCTCAAGCACTTAAAAGAGTCGTGTCAGAGATGGAAAGAAGATATGAATTGTTTTCTCACAGCGGTACGAGAAACATTGAAGGGTATAATGAATCCATTAGAAAACAGAATGGTAGAAGTGACGCGAAACAGCCGTTCTTACCATACATTGTTGTAATTGTCGATGAACTTGCTGATCTGATGATGGTTGCTTCTGGTGATGTGGAAGACGCAATCACTCGCCTTGCTCAAATGGCGCGTGCTGCCGGAATCCATTTGATAATTGCAACACAAAGACCATCGGTTGACGTAATCACAGGAGTAATTAAAGCAAATATACCTTCAAGGATTGCATTTAGTGTTTCTTCTCAAACAGATTCAAGAACAATCTTAGATATGGGAGGAGCCGAAAAACTCCTTGGAAGAGGAGATATGCTATTCTTCCCATCTGGTGCTTCAAAGCCTGTACGGGTTCAGGGAGCTTTTCTGTCGGATGAAGAAGTTGAAACAATTGTAGACCATTGTGTCAGCCAGCAGAAAGCACAATATCAAAAAGAAATGATTCCTACAGAGGAAGCAGAGCCTGCGATAATGGAATCAGAAGATGATCTCTTTTCAGATGCGGTAAAGCTTGTTGTGGATATGCAGACTGCCTCAGTTTCAATGCTTCAGAGAAGATTCCGAATCGGTTATTCCAGAGCGGCAAGATTAATCGATACGATGGAATCTAAAGGAATAGTTGGGCCATACGAAGGATCGAAACCTCGTGAAGTTCTGATATCAGCAATGCCTGAAGAAAAAGAAGCTTCTAGTTCATAAAAACGGGCTTAATCTGCCCGTTTTTTTCTTTTTAATGGCTCATTTTTCTAAAAGATTGCTGCTGTTGAAGAGGTGTTTTGTAAGTACGCTTCCTCGAATAGTTGATTGGAGTGTAAGGTGCGTGCCAACTACCTGAAAACTCTTCTTGCAAGGCATGCGACGAGGAAGCCGGCTTCGATAGAATTTCTAGTAGACGCAGGAGCACACATGCTTCCTTGAATATGATATATCATAGGCTTACATACGTAGGAGGCTCACCGCACACCCCCCGGAAAGCGAGCATCCCGGAGCGGAAATCAACCACTTCCAAAGGCATCAAAGTGTAAGAAAACAGCCTTTCCATTTACCTTTTTATTGAAAAAGTGGTAAATGAAAATAATACCTATTAAAAATTTGTAAAAATAGTATTTATTTATAGAATTAAAAATGGTATATTAATGTCGATTATTCAATTAATTTGTCATACGTCGAACAACTAGTTAAGGTGGTTTTGTAATGTCGATAAAAGCGGACCATCGCTTGTTATATATTAAAGTGATAGAAAAGTTAAAAAAAGATATTGAAGAAGGTATTTATAAAGAAGGAGAAAAGCTTCCTTCAGAATTTGAACTTTCCAAACAGCTAGGCATAAGCCGTGCGACATTGCGAGAAGCACTTCGTATTTTAGAAGATGAAAACGTCCTCATACGTAAACATGGAGTTGGAACTTTCGTTAGAACAAGAGCACTTTTTTCTTCAGGTATTGAAGAACTATACAGTGTTACCGATATGATTGAAAGAGGCGGAAAGAAAGCAGGTACGATTTTTCTTTCTTCGCAAACGACAGATGTTACTGATGAACTTCTTGCAAAGTTTAATAACTCACTTCCCGACGGTCTCATGATGATGGAGCGTGTCCGGACAGCAGACGGCGAACCAGTAGTATTTTGTAAAGACCATATGCCGTCACACTTGTTTCCAGCCAAGGGGCTTCATGATTATGAATCATTTTTAGAAATGCTTGAAAAAGAAACCGGAAGACGTGTAATGTATGCGGTAACAAACATTGAACCTATCGGCTATCACGACAGAATATCTGAAATTCTGGAAAGTGATGAAGGTGTCCCTTTATTAGTTTTAAAACAAATGCACTATGATCAGTATGATGAACCAGTGCTTTATTCTTGTAATTACTTTAGATCTGATAAATTTCTATTTTCTGTTTTAAGAAAGCGCTTTTAATAAAAGTCTTTTTTAGGGGGTGATGGGGGTACTTAATTGCACCTAGGGTTAGTCACAAAAAAATGAAAACATTTTTAGGGGGAAATTAACTTGAAAAAGAAATTAGGTTTAATGGTAACTGCAATGCTAACTGCTGGTACTATTCTTGCAGGTTGTGGAAATTCTGAAGAAGGAAAGTCAGGCGGAGACGCTAAAAAAGATTTTAAAGTAGCAATGGTAACGGATACTGGCGGTGTTGATGATAAGTCATTCAACCAATCTGCTTGGGAAGGTTTAACGAAGTTTGGAAAAGATAACAGCCTGGAAGAAAACAAAGGCTATAAGTATTTACAGTCAACAGCTCAAAGTGATTACAAGCCAAACTTAAACTCTTTAATCCGTCAAAAATATGATCTTGTTTTCGGAATCGGTTTCTTGATGGGTACTGATGTAGAAACAGTTGCTAAACAGCAGCCAGATGCAAAGCTTGCAATCGTTGATATGGTAGTTAAAGGTGACAACGTAGCTAACATCACTTTCTCTGAGCACGAAGGTTCTTTCTTAGTTGGTTTAATTGCTGGTATGCAAACTACATCTAACAAAGTAGGTTTTGTTGGAGGAGTTAACTCTGAGCTTATCAAAAAGTTCGAAAACGGATTTAAAGCTGGAGTGAAAACTGCAAATCCAGATGCTGAAATTTTAGTTCAATATGCAGAAGACTTTAACAAAGCAGAAAAAGGACAGCAGATTGCTAACACGTTCTATGAGCAAGGCGCAGACATCATCTATCATGCTGCTGGCGGAACTGGAATGGGTGTATTCACAGAAGCGAAGAACCGTAAAAAGAACGGTGAAAATGTTTGGGTAATCGGTGTTGACCGTGACCAGCACGAAGAAGGTATGCCTGAGGACGTAACACTTACTTCAATGGTAAAACGTGTTGACCAAGCAGTATATGAAGTTTCTGAGAAAACAGCTGCAGGCAAATTCCCAGGTGGGGAAATTGTTGAATTCGGTCTTAAAGAAGATGGAGTAGGTATTGCTCCAACTCAAGACAACGTTGAAAAAGACGCACTTAAGTCAGTTGAAGATTACAAGAAAAAAATCATCGATGGTGAAGTGAAAGTTCCTAAGACAGATGCTGAGTTCGAAGAGTTCGTAAAAAACTTAAAGTAAACTCTATGCAACTATTTGAATAACAGGCCAGGACTTGGCATATGCCAAGTCCTTCCTTATGTACTTAAAAGGGGGGACATCATTAGAATGGAATACGTAATTGACATGCGGAATATCCGTAAAGAATTTCCGGGAATCGTAGCAAATGACAATATTACCCTTCAGGTTAAAAAAGGTGAGATTCATGCACTTCTTGGAGAGAATGGTGCCGGGAAATCAACGTTGATGAATGTCTTGTTCGGACTTTATGAACCTGAACAAGGTGAAATATACGTTAAAGGCAATAAAGTGGTGAACAATGATCCGAATATTGCAAACTCACTTGGTATTGGGATGGTTCATCAGCACTTTATGCTCGTTGATAAATTTACCGTTACGGAAAATATCATTCTAGGAAAAGAGCCTACAAAAGGCGGAAAAGTAGATTTACAAACAGCCGCTAAGGAAGTTCAGGCACTTTCTGATCAATATGGACTCAGAGTGGATCCATACGCAAAGGTCGAGGACATCTCAGTCGGAATGCAGCAGAGAGTAGAGATCTTAAAGACTCTTTATCGAGGTGCAGATATTCTTATATTTGATGAACCTACTGCAGTTTTAACTCCTCAGGAGATTGTAGAACTGATTCAGATTATGAGAAAACTAGTAAGTGAAGGTAAATCCATCATTCTAATCACTCATAAGCTGAAAGAAATTATGGAAGTGTGTGACCGCTGTACAGTCATTAGAAGAGGAAGAGGCGTTGGTACAGTTGACGTTAAGGATTCCAATCCGGACTCACTTGCAGCGATGATGGTAGGGCGTGAAGTGAATTTTACAGTTATCAAAGGAATCTCAGAACCAAAAGAATCTGTTTTGACGATAAAAGATCTTGTTGTTTTAGACAGCCGTAAAGTTCCCGCTGTAAATGGATTGAACCTGACTGTTAAAGCTGGTGAGATTGTCGGGATTGCAGGTGTTGACGGAAATGGTCAATCAGAGCTCTTAGAGGCAATAACAGGACTTCGAAAAGCAAATGAAGGTTCCATTCATTTAAGAGATAAAGATATTACAAACAAATCACCTCGAAGTGTTACAGTAAGCGGACTTGCACATATTCCTCAAGACCGACATAAGCATGGACTTGTTTTAGATTTTTCAGTTGGTGAGAATATGGTGCTTCAAACTTATTATCAGAAGCCATTTTCTACAAACGGAATTCTGAAATTTTCGCCAATATTTGATAAGGCTAAAAAACTAATCTCAGAATATGACGTTCGAACACCTGATGCATATACACCTGCCCGCGCATTATCTGGAGGGAATCAGCAGAAAGCGATCATAGCAAGAGAAGTAGACCGTGATCCAGACTTTTTGATTGCTGCTCAGCCTACACGAGGACTGGATGTTGGTGCGATTGAATTTATTCACTCTAAACTTATTGAACAGC
Source organism: Fictibacillus arsenicus (assembly GCF_001642935.1). NCBI lineage: Bacteria > Bacillati > Bacillota > Bacilli > Caryophanales > Fictibacillaceae > Fictibacillus > Fictibacillus arsenicus. Next base: position 1,924,356 of record NZ_CP016761.1, read on the forward strand.
GTGATAAAGGCAAGGCTGTCCTGCTTGTATCTTTTGAACTCGATGAGATTATTAACGTGAGTGATCGTATAGCCGTTATGTATGAAGGTAAAATCGTAGCGATTGTTGATCCGAAAGAAACGACTGAGCAAGAACTAGGATTATTGATGGCTGGCGGAAAGAGAGGTACTGTAAATGCAGAATAAAAATAATAAGGTGAAGCTGCTTGTGCCTCTTTTCTCTGTTTTCCTTGGCTTATTAATTGGCGGAATTATAATGCTTTTAAGTGGATATAAACCAATTGAAGCATATGTAGCATTGTTCCAGGGAATGGTTGGGGATCCTTATTTCATCGGTGAAACTATCAGACAGATGTCACCTCTGATCCTATCAGGACTTGCAGTTGCGTTTGCATTCCGCACAGGATTATTCAATATCGGAGTTGAGGGTCAGCTATTAGTTGGCTGGCTTGCGGCAGTTTATGTTGGTGTGACAGTAGATGCACCCACGATTGTCCACGTTCCTCTTGCTATTCTTGCTGCAGCAGTAGCGGGCGCATTATGGGGAGCAGTACCTGGTATATTAAAAGCTAGATTTAAAGTTCATGAAGTAATTACAACAATCATGATGAACTATATTGCGCTTTACAGTACAAATGAAATCATCCGAAACTTTTTGCTTGCTCCTGGTGAACGAACAGAGAATGTGAAAGAATCGGCATCTCTCGCTTCACCATTCTTACAGAGCATCACGGAATATTCAACTTTGCATTACGGAATCATTGTTGCCCTGATCGCGGCTGTGATCATGTGGTTCTTGCTTTGGAGAACTACTATGGGATATGAACTCCGTGCAGTAGGTTTCAACCAGCACGCGTCTCAGTATGCGGGTATAAATGTATCAAAAAACATCGTGCTTTCAATGGCTATTTCCGGTGCTTTTGCAGGTATTGCGGGAAGTATGGAAGGTCTTGGAACGTATCAGTACATGACGATTAATGCAGCATTCACAGGTGTTGGTTTTGATGGTATCGCAGTAGCTCTTTTAGGAGCAAACAGCGCTATCGGTGTAGTACTTGGTGCAGCACTATTTGGCGGATTGAAGATCGGTGCACTTAACATGCAGTCTATTGCAGGTGTTCCAACTGAACTTGTTGGAGTCGTGATTGCACTCATCATATTCTTTGTTGCATGCAGCTATATCGTTCACTGGCTGATGAACCGTGTAAGCAAAGGGGGTAAAATCTAATGAGTTTCATGGATATTCTTGCGCTGATTGTCCCTGCTGCAATCGTTTCAGCAGCTCCATTGATTTTCACTGCTTTAGGCGGTGTTTTCAGTGAACGTTCCGGTGTTGTAAATATCGGTTTAGAAGGTTTGATGCTATTTGGTGCCTTTACTGGGGCTGTTACGATCTATTACGGTGAACAGTTAGGATTGAATGGAGCGGCACCTTGGGTAAGTTTTATCGTAGCAATGATCGTAGGAGCCATGCTTGCATCTATACATGCACTTGCGAGTATCACCTTAAAAGCGGATCAAGTCGTATCCGGTGTTGCATTGAACTTCCTGGCTGCAGGACTTGCGATCTTCTTAACGAAAAAAATCTTTAATGCAGGACAAACACCAGTAATTTCTGAAAGAATTTCAAAGAGCGATATACCGTTCTTATCGGATATTCCTTTAATCGGAAAACTTTTCTTCTCTAACGCGTATTTAACATCCTATGTGGCTGTTGGTGTGGCACTGATCGTTTGGTATGTACTTTATAAAACACCATTCGGGCTGCGTTTGCGTTCTGTAGGTGAGCATCCAATGGCTGCTGATACTATGGGTATTAACGTAACAAAAGTACGCTATATTGGAGTTTTATTAAGTGGAGCTCTTGCAGGTCTTGGCGGCGCGGTATATGTAGCTTCTATCTCTGGAAACTTCACTCACTCAACGATAACAGGGCAAGGCTTTATGGCACTTGCTGCAATGATTTTTGGTAAGTGGCATCCGCTAGGCGCATTGGGAGCAGCTTTATTCTTTGGGTTAGCTCAAGCGATCAGTATTTCTGGTTCCCATATTCCGTTTTTGCAGGATATTCCGAAAGTATTCTTATTAATCGCACCTTACGTTCTTACAATCTTAGCTTTAGCTGGGCTAGTAGGACGAGCAGATGCACCAAAAGCTCTTGGAACTCCATACGAAAAAGGAAAAAGATAGATCATAAGTATGTTTTCGTAATTCTAAATGATTGTTCCATTTGGACTTTTTTGTAGAATACGCATCATTGATTAGTTGATTGGAGCGCAAGGTGCGAGACTCCTGCGGGATCAGCGGGACAGGTGAGACCACGACAGGCTTGATAAGCCTAGGGGGCTCACCGCACGCCCCGCGGAAAGCGAGCATCCTGGAGCGGAAATCAACATCTTCTAAAAGCAACAATGAATTGAACCAACCACAAAAAGTTCGCCTTATGGCGGACTTTTTTTCTTTTGAAAGAAGGATTGTCATGCTGAGTATAGAAAATGGGTAAACTAGGATGTAGGCTATAATGAAAGGGGCATTTATCCGATGGGAATTGTAAACCATGAAAAAACAGATCTCCATGGTATAACTGTACATACGATAGAAACAAAAAAGTACAAGACCACATCATTTATTCTGCAGATTAAAGAAACTATTAATGAAAAGAACGTTACAAAGAGGGCATTGCTTTCCTATGTTCTCCAAAGTGGAACGAAAGATTTTCCATCCAGCAAAGAGTTAAGAAGTGCTTTAGATGATCTATATGGTGCTACATTAAATGCTGATCTTTCAAAAAAAGGTGAAAATCAAGTGATCAGCATTCGTATGGAAGTTGCGAATGAAAAGTTCTTGTCTAACTCAGAACCTGTTCTGGACAAAGCGTTTCACTTGTTGTCTCAAGTTCTGCTCGCACCAGCTCTTGAAAATGGTGTTTTCAAAGAAAATATCGTTAAAAAAGAGAAGCGCAGTTTAAAACAGCAGATTGAATCCATATTCGACGATAAGATGCGTTATGCAAATAAGAGACTGCTTGAAGAAATGTATGAATCAGAACCTTACCATTTAAACGTGTACGGCAATGAGAATGAAGTGGATACAATTACTTCAAAAGAGTTATTCGATTATTATCAGGAAGTCATAACGAACGACAGGCTGGATCTATATGTAATCGGAGATATCTCTACAAATGAAATGATCGAAAAAGTGAAAAAGCACTTCTGCTTTCCGGAAAATCGAAGTGAGGCTACTGTAACCGATGAACAAAATAGGGAAGAAAAGAAAATCACAGAGGTTAAAGAAATCTTTGAAGAGCAGGATGTGCAGCAGGGGAAATTACATATGGGGTATCGCACATATACCACATACAGTGACGATGATTATTTTGCACTTCAAGTATTCAATGGTGTATTTGGAGGTTTTTCTCATTCAAAGCTTTTTATCAATGTGAGAGAAAAAGAGAGCCTCGCTTATTATGCAGCTTCCAGGTTTGAGAGCCATAAAGGAGCAGTGTTTGTAATGAGCGGAATCGAAACGGCAAATTACGAAAAAGCGGTAAAAATTATTAAAGAGCAACATGAAGAAATGAAGAACGGAAACATCACAGATGCGGAATTTGAACAAACAAAAGCAATGATCAACAACCAGGTGCTTGAAACGATTGACCATCCGATCGGATTGTCAGAAGTGCTCTATCACAATGTAGTAGCTGGAACGAACAGAACGATTGAAGAGTGGATGGATGGCATTGAAAGTGTAACTAAAGAAGATGTTGTAAAAGTAGCTAAAAAGGTTACATTGGATACCATTTTCTTTTTGAAAGGAGCAGGCACAAATGGGAATGAAAACATTTGAACAACTTGATGAAACGCTGCATTTTGAGGAGCTTGAAAATGGCTTGAAAGTTTATGTGCTTGAAAAGAAAGGCTTTAACAAAACATATGCTACTTTCACCACTCACTATGGATCTGTTGACAACCATTTTAAGCCGCTCGGAAAAAACGAAGATGTAAAGGTTCCAGATGGGATCGCTCATTTTTTAGAGCATAAATTGTTTGAAAAAGAACATGGTGATGTCTTTCAGGATTTCAGCAAACAGGGAGCATCGGCGAATGCTTTTACTACATTCAACCGGACAGCATATCTTTTTTCAACAACGAGCGATGTAAAAAAGAATCTGACTACACTGATCGATTTTGTTCAAGAGCCTTATTTTACAGAGAAAACGGTGGAAAAAGAAAAAGGTATCATCGGACAGGAAATTAGAATGTATGATGATAACCCGGACTGGAGAGTCTACTTCGGGCTGATCGAAAACATGTATCATCATCATCCAGTAAAAATTGATATTGCTGGTACGGAAAAATCAATCGCTAAAATTACGAAAGATACTCTCTATGAATGCTACGAAACATTTTATCATCCAAGCAACATGATCCTGTTTATCGTAGGTCCAGTAAACGCTCAAGACATTCTTGAATTTGTAAAAGAGAATCAATCACAAAAATCTTTTAAAGAAAAAGCACCGATCGAACGGTTTTTTGAAGATGAGCCTTCTTCAGTAGCGAAAACTGAAAAAATAATTGAGATGACGGTGCAGACACCAAAATGCTATATAGGATTTAAAGAGGCAGCCCCGACCCGAAAAGGAAAAGAATTGATGCGTCATGAGCTTTGTGTAAACTTGGCACTTGAAATGATGTTTGGGAAGAGTTCTCCAAATTACGAAGCCCTTTACGAAGAAGGGTTGATTGATCAAACTTTTTCTTTCGATTATACAGAAGAGAACGGATTCGGCTTTAGCATGCTTGGCGGAGATACTCAGTCACCTGACGAATTAGTTAAGCGTGTATCAAATATGGTTGAGGACTTTAAACAAGAAAGTGTTTCAGCTGATTCATTTGAAAGAGCTCGAAAAAAGAAAATTGGTGCCTTTCTGAGATCATTGAATTCTCCTGAGTTCATTGCAAATCAATTCACGAGATATGCTTTTAATGAAATGGATCTTTTTGATGTAATCCCTGTGTTTGAATCATTGCAAGCAAATGATGTCGAAGAAGTTCTTCAAAATCACTTTAAGAAAGATGCAATGACTGTTTGCCAAGTCCGTAAAAAAAAGTCATAATATAATCAAAAAAACATCCTGAATTAAGGATGTTTTTTAGTTGCAAAGAGGGTTAAAAAATTGAAAACTGCGCTCATCACTGGGGCTACAGGAGCTATTGGCTCTAAAATATGCCAGATGCTTGCAAGCCGCGGCTACTTTTTGTATTTGCATTACAATACTAACGCTAATGCGGCGATAAAGCTTCAAGAAGAACTTGAAACACGATATAAAGTTAAAAGTGTAATTATTTCTGCAGATCTTTCACTTTCAGAAGGTCCTGAAATTTTAATGAAACAAATTCCTGACACCATAGACGCTCTAATTTATAACTGTGGAGCACAGCATTATGGACTTTTAACAGATTTTACGGATAAATCTATAAATGAAACCATGCAGCTTCATCTTCTTAGTGCTATTTCTGTTGCAAGATCAGTTATTCCGGCAATGGTTCAAAATAAAGCAGGAAAAATTATTATGGTTTCCTCGGTATGGGGAGAGGTAGGAGCAGCATGTGAAACAGTCTATTCTGCTGCTAAGGGAGGATTAAATGCTTTTGTAAAAGCATTATCAAAAGAACTTGCCCCGAGCTGCATTCAAGTAAACAGCGTATCGCCAGGAGTTATTGCAACACCTATGCTTGATCAATTTTCAGAATCCGAAAAGCTTGAACTTGTATCAGATATTCCTGCAGGAAGATTTGGAGAGCCTGATGAAGTAGCTCATGCGGTAGAATTTTTAATAAGCAATAAAGCAGATTATATTTCAGGGCACATCTTATCTATAAATGGCTCTTGGTTTACTTAAAATTGATGTATAAAAATGATTGAACTAAGGGATATTAATGCTGTATCAACCTTGAAGGAGGAGACAGCATGTCTGTATTAGACAACTTCGGCCAATGGAAAGATTTCCTGGCAGAGCGCTTGAATCATGCTGAGCATGAAGGCATGAACAACGAGACGATCTCAAATTTAGCTACAGAAATCGGCGGATATTTAGCTAACCACGTTGAACCTAAGAACGAGGAAGAAAAAGTTCTTGCCGATCTATGGAAAGTGGCAGATGAAAATGAAAAACACGCCATTGCTAACATGATGGTCAAGCTTGTACAAAACGACGGAAGCCGCTAAAGTTAGAAAGGATGTTAAGATTTTTTTCTTAACATCCTTTTATTTTTCTTTCATAATAAATTGAAATCATTTATTATTAATTACAAAGAATAAATGTAGAAATTTGTTTCATTTTGAAGAATAAGGAGCTGAAGCATGGGAGAGCAGGAATGGTATTTAGAGTATGAAATACATAAAAACCGGCCGGGCCTCCTAGGGGATATATCATCCTTGTTAGGTATGCTGGGCATTAACATCATAACGATCAATGGTGTTGATAACGAGCGGCGTGGTATGCTGCTGATTATTGATAATGATGAGAAAACAAACCGGTTAAAATCAATACTGGAATCTATGGATAACATTACAGTAACCAAATTTCGCAAACCAAAGCTGCGTGACAGACTGGCAGTCAGACACGGACGATATATTGAACGTGATGCGGATGACAAAAAAACGTTTCGGTTTATTCGGGATGAGCTTGGTATATTGGTTGACTTTTTAGCTGAATTATATAAGGTTGAAGGACATAAATTAATCGGCGTCAGGGGAATGCCCCGTGTTGGGAAAACGGAAAGCATCGTAGCTTCGAGTGTATGTGCGAATAAAAGATGGGTCTTTATTTCATCAACTTTGCTTCGTCAAACCGTCAGAAATATGCTTGCGGATGATGAATATGATTCTGATAATGTTTTTATTATCGATGGAGCCGTTTCCGCAAGAAATATGAACGATAAGCATTGGCAGCTGATTCGTGAAATAATGAGGCTTCCGGCTGCTAAAGTTGTAGAACACCCTGATCTTTTTGTACAGCAAACGGAATATACGTTAGACGATTTTGATTACATTATCGAGCTGAAAAGTCATCGCGATGAGGAAATTACATATGAAGCTCTTAAAGAAGATCCAACAGGATTTGGAAATCTAGAATGACGTAAGTGGGTGGGAAGGTTGACAGAACTCGGAAAACTATTGAAAGAAAAGCGCGAAGAAAAAGGCATGACACTTGAAGAACTTCAAACAGCGACGAAGATACAAAAGCGTTATTTAGCTGCGATTGAAGAAGGGAACTATGATGTGCTGCCAGGTACATTTTATGCAAGAGCCTTTATTAAAAATTATTGTGAAGCAGTGGGGTTAAACTACGAAACGATTTTTGATGAATATGCTCATGAAATCCCGCAGGCAGTTAAAGAAACATCAACGGAATTTGAACCCCGGTCCAAAAGAGAACGCTCATCTGTTAACGAAGAGAATTCTTTTTTAAAACGGTTAATCCCGATTTTGCTTATCGGAGTTTTAATTATTGCGATTCTTTTCTTTGTGTGGAAATTTTTGCTGCCGGATGGAAATGATCAGGCCAAAAGCGGTGAAGATGTAAAATCCGTGGAATTAGATGCGGATGCAAACAAACCGGAAAAGAAAGATGAACTAAAAAAAGAAGCTGAAAAAGAAGAACCAAAAAAGGAAGAACCGGTTGAAAAAGAAGAAACTGCAGCACCAAAATTGACAAAGCTTCAGACAACCGGCAAAGTAACAACATATGAGATGTCTGAAGGAAACGATCTCGTCGTTGATCTGACAGCTACTGGCCCTAGTTATGTAGGTATTAAAGATGAAACCGGCAAAAGTCATTTTGATAGTCAGATTAAAAAAGGCGAAACAAAAACTTTTGATTTAACTTCTGCAAAAGAGGTTACTTTAAATATTGGTGCATCCCATGTAACATCTATTAAAATAAATGGTGAACCATTCACTTATCCTGTACCGCCTTCTGATTTAGTTCACCAGAAGATTGTTATTAAAAAGGCACAATAATTAAATAAGACGTTGACCGTATTTTGGAGGAATTTGCTTTGAATTTACCTAACAAGATTACAATATCTCGAATCTTTTTAATCCCGCTATTTATGATCGTACTTTTAGGAGGATTCGATTGGGGCACATGGACAATTGCAGGAGAAAAGTTACCAGTGACCCATTTTGTCGCAGCCCTGATTTTTATATTCGCATCCAGTACTGACTGGATAGATGGTTATTATGCACGTAAATATAACTTAGTAACAAACTTAGGAAAGTTTTTAGATCCTCTTGCAGATAAACTTCTAGTGTCTGCTGCTCTGATTGGTTTAGTTGAACTAGGTGCAGCTCCTGCTTGGATGGTAATCGTAATCCTTAGCCGTGAATTCGCAGTAACGGGTATACGAGCTGTCGCTTCTGCTGAGGGAGAGGTAATTGCAGCAGGTCAGATGGGGAAATTAAAAATGTGGATACAAATCATTGCAATATCCGCTTTGTTGCTTCATAACCTTCCTTTTGCATGGATCGGTTTTCCGTTTGCAGCAATAAGCTTATGGCTTGCTACTTTAATTACTCTTTATTCCGGATGGGAATATTTTGTGAACAGCAAACACATTTTACTAAAATCAAAGTAAATCATGAAAAACAGGAGAGGAACACTCCTGTTTTTTTATTCTTCCTAAGAGAAAAAACTGAAAACCAAGCTATAATTATTATGTTATCTTTCTTTTACAAAGTTGAACTAAAATTAATTGAAGATATAATCAGGGAGAGTGGTTGAGATGAACGCAGAAATTATTGCAGTAGGCAGTGAACTGCTTTTAGGTCAAATCGTAAATTCCAATGCTCAATTTATTTCCAAAAATCTAGCTGACATAGGGGTGAATATTTTTTATCACACGGTTGCCGGAGATAATGAAAGAAGGCTGTCTTCTGCTGTACAAACGGCTATGTCACGTTCAAACCTTCTTATTTTCACTGGAGGTCTGGGACCCACAAAGGATGATCTTACAAAAGAGACGATTGCGAAACTCTTTCACAAAGAATTGGTTCATGATGAGGCTTCTTTGCGTTACATAACAAATTACTTTGCACAAACAAATAGGGAAATGACCGATAATAACAAGAAACAAGCACTTATTATTAAGGATGCCACGGTTTTACCTAATGAAAATGGAATGGCTCCTGGTATGGCATTTACACAAGATGAGATTACCTGTATATTGCTTCCTGGTCCTCCCAGTGAGATGAAGCCAATGTTCCTAAAATATGCTATTCCTTTTCTGCTTTCAAAGATGGATGTGCAAACTAGATTGTATTCGCGTGTTTTGAAGTTTTTTGGCATTGGTGAATCGATCCTAGAAACAAAGATTCAAGATTTGATTGAAGAACAAACGAATCCTACAATCGCACCTTTAGCCTCTGAACATGAAGTGACAATCCGTCTGACTGCTGCACATATCGATCAAGAAGAAGCAAAAAAGCTGCTGGATGAAACAGAATCAGAGATTGTGAGAAGAACATCTGCTTTTTTTTATGGGTATGAGAATGATACGCTGGAAAAACAGGCAATGGATTCATTGCTCAAAAGGAATGCTACTGTTGCCTCAGCTGAAAGTTTAACAGGCGGTCTGTTCGGACGGATTATGACAGATCAGCCAGGTTCGTCGGCAGTGTTTAAAGGCGGTATAGTCGCTTATTCAAATGAGTTAAAGAAAAACTTGCTGAGTGTACCCGATTCTTTAATTAAAGAACACGGTGCAGTTAGTGAAGATTGTGCTGAATGGATGGCTGAACATATAAAAAATATCGCGAAAACAGATTATGGGATCAGCTTTACAGGTGTAGCAGGACCAGAACAACAAGAAGAAAAGACTGTTGGAACAGTATTTGTCGGGATTGCAGGACCGCAGGAGACGAAGGTTTTTCATTTGAAACTTGCAGGCACAAGGAATAGTATTCGTGAAAAGACAGTAAAACATGGTTTATACTTATTAAATCAATTGGTCAAAAAAGATCAATAAAAAAATCGAATAAATGTTCGTAAAATGATTGGCAAAATGAGAAAAAAGATATATGATAGAAAAGTAGTTAACAAAGGAATTAATGAATTAAAAATAAATGAAGATACAAATTAGAGGAGTGAATTTTGATGAGCGATAGAAAAGCGGCTTTAGATATGGCTCTGCGTCAAATTGAAAAGCAATTTGGTAAAGGTTCAATTATGAAACTGGGTGAACAGACAGATCAGAGAGTTTCAACTGTTTCCAGTGGTTCCATTGCTTTGGATATTGCACTTGGAATCGGCGGTTATCCTCGCGGCAGAATAATCGAAGTTTATGGTCCGGAATCTTCAGGTAAAACAACTGTTGCACTTCACGCCATTGCTGAAGTACAAAGAAACGGCGGACAAGCTGCATTTATTGATGCTGAGCATGCGCTGGATCCTGTATATGCACAAAAACTTGGTGTCAACATCGATGAATTGTTATTGTCCCAGCCTGATACTGGGGAACAAGCGCTTGAAATCGCTGAAGCACTTGTTCGAAGCGGAGCGGTTGATATTTTAATCATTGACTCTGTTGCTGCTCTTGTACCAAAAGCTGAAATTGAAGGGGAAATGGGAGACTCTCACGTAGGTCTTCAAGCTCGATTGATGTCTCAAGCTTTGCGTAAACTATCAGGAGCAATTAACAAGTCCAAAACGATCGCAGTATTTATTAACCAGATCCGTGAAAAAGTCGGAGTTATGTTCGGGAATCCTGAAACAACTCCAGGCGGAAGAGCATTAAAGTTCTATTCTTCAGTACGCCTAGAGGTGAGAAGAGCAGAACAGCTTAAGCAGGGTCAAGATGTTGTCGGAAACAAGACAAAGATTAAAGTTGTGAAAAACAAGGTTGCCCCTCCGTTTAGAACGGCTGAAGTTGATATCATGTACGGAGAAGGAATCTCTTATCAAGGCGAGATTTTAGATATCGGTTCAGAGATTGATATCGTCCAAAAGAGCGGAGCATGGTATTCATATGAAGGTGAGCGTTTGGGCCAAGGCCGTGAAAATTCTAAGCAATTCTTAAAAGAAAATCCTGAAATTGCGGCAGCAATTGTTGCAGAAATCCGTAACTACTATCAGTTAGAAGGAAAAGCAGCTGAAGCAGAAGCTCCTGCTTTAAAAGAAGAATTCGAGCTGACAGAATAGTAATAAAAAAGGCCAGTCAAACCGACTGGCCTATTTTTATTTGGTTCTTTTCTAATAAATAGTTGCTTAAAAAACATCACTGAAAGTTGATTGGAGTGTAAGACGCGAGACTCCTGGGGGGATCAGTGTAACAGGTGAGACACCTAAGGGCCCAAAGTGCCAAGGATGCTCACCGCACGCCACGCGGAAAGGGAGCATCCTGTAACAGAAATCTACTACTTTCAAAAGCAACAAAGTTTACGAAAACAGCCTTATTTTTGGAGAGAAATTTCGTCAATTACAGGCAAATAATGCTCCTTGCTATTTTTAAGTCAACCTATTATTATAGAAGATTGACTCTCTTGACAAGCTATAGGCACACCTATAAAATGGAGATATATTTTGATTTCTTATGAAATTAAAAGATATGTATAGTATTTGTACGACATGAATGGTGCACAGCACATGTAACACGAATGACGCCAAGAAATGCAGTATGAAAAGAAGAAAGCAAGAGGAGGTGGAAATATGCCGAGTTTTTTAGTATTCATCTCCAGTTTGCTTGTCTCATTAGGTGTCGGTGCAATTGTCGGATATCTTGTTAGGAAATCAATTGCTGAAGCGAAGATTTCAAGCGCAGAGCGTGCAGCTGCGCAAATTGTTGAAGATGCAAAGCGCGATGCTGACGCCAGCAAGAAAGAAGCGCTGTTAGAAGCAAAAGATGAAATCCATAAGCTACGTACCGAAGCAGAACGCGAAATTCGCGAACGTCGAAACGAGCTTCAAAAACAAGAACATCGATTGGTTCAGAAAGAAGAGATCCTGGACAGAAAAGGTGAAACTCTTGACAAGAAAGAGGAATCTTTAGAAAGACGTGAGGAATCTCTCACCAAAAAACAGCGACAAATTGAAGAGATTGAAAGCAAAGTGGAGGAATTGCTGGAGGAACAGCAACGAGAGCTTGAGCGCATTTCCAGTATTACCAGGGATGAAGCCCGCCAAATCATTATGACTGAAACAGAGAACGAAATGACACATGAACTGGCGATGATGGTAAAAGAAATGGAAAACCGTGCAAAAGAAGAAGCGGACAAGAAAGCGAAAGAAATTCTTTCACTGGCTATCCAACGCTGCGCAGCCGATCATGTAGCAGAAACAACGGTTTCTGTCGTAAATCTTCCTAACGATGAAATGAAGGGAAGAATTATTGGACGTGAAGGGCGAAACATCAGAACACTTGAAACATTAACCGGCATCGATCTTATCATTGATGATACTCCGGAAGCTGTTATCTTGTCTGGTTTTGATCCAATTCGCCGCGAGATTGCGCGTATGGCATTGGATAAGCTTGTTCAGGATGGAAGAATCCACCCTGCGCGAATTGAAGAGATGGTTGAAAAATCACGCAGAGAAGTGGACGAGTACATTCGAGAAGTCGGGGAACAAACTACTTTTGAAGTCGGTGTTCACGGACTTCACCCAGATTTAATTAAAATCCTAGGCCGTTTGAAGTATCGTACAAGCTACGGTCAAAACGTTCTGAAACATTCAACAGAAGTGGCTTACTTAGCTGGTTTAATGGCAGCTGAAGTAGGTGAAGATGTACATCTTGCTCGACGCGCTGGATTACTTCACGATATCGGTAAAGCGATTGATCATGAAGTTGAAGGCAGCCACGTTGATATCGGGGTTGAACTTGCTACCAAGTATAAGGAACACCCTGTAGTTATCAATAGTATTGCGTCACATCATGGTGATACAGAACCAACATCAATTATTGCTACTCTAGTGGCAGCAGCAGATGCATTATCAGCTGCAAGACCAGGAGCACGCCGAGAAACTTTAGAAACGTATATTCGCAGACTTGAAAAGCTGGAAGAGATTTCAGAGTCATTTGATGGAGTTGAAAAATCTTTTGCTATTCAAGCAGGACGCGAAATACGCATCATGGTAAAACCGGACATGATTGATGACGTAGCATCTTATAGACTTGCCCGTGATATAACGAAAAAGATCGAGAGTGAGCTGGATTATCCAGGGCACATCAAAGTAACGGTTATCCGTGAGACACGAGCAGTAGAATACGCGAAATAATGAACAGGCTTAAAAGGATATTTAAAACCTTTTGAGCCTGTTTTTTGTATTCCGGTTTTATTTTTATATGAAATCTTCGGGAAATTTCAAAATGACAATAAGGTTTGAACTGCCAATGTTAAGGGAAACAGATAACCGGGGTTTATTCAGAAGGTCAACTCTGCAGAACAAATATAATATTATGATGACAGGAAATTCGTTACTGCAGGAATACAAGCCTTGATCAATGAATATAGTAGAACAGGTATCTATCCTGAAGGAGGTTCAAAACAATGGAAATATTAAAAGTTTCAGCAAAATCCAACCCCAATTCTGTAGCTGGTGCACTTGCAGGTGTTCTCCGTGAAAGAGGAGGCGCTGAAATACAGGCGATCGGTGCAGGTGCATTAAATCAAGCTGTAAAAGCCGTAGCGATTGCAAGAGGATTTGTAGCACCGAGCGGAGTTGACCTCATTTGTATACCAGCATTTACAGATATCTTAATTGATGGGGAAGAAAGAACGGCAATTAAATTAATAGTGGAACCGCGATAATGAAGAAATGAAAAAACCTGTTTACTTAAAATGAGTAAGCAGGTTTTTTTGTGATTTTTAATACTCTTACAGGGTCTGTTTATGGAGAAATATAGAGAAATATAATAGAATTGATTAGTACAAGAACTGTAATGGCCACAATAATACTGCATATCTTACATGTTTTACCTGTTTTTGAAATAGTTTGAATAATTTCAGCCGAATACTTGCATTTTTATTGAGTTAAGTCTAGAATTGTAGACGTTTAGTACATAATTTATTTAACGTATAAAAACGTTGAAATCACCATGAATGCAATAAACAAAACTAAGTAATTTCTCAAAATTAACGTTTGGGTTACTGAAAGGGTGGAGTACATGATTGATCAACTTTCTTGGAAAGTTGGCGGACAGCAGGGTGAAGGTATCGATAGTACAGGTGAGATTTTTGCGATGGCTCTTAATCGCCTTGGCTATTATCTCTATAGCTATCGACACTTTTCTTCAAGAATTAAAGGCGGTCATACCAACAATAAAATTCGTGTAAGCACAAGTGAAACCCGTTCTATTTCTGATGATCTTGATATTTTAATAGCATTTGATCAAGAGACGATTGATGTGAATGTACATGAGCTTCGTGATGGTGGAGTTGTAATAGGAGATTCTAAATTTAATCCTACAGTACCAGAAGATCTGAATGTCAGATTGTATGCGGTTCCATTTACTGAGATTGCAAGTGAACTTGGTACTTCTCTCATGAAGAATATGGTGGCGATTGGCGCAACAAGTGCTGTATTAGGTTTGCCTGTTGAGAGCTACTTGGAAGTAGTTGAGGAGATTTTCTCCCGTAAAGGTGCAAAAGTAGTAGAAAAGAACATGGAAGCTATTCAAAAAGGTGCAGATCATTTTAATGAATTATCTGGCGGCCAGATTGATGGTTTCCAATTAAATAAAGCAGATGGCAAAAAGAGAATGTTCATGATCGGAAACGATGCAATCGCACTAGGTTTTGTTGCGGGCGGCGTTCGTTTTATGGCAGCGTATCCTATCACGCCTGCTTCAGAGATCATGGAGTACTTAATCAAGAAACTGCCTGAATTTGGCGGAACAGTTATTCAGACGGAAGATGAGATCGCTGCATGTACGATGGCAATTGGTGCGAACTATGCTGGAGTCAGAACGATCACTTCATCTGCAGGTCCTGGTCTTTCATTAATGATGGAATCGCTTGGTCTGTCTGGAATGACTGAAGTACCGCTGGTAGTAGTTGATACACAGCGCGGAGGACCATCTACAGGACTTCCGACAAAACAAGAACAATCAGATTTAATGGCAATGATTTATGGTACACATGGCGAAATTCCAAAGGTAGTTATCGCGCCAAGTACTGTTGAAGAAGCATTTTATGATGCTGTAGAAGCGTTAAATATTGCAGAAGAATACCAATGCCCAGTTATTTTACTGACAGATCTTCAGCTTTCACTCGGAAAACAATCTGTTGAACCATTAGATTTCAGCCGTGTGGAAATTCGCCGCGGTAAACTTGACCTAAATCAGGAACTGCCTGAAACGGATGATAAAGACGGATACTTTAAACGATATGAAGTTACTGAAGACGGTATCTCGCCTCGAGTAATTCCTGGCATGAAAAACGGTATTCACCATGTAACAGGTGTAGAACATGATGAAACTGGAAAACCGTCAGAAGTAGCAGCTAACCGTCAAAAACAGATGGATAAGCGTCTGCGCAAACTAAAGAACCTTAATTTCAATGTTCCTGTTGTAAAGCAGGGACAGCATGAGGATGCAGATATTCTTCTTGTAGGATTTAATTCTACTAGAGGTGTTATTGAAGAAGCGATGCCGCGTCTGGAAGCTGAAGGGTTTAAAGTAAATCATGCGCACATTCGCTTGATTCATCCATTCCCGACCGATGAGATGAGACCGTTAATTGACGCTGCGAAAACAGTAATCGTTGTTGAAAATAACGCAACGGGACAGTTGGCTAACATTTTGAAAATGAATGTTGGGCAGCATGAAAAAATTAAGAGTTTATTAAAATATGATGGAAATCCTTTCTTGCCATCTGAAGTTGTCATGAAATGCAAGGAGCTGGTTTAATATGGCTACATTCAAAGATTTTCGTAACAGTATCAAACCTAACTGGTGTCCGGGTTGTGGAGATTTTTCAGTACAGGCAGCTATTCAAAGAGCAGCAGCAAATGTCGGTTTAGAACCAGATAATCTAGCGGTTGTATCTGGAATCGGTTGTTCTGGGCGAATCTCTGGATATATTAAGTCCTATGGCTTCCATGGAATACATGGACGTTCACTGCCGATTGCACAAGGTGTAAAGATGGCAAACCGCGATTTAACCGTAATTGCTTCTGGCGGTGACGGTGACGGATTTGCGATTGGTATGGGTCATACAGTACATGCGATCAGAAGAAATATCGATATCACATACATCGTAATGGATAACCAAATTTATGGGCTGACAAAAGGACAGACATCTCCCCGTTCAGATGTTGGTTTTAAGACAAAAAGTACGCCAGAAGGTTCTGTTGAATCAGCTATAGGCATTATGGAGCTTGCTTTAACTGCAGGTGCGACATTTGTTGCTCAAAGTTTCTCAACAGATCTGAAAGAACTTACTTCTATTATTGAAGCAGGTATTAATCACAAAGGGTTCTCTTTAATCAACGTATTTTCGCCTTGTGTTACATACAATAAGGTAAACACATATGACTGGTTCAAAGAGCACTTGGTTCCGTTGAGCTCAATTGAAAACTATGATTCATCAAATCGAATGATGGCTATGCAAACATTGATGGAGAATAAAGGCCTTGTTAAAGGGATTATCTATCAGGATAAGGTAAAGCCTTCTTATCAGGATCTTGCCCATGGTTACAGCAAAGAAGCTCTTGCTAAAATGGACTTGAACCTGTCTGAGGAAAAATTCAATCAGCTTATGACAGAATTTATGTAATTCATAGCCTCCTCCTATTTTTAGGCGGAGGTTTTTTGATTAAGTTAAAATTTTTTTAAGAATTTTTTTCGGTATCTGCGTATGTCCATCTGACATGAACACTGCTCTTTACCTCACTATTTTTAAAATGTACAATGATGTTGGATATGATATTTGATGTTTAGTGAGGAGTGTTCAGTGTGGAAGGAAAAATGAAAGCAATTGTTAAGCATCATGCGGGATACGGTGCTAGATTAGAAACAGTAGATATACCACAAATAAAAGAAGATGAAGTATTAATTAAGGTAAAAGCAACTTCGATCTGCGGAACGGATGTCCATATATACACTTGGGATGAATGGTCTCAAAGCCGTGTGAAAACTCCTTATGTTTTCGGACACGAGTTTTCAGGTATCGTTGAAAAAGTAGGAAGTTCAGTAAAAAATATTAACGCTGGTGATCATGTATCAGCAGAAACTCATATTGTTTGCCATTCTTGTCCACAATGTTTAAAAGGACAGTTCCATATCTGTAAAAACACAAAAATTATCGGAGTAGACACTCACGGCTGTTTTGCTGAATATGTTGCGATGCCTGCAGAAAATATCTGGAAGAACGATCCTGATATGCCATTTGAACATGGTTCTATTCAAGAGCCGATGGGAAATGCCGTTCATACTGTTCTAGCTGGGGATGTAGCAGGGAAATCCGTTGCAGTGATCGGCTGCGGTCCGATAGGCATCATGGCCGTAAACGTAGCTAAAGCTGCAGGGGCAAGCCAGGTAATTGCCCTAGACCTAAATGAATACCGTCTTGATTTAGCCAAAAAAATTGGAGCAACAGCTGTTATTAATCCAAAGACTGAAGATCCAGTGGCAAAAGTGATGGAGCTTACAGACGGGAATGGTGTAGATGTTGTCTGTGAGATGAGCGGGCATCCTGTAGCGATCGACCAAGGGTTTAAAATGATTACGAACGGCGGCAGGGTATCAATTTTAAGTTTGCCTGTAAAGCCTGTTGAAATTGACCTTACAAATGATGTTGTCTTCAAAGGCGTAACAGTGCAAGGAATTACTGGCAGAAAGATGTATGAAACGTGGCAGCAGGTTTCTGGACTTTTACAATCTGGAAACATGCATCCTGAAACAATCATCACCCACACTCTTCCAATGGAGCAGTTTGAGGAAGGTTTCGATTTAATGATAAAAGGCAATTGCGGAAAAGTAGTTTTAATTCCTTAGAAAGGGGCTTGATCGTGATGAAAGGTTTTGAATATTTGCAAGAAGAATTAGACCATATGAAAGAAGAGGGGACGTTTAGAAAGCTCGTACCTCTTGAATCAGAACAAGGTTCTAAAGTTGTTATCAACGGCAAAGAAGTGATTCAGCTTTCTTCAAACAACTATTTAGGATTAACAAGTCATCCAAAAATGAAGCAAGCAGCATTAGAATCGGTAGAAAAGTTTGGTGTAGGAACAGGTTCCGTTCGTACTATTGCAGGTACACTTTCTATGCACGAAGAATTTGAAAAAAAGCTTGCTGAATTTAAACATACAGAAGCATGCCTTGTATTCCAATCGGGTTTTTCTACAAACCAAGGAATCCTTTCAGCAATCCTGACCGATCAGGATGTCGTTATTTCAGATGAACTGAACCATGCATCAATAATAGATGGAATCCGTTTAACAAAAGCAAAAAGAAGAATCTATAAGCACGTAGATTTAGAAGATTTGGAAGCTGCGTTAAAAGAAACACAGGATTATAGAAAAAGAATCGTGGTAACAGATGGCGTATTCTCAATGGACGGCAATATCGCACCACTCCCTGGAATCGTAGAACTTGCCGAGAAGTACGATGCACTAGTGATGGTTGACGATGCACATGCAAGCGGAGTTTTAGGAACTAACGGACGCGGGACGATTGATCACTTTAATTTAAACGGCCGCGTACATATCCAAGTCGGTACATTAAGTAAAGCTATTGGTGTTCTTGGGGGTTATATTGCAAGTACCCAAACTTTAAGAGACTACCTGATCCATAAGGGACGTCCTTTCCTTTTCAGTACCTCTCATCCGCCTGCAGTTATTGCTGCAAGTTCTGCTGCTATTGATGTTTTAGAAGAAGAACCAGAACACATGGAACGTTTGTGGGAAAATACGAAATTCTTTAAAGCGGGTCTTAAAGAACTTGGATTCAATACTGGTGTAAGTGAAACTCCTATCACTCCTGTTCTTGTAGGTGATGATGCTTTAGCTCATAAGCTTTCAGATACATTGTTAAAGTATGGTGTATTCGCCCAAGGTATCGCATTCCCGACAGTTGCAAAAGGGAAAGCACGTGTAAGAACAATCGTAACTGCGCAGCATACTAAAGAAGAATTGCAAACGGCCCTAGATGCATTTGAAAAGGCTGGGAAAGAACTAGAGATTATTTAATGTAAAAGCTGTTTTCTTATACTTTGTTGCTCTTGAAAGTAGTTGATTTCCGTTCCAGGATGCTCGCTTTCCGCGGGGCGTGCGGTGAGCCTCCTTGGCGCCATGCACCATTAGGAGTCTCACCTGTCCCGCTGACCCCGCTGGAGTCTCACACCTTGCACTCCAATCAACTTTTCAATGAAGGCATGTGAAAAGGACTTTTAGCAACAATTTTTTAGAAAAGAGCCAATGCAAAAAGAAGGAGAAATCCTTCTTTTTTGTTTGCACCAACGATGATAGTTACCATAATAACATTATTTAAACAAGTGGGATTTCACGTTTAAATAAAACCATTTATTTGATATAATGTTACAGTTAGATGTATGTTTTATTGAAAGATAGTAGCAGCAATATGCAGCAAAGGCAGTTAGGAGTGAAAATGTCTTGGATACAAAAGACAATAAAACTATAAATAAAGATAAAAATAGAGACTACTCACAATATTTTCAAACTACTTATGCTCCGCCTTCTTTAAAAGATGCAAAAAAGCGCGGTAAAGAGCAGACTCAAATTTTAAAAGATTTCACGATTCCCGAGAATTTAAAAAATATAGGTGCTGGGAAGAAGTTCTATATTCGTACTTACGGATGCCAGATGAACGAACATGATACTGAGGTTATGGCTGGCATACTCAATGAGATGGGTTATGAAGTCACAGACTCTACAGAAGATGCAGATGTAATTTTATTAAATACATGTGCGATTCGTGAAAATGCTGAAAATAAAGTTTTCGGTGAGCTAGGACATTTAAAACATACAAAAGCGAACAATCCAAACTTGCTATTAGGTGTCTGCGGATGTATGTCTCAGGAAGAATCTGTTGTAAACCGAATACTATCAACTTATCCTCAAGTAGACATGATCTTTGGTACTCACAATATTCATCGTCTGCCTCAAATCATTGAAAATGCGCTTTTTTCAAAAGAAATGGTCGTTGAGGTTTGGTCAAAAGAGGGTGACATTGTTGAAAACCTTCCAAGAAAACGCAAAGGTAATGTAAAAGGCTGGGTTAACATTATGTACGGATGTGACAAGTTCTGTACGTATTGTATCGTTCCATATACACGCGGCAAGGAACGCAGCAGACATCCGCAGGATATTATCGAGGAAGTCAGACAGCTGGCGAGAGAAGGCTATAAGGAAGTTACATTGTTAGGTCAAAATGTAAATGCTTACGGCAAAGATTTCGAAGACTTAAATTACGGTCTTGGAGATCTAATGGATGAGATCCGTAAGATTGATATACCAAGACTGCGATTTACGACTAGTCATCCACGTGATTTTGATGACCGTTTGATCAAAGTACTTGCTAAAGGCGGAAATATCGTCGATCACATCCATCTTCCTGTTCAGCACGGAAATAGTGATATCTTAAAATTAATGGCTCGTAAATATACACGTGAGCACTATCTGGAGCTTGTCAACAAGATAAAGGCTGCCGTTCCAAATGCAGCTTTAACAACAGATATTATTGTCGGATTCCCAAATGAAACAGACGAACAGTTTGAAGAAACAATTACCCTTGTAAAAGAAGTAGAGTACGATGCTGCGTTTACGTTTATTTATTCACCTCGAGAAGGTACTCCGGCTGCAAAGATGAAAGACAATGTGCCAATGGAGGTTAAACGTGAGCGTCTCCAGCGTTTGAACAGCGTTTTAAATGATATTTCACTTCGCAAGAACCAAGCTTACATTGGAAAAGTTGTAGAAGTGCTCGTTGAAGGAGAAAGCAAAAAGAATCCTGATGTGCTGACCGGTCACACTGGCTCAAATAAAGTAGTAAACTTTAAAGCTCCTAAACACTTGATCGGTGAAATTGTAAAAGTTAAGATTACTGATGCTAAAACATGGAACCTTGGCGGAGAATTGGTCGTAGAAAAATCAGAGGTGGTAAGCTAATGACAACTTATACTAAAGAAGAAATTTTAGGTAAAGCGAAAGAACTTGCGAAAATGATCGCGACAACTGAAGAAGTAGAATTTTTTAAGAAAGCTGAGGCTCAAATCAACACGAATGCCAACGTTGCTAAATTAATGGGTCAAATAAAGAATATGCAAAAGCAAGCTGTTAATCTTCAGCATTATCAAAAACATGAAGCTTCTAGAGAAGTAGAAGAAAAGATTGACGCACTTATGGCGGAACTTGACAGCATCCCTGTCGTTCAGGAATTTAAGCAGTCACAAAATGATGTGAATGATATTCTGCAAATGGTTTCACATACAATCTCAAACAAAGTAACAGATGAGATCATTGAATCGACTGGCGGAGATCTTCTTAAAGGAACAACAGGTTCTCAAGAAGGGTGTTCACCTGGCGGCTGCGGCTGCCACTAATATATTTTTAAGACACGATGTTCTGTAGAGCATCGTGTTTTTTGTTGTTCTTCACATTCTTAAGCAAATAAATGTGGTCAAGAAATAGGTGAAAGCTGAAAATCAGGTTTTATGATCCTTCAAAATATTTTATGAGCCTTTAACAACATTTATGGTCCTTCAAATTTATTTATGATCCTTCAAAAAGTTTTATAGGCTTTTCGACAATCGCTTACTTCAGAGCATTTTCCATTCAAATATAATTTCACGTACCGTACATCAAAAAATTTTTTGAACATTGTTCTAAGAAAGCCCATATACATAGACTAATTGATGATTTTCATATTAATAAGCACAATAGGCATTTGCCCTGCATAAAATGTATGGAGAGCGGAAATAGGAGGGATTCATGTATGGCTAGACACGTTGAACAAGAGCTGACTTACAGAGAGATCATTACAAAAGCGGTGTGTGGTAAAGGCAGAAAGTTTTCTCAGGCGACCCATACGATTGCACCAGCTCATCGTCCCAGCAGTATTTTAGGATGCTGGATCATTAATCATGCTTATAAGCCGAAGAGAAACGGTGAATGTGTGGAAGTTGAAGGAAGCTATGATATTAACGTTTGGTACTCATACAATGATAATACTAGAACGGAAGTAGTAACTGAAACCATTCATTTTAAAGATAAAGTGGATTTGAGTGTAAGAGACAAAAACGCGCTCGGGAACCAGTATGAAGTAACTTGCCGTGCACTGCAGGAACCGAATACGCTTGAAGCAACTATTTCTCCAAACGGCAATAAAGTCATTGTTCAAGTAGAAAGAGAGTTTGTATGTGAGATCATTGGAGAGACAAAGGTTTGCGTTTACGTGAATCCGGATGGATTTGACGATGAGAATACAAGAGATTGGGAATATGATGTTGATGATGAAAACTTCGAAGATCTTGATCCTAATTTTCTGATTGGCGATTTAGAAGAATAACAAGAAGCGGGGAGAATTCTTCCCGTTTTTTTCATGCAGAGAAAACGAAATGAAGTGAGGAGTTATGATATAATAGCAACATCGAAATGTTATGAAAAAAGGTGAAATCATGTCGCAGTATACTCCAATGATACAACAATACTTATCTATTAAGGCAGCTCATCAAGATGCCTTTTTATTTTTTCGTTTAGGCGATTTTTATGAAATGTTTTTTGATGATGCTGTTCAGGCAGCTCAAATTTTAGAGATTACATTAACGAGCAGAGATGGGGGCAGCCAGGATCGCATACCAATGTGCGGTGTGCCTTATCATTCTTCTGCAGGTTATATAAAAACACTGGTAGAAAACGGCTATAAAGTAGCCATCTGTGAACAAGTAGAAGACCCTAAACAAGCAGTAGGGGTTGTGAAGCGGGAAGTTATTCAGATCATAACACCAGGAACGGTAATTGATGATCATTTATTGCAAGACAGGGAAAATAATTATCTCGTTTCAATTGAAAGAGAAAATGATTTATTTGCTTATGTCCTTTGTGACTTATCTACTGGAGAATTAAAAGGATATACATATATCGGCAATCAGCTATCATTCATCCAATTGCTCTTAAGCCAAGGTGTTAAAGAAATCGTTGGAGATGAGGAGTTACATACTGATTGGAATGAAAAGATGTCTCTCAATGGACAAGCTTCAATTTCAGTTCAACAAGAGACTACCGTCGAAGAAAAATTTCAGCATCTCAC
This sequence comes from Fictibacillus arsenicus, assembly GCF_001642935.1. NCBI lineage: Bacteria > Bacillati > Bacillota > Bacilli > Caryophanales > Fictibacillaceae > Fictibacillus > Fictibacillus arsenicus. The sequence goes on from NZ_CP016761.1 coordinate 1,947,622, forward strand.
AATAGATATCACGCCTCTTCCTTTATTGAAAGCAGCTGGCAGACTGTTTCATTACTTAAACTATACGCAGAAGCGTTCCTTTCAGCATCTAAAGCCGGTTGAATACCAGCAGAATGACTTAAGAATGAAGCTGGACGCTTTTTCAAAAAGAAATCTAGAGCTCACTGAGTCAATTCGTGCAAAAGGCAAAAAAGGTTCGCTCCTTTGGCTGTTAGATTCTACTATGACTGCAATGGGAGCCAGAAAACTTAAACAATGGGTAGAAGAACCGCTTTTTGTGAAGAAGACTATCGAAAAACGTTTACAGCTTGTAGAAGAGCTCATTAATGAGTTTTTTATCCGTGAAGAAATGAAAGAACAGCTGAAGTCAGTTTATGACATGGAACGGCTGATCGCTAAAATCTCTTATGGAAATGCAAGTCCAAGAGATTTGGTCCAGTTAAAAAGATCACTGTTAAGCGTTCCTGTACTTAAAGAAAAAATAAGTCAAATTCCGGGTGAGTATGCATCAGAAATTTATGAAAAGATGAAGGATCATAAAGAGTTGGCTCAATTTTTGGATTCAGCTGTACATGATGAAGCTCCAGTTCAAATTAAAGAAGGCGGAATCATAAAAAAAGGCTATAATGCTAAGCTGGATGAATATAAAGATGCGAGCATGAACGGAAAAGCTTGGATCGCTGCACTAGAACAGAAAGAAAAAACAGAAACCGGAATTAAATCCTTAAAAATAGGATTTAATAAAATATTCGGCTATTATATCGAAGTTACGAAATCTAACTTATCGATGGTACCAGCTGAACGATATGAACGAAAACAGACTCTTGCAAACGCAGAAAGGTATGTAACACCCGAACTTAAAGAAAAAGAGCGTATTATTTTAGAAGCTGAAGAAAAAATATCAGGCCTTGAGCACACATTATTCTTAGAAGTTAGAGAATATGTGAAGCAATATATACCTGGACTTCAGCAGCTGGCTTCTGCGATTTCAGAACTGGACGTCATTCAATCATTTGCCGCAATCAGTGAACAGTACCGTTATGTAAGACCTACCGTTTCAGAGGATGGAAAAGTAAACATTGTCGGTGGCCGTCATCCAGTTGTAGAAAAAGTAATGGATGCACAAGAATATGTTCCAAATGATATTTTCTTAAATAATGAAAGAAATATGCTTTTGATCACCGGACCTAACATGGCAGGTAAGAGTACGTATATGCGCCAGCTTGCCTTAACTGCCATTATGATGCAGATTGGCTGTTTTGTACCTGCAGAACAAGCTGAATTGCCGATGTTTGATCAAATCTTTACAAGGATTGGTGCAGCTGATGATTTAGTAGGCGGACAAAGTACGTTTATGGTAGAAATGCTTGAAACAAACTTTGCTCTTACAAGTGCGACAGAAAATAGTTTGATTCTTCTCGATGAAATCGGGCGTGGAACTTCAACTTATGATGGGATGGCACTTGCACAGTCTATAATCGAATTTATCCATGAAAGAATTCAAGCGAAGACGCTCTTTTCTACCCATTATCATGAGCTGACTGTTCTTGAGAATTCACTTCCATCTTTAAAGAATGTTTTTGTAAGTGCTGTCGAGGAAAATGGAAGTCTCGTATTTTTGCATAAAGTAATTGATGGACAAGCTGATAAAAGTTTCGGGATTCAAGTAGCAGAACTGGCAGATCTTCCTCAGGATGTTATACAAAGAGCAAAGACAATCCTGCAGACTTATGAAAAACAAGAAAAGAATGAAGCGCTGCCTATCCAGGAAGTCTCTGCCGCAAAAGAAGAAGTGCAGGAAAGCCAGCTAAGTTTGTTTGCTGAAAAAAGCACAGTTTCCCGAAAAAGAGATTTAAAAGAAAATGACGTTTTAAAAGATTTAAAAGCATTGAATGTCCTTGAAATGACACCGCTTGAGGCGATGAATGCTTTATATAAACTGCATACCAAACTGAAATAAAAAGGAGGCTATAAAAGATGGGCAAGATCGTACAGCTTGATGAGCATTTATCGAACAAGATTGCAGCTGGAGAAGTAGTAGAACGCCCAGCCTCTGTTGTTAAAGAACTTGTAGAAAATTCAATTGATGCTAATGCTTCTAGAATCGAGATTGAAGTAGAAGAAGGGGGCTTGTCTCTCATTCGTGTGCTGGACAACGGCGACGGTATTGAGGCTGACGATTGTGTCCTTGCCTTTAATCGTCATGCTACAAGCAAGATTAAGAGTGAACAAGATCTTATTCAGATTCGTACGATGGGTTTTCGTGGAGAAGCGCTGCCCAGTATCTCTTCCGTCTCTCAAGTAGAGTTGAAATCTTCTACAGGTGATGGCCCTGGTACTTATTTGTTTATCGAAAACGGTAAAATTAAAAAACAGCAGCAAACAAATAGCAGAAAAGGTACCGACCTGACAGTGCGTAATCTGTTTTATAACACACCTGCTCGTCTTAAACATGTAAAAACGATTCAGACAGAACTAGGGACGATAACCGATTTAGTCAACAGGCTTGCATTGGCAAACCCAGATGTTTCATTTCGTTTAAAGCATAACGGAAAAGAATTGCTGCATACATCCGGCAATGGAAACTTGCTGCAGATTATTGCAGCCGTTTATGGTATTCAGACAGCAAAGAATATGATGCCGGTCTCCTGTACATCTCTTGATTATGAAGTAACAGGTTATATAGCCAAACCGGAGATGAACAGAGCATCCAGACAATATATCTCCCTGTTTATGAACGGCAGATATATTAAGAACTATGCTCTTTCAAAAGCTATTCAAAATGCATATCATACTTTCTTGCCGATTGGACGATTTCCGATAGCAGTTCTTTCCGTTAAGATGGACCCAACAATTATAGATGTAAACGTCCATCCTTCAAAACATGAAGCAAGACTTAGTAAAGAAACAGAACTAGTCCAATTAGTTGAAAATGAATTAAGAAAAGTAATAAAAGCTCAGCAGCTCATTCCCGAAGTTAATTTTCAGAAGAAAGAACAGAGGCAGAAAGAAACAGATATACAATCTTCTTTTTCGTTTGAATACTCTCAAAAGAAACAAGAGAAAGAGCCTTATCGAGTACCTGAACCTCCTGCTGAACTTGAAACTTCCAATCCTTCAAATTCACCTGTAAGCATTAAAGAAACAGTTCAAGTAAATGAAATGATGGATTTATTTTTAGATAGAAAGAAAAATTACACTGAAACAGTTTTCGAAAAGAAAGAAGATAGCACCGAAAAAACAGAGTCAAACCAAGAGAAGATACCTGTTCTTTATCCGATCGGCCAGATGCACGGGACATATATACTTGCACAAAATGAAAATGGATTATATTTAATTGATCAGCATGCTGCGCAAGAAAGAATTAAGTATGAATACTTCAGGAAAAAAGTAGGTATGGTTGAACGTGAATTACAGCTGTTAACGGTTCCTTACACATTTGAATACACAACACATGAAGCTGCATTTATTAGCGATCATTTAGATTTTCTAAGACTAGTTGGTCTGTTTCTTGAGTCCTTTGGACAAAATACTTTTATTGTTAGAGAACATCCGCAATGGTTTCCAAAAGGATATGAAAAAGAAACCATCATGGATATTATTCAGCAGGTACTAGATCATAAAAAGATTGATATAGAAAAATTAAGAGAAGAAGCTGCCATCATGATGTCATGTAAAGGATCTATTAAAGCAAACCATCATTTAAGTAACGATGAAATATTTGCTTTGCTGGAGACTTTGCGAAAATCTGAAGATCCATATACATGCCCTCATGGGAGACCGATAACCATTCATCTATCAACTTATGAACTCGAGAAAATGTTCAAACGGGTCATGTAGGAGCTAACCATGAAAGAAAAATTAGTAGTTATAGTAGGTCCAACTGCTGTTGGAAAAACGAAAACAAGCATCGAACTCGCTAAGGCAATTAATGGTGAAATTATTAGCGGTGATTCTATGCAGGTTTACCGTGGATTAGATATTGGAACGGCGAAAATTACAGATGATGAAAGAGAAGGCATCCCTCATTACATGATTGATATCAAAGATCCTTCTGAGCCATTTTCTGTTGCTGAATTTCAAGAAAAAGCAAAAGAATTAATCAGTGATATTAATAATAGGGACAAGATTCCCATCATTGTTGGAGGTACGGGCCTCTATATCCGTTCGGTTACACATCATTATGAGTTTTCAGAAGCGAACAAAAACAACGAGATCAGGGATAAACTTCAAAAAAAAGCAGATGTTGAAGGTCCAGAGGCACTTCATTTAGAACTAAAATCAATAGATCCTGTAAGGGCAGCTGAAATCCACCCTAATAATGTTCACCGTGTTATTAGGGCTCTAGAAATATATTATGAAACCGGCAGTATACCCTCAAAAGAACAAAAAAATATGCAAGGCAAAGATGAATCATCTTATAACCTAGCATTAGTAGGTTTAACAATGGAACGGGGAAAGTTATATCAGCGCATAAATGAACGTGTAGATTTGATGGTTAAGTCAGGTGTAATTGAAGAGGCGAAGTGGTTATTACAGCAGGATATTTCCAAAAGCCTTGCAGCAAAAGCGATCGGTTACAAAGAGCTTTTTCCTTATTTATTAGGTGAAAACACATTAGATGATGCTATAGCTCTTTTAAAACGAAATTCAAGGAGATATGCTAAAAGACAGTTCACATGGTTCAATAATCAGATGGACGTAAAGTGGTTTTCCATGGATGAATCCTCATTTGAGAAAAAATTTAAAGAAATTCGTCACTTTGTGGAAGGGAAATTAGATATTTCCGAGAATGTATAAAGGTAATGCCCAAAGAGGAGGATCTGTTCACATGAAGCAATCTATCAATTTACAGGATCATTACTTAAACCAATTACGGCGCGAAAACATTTATGTGACCGTATATTTGCTGAATGGCTTTCAGCTCAAAGGTTTAGTAAAGGGGTTTGACAACTTTACGGTTGTACTTGAGGCAGAAGGGAAACAGCACCTCATATATAAGCATGCCATTTCAACGTTCACCCCGCATCGAAATGTCGATTTATCTTCTGCAAATATGAATGAATAAAAAATACTCCCTAAGAACCTGCTGAGTTCTAGGGAGTTTTTATTTGTTTAATGAAGTTATCATATCTTTGTAAAGTGAGATGCGATTTTAAACCGAACCAAGACTGTACTTCTTCGACTGTTTTACCTGAAGCTATAAAATTTAATATTGCTGTCCTTCGTAAGTGTTGAGAGCTTATACCTTGTCTAATACCAGATCGTCTGATTTCCTGTCTTAACATTTTCTGAATAGCGATTACTGTTAAGGGTTTTGGTTCATAAACTGAATAATCAAATCGAAAAGTACCCCTTTGATAATCAAATGCGATAAAAAAACGGTCAGAAGAATAATTATTTGGTCTGATAGCGGCAGGTATGTCTTCTTTGTATGTATATAAAAGTTGTTGGGTGAAATCAGTAAGAGGCAAGTGTCTAATTTCCGAAGTATTTATAACCGTTAACTGCTGTCTTGTAAAATTAACATGTTTCATTTCAATATTCGTCAATTCTTGTAAAGTTAATCCGTAATGGTACAACAGCGATAGAATTGCTTCATTTCTTTTGATAAGCAAGTGTCTGTATTTTTGCTGCTTTTCGGTGAGACCATCAAAAGAAGAGAGAGTTTCAAACAGCTGCTGAAATTCTTCCTCTGTTATAAAATCTTTTTCTTGAAATTGATTATCTTCCTTTAAATCTTTTTCAATGACTGAAAACGGGTTTTCCTGGATAAGTCTTTGTGATTGAAGAAATTGAAAGAGACTCTTAATTACAGTAAAAACTCGTTTGCTGGTTGCCGTACTGTACTCTCTTTCTTCATTTAAAAATTGAAAATATTCTTTTAACAGATCAGCAGTCATATTTTGAATCACAGTTAGATTGTCATTATTTTTAATAACTCTAACCCAGGCAAGAAAGTCCATAAGATCATAGTAATACCTTTTAATCGTGCTTTTTTTCCTGCCTTTTTTTTGCAGATGTGAGATAAATGAATGGGCATATTCGGGTAAGTGTGGATACTCTTCCATAATTGCCTCCTATAACCTCTTTTTCCCATTATATCAAAGGCAATATTTTTTGCATATTTAACATGCGTCCTAACAAAACTATCTAAAAAAAGGATGTTGAATATGCGAAAATTATCAGTGGTATTTATGTGTCTATTTTTTGTTCTTGGTGCGTGTTCTGGAAAGAGCGGATCAGGGGATGAAACACTGGATACGAAGCAGGTAAAATACGACACTTCAGAGCGTAAGCCGAATTCTCAAATTGATTCACCGCGAGTGGCAGAACATAGTGAAGAAGTACATCAATCAAAAGATTTAGTACAGCTTGCTGAAAAGGTAAACGGCGTTGAAAAAGCATATGTAATCGTCAGTGGCAGTTATACACTGGTGGGAATTGTTTCTTCAGAACCAGTAGCGGCAGGTGAAGAAAATGATGATTTGCGCAGAGAAGTATATAGTGTACTAAAAGGAAACGCACATGGCAGGAATGCAGCGATTACGACTGATCCAGACAAAATTGAAAAAATAAAAGAGTTAGGTAAAAAAGCAGATCAAAGTAAAAAAGTAAGTCATAGTGGTGTATATAACGAGCTTGGCATAATAATCGGAAAGATAAAACCGCTTAAAGGACATATGAAATCGACTAGAAGACAGGAGATGCATGAAGAAATAGACCATAACCGGGATGATTTATATGAGTAAGAAATTCATTATTTCCTAAGGAAGCGCATAAACAGACATTTTTAGACAGAATTAATTAACATAAGTTTTATTATGTTAACTTAAAGGCGATAAAAAGCATTCTCCTCGTAAGGAGAATGCTTTAATTATTTCTTACAGGTTCAGTTTTCCCAGAGACATAAACAGAAGTTGATGTTTTTGTTGTACTCTTTAATTTTCCCGTTAGAAAAGAAGCGATTGTAATAGCAATGATTGAGATAAAAGCATTCTTAAAGCCAAACATGACCACAGCAGATGAAACAATAATAAAATCAGTTACAAAAAGTGATACGCCCCGGTTGATATCCGATTTTTGTTCAAGATATAAAGCTAGTATGTGGATTCCACCAAGAGAAGCACCTGAATTTAGTACAAAACTTACCCCGATACCAATCAGAATTCCAGCTATCATAGCAGCAATTATTGGAGAGATCGTTGGAAAATGAACAAAATCCATTAGATCTGATATAACAGATATGAGTAAAATACATAAAAAAGTTGATAGTGAAAAAGTCCATCCCAGCTTTTTGATAGAAAGAACAAAGAAAGGGAGATTTACAATTAAAAAAAGAATACCCCACGACCATTCCGTCATGAAAGTGCCAAGTGTTGCAACACCAGCTGTTCCTCCAAATGTCAGTGAATGTACAGTTAACAGCTTAATTCCTGCAGCAGTTAAAAATAACCCTAAAATAATCATTATACTTTTATAAAATTTAGTTTCCAACATGATTTCCTACTTCCGATTTAACAATTCACTTGATATTTCATTATTTAACATATCACGGAAATCTTGCATACTTGAGTATTTTTATTCGTCTGAAAATAGAAAACGTTTACAATTTATTAATATTTATTCATCAATAAAAAACAAGCTTGTCATTGTGGTAGATAATAATGCTTTGTCATAAATTGATAACAGTGGGTAAATAAACGATATAGGCATTTGTCACAGGTATTATCTAAAAAACATATATTGATTTGACTGGTAAAGAGAGGTGGTACCGCTTGAACGAACCTATCGCGATAAAAAAACAGCGGCAGATCAACATTGTATTGAACCAGGGAAATGAGAAGATCAAAGCAGATGATGCCTTAACTTTGGCAGGAAAAGATAAAGCGAAAGAGCAGCATATTCCATTAATAAAAATTGAACAAGATCTTAACAGGCTTGTTGGTATGGAAGATTTAAAACATCATGTCAAGGAAATTTATGCATGGCTTCATATTAATAAATGCCGGCAAGAAATGGGACTGAAGGCAGAAAAACAGGCCCTTCATATGTTATTTAAAGGGAATCCAGGTACTGGGAAAACTACAGTGGCAAGGAAACTGGGTACACTTTTTCATGAAATGAAAGTATTATCAAAAGGTCATCTGATTGAAGCAGAAAGAGCGGATCTCGTAGGTGAATACATCGGTCACACCGCTCAAAAAACAAGAGAGTTACTGAAAAAAGCAAATGGAGGAATTCTCTTTATTGATGAGGCCTATTCTTTGGGCAGAGGTGGAGAAAAGGACTTTGGAAAAGAAGCGATTGATACACTGGTAAAAGCGATGGAAGATCAGCAGCATGAATTTATATTAATTTTAGCTGGCTACCCAAAAGAAATGGATCGTTTTTTAAAGCTAAACCCAGGTCTTCCTTCAAGGTTTCCGGTTGTTATTTCTTTTCCTGATTATTCGGTGGATGAACTAATGGAAATATCCAAAAGAATGCTTACCGAAAGAGAATACGTATTAACAAGAGACTGTGAGTGGAAATTAAAAACACATATTGAACGAGTCAAAAACTCCGGAAATGGCTCTTTTTCAAACGGAAGATACATTAGAAATATGATTGAAAAAGCTGTAAGAAGACAATCAGTAAGGCTTTTAAATGATGCACGGCAAGATAAAAAAGCATTGATGACAATTCAAAGTGATGACCTTGTGCTAGAAGAACGTGATTTGATTTGATATGATGGAAGGAGACTATGGAAAGCAGGGATCGCGAATTTGAACAGACAAAATGATTCAGTTCAGGAAAAAGCGATTCTCGTCGGCTGTCAGCTTCCGCGGCAGAACGACGAGCGTTTTTTTTATTCAATGGAAGAATTAAAGTCGCTGACGAAAACAGCGAATGGAACAGTTTGCGCAGTGGTTTCTCAAAAAAGAGACAGGTATGATTCGGCTACTTTTATAGGTAAGGGAAAGGTAGAAGAATTGATAACCCTTGAAGAAGAACTTGAAGTGGAACTTATTATATTTAACAGTGAACTGTCACCGTCACAAGTACGTAACCTTTCAAAACATTTTCAAGCAAGAATTATAGACAGGACACAGCTGATTCTTGATATATTTGCTCAGCGTGCGAAAACAAGAGAAGGAAAGCTTCAAGTTGAACTTGCGCAGCTGGAATACCTCTTGCCGAGGCTTTCTGGCATAGGTACAAGCCTTTCAAGACTTGGCGGTGGAATTGGGACAAGAGGTCCTGGTGAAACAAAACTTGAAAAAGACCGGCGTCATATAAGACTTCGTATTCATGAATTAAAACAGCAGCTAAACCAAGTGGTAAGCCATAGAGAAAGATATAGAGAACGGCGCAAACACCAAGGAGCCTTTCAAGCAGCACTAGTCGGCTACACAAATGCGGGAAAATCAACGATATTCAATAAGCTGACTGAGGCTGACAGTTATGAAGAAGATCAGCTTTTTGCGACGTTAGATCCGTTAACAAGAAAAGTTAAACTGACAAGCGGTTTTCAAATGCTGCTAACAGATACAGTAGGCTTTATTCAGGATCTTCCTACTTCATTAATAGCCGCCTTTCGATCTACGTTAGAAGAAGCTGCTGAGGCAGATCTGCTTATTCACGTTATCGACGGATCAAGTGAAGACCGCAATCAGCATGAAAAAACAGTTAAACGGATATTGAGTGATTTGAAAGCTAGCCACATCCCAATGTTAACGATATACAATAAAAAAGATCAGTTTGCAGCAGACTTTTTACCAGAAAGTCCGTCTATTTCTATTTCAGCTTTAGCCGAACAAGATATTACAAAGTTAAAAGAAACAATTGAAAAAGAAGTAACTAAACAGCTTACCTATTATCAAATCAGCGTGCCTGCACACGATGGCAAACAGCTTGCGAGACTTCGGTCCGAAACGATCTTAATCAAACAGGAGTTTGATAAAGAAAAGCTGGTTTATAATTGCAGGGGATATGCCCTCTCATCAACTTCTATCGAATCAATCAGCAATAAAGGAGAATAGCATGTATTCGCAGTTCCAAAATGGAGATATCTTAGAGAAAACAGGAAAAATAGTATCCGAAAGAATAAAGGATATACATGAATCCATTGATTCTGTTGCACAGTTTAATCAGCTTAAAGTTTTAAAAGCATTTCAGAAAAATCATGTAGGAGATCATCATTTCAATCCAACTACAGGTTATGGATATGATGATTCTGGACGCGATACCCTCGAAAAAGTCTATGCTGATGTCTTTCAAGCAGAGGCAGCTATTGTCAGGCCGCAAATTATTTCCGGAACGCATGCTATCACATTATCTCTTTTTGGTGTGCTTCGTCCAGGTGATGAACTTGTATATATAACTGGAAAACCGTATGATACTTTAGAAGAAATTGTCGGTATCAGAGGAACAGGTGAAGGGTCATTAAAGGATTATAACATCTCATACAAGCATATTGACTTAACTGAACAAGGAGAAATTGATTACGAAGCAGTAAAAGAATCTATTACAGAAAAGACAAAGATGATCGGTATTCAGCGTTCCAAAGGGTATGCTGATCGGCCTTCATTTACAGTGAATGATATTAAAGAAATGATTGAATTTGTAAAAAGTATAAAAGAAGACGTAATCGTATTTGTAGATAACTGTTATGGTGAATTCGTTGAGCAAACGGAGCCGATTGAAGCAGGTGCAGATATCATTGCAGGATCCTTAATTAAAAATCCTGGCGGAGGTCTTGCGAAAACAGGAGGATACATCGCGGGAACAGAATCACTGATTAACAGGATTTCTTATCGTCTTACCTCTCCTGGAATAGGAAGGGAAGCAGGTGCATCACTTTACAGTTTGCAAGAAATGTATCAAGGCTTTTTCTTAGCTCCACACGTTACTGCACAGGCTTTAAAAGGAGCAGTTTTTACAGCTGCATTTTTGGAAGAGCTGGGCATGGAAACCCGGCCAGCATGGCATGAGAAAAGAACAGATCTCATCCAGTCTGTTATCTTTGGAGACAAAGAGAGAATGATTACATTTTGTCAGGCTATCCAAAAATCATCCCCAATTAATTCATTTGCAGTTCCATATCCTGATTACATGCCAGGTTATGAAGATGATGTAATTATGGCAGCAGGAACATTTATCCAAGGAGCGAGTATTGAGCTTACCGCTGATGGACCGATCCGCCCTCCGTATATTGCATTTGTACAGGGCGGACTTACATTCGAACATGTTAAGATTGCTGTTATAGCTGCTGTGGATGAACTTTTAACACATGGTTTAATTAAAAAATAAGCATCTTAAAAAGGCCGATAATGGCCTTTTTTTAATTTGATGTTACTTTTTCTAACATTATGTTTGACATGTTAGCTTTTCTGACATAAGATATAAAAAGAAGTTGAAAGGAGGTATTTAAAATGAACGATATGAACCGCAGGAACTTACCTTTGTTCCCAATTAGCATTGTTATGCAGTTGACAGAGTTATCTGCAAGACAGATTCGCTATTATGAAGAACATGAATTGATTCATCCTGCAAGGACAGAAGGTAATCGTCGTTTGTTTTCTTTCAATGATGTAGATAAGCTTCTTGAGATTAAAGCACTGCTCGAACAAGGCGTGAATTTAGCAGGTATCAAAAGGGTATTTGAACTTAACGAACAAGCTGCCGAATTAATTAAAAATCAGCAAAATGTTCAAGGAGTTAAAGAAATTTCGGAATCTGCGCTTCATCGCCGCCTAAAACGGGAATTGATTCATGCAGGAAGACACGGGAAGACATCTCTAATCCAAGGAGAACTTTCCAGGTTTTTTCATTAAACAAAAACTGAATAATACTTAATAGGTGAACAATCGCCTTAAATAGGCGTTTTTATATTTAAAGGAGGAGAAAGATTTGGCTAAGTATACTAAAGATGATATTTTGAGAATGGTAAAAGAAGAAAATGTAAGGTTTATTCGTTTACAATTCACAGATTTATTGGGTGTAATTAAGAATGTTGAGATTCCAATCGGTCAGCTTGAAAAAGCTTTAGAAAATAAAATGATGTTTGACGGATCTTCTATTGAAGGTTTTGTACGAATTGAAGAATCTGATATGAATCTATTCCCGGATCTAGATACATTTATGATCTTCCCTTGGACATCTGAAAAAGGTAAAGTTGCACGTTTGATTTGTGATATCTACATGCCCGATGGAAATCCATTCGATGGAGACCCGCGCGGTATTTTAAAGCGAGTATTAAAAGAGATGGAAGACCTAGGATTCTCAGACTTCAACATTGGACCTGAGCCAGAATTCTTCTTGTTCAAAAATGATGAAAAAGGTGAACCTACTCTTGAATTAAATGATAAAGGCGGATACTTTGACCTTGCTCCAACAGATCTTGGTGAAAACTGCCGAAGAGATATCGTACTAGAGCTTGAAGATATGGGCTTTGAGATCGAAGCATCTCACCATGAAGTAGCACCTGGTCAGCATGAAATTGACTTTAAATATGCGGATGCAGTGAGCACTTGTGATAACATTCAAACGTTTAAGCTTGCTGTTAAAACAATTGCACGTAAGCACGGGCTTCACGCTACATTCATGGCAAAACCATTATTCGGTGTAAACGGTTCTGGTATGCATGCTAACATGTCATTATTTAAAGACGGCGAAAATGTATTCTATGATGAAAAGTCTGAAACAGGCTTAAGTGAAACAGCAATGCATTTCTTAGCTGGTATCCTAAAGCACGCTCAAGGTTTTACAGCAATCACAAACCCTACTGTAAACTCATATAAGCGTCTAGTACCTGGCTATGAAGCTCCATGTTATGTAGCTTGGTCTATGCAAAACAGAAGTCCATTAATCCGTATTCCAGCTTCACGCGGTATCAGCACACGTATCGAAGTACGAAGTGTTGACCCAACTGCTAACCCGTATCTTGCAATGGCAGTATTGCTTGCATCAGGTCTTGATGGAATCAAGAACAAATTAGCTGCTCCGAAGCCTGTAGACCGCAACATCTATGTAATGGATAAAGATGAGCGCGAAGCAGAAGGAATTCAAGATCTTCCAGCAACATTAAAAGAAGCTCTAGTTCTTTTCAGTAAAAATGAAGTTCTGACAAAAGCTCTTGGTGAGCACGCTACAGAACACTTCATTGAAGCAAAAGAGATCGAATGGGATATGTTCCGCACACAAGTTCACCCTTGGGAACGCGAACAATATATGAGCATGTACTAAGAGTTAAATCCCTTGATACCATTGTATCGAGGGATTTTATTTTTGTGGGTGAAATTTAGTTTACACTGTGATAAAGATTGTCACCCACAAAACACCCACAAAAAAGTTGAAAAAATTATTCGAGAACACGTTTCATGTGATCCTCGAATTTAACCATAGTATCTTGTTCGATTTTTTTAGAAATATGTGCATATACATCTGAAGTAACCTGAATATTTAGACCAAGTGACGAACCGCTTTACCTATTTTTAATTAGTTTTCGTTCAAGAATTTCTACGAGTTGGTACATAATAGTCGCAAAGGCGGCAATAATAAGTAGGCCGAGCAGGACAAGAGTGAAATTAAATACTTGGAAACCATATATAATCATGTAGCCCAGACCTTGTTTGGAAACTAGGAACTCCCCCATGATCACACTAACCCATGCCAGACCCACATTTACTTTTAGCACCGAAATTATGGTTGGGAAACAAGCGGGCAAAATAACTTCTTTAAAACAATGAAACTTCGAACCTCCCAATGTTTGGATTACTTTTATATAGTTGGGTTCGACGTTTATGAACGAAGCGTATACGACCATGATTGTGATGATAACGGTAATCAAGATACCAATTGCGAGGATGGAAGTGAAATTTGGTCCCAGTGCAACAATTAATATAGGGGCAAGTGCAACCTTTGGCAACGCATTTAAAACGACCAGATACGGATCAAGCACTTTGGAGAGGAATGGCAGCCACCATAAAAGGGTGGCAAATAGGGTACCAAGTATGGTTCCCAACAAGAAACTCAAAATGGTTTCGGATAGTGTAATGCCCACATGAGAAAATAGGCTAGCGTTACTGAACTTGTCCATCAAAAGATACCCTATCCTTTTAGGAGAACTGAATAATAAAGGATTAATCCATCCCTTATTTGAGGAAACTTCCCATAATAAAATAAACACGATGAAGATGAAAGTCTGGACAAACACCACATTTCGTTTTTCTTTCTTTAAACGTTGAAGGTATTCTACATGCGTTTTATTTGTTGTCGTTTTGTTCAATTTGCTCCAACTCCTCCCATATTTGCTGAAACATCATTGTATAGTCTGGATGTTGCCGGGCTTCAAATGGGGTAAGCTTCTTTAGTGTTTCTGGCATTTTAAAGATTCGAAAAATGCGTCCGGGATTCTTAGAGAACAAAATGATCGTTTGACTCATCGCTATTGCCTCACCGATGTCATGATAGCTGTTTTACCATGCTCCATTAATGTAATGGAAACGAGGTCTTCAAGTTTAAGCCCGTTGCCGCATGCCACCTGAGAGGTGCATTGGATACATATCTAAGGTGCCCTCTAAACCGACTTCTTTCAATAACGAAAAAGTGTTGGATACATGTCTATCGTTCAGCTGACCTCTTAATTTTAAACCGAGAAGCACATTTTCTTTGACGGTTTTCCAGGGAAAAAGATAGTCTTGTTGTAGCATATATCCGATTTTTGGGTGCGGTCCTTTAATGAGTTGACCGCTTAATTTAACAGATCCCACTGTAGGAGTAAACAATCCTGCAATAATAGATAATAACGTTGTTTTCCCACAACCACTTGGACCAAGAAAGGAGATAAATTCTCCTTCTCGAACTGATAAAGATATATCTTCTAAGGCCGTTGTGGCCGATCGTTTTGTAAAATATGTTTGACTAATGGACTTTAACTGTAAAAAGGACAATTCGACCCCTCCCAAATTTGTATTTTACTATCAAAAATAGTTGGCTTTTTTAACAAAAAGAATTTGTATTATCATTTGATAGTTTTCCAGAAAAGGAGTAGGTGTTTAATACGGTAATATTAGTATGAAAAGCCCTTATTTAACTCTAAAAATAAAAAAGTTTTAGGTAGTTCCTAAAACTTTTTTGCTAATGACCTAGGAAACTCAAAATTCGTTTCAAAACTCCACTAGATATGCAATTTTTTTCATTAGGTTATTAAAACATTTTATTTGGGACTTATATGTATGCCTTCATTCTCTCGCCAATCAGCGTGAAATATGCCCTTTTCATTATCATATCCATTTGCAGTTAATTTGTTATCTAACCACTGTTGATCAAAGCCTAGTTCATGTAAGTTATCCCATAAAATCTCCCCATCTATAATTAACGTCGTTGGAAGGTCTACTGGCATCTGAGGAAGATTGAGATCCTGTTTCTCCGGTTTTTGATATTTCGATTTGAGTAATGTACTGATTTGACCATTTGCTTCCAATACACCGTATTGGACTTCACGTACTGAAAAAACATTGCTTTGTCGCAGCAAACTCAATATTTGATTCACATCTAATTTGTTCTTTTTGGCAATCTCTCGGTCAATGACCCCATTCCGAATGATAATCGAAGGATTGCCTACTAAAAGGGAACGTGTCGACTTCTTTTTAAGGGTTATAAACTCTACACCCAACATGAGAATCGTCCACAATCCGACAGTATAAAAAAATGGCAAAATCCCTATTCGATTTTCATAAATGGTATTACTTAAAAGATCCCCAAGCAGTAACACAAAAACGAAGTGAAAAGGCGTCAACTGATAAATAGATGTTTTCCCTGTTACGATTACGATAAAAAATAAGGTGACAAAACCTACCATGACTTTGATCGTCAGTAAACCAATATTTACTTCTTCCAAGAAGCTTCCCCTCCCGTTTAAAATTAAAAAGGTTGGATCTGTAGATCCAATGTCGCGCTTACCTAGTTATAAGATTTTGAGGTTTAGATAAAGTGGCTAGTTTTAGTACTAAACTCGCAAAAAGGTTTACCAATAAGGCGTATATCTATTGATATCACCACTATTTTTAAATTAAAAGTATTATTACAATCTTAGCTCCGCTTTAGTATTAACATTTTTTAGTAATGGTATTTTCTTGTAAATAAAAAAATCCGTGCTAAAAGTTCTTCTAACACGAGTTTATACTTTTTTTTTAAAAAAATTTTTAATATCTAGATTTTAGATATATTAACTTATAATAATGGAGAAAGCAGGCGAGCACCTTGCTCAATAATGCGCTCTGTCAGAGATCGTTGGAGCAAGTCTTCGATTCTTAAGGGTACAGAATCAGTAAGATCCTGCTCGAATTGTTGTGTGAGTTCTCTCGTCACGTCAGCACTATACAAAATTTCACATACCTCATAATTCAGACGAAAACTTCTCATATCATAGTTTGCTGCGCCTACTTCTGCAATCTCCTCATCTATGATCATTACCTTTGCATGCAGCATTCCTTTATCGTACTGGTAGATATGGACTCCAGCTTCTAAAAGTTCTCCGTAATAGGTACGACTTGCAAGGCCAACGATTTTTTGATCAATGTGGTGGGGAACCAGTAATCTTACGCGCACACCACGAGCCACAGCTGTCTTTAATGCCATGATTATATCTGTTTCTGGTACAAAGTAGGGTGTTGTTATATCAATCGTCTTGACAGCCTGTGTTATACATATAAAGTAAGCTTGCCGAATGACTGGAGTAGGTACTCCAGGATTTCCTTCCAACGTATGGATGTACGCTTTTTGCAATTTCCCTTTCTCTGGGAATTTGTCTTTGGCGGTCAACTCAGATCCCCATTCGGTTAACCATCCGGAATGACTTACGCTGCCGGTTCGATCGACTTCCTGTGATTTATATTTTGGGAATTTAGTGGTTTTTTTGCTTATCTTTGATTTGGTTTTCGACTTTATCTTTTCAGGCAAGGCGATATTCCAATGAACTTCGAAGATAGTCTGCAAATCGCCTGCTGCTTCCCCTATGATTTGCAAATGAGTGTCCCGCCAAAATCCTACGTCAGGCTTTAATCCTGTATATTCATATCCCACGTTCATACCGCCAGTAAAGGATTCCTTTCCGTCGATCGTGACAATCTTACAATGATCCCGGTAATTCCAGTTGGACATAATCCAGGGAAAACGTAAAGGAAATATTGTCCGGCATTCTATTCCTGCCTCCATCATCTGAAGGATTATGTGATGTGGAAATTTTTTGCTCCCCCATCCATCTCTTATAAAACGAATCCTTACTCCGTTTGCTGCTTTTTCGAACAGTAGTTCTGTGATGCGATTACCAATTTGGTCATTTCGATAGATGTAATATTCCAGGTCAATGGTTTTTTGGGCTTTTTGTAGGGATTCGATGAGTTGTTCATACTTTGCTATTCCATTGTTAAATACTTGGACTTCACCGACTCGAAGACCATGCACGGTGAAATTCCGTAAAGCATCAGCGATTACCAAGGCAGAATGACTATATGTATCAGGTAATTTGTCAGACTCATTATGAGAAGAGGTCAATCTTTTTCGATGAATACGCTTGGGATTTGATGTGCTAAGATATAGCCAGAAACCAATGGTTGGCAAAATAAGGGTGATTGTTATCCAATTTAAAGCCTTGGCAGGGCGGCGAACTTCCCAAATTGCTATGAACAGCATAAAAAACGTATTTAATAGAAATAGATAAAAAATCCACTCCAACAGAAATTCCTCCCTTGTTTTTCTTAACATGTACTGAGTATACAATTGGAAACTCCTATCCTCTTCTAAAGAGTCCTTCCGGCATTAGTGTCTCTACTTGTTCAATAAAGTATGTAACTTTGATTTCTTAAACATTTGTAACTTATTTAAACAAGTGCTTGTCTTATTAGTGGAAGAAGGACAAGTTCAACTCGACTCCTACTTTTTAGATGGTACAAAAATCGAAGCAAATTCCAACCGATATACGTTTGTTTAGAAGAAGAGTACAGAGAAATATAAAGAGAAACTCGAAGGCAAAGTAGAGGAGCTCATCACTCACATTGATGGCGTTTGGAAGGAAGAAGAAGCATCTTGTGAAGAGAATGAACATACGACGGTTATTACCCCCGAGAAAATCCAGAGTAAAGTAGAAGAATGGGAAGAAAAACTTGAAAAAGAACCGAAGAACAAAGAGTTTAAGAAAGCTGTTAAGCGATGAAGCAAGACTTCCTGCCAAGAAGCCTCAAGTATAAAAAAAAATTATCAGTTTGTGGCGATCGAAAAAGTTTTTCTAAAACAGATCACGATGCGACATTCATGCGGATGAAAGAAGACCACATGAAGAATGGACAATTAAAGCCTGGGTACAACGTTCAAATGGCCTCTAACAATCAGTTTATTTTATCGTATACTCTGCACCAACGCCCAGGAGACACACGGTGTCTTATTCCGCATCTTCAAGAAGTCGAGGAGAAGTTTGGGATAAAAGCAAAACGTATTATCGCCGATGCAGGGTATGGATCCGAAGAAAACTATGCGTACTTAGAAGAAAAAAAACAGGAAGCGTACATCAAATATGGACTGTTTGAGAAAGAACAAAAACGTTCCTTTAAGAATAACCCTCATCATCAATCAAACTGGAAATATGACGAAGATAATGATACCTTCACTTGTGCTGCAGGAAAATATCTATATTTATCAAGTGAGAAGAAACAGGTAACTGAATCAGGATATGAATCCACAATACGACTTTATCGGTGTAAAGATTGCGATGGATGTCCATTTCGGGTTAGCCCACAACCTATTAAAATCGGCGGCCAAGAAGGCCGCCTAAAACACAAAAAGTCTATTTTTTTTTATGAAAACAAAATAATACAGAAAAAAAGAGGCATGACCTCAAAAGTTTTTATACTTTTGGGTCATCCCCGTGAAATTGGACTTTTATGATTTAATATATATATTCCTAAAAAGGAAATTTGTGAATTCATTTTCATACGACGTTGGAACTTTTTCTTTAGAAGGGTTGTTTTTTTACGCCCATACCACAAAATACTTCATTCCGGATTTCGTATCCCTTCATGTATAAAATATGATTTTTTTCAAACACTAACAATTGTTCTAAAAAGATGATTCGGGACAAGAAACTGGGTTCGCTACTAAATGATCTGTCATCTCACGAACTAAAGAAAGAACAGAAGTATCCTAAAGAGACCCACATTAAAGGAGGAAATAAAATGACAGTTGCAAGCAATCTAAAAACAACCCTTGCAGGATTAAAAAGTGCTCAGGCAAGTCTTGAGACATTTGCTCTTGACACTGAAAACCAGCAAGCCAAACAATTATATCAAAATGCAGCCCAACAAGCACAAACCTTAGTGGATTCTTTAAGTCCGCGTTTGCAAGAAATCGAACAAGAAGAGCCACAATATAAACAACAGTAACATATGAGAGAAAAGGATGATGATGTCATCCTTTTCTAATATTACATATTTAGGCAATGAGGTGGTCGCATGATAAAAATTCAATCAAAGGTTCCTCTGATTTCGATTTTATTATTTTTGATCCTTTTAACCAGTTGTAATCAATCAAAGAATGAAAGTGAAAAAAACAAGAATGATTCTACCATTCAAATTGCATATAAACAAAACAACCAGACTCCTTCTCAAGAAGCAAAAAAAGCCATTCTTTCTATGCCTGAAATTACAGACGTTAAAGCGGTGAATACCGATAAAGAAATGTTTTTGGCAGTTAAACCAAAACATTTAGAACGTTTTCAGTTAAATAGTCTCAAAAAGAAAATAAAAAAGCGAGTGAACGAACAAAACCCAAGCATGAAAGTTTATGTAAGTACAGATCAGAAGATTTTTTTGAAGCTGGATGAATTGGAAAGCAAATTAGATGATCCAAAAATGGATAATAAAAAAATAAAAAAAGAACTTAAAAAGATTAAAGCTAAGGCGACGGACGAGGCATAAAAATACAAAATGCTATTTGTCTTATCACTTTTGGAAGGGGTGCTTAACATGGCAAATAACAATAAAGAAGTAACGCCAGTTCAACAGGAATATCAAAAATTTCAGGATGAACACGAAACAAAAAGACCGGTCATTTCCAATTGTATAAAAGCATTTTTAGTTGGTGGTTTTATTTGTTTTGTAGGACAGTTAATTTCCATCATGTATGTCACCTACTTTGATTTTACAGAACAAAACGTGGGGAATCCGACTGTTGCGACATTAATTTTTATTTCGATGTTATTAACAGGCTTTGGTGTTTATGACCGTATGGCGCAGTTTGGCGGAGCAGGTACTGCGGTTCCGGTAACTGGCTTTGGTAATTCTGTGATTGCAGCTGCAATCGAACATCGTACTGAAGGGTTTGTCCTAGGCGTCGGCAGTAATATGTTTAAGTTAGCAGGATCAGTTATATTATTTGGGGTATTCTCAGCCTTTGTGATCGCACTCATTAAAACCATTCTAATTCAATATGGAGGTCTGTAAATGTTAAACGGACATCGGACATGGGTGTTTGAAAATAAGCCTGTAATCATCTCAACGGGAACGATCGGAGGGCCCTTTGAAGCTAAAGGGCAAATTGCTGATGATTTTGATCTCCTTCATGAGGATTTATGGCTGGGCCAGGATTCATATGAGCAAGCTCAAACCGTGTTATTTGAAGAATCTTGTCAAAAAGCAATTGAAAAAGCCGGCCTTCAAAAAGAGGATATTCAATTTATTCTAGCGGGAGATCTTATTAATCAGATAACGAGTACAAGCTTCGCCTGCAGAACTATGGAAGCCCCTTATCTAGGATTATTCGGCGCTTGTTCCACTTCAATGGAGGGACTAGCTTTGGGTGCTTTTATCGTTAATGGAAAAGGAGCAAAATACTTATTGACTGGAACAGCAAGCCATAATGCAGCTGTGGAAAAGCAATTCCGCTACCCGACAGAATATGGCGGACAGAAACCGCCAACATCACAATGGACGGTAACAGGAGCTGGAAGTGCCCTTTTAAGTGACAAGGGTGAAGGTCCATATGTGACTTCTGCCACGATTGGAAAAGTAATCGATATGGGGTTGTCCGATCCCTTTAATATGGGAGGAGCAATGGCTCCGGCTGCTGTAGATACCATTGAGGCCCATTTTAGAGATCGAGAAATAGATTCTTCCTATTATGACCTTATTGTAACTGGTGATTTAGGTGAAATTGGCCACAAAATAGCGTTAGATTTACTTAATAAACACGGTATATCTTTAACCACGGAAAAATTCCAAGATTGCGGCATGATGATTTACCGGGAAGGACAGCCGGTTTTAGCCGGAGCGAGTGGATGCGGCTGTTCTGCAACGGTTGTTTATGGCCATTTATTAAATCGAATGAAAAAAGGGGAATTTAAAAAAATTCTTGTCGTTGCTACAGGAGCGCTTCTTTCCCCCTTGACCTACCAGCAAAATGAAACCATTCCTTGCATCGCTCATGCGGTGTCCATTGAATTAGGAGGTGCAAAATAATGGCAATCCTTTTTTGGGCCTTTGTGATTGGTGGAGCCATTTGTGTAATTGGCCAGATTATGTTTGATGTTTTTAAATTAACACCGGCGCATACGATGGCAACTTTAGTGGTTGCTGGTGCCATTCTTGATGGGTTCGGTTTATATGAGCCACTAATAGATTTTGCGGGAGCAGGAGCGACTGTTCCCATCACAAGCTTCGGAAATTCACTCGTGGATGGAGCCATGGCAGAAGGGGAAAAGCACGGGATTATAGGTGTCATAACAGGCATGTTTAAAGTCACAAGTGCAGGTATATCAGCAGCCATCATATTCGGATTTATAGGGGCTTTGCTGTTTAAACCAAAAGGATAGAGGTTGGGTGAAAAATGACAGTAGCATCAAATGTTAAACAATGTATGGTGAGCTTGAAAAGTGCTCACGCGACCTTAAGTAATTTAGCGCAAAAATCTTCTGACGAACAGGCAAAAAAAGTATTTCACGAGAGTATGTTAGAGGTGGAAAAGACGATTTCAGATTTAAAAGAAAGAATCGGTCAACTTGAATTCGAAGAACCACAATATAAAGGCAAATAGTTCGTTAACTAAAGGAGATTGTTATGGTTATGCTGGATTGGGTAGACATTGTTGTTCGATCGTTTACGTTTTTAATTGCACTCTTCTTATTAACAAAATGGCTAGGTAAAAAACAGTTAGCCCAATTATCCTTTTTTGAATATGTGACTGGGATTACTATCGGCAGTATTGCCGCAGAAGTAACGATGGGCTTAGAACGCCATATCATGCATGGACTTATAAGTATGACAATTTGGACGTTATTTCCTATTATTGTCGGATTCTTCTCCTTAAAAAGCAAAAATGTAAGGGATTTTGTAGAAGGAAAAGCGACTATCGTCATTAAAGATGGAAAGGTTATGGAAGATAATTTAAAAAAGGAAAAATACACCATTGATGAATTACTCGAGCAACTAAGAAATAAAAATATTTTTCAAGTTTCAGATGTAGAATTTGCAGTAATAGAGCCAAATGGTGATATAAGTGCTTTATTAAAAAAGGAAAATCAGCCTCTTACTGCAAAGGATCTTCAATTAACAGTAGCTTCTCTTAAGGAACCTCAAACAGTCATAATGGATGGAAATATTTTAGATGAGCCACTTTCAACTCGCGGATTTAACCGAGGTTGGTTAAATGAGGAATTAGAGAAAATGGGGGTTTCTATTGAAAATGTTTTTCTAGGACAAATCGATTCATATGGCCAGTTAACAATAGATCTTTATGATGATAAGATCAATGTCCCTTCTCCACAAGAAAAACCATTACTTCTTGCATCATTAAAAAAATGTCAAGCCGATTTGGAATTGTTTGCTCTTCAGACTGAATCTAAAAAGTCGCAGCAAATGTATTATAAAAATACTCAAAGATTAAACGACATTCTCAATAAGTTAAAACCAATGCTTAGCGACAACTAATTGAAAACGTAAAAATAAAAAGATTTAGTAGGAGAGAAACAGATGAAAAATAAAAACAAAATGCAAAAAATCGATGAAATAAACAGGAATCAACTTGAAAATTTAATGGGACTCTGGAAAAGAACCTACCAAAGGAAAAGTGGTGCTATTCGACAAAAGTAATCCTCAAAAAATTATATTGGCTTTCCCTATTGTAACCGGTTTATTGAAGGAGAAATCATAAATTTGTCACACCGGATTAAGTTAAAAATAGCATTTAGTAATTAAGAGTGTAGACAAAGTCCCGTGTCTATACTCTTAGGTATAGTAAAACCGGAAACTTTGGGAGTTAATATAGTAAATTAACACTATCATACGTAAAGGTAGGATCCTGCTCTTATATATGTTTTTAGTATAAAAATCTCTATAATTTGTAATTGGTATATTTATAATATTTAGACGACAATTGTTTGGCATTAAATAATAGTTTCTTATTCAACAAAAAGCCGATTATCGTATTTTTAATGAAAGAGAAGTTTTACTCCAACAGTGGTCAGATATTAATAAGTGGGATTCCCTGGAGGAGTTGTGGAGTTTGGAGAAAGCTTAGAAGAAAAAGCAGTAAGAGAGTTATATGAAGGATTAAAAGCTAACGATTGATATTTTATCTGAGAAAAAGGAATGTCATAAAATATACTAATGGTGAAGAAATCTGTTAGCAAAAAGATATTGATCTGTAAATTGGACAGCAAAAAAACTGCTTTACGGGAGTTAGAATTAAATCAGAAACTTTTTAAGAAGGAATCAATGTCTTAGAAAGTTCCTAACGTAAATACGGAAAGAGACCCAGTTGAATGGGTCTCTTTAGAACCAACGTTACTGACCTTGTTGGTTACTTAGCTGCTGTTCTGCCATTGCGACTAGACGCTTAGTCATTTGCCCTCCAACAGCACCGTTTGCACGTGCGGTAGTATCTGCACCAGGTTGAACTCCAATCTCATTGGCAACTTCTTGCTTCATCTGTTCTAATGCGTTCTCTGCACCAGGTACCAAAAGTTTGTTTCTTGCCATGATACATCACTCCACACAGTTATTTGAGCAATCGAGATTGCTCATCCTTAAGGTAACCGATTGAAGCTAAGTCGATACGTTTTATGAATAGGCATCATTTGGAAATATGTTCCATTTCTTTCTTTTCTTTTAGGTGTTTGTGTGTTTACAAATCAAGATTATTGATTGCCAGTGTCAACGAATAATGAATGATCTTTATCATTAACTGCCGCATAAAAGATGTTATTGAGTTGGTGAAACCCTTTGTTCCTTAACTCTTCCTGAAGCCATTTTTCATCCTTTTAGCACACTTCACTCAGCCATACTTGAATGATGGTAAGGCTCCATTAATTAGAAAAGAAGATCAGGAACGATTTAAAAGCTTAGAAGGTATCGATCGACCAGATGTAATAATTGGTGTGAACCCAGGAGGAACCAATCAAAACTTTGTTAATGCTAACATTAAAAAAGCGAAAGTAGTTGTAATTAATAATAATCTAGACATTCCACCGATGGTTGCCAACGGTGAGATAGATGTTATGATTACTGACAGTGTAGAAGCGATTTTTTATGCAGGGCAGGACTCTAGACTTTATGCAGCCCTAACAGATAATACTTTTACTAAAAGTCAAAAAGGCTACCTTATGCACCAAAACGATACTGTTTTTCAAAACTGGGTGGATCTATGGATGGAAGAAATGGAGCTCCAGGGTGAGTTTAACCGTTTAAAAGCAGATTGGATATATGGTAAACAAGAATAAATCAGATTAAAAACTCAAACCGGTTATAGTCTGAACCCCTAAAATGGGAATCAGAAAAAACACCTATGCCGCAACCTGTTCTAGGTATTTGACCGGGGGCAGGTTGTTCAGTTTTATTTAGATTCTTTCATTGTTATTATAATAAATATTTGGTACTGATTTTTGCGCTGAAGTCTGATGGGGAATCAGAGCTCCAAATCAAGGTGAAAGCGGTTCAAGATGAACATGTTTTAGCAAATGCTGAAGCAGCAACAATTGAGTTTACTGAAGAAGATCTCAGTAGAATTGATCAAGTATTTCCTAAACCTACTAGGAAAATGCCATTGGATATTATTTGAAAAATCGTTGATGCTAAGGTATAAATTAAACATTTGAAAAGCCCTCATATTCTATAAATTAAGGAGTAAAGATTTATTTACCATATTATGTGGGAAAACTATCCTATACTGACTTTGAGGAGTGAGAGGATGTTCGTAAAAGGGGACATTATTGCAGGTGAATTTGATCCGACTATCAATGAATTTTCCTTACAGAAAGTTAAGAATTTCGAAACAGAGTCGGTCCTTAATGAAGACCAGTTAAATAATATTTATCATTATTTAATAAAACATCAGCATGAAGAGGATGGGCAAATTATTACTTTATACGATCAAATGCTTGTACGCTTAGCACAGAATGAAGTTAACCAGTTAATTGTTGATTTAGAGAAAGTAATGTCCTTGTATCACTGATACATATAAGAGTATTTTGTACGAACTAAAGAAGCAGACCCCACTGGATCTGCTTCGTTTTATGATGGATTTGTTGACCATAATCCAGCTGTTTTAACGAATACTCTTGGATTAAATTTTAAACTAGCCACGACTAATTCTGCAAGGTCTTCTGGGTGCATCACGTTTTCTTCATTGCCTTTAACAAGATTTGTATCAATGGCTAAATCTGTAACGACCGTACTTGGTGTTAAAGCAGTAACACGGACATTATGTTTTCTTACTTCTAGCATAAGTGATTCTGTTAGCCCTAAAACAGCGAATTTAGAAGCACTGTATGCACTTGTAACAGGAGCACCTTTTTGACCAGCAGATGAAGAGATATTGATGATATCTCCTGATTTTCTTTCGATCATTCCTGGTAATACTGCTCTTGTTACATTATACACACCCATTAAATTGACTTGGATGATTTTTTCCCATTCTTCTGGTGTTAGATCAAGGAACCCACCAAATTTAGCAACACCAGCATTGTTGATTAGGATATCAATTGGGCCTAAGTCTGATTTGATATGTTCAACAGCATGGGTAACGGATTCAAGGTCGGTCACATCTGCTGTTACTGCAGAAACCTTTACATCAAATTGTGCTAGTTCAGCAGTTACCTTTTCTAGATTAGACATATTTAAGCCGATTAGGCCTAAATGAACGCCTTCTTTTGCTAAGGCGATAGCAGTAGCACGTCCAATGCCTCTTCCTGCGCCAGTAACTATTGCAGTTTTTCCATTTAAAGAAATCATTTTATCACTCCTAAAATTATTACAAATTGAAGTAGTTCATTCTAACAGAAAGACCACAATCTTGCATGGAAACAGCTTGCGGTCTTTCCTATTTAGAACTCGAGGAATAATATATTTATTCTAAGTTGGCGTGTCTACCGTACATTTTATTGGTATCCAAACCTTTTTTCTCCATGAACAGAAGAATCACAGCGTCGTAAAGTAGTAAAAGTGTTTGCTCAAATAATGAGCCCATTGGTTGAATCGTATTAAAATCACTCTCCGACTGATCTTTAGGTGAGCCAGGCAACTTAATTGTGATATCCGCTAATTGTCCAATAGTGGACTCAGGGAAAATGGTTACAGCTGCAATCGTCCCACCGATGCTTTTTGCCTTCTCAGCCATGGAAACTAAACCTTTCGTTTCTCCTGAACCTGATCCAATGATTAAGATGTCATCTTTTTCAAAGTTAGGGGTTACTGTTTCGCCAATCACATAGGCATCTATCCCCATATGCATCATTCGCATGGCGAATGATTTGGCCATAAATCCAGATCTACCTGCGCCTGCAACAAAGATTTTTTTTGATTCAAGAATCCCATTAACTAATTTTTCAGCTTCATCATTCGAAATTAAATCTACGGAGCGATTTAACTCTTTTATGATTTCAGCTAGGTATTGAGTTGTATTCATGATCTGAATTACCCTTGATTAATCATTTGTTGCATTTTGGCAGCAACAGCTTTTTTATCAGCTTGTCCAGTAATCCCGCCACCTACAATGACAAGGTCTGGTTGTACTTTGATGACTTCTGCAAGTGTGTCTAACTTAATACCACCTGCGATTGCAGTTTTAGCATTTTTTACAACACCATTGATGGTTTGTAAATCTTCAAAAGAGTTCTTTCCAACTGCTTGAAGATCGTAGCCAGTATGAACACAAATATAATCAACGCCAAGTTCATCTAGTTCTTTTGCACGGGCTGCAATATCCTTAACAGCGATCATATCAGCAAGGATTTGTTTCCCTTGTTTTTTAGCTTCTTCTACTGCACCTTTAATTGACTCGTCTTCTGCAGTTCCAAGAATCGTAATGATGTCAGCACCTGCCGCAGATGCTTGACTTACTTCATATCCAGCTGCATCCATAATTTTCAAGTCAGCTAATACGGTTAATTTAGGAAATGCAGCTTTTACTTCTTTCACTGCTTTAAGACCTTCATTGATCACCACAGGTGTACCAATTTCTACAACATCAATATGCTCTTCTACCTCTTTCACTAATTCAATTGCTCCCGGAATATCGACAAGATCTAATGCTAATTGTAATTTCATTTATATTCGCTCCTTATAAAATGTTTTATATTGTGCTAAGAGGCTGTCATTCGACATTTGTAAATGTTTCCTTTTGAAAAACTATTTACTCACTAGCACGTTACTAAGTATATTGAGTATATTCCAAAATTAAAAGTACGCACTTTTATCCCATATAGTGCTAAAAAGTATACTAATGGATAAAATAAGGGGGAGGTGAAGTGAATGCCAAATTTAGGAGATAAAACTTTCAACTGTGAAAAAGAATTAACACTTTCAGTAATTGGTGGTAAATGGAAATTGTTGATTTTATGGCATCTAGGCAAAGAAGGAACGAAACGATTTGGTGAATTAAAATCCCTTATGCCGGGTATTACCCAAAGAATGCTTGTTAATCAATTACGCGAACTTGAAGATCATTTAATAGTACATCGTGAAGTTTACCCTGTAGTTCCACCGAAAGTTGAATATTCATTGACTGAGCATGGAAAAAGACTTTTACCGATTATTGATGCTATGTATGAATGGGGAAAAGATTATATTGAGAATGTATTGGAAAAGGAAACTGAGGATCGATCAGCTGTTAAGTAGAAAAAAGTTTCTTTTCATCCTGTAAGACAATCTTAACTTACCACGGTTAGCCATTTTTAACCGTGTTTTTTATATTACTGTGTATTTAAAGAGTAGAAACAACACCATATCTAATAAAAATAGATTAAAAAGCCTTGAACAGCGATTTTTACATGATTGCTGCTCAAGGCTTTTTTACTTTTATATTTATAGTATTATCTTTTACACTATATAATCTAAATGTAACTATATACAAATAAAGTGCTTACTTTCAAGGATGGAATATACATAATATACTGTTTTGGTAAAGCAAAGACTCTATACAGCAGAAAAAGTTAAATGAAGTGATTCTATCTTTATTTATAATGTCTTTCAGGTTCATGTTTGTACGAAGGAGAGATTCTATAGAAAGTCTCCAAGGTAAACATCGTAAGATTTGTGAAAGGTGTTTAACAATCACCAAAAATAATAAACAATGTCCAAAAGATGGATATCCGGGTTTAAGAGCTATCAGTATTTGTATATATTCTGGAAGAAATAAACAAAACGTACATGTAAAAATAGGGTAATGATTACAGCAGATAAGCCTAATCAAAAATGGGTAACGGATATAACTTACCTGCAATATGGTTCATCTACTTTGTTACTTATCAACCGTCCTCCGATCAACTCCCATATCCCGAGCTAATTTACTCTTATTGATATTGAAACCGGTACTGTCATAGGGTCACAGGCTCCAGCTGCGTTGCTGGGGAATGGTGGAGTTAGAAAAACAACTATCTCAAACAAAATATAACCTTGGTAGGGAATATGCGAAAAATGGCAAAAAGGAAGAAGCCTTAAAAGAATTGAATAAGGCTCTTCTTCTTGATACAGATAATTTTCTAATTCGTAAGCAACGCTGTTATATCCGTTATCCTGAGAAGTTTTCCCAAATGATTGATATCGAATGGCAACAGAAGCAATTAGAAAAAGAAAAGGCTAAGGAAGCTCAATTAAAAGGTGATTTAGTTTGTGGTCCTGAAGGGTGTGTTATTCCTGGAACAAGAACATTGAACGATAAAAGTGAATAGATGAATAACAGAAAGCAGACGAAAAAATCCGTCTGCTTTTACAGCTCTATTGTAATGCAAACTCCCTTACAGCTTCCTCAGGAATCGCTCCTGTTACTCGGTCTACTTCGTTGCCATCTTTAAATAAAATCATCGTAGGAATGCTCATTACTCCAAATTGTTTCGGAAGATTAGGTGATTCATCAACATCCACGCTATAAAAATCAATTTGATTTAATTCCTCTGAAACACTGCTTACAACTGGACCCAGTTGTTTACAACCTGGTCACCAATCTGCTGTGAATTTTAAGACAAAAGGTTTTTCTGAATTTTTAACTGTTGTTTCAAAATCTTTTTCATTTAAGTTCTTTAATATATATAAAACCTCCTTGCTTCAAACTATTTTTTTATTATATCCTAAAGCTAAAAAGTTAATCATGAATTAGTCTTAGTCGTATTTTATTAAAAAATATTTCAAAGGAACCTAGAAGTAGAACCGACATTGATGATGAAATGAAAGATTATCTTATCATTGTAGGTTTGGCCAAAACCAGTGGTTGAAATGTCGGCCGGTATTTATCAAGCAGTTTCTGAAGGGGAGACCTCCAGAACTTCTGGAGATTTGCAAAAACTGATTGGTACACCAACTTCATTAGAAGAGGTGGTAAAACAAGCTCTACAAGCTTGATTTTTACAAAAAACAGATCACAGTTGGATTCAGGTCCATTCAATGTGATCTGTTTTTACTTATATTTTGCTTTAATATGGTTATGTATAATAAGATATGATAATTGTAATAATGACTGGTCTAGAAAGAGAGATCCCATATGAGATTAAGTATTTTAGATCAATCCCCTGTTTCTTATGACAAAACCGCTCATAATTATAGGGTGAGCCTTTTCGCAAATGAACACTCAATCTCCAGGAATGCGGAAATAGTCCCTATAGCCGGCAAAATTTTATTTAAGAGAATTGTCATGAAAGAAGGTCATTTTAATGAAACTGAGTGTACTCGATCAATCTGTCATAAGTAATGCACAAAATGCAGATATTGCCCTACAAAATACAGTACGATTGGCAAAAATTACAGAGGAATTGGGATACACTCGATTTTGGGTAGCTGAGCATCATAATTCAAATGGAATAGCGGGTACATCACCAGAGGTGCTGATCTCAAGTATTGCATCACATACAAATAAGATACGTGTAGGTTCAGGTGGGGTTTTGCTTCCACAATATAGTCCTTTTAAAGTAGCAGAAAATTTCAAGGTTCTAGACGCATTGTATCCAAATAGAATTGACTTGGGAATCGGGCGTTCACCCGGAGGTTCTTCATCGACTCGGTTAGCCCTCACTGACGGATTGCGAAAAAGTATGAATGAATTCCCAAGACAAGTCACTGACCTACAAGGCTTTATTTATGATCAATTACCCGATTCACACCCTTATTATGATGTGATTGCTTATCCTTCTGTTGAAACAAAACCGCAATTATGGCTTTTAGGTGTCACACATCGAGGGGCAAGATTAGCAGCTGAGAAGGGAACAGCCTTTACCTATGGTCATTTTATCAATCCAATTAATGGGAAAAGAACGATGGAAACCTATAGGAATAACTTCCAACCTTCTAAATCTTTAGCTAAACCAAAAACAATCGTGTGTATATTTGTGGTATGTGCTCCAACACAAGAACAAGCAGTAGAAATGGCACTGAGCCAGGACCTGTGGCTGTTAGCAGTTGAGAAGGGGAGGAATACCCATATTCCCTCTAAGCGTGAGTCAAAGAGTATATCATTATCAAAAGAAGACCAGGCAAAAGTAATCGAAAATCGGAATCGAATGGTAATCGGAACTCCTGAGAAGGTAAGAGAGGAACTCCTTCGATTAAGTGAATTTTATCAAACAGACGAATTCATGATCCTGACTAATGTCTATGATTTTCAAGACAAGATTCAATCTTACTCCTTACTGGCGGAAGCATTTCTTTAAGACTTAAAAAGATTATCTTCTTTCCTTGCAAAACGTTGAATCCATATTAAAAGACTTTATGCTATGCTTTATGAGGGTATCAAAAAATAAACGCCTAATTGTTTGGAGTGAGGACAGTGTTTATACAACAACCATTTGATGAATTCTTAGGTCTTCAATATGAAAGAATTGACGAAAAAAGCGTTAGAGTGGTTTTACCTATTAAACGACTATATTTAAATAGTTTAGGGGTGGTACATGGGGGTATCATATCATCACTCGCTGATGTAGCGATGTGCAATACAATTGAGGCTGATGAAAACAATATACAAAAAGTAGTAACAGTAGACCTTAATGTGACCTTTTTAAAAGGCGCAAAAGGGGATTGTTTACTCGCGCATGCACATCTAGTCAAGGAAGGGAGAAACCTTACGCATGCCGATTGTTTAATTTATGATGAGGAGGACCAATTGATTGCAAAAGCTAAGGGAGTGTTTTTCAATAATTCTTAAAACATCTTAATTACGAACGTACACAGAACGCTATGAAAAAATAAACCCCTTCAGGACTGACCAAGGTAGCATGCGGATACATCCGACCTAAAGATAAGGGTTTTGGTTAAAAAAGAATATGGGACGATAAACCGCTAAAATCACTTGGCGGTTTTTTTGGTTCTTATGTCATTTTCTGATGGTGTAAATTGTCTGAATCTGTACATAATAACAAAGGTGTATATACATTATCTTATTAGGAGATTGATGTTTATGTTTAGGAAGAGGAAGAGTATAGGGGTAGGAAATCGAATGGAAAATAGCACAGGGAAAGCCCCAAATACTCCTATCACACTAGAGGTTCTCCGTGAACGCGTAGACAATATGGAAGACGCTGAAATAATCGAACATCAAACCCATAATGATTCGACAATTATACTGGTATACATAAGAACATTGATTGATAAAGCAAGGTTGAATGAATCTGTAATTCAACCATTACGGAGCTGCGGCAATGAAAATCTTTCGGAATGTATTTCTGCCTCCAAAATTACAGAAATTTTAATGGTGGAAGAGGCCGAAAAGCAATTGATGCTGGGAGC
Organism: Fictibacillus arsenicus; assembly: GCF_001642935.1. Lineage (NCBI taxonomy): Bacteria > Bacillati > Bacillota > Bacilli > Caryophanales > Fictibacillaceae > Fictibacillus > Fictibacillus arsenicus. The sequence continues at coordinate 1,979,859 of NZ_CP016761.1, forward strand.
CATCCTTATTTTTGACACCGATGAAAATCAATGGTGTTCAGTCAATCTTAAAGATCCATTAGGACGTGGGATAGAAACCTCTGAAACAGAAACAATTCTTTATGGAGCCAAAGACAGTTTCACTGAAAACCTAGAACAGAATATCGCATTGATCCGCAGAAGGCTGCCAATAACCACCTTGAAAACAGAAAAATTCACGGTAGGATCACTAACTGAAACAAATGTTGTCTTAATGTATATTGAAGGTTTGACGAATCCCCATTTTTATACTATTGCCAGGGAGAAAATCAAGAATATCAATTATGATCAGATCCTTGACTCCTCCCAATTAGCAGCTTTCATTGAAGATCATAAACATAGTGTATTTCCACAATTTCAACAGACTGACCGTCCTGATGTGTGTGCCTACTCACTAGGCGTCGGCAAAGTTACCATTCTAGTGGATAATACACCGTTTGCCCTGAATGCTCCAATCAACTTTTTCCATTTATTCCAATCACCTGAGGATTATATTAATCGCTGGATCGTTGCAAGCTTCTTGCGGATCATAAGATATTTAAGTTTCATGCTCTCCTTGCTGATGATTCCACTATATGTTGCTTTAACGACACATCATTATCAGATGATTCCCTTGCAAATTCTATTCGTCCTTGTGGAAACGAGAGGTCAATTGCCACTAACTCCGTTTTGGGAATCGCTCATTATGTTGGTGACACTTGAAGTCATTAAAGAAGCAAGTCTAAGAATGCCTACGAAATCTGGTCAAACGTTAGGCGTCATCGGTGGTATTGTCGTTGGACAAGCTGCGGTAGAAGCAGGATTCGCTAGTCAAGTTCTGATCGTTTTGGTTGGTATTTCTGCTATCGCTTCTTTTCTTGTGCCGAATTACTTGATGACCAAAGCGACCACATTGATACAGTTTATGCTATTGATCCTTGCTTCTTTTCTTGGAGTAATGGGCATTTTTATGGGCATCATTATACTTTTTGTCCATTTGAATGCACTTACTTCCTTGAAACAACCATATTTTACCCCTGTTACGCCTTTTTATGGGAAAGATTGGCTTGATCTATTTATCCGTGGACCATTGCATTGGATGAAAACAAGGCCAGAGGCTCTTCATCCTTTACAGAAATGGCGTTATAGCCGAAGGAGATGATCCCATGACTGAATTTTCATTGTTCGAGAAAACCTCTTCGTATGAGGGTATTTATATGACTTTAATGGTCAATAGGATACAAATGTTATATTTTGTGATCATCATGCCCGTTTTTCTTATATATCCCTATATGATTTGGTTGATTATCATTGTAGGATTATTATCACAAATCAGTATATTCATGTTATCGAAATGGTTTAATTCCATGTATGCATCTAAAGGCTACGAAGGTTTTGTAGAACTTTTCGGTGAACGTATGGTACGGTTACTAGCTTTCATCGGAATCGGTTTCATTTTATTAAAAGTAACAGTAATTATACTCGGATATATAGAACTAGCACAACAATTCATCTTCCCTTCAGTGAATACGAATTGGATGCTTCTGTTCATTTTGCTTATTTGCTGGTATGTTGCTTCACTAGGGATGGCCAATACGATCCGTTACATCGTCATCGCTTTTTTGTGTACAGCTTGGATGCTTTTGTTATTATTGAACTTCCCTTTTCAGCCTTTTGCTACTATACATGATCTATTTCCGTTAATACCATATGAATGGACGATGAAATCATGGAAAGGTGTGCTATTCATCTGGTCAGCCTTATCTGGGCCAGAATATTTGGTTTTACTTGCGCCTTGGTTCAATACGAGAGAAAAAATCCTCAAATACATGACAATCGGAAATGCATTTACCATTTTTGAATATCTGTTTATATTTATTGCATCATTGTTTTTTTTCGGGTCACATTATCTAGGAGAAAACAAATTGCCGGTGATGGAAATGATACGTTACCTGGAGTCTCCAGTGTTTGAGCGAATAGATATAATTTTAATCTCTGTATATTTATTTCACTTTGTATTCGCCATATCAATCTTCCTGTTACTTTTTTATGGTGCAACTCGTATCACTCTGAAGAAATCAAAAGATCAAACGACTCGATCAGGGTTTGCATTATGTTGTGCTATATTTTTCATTTGTTTAATGATGAGTAATGAATTGTTGTGGAAAAAGGCAACTAATCAAAACATTTTGTTAGAGCTAGAGATATGGGCAGGAGCACTCACTTACTTATTCGTACCATTACTTCTTTTCATCTCTTTAAAGCGAAAGGGCCGTATCTAGTATGAAACATAAACATACCAAAATACTTTTCGTCATTTTTGTTAATATGATCGTATTATCTGGATGTTCGCCTATTGCAGAAGAAAATCTGATTGAAGAAATTGCACCTGTAACTTTTTGGTCGATTCAGAAAGGGGAGGGGGAGAACTTCAGAATGAGCACTTTAGTACCTCCCCTTGTAAAAGAAAAGAAACGCCTTTTGACTGTTCAAGTCGACTTATTAAAAGAAGGTATGCAGGGTTTCAATTTAAAGTATTATAGAGAATTGAAAGTTGGACAACTCCGGATGCTGTTGATCAGTGAAGAAATTGCAAAAGAAGGGATCAGTCCATTGATTGATACGATTTTGACAGATCCTGATATTTCTAAACGTTTGTATCTAGCCATTGTCAGAGGGGATTTTGATGAGTACATCAACAGTCAACTGGAAGTGCAAGAAGACCTAGATTATTATCTCTATCGGATGTTCAAGCATTACGATAATCAGGGGAAGTTGACTGTTGTAAATTTGCATCAATTCATGAAAACGCTTCATTCACCAGCGCATTCTCCCGTAGTGCCTGTATTTGAAGCGAGTGATGAAAATTTCCAATACCAAGGTACTGGCATTTTTAAAAATGACAAATTGATCGAAACCACGAACAACATAGAAGAGCAAATATACCAGCTTATCGACAACGATCACTTTTTAAAGTATTTTCCGATCCGTGACTTATCTTTTGTTCTAGGCCATGTGAAAGCCAATGTCCAATTGTATATGGACAAGACATATTCTGAACTGAAGCTCAACGTTCAATTGAACGGACGGCTTGACGAGATTGCCCGGGCACATAAATTGCTTACCCGGGATGAACTTTCAAGATTCGAGTCGGAAATTGAATTGTATTTAGAAAAACAGACTACCAAGTTTTTAAAAAAGCTTCAGGAGAATAAGGTTGACCCTTTACAATTAAGAAAGTATACCTTGAGACCTTTCTCAAAACCTCTTAATGGGAAAGAATGGTCAAACAGATGGGAGCGGATGGAGGTCAAAGTCGATTATGACCTTAAAATCCAACCACTAACAGGTACCAAAAACTGATCATTCATCTCTAAGGAAATTTTTACTATTTCAGAGGTGGAAGGACGGCGAATATACATCATCCGTTCTCCAGAAAACGCTGCAAAGGTTTCTGCAGGTTTTATGGGAGGTTCAATCAATGCCAGCATTGTCCATCCTAGCGATGTATTCAAAAGTGCAATCCTAAATAACAGCGCAGCCATCATCCTTTTGGTCACCATCATCCTTCTCAAGACACAACTCCATCTAGAGAAGATATCGAAGTGACGATACGTCTTGCTGGAGTTGGTCGTATAATGGGGATAGAAGTTCTTGACCACCTGATTGTCAATACCGATGCTGGATAGGATATGTACCGCTTAAAAGAAAATGGATGTGTAAAAAAATTAACGCTTGGTTATCCCAAGCGCTTTTTGCAATGATCATGTAAGTTTATTACCTTATACAGTTTCTGTTTTAACGTTAGACTTGTATACTTTTTTATCAGGCATTAATAAACTAAAAATAACTCCGGCTAAAAGCGCAATAAAAAAAGTGCTGGCTCTTGAAGTGATTATTTCTTCCAATGGAGTGCTTGCCCAAACAATGGCGCTTATAAAACCAGTTACAATGGCAGCTACTATACCAGCCCCTGAAGTTCTTTTCCAAAAGAAGGTCAATAGAATAGCTACCGAGAACGTATTACCAATACCCGCCCAGGCAAAGCTTACAACGGTATAGATAAGAGATTTCGAAACCAATGCGAGAATGAGTCCCAGCACTCCTCCTACAATGACAGTAATCCGGCTGATTTTCACAAGAGATTTACTCGTTAATTTTATCCCTAATGATTTATGAATAACATCTTCACTAACAGACGTTGTAATGACCATTAATTGCGAAGAAGCTGTAGACATAATAGCAGCAAGGATGCTCGCTATAAAAATGCCCGTGGCCCAAGGCGGCAGCAAATCAGATAGCATATGAGGAAGTATCATTTCGGAATCAGCTACGGTGCCTTGTTTATATAAAGCACTACCAAATATTCCAACCAAAAAAGCACCCAGGTAAACAACCAGCGTCCACGCCAATGCTACAACTTTGGCAGTTTTTACTTCTTTTTCATCAGTTAAAGCCATAAACCTGGAACTTAATTGAGGCTGTCCCCCGAGCCATCCAAAAAACCAGGAAAAATTAGCAAATAACATCACACCTAAACCAACACCTGATAATCCCCCGATCCAGCTATTTCCCCCATTGTCCATATCTATAAGAGACTGAGAGATAGAAAGGTTTTGAGATTGTATTTCTATATAAGCAACAATAGGCACAACGATAAAAGTAGCGACCATTAGGAAGCTTTGAACTACATCTGTCCAAACAACAGACATAAATCCTCCCATACAGGAGTAGGCAATAATAATGACCGAAATAATGATCGTACCCCACGTAACGTCAACACCGGAAATCGAGTATAAGGTTTTCCCAGTACCCGCAAATTGTCCGGATATGTAAAAAATAAAGAAGACCCCAATAATGAGGCTGGAGATCCATCTAATGATATGGCTATGTTTAGGATATTTAACAGCTAAATAATCCGAAAGCGTGTATACATTGTATTTTTTTCTCTCGCTCATGAATCTTTCAGCCAGGAACAGCCACGAAACAACGACCCCAAAAAACATGCCAAACAGAATCCATATGCCGGATAAACCCGTAACATAAATAAAACCGACTGCCCCTAAAAACATATAGGCAGATTCTCCCGTCGCTCTTTCTGAAAAAGCTAATGCCCATCCGGGTAATTTGTTTCCGCCTAAGAAGTAGTCACTATGATCCAGATCTTTTTTGCCAAAATAAAATCCAATTCCCAGCATGGCTGAAAGGTAGATGGCTACCTCAAAAAATACAATATAATTTCCTGCATCAATCATGATTTTTTGCCCCTTTTCCCTTTTTATAAACCTTCAATCCCGATAAAACTTATGGGAATTGAATATATTAAATTTAAGGTATATAATGAAAAAAATCAACCAAGATGAGGAGTGTTCGTAATGGACACAAATAAGACCCCGCTACCGCCATTATCAATGTATACCATTACAGCAAAGTTATTTACACATATAGAAAAATCAGTGACTTCAGCCTTTGGAACTGAAGGTAAAAAGCTACTGCAAAACGGTGTTGAAAACTTCGGATATAAAGATGCCTATGACATTGCCCAGCAAGCTACACAAGAAGGTGAGGATCATGTTTTAAATAACTACATTCCTGGTAATTTTGATAGTGTGAACAAATATGGTGATACGACTATTTATGGCTTAATGGCAAAGCTTTTTGCTCAAGTCACCAAAGCCGTTGTTGATGTATATGGGGAAGAGGGCCGGAATTCCATAAAAGAAGGTGTAAGAACATTTGGAGAAGAGCGCGGAAAAGGCATTGCCCAAAGAGCCAAACATCTTGGCAAACCTAATACCATCGACAATTACCTATCAAACTATGATATGGGCCGCAGTGATCTATTTGAATATGAAAACATATTTAAACCTGAAGTAATTGAGCAAACCTTTACACAATGTCCTTTTGGCCAGCAATGGGCTGATGATAATTTGCACGAATACGGAATTTTATATTGTCAGATGATCGATCCTGCAGTAGCGAAAGGCTATAATCCGAGATTTGAAGTTGAACATGACCAATACGTCTTAAAAGAAGGCGTGTGCCACTTTAATTTCAAATTAAAGGAGATAGAAAATGATTAATATCGATCGTCTATGGGATCGAATTGAAGAACTGTCCAACATCGGGCGAACCCCGGATAATGGTGTTACACGTTTTTCTTACACACCTGCTGAACACGACGCAAACGAGCTTGTAAAAAGCTATATGCAGCTCGCTGGCTTAGACGTTTCCTACGATACTGTTGGCAATTTAATAGGAACTAAGTATGGAACAGAAGGATTATCTGCTATTTTACTAGGTTCCCATATCGATACAGTGCCTAACGGAGGAAAGTTTGATGGAAGTTTAGGTGTATTAACAGCGATTGAAGTGATGCATTCCCTTCAAGACCAAAACATCACATTGAAGCATCCTGTTAAGGTCATTGCGTTTAAAGACGAAGAAGGTTCCCGATTTGGATTTGGTATGATTGGAAGCCGAGCAGTAGCCGGGACTTTAACGGATCAAGACTTAGATATGAAAGATGTTGAAGGTATTTCAATACGTGAAGCATTGATAGAACAAGGATTTGAACCCAAAAACATTCATTCCTCTAAGATAGATAATGTGAAAGTGTACTTAGAGCTTCATATCGAACAGGGAAAAGTATTAGAAAACCATCATACACCTGTAGGCATTGTAACTGGAATTGCAGGTCCCTTATGGTTAAAATTCAAATTAGCTGGTGAAGCAGAGCATGCCGGAGCAACTCCGATGGGCCAACGAAAAGACCCTTTAGTAGCTGCAAGCCTGATCATTTCTGAAATAGAGAAAATAGCATCAAAATATTCCGATGCCGTAGCAACTGTAGGTTCTTTATCTGTGACCCCTGGAGGTGTTAATGTGATTCCGGGTGCTGTTGAATTTACAGTGGATATCCGGGACATCAATGAACAATTGAGAGATTGCCTGGAGAAGGAAATCAAAGACTATGCTGCAAAAATAGTAAATGAACGAAATATTAAAATGACGATTGAAGAGCTTCAAAGAGTTTCACCCGTTTTATGTTCGCAGGATATTCAAAATGCGATTAAACAAAGCGTTTATGAACTGGACTATCCCGTTATATGGTTGCCAAGCGGTGCAGGCCATGATGCGATGCAATTTAAGGATATCTTTCCATTAGGTATGATTTTTGTTCGTTCCAAAGACGGATTGAGCCACAATCCAAAAGAATTTACTGCAAAAGAAGATGTAAAAGCAGGGGCAGAAATTATGCTTAATACACTGGTCAAGCTGGATAAAGCTTAATTACCAGAACTAATGAAAAGGGTCAGTTCCAGATTGGATAAAATAAGGTGATAAAAGTATATTCATCTCTAGCAATCCTCTGCAATTTCTCGACATCTTCCTAGAAGTGGCTGCATATCCCATAAAGGCACCTGCGATAGCACTTGCAATCATCATCACATGGGAGGGTGGAAAAAAGTAAGGTCGGAGAACATCAATAAGAACTCCCCAAAAGGAATGGGTTTGAAAGAGAGGTGGGTTTTGTTTTATCAAAATTAATTAATGACGAAAAGATGATAAAAAGAGATGAAATAGTACCACGGAAATCATTGTTTAATATTCAACAAAAGGGGGCATATCCAGAGTAGGGTAAGCCTCTTTTTTATGAAATAATTCATTGAGTTACAATTATTGATTTGAAAAAATTGGTATTAAGTGAAGGGTTTTCTTTTATCTTTCACATTCTTCAATCCTTTAAATTTTGGATAAATAAGTTCAAAAATTAATTCGAAAACTTCTTCTATCTTCACTTTGCAGGTGATTAATCCAATTCATCGAATTAGTACATAACATTGATGTTAAAAACGATTGGAGGAATCAGCATGACAGAGAAGTATCCAGTTATGGAAGAAGCTCAACCTATTTACTTAGAAGGGAACAAGGTGGGAATATTGATTTCTCACGGTTTTACTGGTTCAACCCAAAGTATGCGCCCGCTCGGTAAGGCATTTGCAAAAGCAGGATACACCGTTTGCGGCCCAAGGCTTAAGGGGCATGGAACTCACTATGAGGACATGGAAATGACAACACATGAAGATTGGATCGCTTCCATTGAAGAAGGCTATCAGTGGCTGAAAGAGCGTTGCGACACTATTTTTGTCACCGGTCTTTCCATGGGTGGAACACTTACGTTATTTTTAGCAGAAAAATATCCCGAAATCATGGCAGTTATTCCGATAAACGCAGCGATCGAAATTCCCGACATGGAAGCAATGCAACTATCTAATGACCGATTTTTGGATGCAATCGGATCTGATATAAAAGATCCGGAAGTAACTGAACTGGCGTACGAAAAGACCCCAGTTCGATCCGTGATAGAAATTGTGGAGTTGATGAAAAACGTAAAAGACAATCTTCATTCTATCACATGCCCAGCATTGATTTTGGTATCAACCGAAGATCATGTTGTTCCGCCTGATAACTCTCAAGTCATTTATGATCAAATTTCATCCTCCGAAAAACAGATTGTACAATTGAAAAATAGCTATCATGTTGCAACACTTGATTACGATCAGCAGCTCATCATCGATGAAACACTAAGATTTATCGAAAAGGTTCTTAACAAGGCAAAAGTGTAATGCTATTTGACTAAATGAATCTATAAAGTTCCTTTTCTTCTTCAAGGGGAAAAGCTAACATCCAGCTGCCAACTAGGCAGCTTTATTATTAATTTAGGGCATCATTTTCAAAGATATTTTATTCCATAAAACCAGCTAATAGTTTGTCAACATTTTTCATTAAAAGCCTATGTTTATTCATGATATACTAATTTTGTCCATGACAAATAACCTTCCGATATTTCTATCTTGGAAGGTTTTTCTTTTAGTGGATAGATGTAGAGATCAAACTATATCTTGGTAAGTCGTTCTGCTTTTTAAAAGGGCATAGATCCAGTGTAAGAGCTTATTTACACATGCAATAACGGCTACTCTAAAGGGTTTGCCTTCGTCGCGTTTCTTATCATAGAATTCACGCAGTTTCTTGTTTCTAGGGATGATTTCATCGGTTGTTTTTTGCTTTCGTGCATCTCGGATGCCACATCTGACAGCCAAATACAAGGCTAGTCTTAATCTACTGGATCCACGCTTGGTGATGCGGTTAACGGATGCAGTAAATCTATCTGAAGAATAGACAATAGGGTCTACTCCTGCGAACGCAACCAACTTCTTAGGGTGATTAAACCTTTCTATCTCGCCAATCTCTGAAATGATTGTTGCTGCAATCTTTTCTCCAATACCAGGGATAGATTGGATAATTTTATATTCTTCAATTTCTTTCGCGAGAGCATCTATTTCTGCTGCTAACATGGATAGATGCTCTTCGTATTGAAGAACGATGTTAATGAGCATCTTGAGATTAAAAATAAGACTCTCATATAAGTTGTTCTGAAAAGGATTACGTAATGCGGCTTCTCTTAATTTCTGAGCTTTGTCTACTGCCCATTTCTCTGAACGGCTCCTACATAACGAAGCGATTGTATCTTTCAATTCGGCTTCACTTGCTTGTAAGACGGTTTCGGATGTTGGAAAAGCTTCTAACATTCGTAAAGAGAAATTATCAGTTCTCTACTCTACAAATTATTGAATAAGCAAGGGGTAGGTTTTATTAAGGTAGATATTTTTAAAGCGTAAAGTTCTGGCAGGTCAAACAGGCTTTCTTGTCGAAACTTAGACTTATGAAATTCATTAAATTGGAGGAAAAAACGATGGCAGAAGTTTTGTTGTTACACCATGTTTTAGGCCGAACGAAGGGGATTGAAGCAATCGCCGATCAACTGAGAGATGCGGGACATACTGTACACGTGCCAGATTTATTTGACGGCCGCATGTTTTCCACGCTGGAGGAAGGCTTGGTGTTTGTTAAGGAAATAGGATTTGAAGAAGTGACGGCGCGCGGCGTTCGGGCAGCCAGCGAGCTTTCACGCGATGTCGTCTATGCTGGTTTTTCACTCGGTGTCCCGGCAGCACAGCAGCTCGCTCAAACTCGTGAAGGCGCAAGAGGCGCACTGTTTTTTCATGCCTGCCTCCCGACCTCGGCGTTCGAATCTCAGTGGCCGGCCGACTTGCCTGTGCAAATTCACGCCATGAGTGCAGATCCTTTTTTCGTTGAAGACGGCGACATCAACGCGGCCCGTGAGCTTGTGGCGTCGGACAATCACGCTGAACTTTTTCTGTACGAAGGCAAGGAACATCTCTTCACCGACAGCAGTTTACCATCTTACGATGCTGACGCGACGAAACTTGTGATCAAGCGGGTTCTCGACTTTCTCGAGTAGTTGTTAAACTTTTAAGGTCTGTTTTTTTTTTAATACCCACAAAGTACCCACAATTATTTTATTTAATTTGAAATATTATAAAACAATATCAAGTATCCCATTATACCAATGATTTGAAAAGATACAAAAACACTTGAAAACCTAAAACTAATCAAGTTCGAGATAGAAGGTTCAATCGGTAAAATAACGAAAAGCCTTGGTGTAGGAATATGCCAAGGCTTTTTTATATAGAGATTTATATAGTACAAACATTGATTATTACTGTTAATCTTATTCCATAAAAAGGTCAACCAGAAATTCTGGCTAACCTTATATTACGATCGGGTGCATTCAAGAAGGAGAAGTGCACTTTTTTTAAATTAAAGGCGTAGTCAAATCGCTTATATTAGGAGGAATAATAACCTTAGATAAATTTAAGATATTCTCCTCTAAATAGAATGATTAATTAATTTTACTAAGTTTCTAATGTTTTTACTGATATTTGCAAAGTTAGCAGTACACTAATAAAGTAATAAGGTTTACTTCAGTAAAATAAGGTATATTATATTTGTTGAATAGATTCTCTTTAAAGATAAGAAAAGTAGGTGAACAAAGTGGGGAAATATCAATTGGATTACAAAGGTCAGGTAGCTGTGACAAAGTTTCATGAAAAACAGACGCCTGCCAAATTTGATAAAAAGAAGCAACTTGAAAAAATACGTGCGGAGTATTTGAAAAAGAAGCAAAAACAAACAGATAAATAATATGAATGAAAACATAGGAAGATTAAATTCTCTCTATGTTTTTCTTATTCGAAGTTTTTTTTTCAATATCTTCTACGATCGGGTGCGATTCTTGAATAAGAAGGATCACCTTTTCTTATTGAGCTAAAGGGCAGTTTACTTAAATAAGAGATATGAAGACAGGTGGAATTATGAACTTTTTAATGCAATAAAGCATTGATTTCATCAGGAGTGAGTTTTAACTTTTGTCCTGCTGCAATAATAGAAGATGTTATTATTGAAACATCGTTATCGACTGTTTTGTTATAACGTTGAAATTCAAATTGTAAAGACATATCCTTTGGGTTTTCTATGCTTTTTATCGTTGATTCCATTGCTAATCCTCTCACGAGATAAACATCTCTAGCACTAGCTAACGCATTTTCTAAATCCTTTTTCACATCTTTTGGTAAATTGGAAGGTATTTGTAGATCCCATATCAATGAATTTGCTTCACTTGCAGCAGCTCTAGCATAACTCTCTTGATCATATAGATCTTTATTGTTCCCAGTCCCATCTTTAACTAACTGAACTTGACGTTCAAATTCTTTTACTTCGTTCGTTACATCTTTCTCAAGCGAAGTAATACTTTTCACAAATGATTTAAATGATTCTTGACTCGCTAATTGTTCATCTTTAACCTTTTCTCAAAATAGCTGCTGTTATCATGTAGCTTTTAACTTTTTCATTTTTCATCAACATTTTCTATCACCTCGTTTTCAATATATTTTTTTAACTTTAATAATGTAGCAGATATATATACAATTATATTCGAAGTAAACCAATTAACATTTTATTCAATTAAAGGGTGAATTTCTTTAGGAAGGAGAAGTGCTCTTTTTATTGAATTATTGACTACTAAGCGCAACATTGTGTCGTCGATCCGAAATTCAGTATAAATCTTAGCAAAAAGTTTCACAATGAGGCCATCATGATCTTTATAAGCTATTCTGTCAAATAAAAGCTAATCTATTATGTATCAAATACTACTCTCTTGTCCTATTTTTATATAGATAATTTTGATAATTTTGAAAGGTTTTTTAAGATTTTTTATTTATTGTGTCGATTTTGATGTTTCCCGTTCGTTGTATTTATAAAGAGGTCAATTAGGGGATTTGCCTCTAAATAGAAGGAGGAATTTTTTATGCTATTTATGCTGATTGTCAAAGCCTCGAAGAATTCGGAAGGCGGAAATCGCCCGAGCTCAGAGCTCAATGAAGCCATGAGGAAGTACAATGAGGAATTAGTTAAGGCAGGCGTGCGGGTTGCGGCTAAAGGACTTCATCCAAGTTCAAATGGAATTCGCATTTCGTATCCTAAACCAGGGGAAAAGCCGGTGGTTACGGATGGCCCATTTACGGAAACGAAAGAATTGATTGCCGGGTTCATTCTGATTGATGTGAAATCGAGGGAAGAAGCCATCGAGTGGGCCATGCGGATGCCGGACCCGATGGGACATGGGGAAGGTCAGATTGAATTGCGTCAAGTATATGAGGCGCCGGAGCTGACCGAAATGTTGGCAAAAGAAGCTGAATTACACGAGAAATCAGAGTAAAGAAGACCATAGTGACAACCTATAGAACCCATCGTACCATTGAAGGAATCTGGACCGTCGAATCAGCCAGAATTATAGCCGGTGTTGCCCGAATTATTCAAGATGTCAGTATTGCAGAGGATTTAGCGCAAGATACGTTGGCCATTGCACTTGAAAAATGGCCGGAGTTAGGCATACCGGAAAAACCGGGAGCCTGGCTCATGACTGTTGCTAAACGTCGGGCGATTAATCTTCTGCGTCGAAACAAATTACGTGATCAAAAATATGAGGAAATCGGCCGCAACATGGAATTCAAAATAAAAACGGATTATGATTCAATTGATGAGGAGATCAATGACGATCTCCTGCGTCTTATCTTCACCACTTGTCATCCGGTACTTTCCAGGGAAGCTCGAGTCGCTCTAACGCTTAAATTGTTATGCGGCTTAAAGACAGATGAAATTGCGCAAGCTTTTCTTGTGTCTGAATCAACCATTGCACAACGAATCGTCAGAGCTAAGCGTACACTTTCTGCTTCAAAGGTACCTTTTGAAGTTCCCTGTGGACTTGAGCTTTCCCACCGGATGTCATCAGTTCTGGATGTGATCTATCTCATGTTTAATGAAGGATATGCCGCAACTGGTGGTGAGAACTGGATTCGTCCAACGCTGTGCAGTGAAGCCATTCGTCTTGGCCGGATTCTGGCGGAAATTCTCCCTGAGGAATCGGAAGTACACGGCCTGATTGCTCTCATGGAAATCCAGGCGTCACGTTTCAAAGCGCGCATTGGCCAATCGGGAGAGCCGATATTGCTTCAGGATCAGAATCGGGCTCTTTGGGATGATCTTTTGATTCACCGCGGCTGTTCGGCGCTTAAGCGGATTGAGCAAATCGGCGGTGCCTATGGTCCGTACTCACTGCAAGCATGTATAGCTGCTTGTCACGCCAAGGCACGAACGGCATCGGAAACGGATTGGCAAGAAATTTCCGCACTATACGATGCCCTTGCTCAGGTGGCACCATCTCCCATAGTGGAATTGAACCGCGCTGTTGCTATTTCCATGGCTTATGGACCGGTCGCTGGGCTGGAGATCGTGAATGCATTGGAAGACGAACCATCCTTGAAAAAGTATCACTTATTGCCAGCGGTTCGTGGCGACTTGCTTGCAAAGCTGGAGAGAAATGAGGAAGCATGCGCTGAGTTCAAGCTTGCAGCATCGCTTACACAGAATGAACAAGAGCGTGCCTTGCTTCTAAAGCGGGCAGCCGATTACGTTTAATTCTAAACGTTTCTTCGCTGAAAGATTTCTCGCAGAAATCTAACATCAATTTTTCGATTTACGAGTCGGGTCAATGTATCCATGCCAAGTTGGGTAAGAAAACGCAGCTGCCACGCATCTTAGGAAAGATTTTCAACTCACTTCAGATGCTTTTTTGTTTTGCAGGGAGGAAAATGACTGTGCAGATCTTTCTGAATCGGAAGAATTGTTCACGTGCAACCTCGAGTTTAAGTCATCAGTTATCGGACGCAATAGTTGAGTAATCCATCGAAAAATTTGCGTAAAAAGCGATACGGTGATGTATACCACAAATGAGTTACTGATAATTTTTATCAAGGATCTACGATATTCAACAATAGGGCGCAATTTTAAAGTTTTATTGTGCTCGTTATTCCATTATAGGGGGCGTTGATCTAAGAAGGATTAACGCTTTTTTTATGGAACTTATTGAACGTAGCAGGATTGCGGTGCGAAATGTTCCTAGTTTTAAATTGAGGATGGTAACATCACTCTGGTAATGGCTAGGCAGTTCCAATATATAGGTAAAGAAAAAAGGAGAACTATTCTTGTGCCTTCCAGATTTTGCTCATAGAATCAGAGGATGATTATTGGGTTTGCAAACGAAATGGTACAATAAGAAGTAAACTCACTGATATCAGATTGAAAACTTCTGCAGGAGTTCCTTACGTAAGACCAGAAATTCAGCTTCTATATAAGGGTGGAAGTTCGTTAATTAGGGAGAAAGATGTTGTTGATTTAAATAACGTACTACCAAAGTTAAGTGCTACAAACCGAGATTGGTTAAGAGAATCTTTAACCATACAGTACCCTAATGGACATTAATGGATCGAACGAATTAATGCTTATTCCAAATGAAGGTATATAACTAATCAAAAAGAAATGTGTAATAAGGGTAGTGCATAGCTTCCCTTATTTTTCTTTTTAGTAAAAAATTCAAGTACAAAGGTGAAGTCCTATGAGCAAAGTCGTCATTCTAGCAGAAAAACCATCACAAGCTAAGGCTTATTCAGACGCCTTTTCTATAAAAAAGAAAGATAAATCGTTTATTGAGTTAAATCCATGCAGCATATTTCCAAATGGCGCAGTGATAACATGGGGAATTGGTCATTTGGTAGAGCTGAAGCAACCTAAAGAATATAAGCCAGAGTGGGGAACTTGGCGATTATCTTCATTACCGATCTTGCCTGAACGTTATGAATTTAAAGTAGCTTCAGGAAAATATGAACAGTTTAACGCGGTAAAACGGTTATTTAAAGAAGCTGACATTATCATTAACGGTTGTGATGTTGATCGTGAGGGTTCGAACATCTTTTATTCGATTTACCATATGACAGGTGTGAGAGGCAAAATCATTAAACGGCTTTGGATTAACTCTCTAGAAGTGGAAGAGGTTCAAAAAGGGTTTTCTAACCTTCATGATAACGAGAAGGATTTATTGCTTTATTCTGAAGCAAAAACACGTCAAATCTCAGATTGGCTCGTTGGTATGAACGGAAGTCGTTTATATACTTTACTTTTACAGCAAAAGGGGCTTATGGATAGCTTGAGCATTGGCAGGGTGCAGTCGCCAACAACGTACTTGATCTACCAAAGACACCTCGAGATCGAGAATTTTGTTCCAAAACCTTTTTATGAAATTGAAGGGAACTTTACAGCAGCAAACGGAAAGTATAAAGGCAAAGCAAAAATTAAAAGTGAAAAACAAGAAGAAGTTCAACAGCTGTTAAATCAGCACAATATTACTGGAAAAGATACGGGCATCATTAAAGCCGTGTCAAAAAAGGAAATGCGAATCAAATCACCTAAGCTGCACGCTCTCTCCACTTTGCAAGCAACAGCAAATAAACGGTGGAAATACAGTCCGAAGAAGGTTCTTGATACGGTTCAGAAATTGTACGATAAGAAAATTCTATCCTACCCAAGAACAGACACGCAGTACATAACGGAAAATGAGTTTGCCTATCTATCTGCTAATCTTGAAAGCTATCAAGATCTCATTGAGAACCGTTTTACCACAGCTTCTAAATGGCCTAGTAAAAGGTATGTGGATGGATCAAAGGTACAAGAACACTATGCGATTGTTCCGACAAAAAAGGTTCCAACGCGTGCAAAAATTCAAGTGTTATCAACAGAAGAGAGAAACATTTACTTTGAAGTATTAAACACAACCTTAGCTATGTTTCATCATGATTATGTGTATGAAGAAACAAAAGTAACAACGGATGTGAACGGTTTAGACTTTGAGACGGTAGGAAAAACAGAAATCAGCAAAGGTTGGAAGGAACTGTTTAATCATGGTTCAAAAGACAGCTCAGCTAAGAAAGATGAAGCTTCTACACAAGCTCTGCCTAAACTTGAAAAAGGGGAAAAAGTGAAGAGTGTCGTCAAAATGAAAGAAGGAATGACAACCCCTCCGAAACCCTACACGGAAGGTCAACTGATTTTCATGATGAAAACGTGTGGAAAATCGGTTGAAAATGAAGAAGAAATGGAAATATTAAATGAAGTAGAAGGCTTAGGTACTGAAGCTACAAGAAGTGGAATCATCGAAACCATAAAAAAACACCAATACATCGAAGTTAGAAAGAACATAGTTCATATTACCGAAAAAGGGAAGATTTTATGTCAGTCGATAGAAGGTAACCTGCTTTCCAGCCCTTCTATGACGGCCAAATGGGAAACATATCTAAAGAAAATCGGAAACGGAAACGGTACACCTCAAGCCTTTTTAGGAAGTATAACAAAATTCCTATATAAGTTAATTGAAGAAGTACCTGGACAACTGAATGCAGAATCAATCCAGCAAAATATTGATGTGGTTAAGAAAGTGAATCAGAATCCGATCGCTCTATGTCCTCGTTGTAAAAAAGGAAGCATCAGCGTGAATCGTTCATACTATAGCTGCTCAGAATATGCGAATGGTTGCAAACAAACCTTTCCAGGAAAATTACTTAGTAAAAATATTACTGAGAAACAGGTGAAGGATTTGTGCACGAAAGGCAAAACAAATGTCATTAAAGGATTCAAGCCAAAAGCGAAAGAGAAGAGAAAGTTCGATGCTATGCTCATATTAAAGAATGATTTAACGATAGGTTTTGAGTTTCCTAAAAAGCAATTTGCTAAGAAATGAATAAAGATAATAATTTGGTCCTTTCGGCTAAGCATACAAATGCACTTAAGCCTTTGTTATTTCATTAAAGGATGCGTTAATCTCAAAAGGATTAACGCTTTTTTTATGGAACTTATTTAAACAAACGAGCAGATTTGTTGAATAAGGATATTTTTTATGTTTTAAGCAAATTTGAATTAACATAGGAGTATGAGATATGAAGATCAATAGAATAGATCATGTGAGTATTAACGTAAACGATCTTTCAAAGGCTAAAGAGTTTTTTCTTGATTTAGGACTTGAAGTGAAAGCCGAATGGGAAATAGAAGGAGAACAGTTGGACAGAATAGTTGGGCTTAAAAATGTTAAAACGACATGTGTAGGGTTGGGGATGCCAGATGGTTCAGCATGGATAGAACTAGTCAAATTTTATACGCCGTCTGATGAAATAGATATTCAGCAAACTTTTGCAAATACGCTGGGTATCCGACATATTTGCTTTGCTGTTGAAGATATTGAAGCTATTATTGCAAAGTTGAAAAAGAAGGGGACGGAAATCTTTAGTGAGATTTTGCAATATGAAGAAAGTTATAAGTTATGCTACGTTCGTGGTCCAGAGGGAATTATTTTAGAGTTGGCGGAGAAAATCAGATAAATATTGAATGGGACTTTAAACGATTTAGAACTCCAACTTTAAAGATTTCTCATAAACTATCGGGTGCATATCTTTAAGAAGGAGAAATACTCTTACTGCTTTTCATTATTAATCTAAAATAATCAAGGAGAGGGATAATCAGATGAACCCTTTGTTATTAGATATTCCTTTACAATTAGAAACTGAAAGGCTAATTCTTCGAGCACCACATCAAACTGGAGACGGAGAAATTGTGTATGAAGCAATTAGAGATTCCTTTTATGAATTAAAAGCGTGGTTGTCACTTTTCCAAGAAACTCCTACTGTTGAAGAAGCAGAGATCATGTTAAGGAATGCTCATATAAATTTTTTAAAAAGGGAAAGTTTTCGTTTTCTTATCTTTGATAAAGGTGGCGGCAAGGACTTAATTGGAACGGCGAGCCTTCATAGGATTGACTGGGACATTCCAAAATGTGAAATGGGATACTGGATTAATACAAAATATAGCGGTAATGGATATATGACGGAAGCAGTAAAGGAGTTAGCTAACTTCGGATTAAATCACCTCGCATTTAAGAGAATTGAAATAAGATGCGAATCAAGAAACTTTAAGAGTCGCTTTATACCGGAAAAACTTGGTTTTATATTGGAAGGTACTTTAAGGAATGAGGATCTATCCGCAGATGGCAGCAAGCTGACTGACACTTGTATTTATTCTAAAATAAATTAACATCGCTTAAATTAAAGGCAGCTAAAAAGAATTATTTCCATGCAAGTCTTCAAGAAAAGGGTGCATTTCTTCAAGAAGGAGAAATGCACTTTATATTGATATTTAGAACGGAGCGTAAAATAAAGGTAATCTAGTGAGGATGATAAATGGTTAAATTGAATGAGATAGACTTTGCTTATTTTATTGGACAAGTCGTAAAAGATTTTAATACCAAAGAAAACTCAACTTTCATTATCTTTTTTGAAAACGGAAGGTTAATGATTGAATGTCCCTGAAGAATTCGGCAAAAATAAAGAAATAGTGTTAGGTGAAACAGATACATTTACTATACCAAAAAGGGGGTTGAAATAGATATATTGGTAATTTGATTTGGTTATATTTTTGGTTATACATTTTAGTAGTTTTTGATTATTTTTAGAGGATCTCTTTTCATGCCGATTTTTTTATTTACCTTAATACTTGCTCATTCCATTATTTTATTTTTTGAAATTTCATGTAGTTTACTTTTAGTAAAATGAAAAAGTCGAATTAATAATATTGCAGATAATGGATAGGTGGGAATAGAATAATATAACTTCCATCCAGTATAAGTTAATGCATGATTTTTTACACAGATCCATTCAAAAAATATTGAAAAACCAGTCCAAAAAAGAATATACAATACCGTTTTTTTTCCATAAAATCTCCACTTGTCATAGCCAAATAAAAAAAGTAATGATGCACATGGATACATGAGCAAATGGAAGAGTGCACCAGAAAGTTCATAAGTTCGATTATCTGAAAAATAATAAAGTTTGAAGGGAGTTGCCAGTAGGAAGTAGTCTATTGTTGATACATAAACGATATTATATACCCAAATGATGATAACAATAACAGCCGGGAAATAATTTCGAACGAGTAAAAATAACGAAAAGATTACGGAAGTAGTGATAATGAAAAACCATTCATTCCAATCAAAGTTAACATTCATAATTTTATTCTTCCTTTATATAGTACCTTGCGAAAGGCATATTTTAATCCTAATAAAACACACAGTGATAGCACCCAAAAAGAAAATGACCACCATATCTGCCAATTAACATGGTTTAGTACACCAAAAAAATCTTCTAGCCATTCCAACCCTGTTAAAAGTAGAATATAGCTTAATAGCAATAAAATTTTTTTAATTTTTGTGCTCGAATTTAGATGGAAATGAAGAAAACTTACCATAAGCAAAGGATAAAGAATAATACGATTAATAAAATGAGATAATTCGTACGATAGTTTATCGGGAATTATTAAAGTTTTAAAATTCATATAGCAAAGAGCTGAATAGTTTTGAAAAAAATATGATGCAGCGAGCCAGTAAAGTAAAATTTCAAGGATATGCAAATTTTTCTTTTTCTTAATAAAAAAAACTAAAAAAAATATATTCAATACAATATAAAAGAGTAAAGTCATAAAAGAAGCCCCTCTACCAAGATACTAAATCCACTACATAACAATTATCTTGTACAAAAAAAGGGCAATTATTAAAAAGTAACATTTCTATGTATGATCCCTATGTAAATACTTGAAAAAGACGAGATATTAATTAATTGTCTCGTCTTTTTTGCATTAACAAATTTTTTGTTTAAAAACTAATGAATAATTTAGTTTGGTAAAGGTAACCTGTTTATCAAGGGAGATTTTTTATGTGGCTGCTAATCTCTACTATTACCATTCTTTTAATAATTATATATTTCATGCCAAAACACATTACGAAATCAGAAGCTTTTTTTTCTGTATTTTTTTCAATGGCTTTTCAGCAACTGGTAGATTGTTATTTGGATTTTAAATATGACCTTTATGGATATTTCAGTGTTGATGTTGATACAGAGTGTTAAAGCCGATGTTAAAATCACCAATATAGCCGGAATAAAAATCCCCATCTAAAATAGAACCATAGGTTTGAGAGGAGCTATGGTTCATGATTACCAGAGGGGATTTTTTTATGATTAAAGATATGTTTAAAAGAGGAATGTCTATTTCATCAATTGCTAGAGAACTAGAACTTGATCGTGGAACAGTGAGGAAGTATGTAAACGCCTCTGCAGCTCCTTCGAAGCAAAACCGCAAAAAGTTAAAAAGCAAACTGGATCCTTATAAAGAATATCTTCATCAAAGAATGTTGGAGGATGGTGTATATAATGGTGAACGTTTATTAGACGAAATCAGACAGTTGGGATATACCGGTGGAAAGACCATTTTGAAGGACTACATAAAACCCTTTCGAGATAAGGAGAGAAAAAAGTATTCGGTACGTTATGAAACGTTACCAGGTGAACAAATGCAAGTGGACTGGAAAGAGATCGGGGAAATCATTCTCGGTGGTGAAAGAATTAAGCTGTCTATGTTTGTCGCAACACTAGGCTATTCCAGAATGAAATATGCGGAGTTTACGATATCACAAGATCAAGAACATGTTCTACAGTGCTTGATTAATAGCTTTAAATATTTCGGCGGTGTTCCTCAGAAGGTGCTGTTTGATAATATGCGCACAGTAACTGATGGACGAGACCAAGGACTTGTGAAATGGAATGCTAGGTTTGCCGAGTTCGCAGCTTACTACGATTTTATTCCAAAAGCTTGTAGGCCCTACCGGGCTAAAACGAAAGGAAAAGTGGAACGAGCCATTCAGTATATAACGAACAATTTTTATGTCGGAACCACTTTTGATTCCATTGAAGATTTAAATTGTCAGGTAGAACGTTGGCTAGACCGGATTGGCAATCGTAAAAAGAATGATACCACAGGGATTTCACCACAGGAGCGATGGTCTGAAGAAAAGCTGGGTTCTCTACAAAAGCTTGATTATGATACAAGTTATCGTGTTTATCGGAAAACACATTTTGATAGTACTTTGTCTTATAAAGGTCATAAATGGCTGCTTCCAAAAGAATTTGCAATAAAAGAAATTCTAGTGAAAGAATCGCTATCTGGAGTGATGTGTTTCTATTATCAAGGTGAAGAAATTACGGCCATACAAACATCTGCATCTGTTATTTCTTTAGCAGACCAAATAAAAAAGAAACAGAGTGCCGTGGTTGCCGCCCCGCATTCTGTTCCCACAATACCGGTAAACACTCGTTCTCTCACCGTTTATGACGACCTCGTGAGAGGTGAATCATGAACGAAAACATGAATGAGTATTGCCGAAAGCTAAACTTGTCTGTTATCGCTGAACAATGGTCAGCGATTGCCGATCAAGCAGCTAAAAATAATGTACCATATTCTTCGTTTCTCTTCAGCCTTTTAGAAGCAGAAGTCATTGAAAGACATCAAAGAACGACCAAAACACTTATTAAGCTTTCGAAACTTCCGTTCCGAAAGACACTAGATGAATTTGATTTTACGGTTCAGCCCTCTATTGATGAACGGCGAGTAAAGGAATTAATGACCTTGTCCTTCTTAAAGAACCATGAGAATCCTATCTTCTTAGGCCCACCCGGAATTGGAAAAACACATCTAGCTGTTTCCATCGGACTGCAAGCCATCTCTCATGGATATAAAACATATTTTATTTCAGCTCATGATCTTGTATCGCAATTAAGGAAAGCAGACCTTGATCAAAAGCTAGAAAAGAAACTTCGATCTTTTGTAAAACCAAGCCTACTCATCATAGACGAGATGGGCTATATGAAACTTGATAACCACAGTGCTCATTACTTGTTCCAAGTGATTGCACGGCGTTACGAAAGAGGGTCAATTATTCTTACATCCAACAAATCATTTGGTGAATGGGGGGATATCATCGGGGATCCAGTTATTGCGACTGCCATGTTAGATCGACTTTTACATCACTCACGCATATACAACTTAAATGGAGAAAGTTATCGGATGAAAGAAAAGAAGTTACAGAACGAAAAACAGAAGGGTTCGTAAGAACTCCTTCTGGGGATTTTTAAACCGGACATTTTGGGGAAGTTATAGCCGGCCTTGACATACAGAGTACATCTTGGTTTTATTACTTTTATTTCCTGCTTTTAAACTTGTATTTATAAACTTTTTTCCTTTCGGTTTAAGCTTTCGCAGAAAAGTAAAATATATATTATTTTGGACAGTTTTTTCTACTCTCTATGATATGGATCCCTTTACACAAGTTTGTTCTATTACCATGGGTGGCGAATAGAATGGTCTATTGCTATGTATCCCGTAATATTTTCAATCAATGGTTATGTATTTTATCTTTTTCGTAAATGGAAAGCTGAAGAAAAAAATTAGTAATTACCTCGGTTAATATTAGTGTTGTTAATATCCGATGAATTTGAGGGTACAAAAAAACAAGCCATTTATAAAAAATAGCTTGCTTAAATACTTAGATGAATTAATGAATGCTTCTGTAAACACCTATTACTTTACCTAAGATTGTACAGCTCTGCAGAATAATAGGCTCCATAGAAGAGTTCTCTGGCTGAAGCCTGATATGATTCTTTTCTTTAAAGAATCGTTTTACAGTTGCTTCATCTTCGTCAGTCATTGCAACGATAATATCTCCATTATTTGCTGTTGGCTGCTGTTTTACAACAACTAAGTCTTTATTAAAAATTCCCGCTTCGATCATACTGTCTCCAACAACGGAAAGCATAAAGACATTTTCGTCTCCAACAACATGTTCGGGAAGAGGGAAATATTCTTCAACATTTTCAACAGCGCTTATAGGAAGCCCTGCAGTTACTTTACCGATTACCGGAATCGATACAGATCTGACAGAAGGAATATTATCTTCTAAACCTAATACCTCGATTGCTCTTGGCTTAGTTGGATCCCTGCGTATTAGCCCCTTTTTCTCAAGTCTTGCTAAATGTCCATGAACAGTAGAACTCGAAGCAAGTCCAACGGCTTCACCAATTTCTCTAACGGAAGGCGGATAGCCTTTTTGCGATACTTCTTCTTTTATAAAAGCCAGAATATCCAATTGCCGTCTGGATAACTTAGTCATTTTTAAGCACCTCACCAGATTTTTTATCTATAAAAAGTATAGCATGGCATTCTTGCAGATACAAACATAAGTTCGAAAAATGTGTTGACACCGAACAAACGTTCCAGTTATTATAAAGATAATAAATACGAACAAACGTTTGTTGAAAGGGGAATAAAAATGAAACAAGGGACGTTGCATGTTATTGTATTTTTAGGTTTAGTAGGGGGAATCTTTTTTACATTATCAAATCTTGCATCACAGGATAAACAATATATAGAAGTTACAATTGAAGAAGGGGAGTCATTATGGAGTCTTTCTGAAGAATATAATGCTAAACATCATTATTCCAACTGGGAATTCATCAAATGGGTAGAACAAAAGAACAGTGTAAACGCGGCGGCTGTATTTCCAGGCCAGAAAGTAATAATCCCGGTTAATAAATAAAAAGCAGGTCTTAATCTATGAAAGCTATCATTTATTGCAGAGTCAGTACAGAAAAAGATGAACAAACCACATCAATCGAAAGACAAAAAGCAGAGCTGTCGAAACTGGCAGATCAATTTAATCTAGAAGTAATTAATTGTATATCAGAAAAGGCTAGCGGCTACTCACTGGAACGTAACGAGCTATTGAGTGTATTGGATATGGCAAGGGATGGTGAGTTTCAGTATCTCCTTGTTCAGGATGATACTCGTTTAGGAAGAGGCAAGGCTAAGATGGCAATTCTCCATCAATTAATTAAATACAATATAAAAGTATTTACATTATCACATAACGGAGAATACACTTTAACTGAAGCAGATGAAATGGTTCTGGATATTGTCTCAACAGTTGAGGAATATCAGCGAAAGCTCCATAATATGAAAATCAAAAGAGGTATGAAAAAAGCGGTAAAAGATGGCTATAAACCTCAGAAAAATCTGAAGAACAAAACTTATGGAGGCCGTGAAAAGAAAGAAGTACCTATACACGAAATAGTCCGGCTAAAAGAAATGAAGCTTACTTTTCATGATATTGCTGCCACACTCAGGGGGCTAGGTTATAACATTTCAAAAGCCACTGTTCATCGAAGATACAGAGAATATATGCAAAATACGGATAACTAGAAATTCCTTTTCTACTCATGTAAGATTGAGAGAAAGAGATTGTAAAAGGAGTTTTATAGATGTTATCTAAAGATAAAATGCAAAGAATAAATGAACTATCCAGAAAATCCAAGCAAACAGAATTATCAAAAGAAGAAAAGGTTGAACAAAAGAAACTGAGAGAAGAATATCTCAAAGTGTTTAGAAAATCCTTTGTTCAAGACTTGCATGGCGTTACATTTGTAGATCCAAACGGAAATGATGTAACACCTGAAAAACTAAAAAGAAGCAAAGACAATAAAAATAACCTTAAACACTAATACTTAATGCCTATTTGCAAGAATGCAAATAGGCATTTTTTTCTGTTGCATTAAATATTTATTAGTATATACTGTTATATAACAACTTTGAAAGGGGAGAATATTTTGACTTTTTCAATCACGAGTGCAGCTGCTAATCTTTATAAAGATATCGAATTAGGAGCAAAAGAGGGTTTGCGTTTTTTTGTGAAGTATGCGGGAAGCGGGGATTCGGGCGGCTTTTCACTTGGTGTAACTCCTGCAGTCCCAGATGAAAATGACTACATTCAGGAAGTTGAAGGATTAAGATTTTTTGTTAAATCAGAAGAAAGCTGGTTTGCTGAAGATATGAAGCTTGATTATGACGAAAAAACGGATTATTTCTCTTGTCAGATTCCCGGTTTAGCTTAATATAAATTAAACCGCCTGTACTATAACAACGTATTCGTTGCAATAGTTTCAGGCGGTTTTTGTATGAACTGGAGAGGGTAATGGTAAAATAACAGTAGTTTATAAAGTGTTTACCTTGTCTAATTGGACATGAAGGTTTATTATGTAATTCAAAACTGTTTAGTACATATGAAGGGATGATTTTTTTGTCACATAATATTGATGAATTAGCAATTAATACGATCAGAACACTATCAATTGACAGCATAGAAAAGGCGAATTCCGGCCATCCGGGGATGCCGATGGGTGCAGCGCCAATGGCATATAGCCTTTGGGCGAAATATATGAACCATAATCCATCTAATCCAGAATGGTTTAACCGTGACCGCTTTGTTTTATCCGCGGGTCATGGATCAATGCTATTGTATAGCTTGCTGCATTTAAGCGGTTATGGATTAACGATCGAAGATTTACAGCAATTCAGACAGTGGGGTAGCAAAACTCCTGGACATCCTGAATACGGTCATACAGTCGGTGTAGAAGCAACTACTGGCCCGCTTGGACAAGGAATTGCTATGGCAGTTGGAATGGCTATGGCAGAACGTCACCTGGCTGCAAAATATAACCGTGATGGACACGAAGTGATAGATCATTATACGTATTCCATCTGTGGTGATGGGGACTTAATGGAAGGTGTATCTGGAGAAGCTGCTTCATTAGCTGGTCACCTTAAATTAGGAAGAATGATTGTGCTTTATGATTCCAATGACATTTCTTTAGATGGTGATCTGCATCATTCATTCTCAGAGAATGTACAGCAAAGATTTGAAGCATACGGCTGGCAAGTTCTTTTTGTAGAAGATGGAACTAACTTGGAAGAAATCGAAAAGGCTATAGCAGAAGCTCGTGAAGAGTTAAACAAGCCGACACTTATTGAAGTTAAAACAGTAATCGGACACGGTTCACCGAATAAGTCTGGTAAATCTGCTTCACATGGTGCACCACTAGGGAAAGACGAAATCCTGTTAACAAAAGAAGCGTACAAGTGGACATTTGAAAATGATTTCCACGTTCCTGAAGAAGTTAAATCACATTTTGAAAAGTTAAAGTCTGTAGGTCAGTCAAAAGAAGATGAATGGAATAAGCAATTCAAGTCATATGAAGAAGCTTATCCTGAATTAGCTCAAGAACTTCAAGAAGCTATTAAAGGAAAACTCCCAGAGAACTGGGATCAAAATATGCCTGAATTTGATAAGGCGATTGCTACTCGTTCTTCTGCAGGAAAAGCGTTAAATGTACTTGCTAAAAACGTTCCATCAATCTTTGGAGGCTCCGCGGATTTAGCTGGTTCAAACAAAACACTTCTAGAAGGCGAAGTAAACTTTAGCCGAAACGATTACAGCGGCCGCAACATCTGGTTTGGTGTTCGTGAGTTCGCAATGGGAGCGGCATTAAACGGAATGGCACTCCATGGCGGTCTTAAAGTATACGGTGGAACATTTTTTGTTTTCTCTGATTACGTTCGTCCAGCAATCCGCCTGTCTGCATTAATGGGGCTTCCTGTGACTTATGTATTAACACATGACAGTGTAATGGTTGGAGAGGACGGACCTACTCATGAACCTGTTGAACAGCTTGCTTCATTGCGTGCACTTCCTAACCTTAACTTAATTCGTCCTGCTGACGGTTACGAGTCAAATGCAGCATGGAAGATTGCAATTGAAAGTAAAGATCAGCCGACAGCACTTGTTTTAAGCCGTCAGGATTTACCTATATTGAAAAATACAAAAGAAAAGGCTTATGAAGGTGTAAAACGCGGCGCTTATGTAGTATCGGCATCTGAATCAGAGGCGGAAGTACTTCTTCTCTCTGCTGGTTCAGAGGTAAGTTTGGCGGTAGAAGCACAAGAACTTTTGAAAAATGAAGGTATCTCAGCTTCTGTTGTTTCCATGCCTTCATGGGAAAGTTTTGATAAGCAGGATTCAGATTATAAAGAATCAGTGCTTCCAAAGCATATTACGAAACGCTTAGCAATTGAAATGGGTGCTTCATTAGGATGGCATAAATATGTTGGACTTGAAGGAGAAACATTAGCTATTGATACTTTTGGAGCTTCTGCACCTGGAGAAGTTATTCAAAAGGAATATGGCTTTACACCAGAAAATGTAGTAAAACGTGTTAAAGAAATGCTAAATAAATAATAGTCATTTTAAGAAAGAAGGTTTTCTATCGAAAACCTTCTTTTCTTTGTTTTCCGACAAAAGAAGTTGTTATTCGCTCTGTTTTTTAGACAAGCTTTTCTCCATTTTTTGTATATACTTTCAGCAAAGACGTTGGAGAGGGGCTTTTTCATGAGAGAATTTTTTATATATTTAATAACAAAAGAAGTTGCTCATTCCTACTATGGAAAAGAAAATAAGCTTTTTCAATTATTTTATGAAGAACAGCGATCATCAGGAATTCCTAAGCAAATATTAAATAAACAGATCGGTTACATAACGTCATCCATTTCCGTTTCGCAGCTTGAGGAACATTTTTGGCTGCAATTAAGTGATAAATATGATTGGCGGTGTGAAGGTCAATCATATACACTTCCATGTAAGAGCAGCAAAGTTAGAATAGAATTGAACGATCGTTATCTTCATTTATACAGCATTGGAAATTTTGAAGCGGAAACGATTGTCTTTGAAGCATTAAGGCAATTTGAGTCATACTTCTTAGCGATGGATTATGGTGAAAGAAAATATGGATGGCTGTCACCATTTAAATTGAATATGGTGTATGCCACTTAATTAACTTTCAAATGTTGTATGTAACCTATAACTTGTAGTAAACTAGTTCTAGACAACATGAAGGAGGAAGTTTTAACAATGGGTACTGGTATGATAATCCTTGTGTGTGCACTTTCGCTGATTGCAGGAGTTGCGATCGGATTTTTTATTGCCCGCAAGTATATGATGAGTTATTTACAAAAAAATCCACCGATTAATGAAAATATGTTGCGTGTGATGATGATGCAGATGGGTCAAAAGCCTTCTCAAAAGAAAATCAATCAAATGATGCAGGCTATGAACAAGCAGATGAAGTAAGTGTACAAGCACCCTGAGTAATATCGGGTGCTTGTTTTCGTTCTAATTGCTTAAAGCGTCAAAAAAGGATGATGATTATGAACGATATACAAACGATCCAGATAAATGAAATAGATTCTGATTCACATCTGCTTTTTGATGTCAGATCTCCAAAAGAATATGAAGAATATCATATCCCTGGTGCAAAATGCTTAAGTATTTTTTCAAATGATGAAAGAGCAGAGATTGGAACGATTTATAAGCAAATTAGCAAAGAACAAGCGATTGAACGCGGACTGGAGATTGCAGCTCCGAAACTTCCGGAATTGTTAAAAAAGATTAAGAACGAAATGGTCAATAATCCAGATAAGCAGGTTGTGATCTATTGTGCGAGAGGCGGAATGCGTTCTAAAAGTATTGCTCAAACAATGTCTATCTTGGGTATAGATTGTTTACAGCTGGATGGCGGGATACGTTCTTATAGGAAGCAAATTGAAAAAATGCTTGAGGAGTATGCTCAAAATCCGAAAAAAATCATAGTTATTGAAGGCTATACTGGGACTATGAAAACTAAATTTTTGGAGAAGCTGCAGGATGAAGGCTATCCGGTTATAAATTTAGAGGGAATGGCTAGTCATAAAGGGTCAATTTTTGGAAGAATTGGAGAAGATCCAGCTTCACAGAAAAAATTTGAATCAAGATTGTTTGAGCGTTTAAAGGCACTAAAAGACTCTCCTGTTTTAATTATTGAATCTGAAAGTAAAAGAATTGGAAGGGTTGTAGTTCCCGAATTCTTGCTAGAAGGAAAGTATTCAGGCACCCGAATCCATATTGATATGCCTTTTGGAATGCGAGTAAAATATATTTGTGATGTATATGATCCGCTGTTTCATAGGGAAGAAATCGAAGAAGCAGTCCTGAAACTCTCTAAAAGAATTCCGTTTCCTATTATGACGGAGATCGAAGAAGCACTCACACAACAAGATTATGAAAAAGTCGTTTCTTTCTTACTTGAAAATTATTATGATCCAAAGTATGAGTTTGCCGAACAAAAATATGAAAGTCAATGTATCAAAGTGTGTGGGGATTCCTTTGATTACCTTTACAACGAAATTAAGAACGAAATTAACAAAATTCTTTAACTCATTTTAAAGACCGCTTTAAAGGTGGTCTTATTTTTATGAAATTTTTTCTTTTCGGAATTTTCATATATTGGTAAACTATACTTGTTTTAGTTGCATATATGGGGGGACAGATATGAAAGTTTTTATGCAATTAATGTGGTATTTCAAACAAGAGAAGCTTCGATATCTTGGTGGTATCATTATGCTTGCGTTTGTTTCACTTGGGCTGCTAGTGCCGCCTAAAATTGTCGGTCTAACCGTCGATCACATTAAGGAAGGTACTTTAACGGATGTATTGTTATGGCAATATGGAGGATTGCTTATTGCAATTGCTGTGGGGATATATGTTCTAAGGTATATTTGGAGAATATTAATTTTTGGGGCTGCTGTTAAACTTGCTATGCTGCTAAGAAACAGACTTTATGAGCACTTCACAAAAAAGTCTCAGGAATTTTATCAAAAGCGCCGTGTGGGAGATCTTATGGCTCACTCGACAAATGACCTTCAAGCGATTCAGCAAACGGCAGGAGATGGTGTTCTGACCTTAGTAGATTCATTGATGATGGGTGGATTTACACTGATTGCGATGGCCTCGACGATTAGCTGGAAGCTTACGCTTGTAAGTTTGCTTCCTTTGCCTGTAATGGCATGGGCGACGAATAAATATGGAACCATGCTTCACAAACGATTTCACAGCGCACAGGAAGCATTTTCATCACTTAACGATAAAGTGCAGGAAAGCATATCGGGAACACGTGTAATAAAAGCATTCGGACAGGAAAAAGATGATATTAACAGCTTTACAGAACTATCGAAGGATGCTGTTAGAAAGAATATGGCAGTTGCTCGAATAGATTCATTGTTTGATCCTACAATTTCACTTATTATCGGTTTTTCATTCTTTCTAGCAGTGAGCTATGGGTCATCCTTGGTCATTCAGGGTGAACTGTCAATAGGGGAACTTGTGTCGTTCACCAGTTACCTGGGACTATTAATCTGGCCAATGCTTGCATTTGGCTGGCTGTTTAATATCGTGGAAAGAGGAAGAGCATCATATGATCGGATAGAAACGTTACTGGCAGTTAATGAGGAGATTAATGATGAGGGGACAATATCTATTCTGCCGAAAGGTAATATTGAATATCACCTTAAGGAATTTAGTTATCTGAATAAAACTCCTGTCTTAAAAGACGTCAGTTTTACTTTAGAAAGCGGGCAGTCAATGGGCATCGTCGGCAAAACAGGTAGCGGGAAAACAACACTTTGCAGGTTGCTGCTCCGTGAATATCACATCATGAGAGGTGATATTTCACTTGATGGAGAGGATATCTGTGATTACCGGCTGCATACTTTACGATCTGCGATTGGTTATGTACCTCAAGACCATTTTCTATTCTCTGCTACCATCGCAGAAAACATTGCTTTTGGAAATATAGATGCTCCTTTTGCGGACATAAAAGATGCTGCAAATACATCTTCCATTCATAAAGATATTGCACAATTTACATATGGATATGAAACAGTAGTTGGTGAAAGGGGTGTAACGTTATCAGGAGGGCAAAAGCAACGGATATCTATAGCAAGGTCTCTAGTAACTGACCCTGAAATTTTAATTTTGGATGATTCTTTATCTGCTGTTGATGCAAAAACTGAGGAAGAAATCCTCCAGAACTTAAAAGGAAAAAGAAAAAACAAAACAACTATTATTACCGCTCACAGATTGTCTTCAATTGCTCATTGTGACTTGATTATCGTTATGGATAACGGCACCATTATTCAAAGGGGTACACATCAGTACTTATTATGTGAAGAGGGCTGGTATAAGGAAACTTACGAAAGGCAAGCTCTTGAAACGCTGATCGCACAAGGAGGTGGGAACAGATGAGTGGAGACGGCAATGTACACTCTAATGAAGAATTGAATCGTATGAATCAATGGACAGTTTTTAAACGTCTCATGTCTTATACAAAAATGCATAAAAAACGTCTATCGATTGCCTTTCTTCTCCTATTGGCTGCAACTGCATCTGAACTTACAGCACCGATATTAGTCAAAACGTTTATTGATGATTATTTAACACCTCGAATTTTCGATCAAAAAGCACTTATTATTCTTGGGTGCAGCTATATTGGTCTAATTGTGCTGTCTGCAATCGTAAATTACATTCAATTTGTCTTGTTCCAGTCAGTAGCTTTAGACATCATTCAAACTTTAAGGATTCAAGTATTCTCAAAAGTACATTCATTAGGTTTGAAATTCTTTGACCGCACACCGGTTGGAAGTCTTGTTTCCCGAATTACGAATGACACTGAGGCAGTTAAGGATCTATATGTAAGTGTTCTGTCCACATTTGTTCAGAATATCGTTTTTCTATTCGGTATTTTTGGGTTTATGTTTTATCTAAATGTGAAACTTGCGGTTTTTTGTTTAGGAATATTGCCGTTTATTATTTATATCATGTGGCTGTACAGAAAGTATAGTTCGAAATCTTTTTATGAAATGAGAGAAAAGCTCAGCCAGTTAAATGCTAAATTGAATGAGTCACTGCAAGGGATGTCTATCGTTCAAGTCTTTAATCAGCAAAAAAGGCTGAGAGAAGAGTTTGCCAAAGTTAACAATGAACATAATGATGCTCAGATGAAAAATATAAAATATAATGGCTTGCTTTTAAGACCTGCTGTAGACCTAATCTATATGCTGGCTCTACTAATGATCTTATCTTTTTTTGGAATTAAGTCGTTTAATTCAGCAGTTGAAATCGGTGTAATCTATGCTTTTATTAATTATTTGGATCGTTTTTTTGAACCTGTAAACATGATGATGATGCGTCTTTCGATCTTTCAGCAAGCAGTCGTTTCAGCGGGAAGAGTGTTTACAGTAATGGACGAAACTGAACTCGCACCAGTAAAAAGAGACAAAGTACAATTAGATCCTGTTATAGGCAATGGGAAAATTGAATTTAAAGATGTTACGTTTTCATATGATGGTGAACAAGAAGTGCTTAAAAATATATCTTTCACTGCTAACCCAGGAGAAACAGTTGCATTAGTAGGCCATACCGGCAGCGGCAAAAGCTCCATTATTAATTTGCTTATGCGTTTTTACGATGTGGAGAAAGGTGAAATATTGATCGATGATATTCCTTTATCACATTTCGAAAATGATGAACTCCGAAAAAAAGTAGGTCTTGTACTTCAGGATCCATTTTTGTTCGTGGGAGATATCGCTCAAAATATTCGATTATATAACAAAGAAATCACTGATGAAGATGTTAAAGAAGCGGCACAATTTGTTCAAGCTTCAAGCTTTATTGAAAAGTTGCCCCAAGAATATAACACGATCCTGGGTGAAAGAGGAGCTGCATTTTCGAGCGGGCAAAGACAGCTTATTTCATTTGCGAGAACCATGGCTTTTTCTCCTAGAATCCTGATTTTAGATGAAGCAACAGCTAACATAGATACTGAGACTGAAGAAGAGATACAGCTAGCCCTTCATAAAATGAGAAGCGGAAGAACGACGATCGCAATTGCGCACAGGTTATCAACGATTCAGGATGCTGAGTTAATCTTAGTTCTTCATAAAGGAGAAATTGTTGAAAGAGGAACACATCAAGAGCTTTTAATGCAGCGAGGATTATATCATAAGATGTTTTTGCTGCAGCATGGTACAGATTCAATAGAGGAAGTCAGTTAAGGGGCTGTACCAAAAGTAAAATATACTTTACTTTTGGCAGCCCAAATTTTTTATTTTACAAATAAAAAATAAATAGCGGATTTCCTGGAGCGGAAATCAACATCTTCTAATAGCAACAATGTTACTAAAACAGCCAAATAAAAAAGAGGGTGACTTAAAATTTTTATTTTTGAGTCAACCTCTTTTTTTGTCTGAAATTTTTCGAATATATGAATATATTTATTATGTCATTGACTTATTTGCAAATTATCCTATGATAAGATAGCATACATACAAACTGAACTAAAGGATGAGAGTGCTTTGAAGAAATATGTAATAACATCAGTGCTTATCGGAAGCGTGTTAGTCCTCTCTGCTTGTAAACCTGTAGATTGGGCAGAACAACAATGGAACTCGGCATTTAATGATTCAAAAGATGAAAAAGCTGAAAAACAAAACGATAATAAACAACAGCATGACGAGCCGAAAGATGAAACGCCATCTGAAACAGATGAAACTGGAGAACAGGATCAGCAAGCAGATCTTCCTTGGCTAAATGAAACGGTTACTGTTTCAGGTGATGGGAAAGCGATTGTTCAAAACTTAAATGATATGCTTATAGTTGCGAATAAAGAGAGAAATCTTCCAGAAGACTATGAACCAGCTGATCTGGTTATACCTGATGTTCCTTTTCCTTTTAAAGAGGATCTGCCTAAAAAGAAATTAAGAAAAGAAGCTGCATCGTCAGTTGAAGATTTATTTAAAGCCGCTGAGGAACAAGGGTTAGAACTCCTTGCTCAGTCAGGATACCGCTCTTACGATACACAGGTTTCGATCTTTGCTTACAATGCAGATCAGTTTGGCGAGGAGAAAGCCAATCAAACAAGTGCCCAGCCGGGACAAAGCGAACACCAGACTGGCCTTTCGCTGGATGTGACTTCACCACAAGTAAACTACCAACTCGTTGAAGAATTTGGTGAAACAAAAGAAGGAAAGTGGATTGCGGAAAATGCTTACAAATATGGATTCATCATTAGATACCTTAAAGGCAAAGAAGATATAACGGGATATCAGTATGAGCCTTGGCACCTAAGATATGTAGGAAAAGAACATGCTAAAGAAATTCATGAAAGCGGAATAACGTTAGAAGAATATTTGGAAAAGCCATAAGTATATTATAAGACAGCCTGTTTGAGGGCTGTCTTTCTTAATGATTGAACAAAACGGCTATTTTCTTTAAGATAGAGAGAGAATGTATAAAGGAGCTTCTGCTTATGACCGATCTAAATATTTGGCTCGCTTTCGCAGCCGGGCTGCTGTCTTTTATTTCACCATGCTGCTTGCCGTTATATCCAGCATTTTTATCTTATATCACTGGAATATCGGTTCAGGAACTGAAAGAAGAACAAGCCATGCTCAGAAAAAGAGCGCTATTACATACAGCATTTTTCTTATTGGGGTTTTCCATTATATTTATCGTGCTTGGTTTGTCTACAACG
This sequence comes from Fictibacillus arsenicus, assembly GCF_001642935.1. Classification (NCBI taxonomy): domain Bacteria; kingdom Bacillati; phylum Bacillota; class Bacilli; order Caryophanales; family Fictibacillaceae; genus Fictibacillus; species Fictibacillus arsenicus. Next base: position 2,014,331 of record NZ_CP016761.1, read on the forward strand.
ATAATCGGAGAAATATTTGTTGAGTATCAATCATTATTAAGACAGATCGGGGCCATCATAATTGTCTTTTTTGGTTTGGTAGTTATGGGGTTCATCTCACCTGAATTTTTGATGAAGGATAAAAAGATGAAGTTCCAGTCAAGACCAACGGGTTATTTAGGTTCGGTTTTAATAGGAATCGGTTTTGCTGCAGGCTGGACACCTTGTATGGGGCCGATCCTTGCAGGTGTTATAGCACTCGGAGTATCAAATCCTGCTGCTTCATTAACTTATATGATTGCTTATGTTTTAGGATTTGCTGTTCCATTTTTTGTTTTAAGTTTCTTTTTGGACAAACTAAAATCAATAAAAAAATTTAATCGTCAATTTATGAAAATAGGCGGAAGCCTGATGGTAATAATGGGGGTCCTGCTTTATTTTAACTGGATGACCCAATTGACTTCGTTTTTAATCAACCGTGTTTTTGGAGGATTTCAAGGTTTTTAAGAGTAACATAGGAAGGGGAATTGCAACATGTCATCACGCTCAAATGATCTTATCTTAAAAACAACAACAAATATTATTGTGTTTGTTATTTTAGCCTTCTCTGTAAATATGTTATTTTCAGGTCATAATGCGCCTGGAGGAGGTTTTATCGGAGGTCTGATGGGAGCGGGAGCGTTTTTGCTTCTTTACATCTCATATGGACTTCAGCCGGTACATAGAATCTTACCGATCAATTTTACCTATATGATTGCTGCAGGATTGCTGACGGCAATTTTAACAGGTGCGGGATCTTTTGTTTTAGGAGTACCGTTTTTGAGTCATTCCTTTGGTTATTTTTATTTGCCGCTGTTAGGGAAAACAGAACTTGCTACTGCAATGCTGTTTGATCTTGGTGTTTATCTAACAGTTATCGGAGTAACGATGACGATCATCCTTTCCATTGCAGAAGACAAAATTGAAAAAGTGGAAGAGGAAGGTAACTGACCGTGTTTTTTATAGCAAGTACTTGTTTTGCCATCATAATGGCAGTTATTATTTTTAATTTCAGAATGAGGGAAACGAGAGAACCTGTAACATCTAGAAAAATAATAATTCCTCCGTTAGCTATGAGCACAGGCTTTCTTCAATTTGTATTCCCTGCTTTTCGAATCACTTGGATCGAAGCAGGGGAGGCCTTTTTAGTAGGAATTATGTTTTCCATCTTCCTGATCATGACAAGCAAGTTTGAAATAAAAGGAGATCACGTATATCTCGTCAGGTCTAAAGCTTTTATTTTTATTATTATCGGACTGTTTGCCATAAGATTAGGACTAAAATGGTATATTGGTTCTTCCATATCAATCTTTGAAACCAGCTCATTATTTTTCATTGTAGCCTTTGGTATGATATTGCCTTGGCGGTTAGCCATGCTATTTTTATTCATGAAAAAGAAGAACGAGATCGCTTTATAGAAAAACCCCTGAATCTTATTTGGATTCAGGGGTTTTTATGCGAGCAGGGATTGATAAGGTTTAATATCAATATTTTTCTTCTTTAGTGTTTTAATCAGCCATTTATGATCCCGTTTTGGCGTAGCAATAATATAGCCTCGTATGATTAAATCCTCTGTCATCGAACTAGCTTTTTCAGCAATTGCGAGTTCACCGATCTTGCCTGCGATCTTTTCTTTTGCGACATCGCGAAAGAGTTCAGGGACTGGAGCTACTAATTCATTTAACAGTTTCTTTTGATCCTCGTTCCATAAGTGGATCGTTTCGTTAATATAATGTTCCTGCCAATCCAATATGGATTTACCATCTTCTTTCGGAAGGCGCTTTAAAAACTTCCGGAACATGAAATAACCGCCAATGGCAAACATCGAAAATAAAAAAACGGACCATAGAACGATAAAGGTGATGAACCATCCAGACAATGCGTCCACCTCATATGTATTTTATTTGGCGGGACCATGTGGGAATCGAACCCACCGGAGACGGCACGCGCCTCCCAAAAGGTTTTGAAGACCCAGGCAAGCACCAGCTACACATCTGGCCCCAAGATATGCGTTGATATAAACGAGAGATTTCATTTATTCACAAAGACTAGTATAGACTATTGAAATTTAAAATCCAAGTACATTGTTTTTACATTCAAAAAAATCGAAGGTGGGGGAGGCGAGTTTCGATTTTTTAAGAGGAGAAATTAGATAGAAGGTAAAGATGATCTTCTATTAATTTTTCTTAGTATTAGAATCTTTTCTAAAAGATTGTTGCTACAGAGAGTTTTTAAGAACTTCTTCATATGAATAGTTAATTGAAGCGGAAGGGCGAGACTCCAGCAGGATGAGTGGGACTTTTGAAAAGCGGAAGCGGCTCGTACAGCCCCGACAAGCAAAAGGTGAATGGGCTAAGAAGGCGCTCTTTGCCTTCATGACCATTTAACTTTTGACCTCGAGGGGCTAGCCGCTGCAGCTAGACTGGTGAGACCATTCAATGACGCAAAGCGGCGAATGGGCTCACCGCACACCCTGCGGAAAGGGAGTCCTGAAGCGGAAATTAACCTCTATCAAAAGCATCAATGTATACGAAAACAGCCTGCTATTATAACCACACTCACCACTGATACAGTTTGGTGATCTCGACTATAACAGTTCACCTTATATAACAGCCTGAAATTCACACTATAACAGTTCCTCCTGTGGACAACTGTGAATAACTTTAATTGTGGATAACCTGTGTGTATCCAGCGGTGAATATTTATACATCTATGCATAAAGAGCGCGGGAAATAATTTTGTTTGACCAATGCGAAATGATAATATGAATATAAACTAAGTTATAAATCTTGTGTTTTTACATCTGTTTTCATAAAGTGTAAAAGAGTATGTAAATATAGGTGGTTTAAACGATGACAATAAACTATTATACAATCGGCATGGCTGGACATATCGACCATGGAAAAACAACCCTTACTAAAGCATTGAGCGGTGTTGATACAGATACTTTGAAAGAAGAGAAAGCACGGAAAATCACTATAGAACCAGGTTTTGCACCCTTTCCTTTAACGGACAGCATTCATACATCAATTGTAGATGTGCCTGGTCATGAAAAATTAATTCGCCAGATGATTGCGGGAGTTGCTGGAATCGACTTGGTATTGTTGGTCATAGCTGCTGATGAGGGTGTCATGCCCCAAACGAGAGAACATTTTGAGATTCTTTCATTTCTTGATATACAAAAGGGAATGATTGTTGTTACAAAGTCCGATTTAATTGATGATGAAATGAAACTCCTAATAGAAGATGAGATCTCTGAGCTTACTAATGATTCTGTCTTTCAATCGTTTCCCGTTCATTTCGTTGATAGTCTTTCTATGAATGGTATTGATGATTTAAAAAAATCAATTGCTAGTTATTTGGAGGATACAGAAACGAGATCTGCGTCCGGACCTTTCCGCTTACCGATCGACCATATTTTTACGGTGAAAGGACAAGGGACTGTTGTAAGAGGTACAGTGTACGAAGGTGAGGTTCATGAAGGTGATGAGCTGGAGATTCAGCCAGGAGACGAAAAAGTTAAAGTAAGAAAACTGCAGGTTCACAAAGAGAATGTACAGAATGCAAGAGCAGGTCAAAGAGCCGCGATAAATCTTTCTGGAGGCTCGAAGCTGGATTGGAAAAGAGGTCATGTCTTACTGACACCAGGTGTTTTTTCAGTGACAGATACAGTTGATCTTGTTTTAACAACGGGTAAAGAATGGGCTGGGAAATTAAAGCAACGAACACAAATTAAGTTTTATACAGGAACAGCTGAAGTAATGGGGAAACTCATATTCTTTGATAGAAAGGAACTTGAAAACTCTGCAGATTATGTTTTTTGCCAAGTGCGTTTAGACGAACCAATCGTAACGAAGCGAGGCGACCGTTTTATTATTCGCCGGCCTTCTCCTGAAGAAACAATTGGAGGCGGAGAAGTAATTGATTCAAACGGAGCTGCTTATAAATTTGGGATTGGTACGATTCGAATGCTTCAGGATAAATTCGAGGGAACACCTAGTGAAAGAGTTATACAAACACTTCAGAAAAAAGGATCTTTGACAACAGGAGAATTAGTGAAACTTACTGGTATTGAAGAACCTGTATTAGATAAGGTTTTACAAGAACTTATAGAGTTAAAGGCAGTTTTTTATATGAGTGGCTATTATAATGATGAAGCAACAATGAAACTAGCAGAAACTGATCTTATTCAAAAATTAACTGTGTTTCACGAAGAATATCCTTTAAGGCAAGGTATTCCAAAGGCAGAGGTTGTACAATCGTTAAAAGGCAAGCTTCACCAGAAAGTAAGCAGTGGTTATATTGAGAAATTAATACAGTTATCTACTATTAGAATAACTGACCAATTTGTTCATTTGCCGGCATTTAAACCGCACTTCCCGAATAAATGGGAAAAACGCATGTCCCAAGTTGCAAATATCCTAGAAGAAAAGCAGTTTGAACCTGATGATTTGCTGTCAATCTATCAAGCACATCAATTGCCAGAAAATCTTTATTCGGATTTTAAGTATTTTTTAATTAATCATGGTAAAGCACTTGTTTTGTTTGACGATGTATTAATTGGGAAGGATACATTCGATTCTGCAGTCGATCTGTTAAAAAGCCAGACAGAGCAAAGTTTTACTGTTCAAGAGGCAAAAAATGTTCTCAATACTTCTAGAAAGTTTTTGATTCCGATTTTGGAATGTATGGATTCAAAAGGGTATACTGTGAGAGATGCTAACTTAAGGAAATGGGTGTAAGGATTGAAAGATAGTGCATTAAAAGTAATGTTTTTCACCCCGTATTTTCATCAAAATCGCGGGAATTCAACGACAGCGAGAAGAATTCAGCACGGTTTAAAAAAAGAGAATGTTTCTGTTTTCGTGTATGCGTATGAAGAAGAAGATCTCACACAAGAGGTTCGTGATCAAATGGAAAATGCAGATGTTTTTCATATATTGCAATTTGCCCGTTTTTTAAAATGGTCACAAAAACATCAAATTGAATTGAATAAACCTTACATGATCACTTCCGGCGGAACAGATATTAACCATTCGTTAAAAGAGGATGAAAAAATCTATGCGCCTCTTTTACATAAAGCAAAGGCAGTTACAGTATTTACTGAAAAGGCAAAAGAATCACTCGTAAATAATCATGGATTTTCAAATGAGGTCATACATGTGATACCGCAAAGTGTCTATTTACCTGAAAAAGCGGATGAGGAAAAGCTAATTCTGCCTGAAGGCAATCCAAGAATTTTACTGCCTGCCGGTTTGCGGAGTATCAAAGATGTGCTCTATGCAATTCCTGCTTTAGTAAAATTAAAAGCTGAATATCCGCAAATTGTGTTTTTGATATTAGGAGCAAACCTGGATGAAGCGGTATATGAAGAAGTTAGAAATGCCTGCGTAAAATATGAATGGCTTCATTATCTGCCTGAAATAGATTTGGCTAAGATGAAAGAAGTTTACCAGTGGGCTGACATTGTTATAAATACATCTATTTCAGAAGGACAGCCAACTTCTTTGCTGGAGGCAATGATCGAACATAAACCTGTTATAGCTAGAGATAACACAGGAAATACAAGTATTATTCAGCACAAAAAAAACGGCATGATATTTCGTGACGTAAAAGGACTGTATGATTCTTTGAAACAACTAGTATCAGATAAAGCTTTTGCACAAAAAGTGATCCAAAACGGGTATCAGACAGTAACAGAGAACCACACTATGGATAAGGAAATCAAATCATACGTCACTTTGTATGAAACAATAAAGGAGAGAAATAAATGAAAAAATTAGGTTTGTTGTTTGTAATTCTAGCACTGTTAGTATCTGCATGCGGTACAAAGGAAGAAAATAAAGATAAAGATGCAGGCAATAAAGATGGAGTGTTCACAATAGGAGTTATTCCTGCTCAAACAGAAGGTGAAATGAAGGGAGCGCTTGATAAGCTTCAGAATATTTTGAGCGAAAAAATGGATCGTGAAGTAAAGATCACTTCTTACCCTGACTACAATGGAGTAGTAGAAGCAATGAATTATGAGAAGATTGATATGGCATATTTCGGGCCTCTTACATATGTTGTTGCGCAGGAGGAAAGCGGAGCAAAAGCGATCGTAACACAGCTGATAAAAGGAGAACCATTTTATTATTCTTACTTAATTACTCATAAAGACAGTAAATATGAAAATATTGACGATATGATTAAAGATGTCAAAAATGTAAGATTTGCTTTTGGTGACCCTTCTTCAACATCTGGTTCATTAATTCCGGGTATCAAGCTTAAAGATGAAGGTGTTTATAAGAGTGAAGCTGAGAATGATTTTAAAAATGTAAGATTCACTGGATCACATGATGCTACTGCACTTGCCGTCCAAAACAAACAAGTTGATGTCGGGGCGATCGATAGTGCCATCTATGACAAGCTTGTGGAAGAAGGAACAGTTGATGGCAAACAGTTTAAGGTGATTTGGAAGTCTGAAAAACTGTTTCAATATCCTTGGGCCGTTGCAAAAAATACAGACAAGGAAACAATGAAACAGCTGCAAGATATTTTCTTAAGTATTAAAGACAAAGAGATCCTTGATGCATTCGGAGCCACCGGTTTTACGAAAGCGGAGAACAAAGATTATGAAAGTATCCGCAAGGCGGCTATAAAAGAAGGTATGATCCAAGAATAGAGGGGAACAATGGTTTGGTTTAAAAAGAGACAATTCTTTGTCTTTCTCATCATTGCAGTTCTCGCAGCTTATAGTATGAGATTGACAGAGTTCGACCTTTCTAAGTTTCGGGACTTTGAAAATATGGGAGACTTTCTTTCAAAATGGTTTCCAATGAACACAGAAAGTCTTCCTTACTTATTTACAGAAAGTGTTTTGACGATATCAATCGCATTTTTGGGGAGTTTATTCGGATTGATCATTGCACTTCCATTAAGCTTTTTTGCAGCACGAAATACGAGCGGGCATCGTATTATTTTTGCGGCAACCCGCTTTTATCTAAGTTTTTTACGTTCTGTTCCAGAGTTTGTATTTGGCTTGATATTATTAACCACATTAGGACTCGGTCCCTTTCCGGCCGTAATCGCGATTGTACTGCATAACATCGGAGTGCTAGGAAAGCTCATCTCAGAGCTGATTGAAGCGGCTGATAAAGGTCCGATGGAAGCGATGTCTGCTGTAGGGGCTAAACGCTGGATCGGTAATTTATTTGCCATCCTGCCTCAAATCTGGCCAAATGTTCTGTCTCAGTTTTTTTACCGATTCGAAGTTGCTATCCGGACATCCCTTATATTAGGTCTGATAGGCGGAGGCGGAATCGGGCAGCAGCTTTTTATTCATTTTAAAACATTTCAATATCAGCTAGTGTCTGTAGATGTTCTGTTAATAATGATCATGGTTATTTTAGTAGATTACATTGGCGGAAAAATACGGGAAAAGGTTATTTAGGTGGTAAGATGATTAAATTCGAAAATGTTTCAGTTTTATATCCTGGTGCAGCAGAACCAGCCTTGAAAAATTTGAGCATCCATTTTAACCAAGGGGAGTTCGTTTGTGTATTAGGCAAGAGCGGTGCAGGGAAATCTACGTTTATTCGCTGCATTAATGGACTTCAGCCGGTATCAGAAGGAACGGTAAAATGGAATGATAAATCGCTGTCAGAAATGACTCCTAAAGAGAATTTAGAGATTCGACGCAAGACGGGAATGATTTTTCAGCATTTTAACTTGATTCCAAGAATGAGTGTTGTTCAAAATATCTTAACAGGGTTGTTTGGCTATAAAAAATCCTATGAAAATCTACTGGGGTTATTTAATTCTAATGAAAGAATGTCTGCTTTAGAAGCAATTGATCAAGTTGAATTAACAGTGGAGCCAACCAGAAGAGTAGAGAATCTGAGCGGGGGACAAAAGCAAAGGGTAGCAATAGCGAGGGCTCTTATTCAAAATCCTAATGTATTCCTAGGAGACGAACCTGTTGCAAGTTTAGATCCCGGTACTGCTGAGAGAATTTTTCATCTTTTAAAAGAAACACATATAAAGCGAAACTTAGTATCCATTATCAATGTTCATGATGTTGGCCTTGCAAAAAAATTCGCGACAAGAATTATTGCATTGAAAAAAGGAAGGCTCATTTTCGATGGCGCCCCAGAAAAATTTGACGAAAAACTCTATGCTGAGACATATAACCAGTAAAAAAACTCCGGAAATCCGGAGTTTTTTTATTTAGCAATAATCGGCTTTTCAGTTAGTTCTGTAACTTTTCCAACAATACTTGCATTCTTTCTGCCTTTTGCATGAAGACGTTTGATATACTCATCTGCTTCATCTTTAGGCATGCTCACTAATAGTCCCCCGGAAGTTACGGCATCGCATAGTATATGCTGCTGCCATACCTCGAGATGATCATCATACTTCACGTCTTCTTGAATCCAGCGATGGTTTGCTTTTGATCCGCCAGGGACGACCCCTTCTTGAGCGAGTTCTATTGTGCCAGGAAGTAAAGGTACGTCTTCAAAATTGATGTGTATTGAAATGCCTCCGGTGCCTTTAGCCATTTCGGTGGCATGACCGAGCAGGCCGAATCCAGTAACATCTGTTACAGCATGAGGTGAAAGGCCTTCTAAACATTCGGCAGCTGTTTTATTTAATTCTGCCATCGTTTCAGTCACAAGCTGAAGCTGTTCAGATGTAAGTTTGTCTTTTTTAATAGCGGTTGTCTGGATTCCTACACCAATCGGCTTCGTTAAAACAAGTGCATCACCTGGCCTTGCACCAACATTTTTGAAAACCTTAGAAGGGTGTACGAGTCCGGTTACAGATAGACCAAATTTAGGCTCAGCATCGTCTATGGAATGTCCGCCTACAAGGACTGCACCAGACTCTTTTACTTTGTCTGCAGCACCTTTAAGAATTTCTGCTAATACATCGTGACCTAATACCGCTATCGGGAAACCTACGATATTCATCACGGTAGTGGGACGTCCGCCCATCGCGTAGACATCGCTTAAAGAATTTGCAGCAGCAATCTGACCAAACATATACGGGTCGTCAACGATCGGGGTGAAGAAATCAACAGTTTGTATCATAGCAAGTTCATCTGTTAATTTATAAACTCCGGCATCGTCGGATGTATCAAGACCTACTAAAAGGTTAGGGTCATATTCTCTTTCTGGTAAATGACGCAAAACTTGCGCCAGGTCTTCAGGACCAATCTTGCATCCTCAGCCACCTTTTGATGACAGATGGGTAAGCTTTACTTTGTCTTTGCTCGTCATTTGTATAACGCACCTCCTATAGGTAGTATAAACAATTTTTTTGTTTATTGGCTAAGGATATACTAAAATAGTCTTAAAAAAGGAGGATGAATGATGAAAGTAAGTATCGAATTCTGCATGATGTGAAACTTTGCACCAAAAGCCGCGAGTCTCGCGGAGGACCTTTTTAGCCATTTCCGTTCACAAATTCCATCACTTGAGCTTTTACCTAGTTCAGGCGGGGTATTTGAAGTATCTGTTAATGGCAGTAAAATCTATTCGAAAAAAGAAACAGGAGAATTTCCTGATCACGATTGGATCATTCAAGAACTTGAAAAATTGAATGCTTAAATGGAAAGATCCTCCTTTAAGGATATCTGTTTAAGCCTTTTAGGAGGAGTTTCATTTTGATAAAATCAAACCTTTTAAGGCAGTTGCCTGCGGTTCATGAAGTCACTAAAGAAATCAGTCTTGAAATGAATGGTAAAAATGAAAAGGAAATAACACGTGCTGTTCAGGACGCAATAGCATTCTGGCGCAATCGTATACAAACTGATTGGAATTCCATTGACTTGAACGCTGATATTCAGGGACTCATCAAAGAAACTATTAGAAAAAAATTAGCCAGTCCTAAAAATCAGATTCGAACGGTTATAAACGCAAGCGGTGTAGTGATCCACACTAATATGGGAAGATCAAGGCTAAGTGAAAGCGCCGTTAAAAGGATGACAGAAACAGCCTATATGTATTCGAATCTGGAGTATAACTTAGAACAAGGAAAAAGAGGTTCAAGACACGATCTGACAGAGGATTTAATAAAGAAATCGACTGGTGCAGAAGCAGTACTTGTAGTAAATAATAATGCTGCTGCGGTTTATCTTATTTTAAAAGCTCTTGCGAAAAATAAGGAAGTTATTGTTTCCAGAGGCGAGCTTGTTGAGATAGGCGGGTCCTTCCGTGTGTCATCAATCATGGAAGAAAGCGGTGCGCTTTTAAAAGAAGTGGGCACCACGAATAAAACTCATTACGCCGACTATGAAAAAGCCATAAATGAAAATACAGGCATGGTGATGAAAGTACATACGAGCAATTTTAAAGTTATTGGATTCACAAAAAATGTTTCTTCAGCTGAGTTGATGAAACTAAAAGCAGATTCACCGGAAGTTATCATCTATGAAGATTTGGGGAGCGGGGCACTTTATCCATTTCAAGCGCATGGAATCGGTGAGGAACCTTTAGTTTCTTCTATAATTAATCAGGGAATTGATTTAGTTTCTTTTAGTGGTGATAAGCTGTTAGGAGGTCCGCAGGCAGGGATCATTGCAGGTAAAAAGAAATATATAGATATTTTAAAGAAACATCAGCTCGCACGTGTGCTTCGTGTAGATAAATTTACAATCGCAGCATTGAATGAAACTTTAAATTCCTATCTTAATGAAGATTTTTTATCGATTCCGACCGTACGGGATATTTTAAAAACGCCAGATGAGATTAAAATAAGAACACTTGAATTAATGGGGCAGATTCATAATCGGGATAATTTAAAGACGGATATCATTGAAGAATTTTCAAAAGTTGGCGGAGGCACAATGCCTGAAGTGAAATTGCCAACATATTGCCTCGTTTTAAAACATGATAACGGTGCATCTTATTTGGCAAACCTGTTACGCGAAACCCGAGTGCCGGTAATTGTTAGAATTAAAGATGACGAAGTTCTGCTGGATCTAAGAACAGTTACAGAGGAAGAAGAATCAATTCTAATAGAAGCGATAAATTCAGTTACTGCTTAAGAAACTCATTTTTTATTTGAAAAAAAAGTAAAATTATATGATGAAGAGCAGTTTTTATGTGATTGTGGCTTCTGGCTTCTAAAAAAAACAAAACGGGCTATCCCAAAAGGGCTAGCCCGTCTTTTTATATATTCTTAACTGCCTTGACCATGATTTTGTCTTGTATGGTTTCGTTGTTTTACCTTTTTTGACCCGCTCATTGGTGCAGGCTGGCCAGGATTTTCGCCTTTAGGTGCATTTTTTCTAATATCTTTAAATGTATTATGTTCTCCCATAAAATTGCCCTCCTTTTGAATAATAATTATTTAAAATGGAAGCTTAAAGGTATATCAAACCAAAAAAGGAAGGTTATTATGCCATATCACAAAGATAAGCAGCAAGCATACCAGGCAGCAGAACAAGGTTATCATCATGCAATCGAAGTATCAAAACAGTTAAATGCTTCCAACAGTGAATACGGCGTTTATTATTCTCACTTTATGACAGAGAATGAGAAGGCACGCCAGCAGATTGAAAATGCCCTGGAAACAGCATCAGAACATCAGCATTCACAGCTGAAAAATTATTTGAATGAATTAGAACAGCTTCAAAATCAATTTCCGAAACCTTAATGACGTTTCTTCGTTTTTTTATTGTTTTGACGTTCAGCTTCACTTAGTTTTTCGTTAGGCAATGTTAGAGCTTCGTTTCCGAATTCTGTTTCGTACCCTGCACCTTTGCCTTGAGCTTTAGCAGCGTTCATGCTAGGACGTACATGATTTGCTTTATTTCTTCCCATGATTATTTCACCTCCGTTTTCTTAGTGTGTACAAAATAAAAAAAGAAGAAGCACTCCAAAAAAAGGAGTGCTTCAACTGCTTCATGATTTGTATTTTGATAAAAGCATCCATAATCCTGAGAGCCCGATTAGACTATAGATAACTTTTGTAACTGTGGCAGCGCTTCCAAAAATTTCTGTAACTGCATTAAAATCAAAAAGACCGACTAATCCCCAGTTTAATGCTCCGATTAAAACAAGCAATGCTGCTAATTTTTTTAACCATTCCATCCTATTCCCTCCGATCTTATTGCGGCATTTTGATGAAGGAATAAATAAAACAAATTGTATTGCATATTTCAATATATGTTCATTAAAATTAATCGGTGCTCAACCGCTCATAAGAAAAACTTATGTCGATTGATAACGATTAACTATTTTACTTATGAAAGGGTTTTACATATGATTATAAAGGGAAAAAAAGTTTTTATGTGATTTACTAGGGAATTGAGCACATTTTTTCGACAATTTTTCTCATAATCGTGTATGATTGTTACTGAAGGGAGAGAGTGGAGCATGAAAAAGAATGATGTATTTAATGCCCGTTCTACTTTTGATGTCAACGGTAAGCAATATAGCTACTACCGTTTAGGAGCGTTAGAAGAAGCGGGAATTGGTAACGTATCAAAGTTGCCTTACTCTGTAAAAGTTTTATTGGAATCTGTACTTAGACAGTATGATGGAAAAGTAATTAACAAAGAGCATGTTGAAAACCTTGCGAAATGGGGTACAAGTGAACTCAAAGATATCGATGTTCCTTTTAAGCCATCTCGTGTTATCCTTCAAGACTTTACAGGAGTGCCGGCTGTAGTTGATTTAGCTTCACTTCGTAAAGCAATGAAAGATATGGGTGGAGATCCTTCACAAATCAATCCTGATATTCCAGTTGACCTTGTTGTTGACCACTCTGTTCAGGTTGATAAAGCAGGAACTGAAGATTCGTTGGCATATAACATGAACCTAGAATTTGCTCGTAACGAAGAGCGTTATAAGCTATTAAGCTGGGCTCAATCAGCATTTGACAACTACCGTGCAGTTCCGCCGGCAACTGGTATCGTTCACCAAGTAAACTTAGAGTACTTGGCACCAGTTGTACTTACAAGTGAATCAGAAGGGGATACAATTGCGTTTCCTGATTCATTAGTTGGTACTGATTCACATACTACAATGATCAATGGTTTAGGTGTACTCGGTTGGGGTGTAGGCGGAATTGAAGCAGAAGCTGGAATGTTAGGACAGCCTTCGTATTTCCCTGTGCCTGAAGTTATCGGTGTTAAACTTACTGGCTCACTTCCAAACGGAACAACTGCAACTGACCTTGCATTAAAAGTAACGCAAGTTCTGCGTGAAAAGAAGGTTGTAGGGAAGTTTGTAGAATTCTTCGGACCTGGTCTTGCGGAAATGCCGCTTGCTGACCGTGCAACAGTATCGAACATGGCGCCTGAATATGGGGCTACTTGCGGATTCTTCCCAGTTGATGAAGAAGCGCTGAACTACATGAGACTGACTGGCAGAACGGAAGAACAAATTCAGCTA